>NZ_JAANMS010000093.1 GCF_011250565.1 Nocardioides sp. IC4_145
CCGTCGGTCGTCCTCGCGGACGTCACGTGCGTGGTGCTCATCGGCTCGACCCCTGATGTCGTGGTGCTGGGTGGTGCGGAGTGGTGGTGCTGGGTGGTGCGTGCTGGGCGGTGCGTGCTGCTGCGGTGCCGCAGGGTCAGGTCTCCTGCCCGCTCCCCCGACGGGGAAGTGCCGCCACCTGGCACCGGGGAAGGTGCGCCAGCTGGCGGGGAGAGCGGGCCAGAGACCTGGCCCTGCGGTTCCGCTGTTCGGTTGTGGTGCTCGCTGGTGAGTGCTGCTGGTCAGTCCTCGCCGGCCTCGTCGAGCTCGGCGAACTTGCGCTGGGCCTCGCTGGAGAACGCCTCCCAGCGCGCCGGGTCC
>NZ_JAANMS010000094.1 GCF_011250565.1 Nocardioides sp. IC4_145
ATCTGTATCGAGTGACCGCTCACGCCGCGGTTCGGCACTCTTGCGCTGCGTCCCTCCGCCGCCTGTCGGCTGCAGCGGGAGGTGCACCGCAGTTGCGTGCGGCTCGACTCTGGCCAAAGAGCATGTCAGCGGATGAGAGGACGCTCTGCCCCCAGTCCTTAATTGCCTGCCTGCGGTTCGCCCACAGGTGATCGCGCAGGCGCTCTCAACGCCGACTCGGCGTAGCGTCCCCCGTAGGGGTGCTACGCCGAGTCAGCGGACGCTGAGCGAGCTTCAGCGGCCGGCGAGCCGATCGACACGGTCGTGGTAGCGGTGACCGATCTTGCCGCCGAGGA
>NZ_JAANMS010000095.1 GCF_011250565.1 Nocardioides sp. IC4_145
ATCTGTATCGAGTGACCGCTCACGCCGCGGTTCGGCACTCTTGCGCTGCGTCCCTCCGCCGCCTGTCGGCTGCAGCGGGAGGTGCACCGCAGTTGCGTGCGGCTCGACTCTGGCCAAAGAGCATGTCGGCGGATGAGAGGACGCTCTGCCCCCAGTCCTTAATTGCCTGCCTGCGGTTCGCCCACAGGTGATCGCGCAGGCGCTCTCCACGCCGACTCGGCGTAGCGTCCCCCGTAGGGGTGCTACGCCGAGTCAGCGGACGCTGAGCGAGCTTCAGCGGCCGGCGAGCCGATCGACACGGTCGTGGTAGCGGTGACCGATCTTGCCGCCGAGGA
>NZ_JAANMS010000096.1 GCF_011250565.1 Nocardioides sp. IC4_145
CGCCCCAGTGGTGTGAGAAAGTTGCATCTGTCGGATGCCCTTCGTGCTTCGTCGAGTGGAACCGTAGAGAAGTCCCATTCTTCAAGCCCGCAAGGGCATCCGTCCGTTACGGCACGCTCACGCCACTCGACGACCGTCGATCATCGGTGGATCCGGGCTTAGCGCCGGAACGAGCACCAGTACCTGATGGGATCGCGCGAGGGCGGCCCGCCTCCTCCACTTGCCGTGGGTGGCCGTGTTCAATTCGTGACGCCGCGGACGGGATGGCGCAAGGCGTCGCCGGG
>NZ_JAANMS010000097.1 GCF_011250565.1 Nocardioides sp. IC4_145
TGTTCGACGCGAGTCCTCGCCCCTGGGACGAGAACGACATCACCCTGCTCGAGCTGCTCGCCACCCCCGTGATGGCTGAACTCGAGCTCGCAGCACTCGAGGCGGACTACGGCGACGAGCGCCTCATTTGGCAGCTCGCGGTTGACGCGGCAGGGGTCGGCGCCTTCGACTGGAACCTCACCACCGGCGAGCTTCGCTGGGACGAGCGCCTGCTCGAGCTGTTCGGCCTTGACCGGAACACCTTCGGCGGCACCATCGACGACTTCAGCG
>NZ_JAANMS010000098.1 GCF_011250565.1 Nocardioides sp. IC4_145
TGTTCGACGCGAGTCCTCGCCCCTGGGACGAGAACGACATCACCCTGCTCGAGCTGCTCGCCACCCCCGTGATGGCTGAACTCGAGCTCGCAGCACTCGAGGCGGACTACGGCGACGAGCGCCTCATCTGGCAGCTCGCGGTCGACGCGGCAGGGGTCGGCGCCTTCGACTGGAACCTCACCACCGGCGAGCTTCGCTGGGACGAGCGCCTGCTCGAGCTGTTCGGCCTTGACCGGAACACCTTCGGCGGCACCATCGACGACTTCAGCG
>NZ_JAANMS010000010.1 GCF_011250565.1 Nocardioides sp. IC4_145
TTGGGGGCCTGGTCCTGCGGGTGCTGCGCCCGGCCGGCGTCGTCGTCGGGCGGTACGTCGGCCCAGGCCGGCGGGCCGTCCTGGCCGGGGGGCGGCCCCTCGCGGAACGGCGGCTCGGGCTGCGCGCCCGGCTGCACCGCGGGTGCGGTCGGCTGGCCCGGCTGCGCCCACGGCGGCGGGTCCGCCGGGGCGGCCGGGCCCGAGGCCGGACCGGACGCGGGCGGGGGCGGCGGCACGTCGGCCCGGGCGCCGGGATCGACGATGGTCTCGATCCGCCAGTCGGAGCCGACCACGTCGATCGCCGCTTGGCGCACGATCTCCGCGCTGCCGCCGTTGTCGAAGGAGTCGCGGGCGCCGGCGTTGGTGAAGCCCAGCGTCAGCGTCCTGGCGTCGACCGCCACGACCTGCGCGTGCTGGGTGAGGTGGATCCAGGTGACCCGGCGCCGCAGCTTGGTGGCCTCGACGATGTCCGGCCACAGCCGGCGCACGTCGACCAGGGTCAGCCCGCCCGGCTCGGCCGGCTGCTGGGCCGCGGGCGCCTGCTTAGCCGGCGCCGGAGTCGTGGGAGCGGGCGTCGGAGGAGCCGGGACCGCGGCGGGCGCGGCCTGGCTCGGCGCCGGAGCCGGCTCGGCCGGCGCCGGGGCCGGCGGCTCGGCGGCGGGCCGCTCGGGAGGGGCGGGCGCGGCCTCCGGTGGCAGCGAGACCGTGGTGGCGGGGGCGACGTGCGGCACCGTCCGGACGGGCGTGACCGGCTCGGGCTCGTGGGCCAGCGGCGCCGGGCGGTCCTGGGCCGGGGCGACCGGAGCGGCCGACGCGGTCGCGGCGGCGGACGGCGTACCGCTGATGGACACGCGCTTCTCGAGCCGGTCCAGCCGGGCCGCGAGGCCCTCGACGCCGTGGTCGGCGCCCGGCAGCAGCACGCGCGCGCAGATCAGCTCGAGCAGCAGCCGCGGCGCGGTCGCACCGCGCATCTCGGTCAGGCCGGTGGCGACGATGTCGGCCGCGCGGCTCAGGTCGTGGGCACCGAACCGGGCGGCTTGGGCGACCAGCCGCTCCGCCTGGTCCTCCGAGACGTCGATCAGGCCGGTGGCCGGCGCGTCGGGGACCGCGGCGACGATCACGAGGTCGCGGAGCCGCCGCAGGAGGTCCTCGGTGAACCGGCGCGGGTCCTGGCCGGTCTCGATCACCTTGTCGACCACGCCGAAGACCGCCGACCCGTCCCCGGCGGCGAACGCGTCGACGACCTCGTCGAGCAGGGTGTCCGGGGTGTAGCCGAGCAGCCCGGTCGCGAGCTGGTGGGTGACGCCGTCGGGTCCCGCGCCGCCCAGCAGCTGGTCGAGGACCGAGAGCGTGTCGCGGGCCGAGCCGGCGCCGGCACGGACGACGAGCGGCAGCGCCGCCGGCTCGATGTCGACGCCCTCCTGCTGGCACAGCTCGGAGAGGTACGACGACAGCAGCCGCGGCGGGATCAGCCGGAACGGGTAGTGGTGCGTGCGCGAGCGGATCGTCGGCAGCACCTTGTCCGGCTCGGTGGTCGCGAAGATGAACCGCAGGTGGGGCGGGGGCTCCTCCACCAGCTTCAGCAGGGCGTTGAAGCCCTGCGTGGTCACCATGTGCGCCTCGTCGATGATGTAGACCTTGTAGCGGCTGCGCACCGGCGCGAAGAACGCCTTCTCCCGCAGGTCGCGCGCGTCGTCGACGCCGCCGTGGGAGGCCGCGTCGATCTCGATGACGTCGATCGAGCCGGGCCCGCCCCGGGCCAGGTCGCGGCAGCTCTGGCACTCCCCGCACGGGTCGGCGACCGGCGCCTTCTCGCAGTTCAGCGCGCGCGCCAGGATGCGCGCCGACGTCGTCTTGCCGCACCCGCGCGGGCCGGAGAACAGGTAGGCGTGGTTGACCCGGTTGTTCGCGAGCGCGGCACGCAGCGGCTCGGTGACGTGGTCCTGGCCGATGACCTCACGGAACGTCTCCGGCCGGTAGCGGCGGTACAGCGCGAGGGGTGACTCCACGCCAGAACACTAACCACCGGCACCGACATCCCGACAGGCCGCCGGACCGGCCCGCCCCGGGAACGCAAAGGCCCCCCGTGCACCCGGCAGAGCCCACTTGCCCTTGCTGCCTTCCGGCCCTGGGGGATTGGGTGAGGTACCGCCGCACGGGGGGTTGCCCCGGAGTCTAGGCGAGCCCCGGCGGGACGACCAACACCAGCCCGCTCCCGCCGGCCCGGGAGCGATTTCACCGGCGTCGCCGGTGACCGGTACGCTCCTCCGCGGAGGATTCGCCTAGTGGCCTATGGCGCTCGCTTGGAAAGCGGGTTGGGTTAACAGCCCTCAGGGGTTCGAATCCCCTATCCTCCGCCACCCGGACGGCGTCGCACTCGTGTGCGGCGCCGTTCGTCGTCTGTGGGGCACCCCCCGGTCGAGCAGCGCAGGCCGGCTGGCGGCCTGGGCGATGTCGAGACGAGACCCGGGGGCGGGCGCAGGGGCGCCGCCACGGTCACCGGGTTTCGACACGGCTCGCTGGCGCTCGCCTGCTCAACCAGCGACGGGCCTGACGGCCCTCCTCGACCAGCCGAGCGGTCAGGAGCGGCGGCGGGCGAGGACCGGGCGGAGGACGAGGGCGAGGAGGAGGGCACCGCCGCCGACGAGGCCCCACCAGACCGCGCGGTCGCGGGCGCCGGAGAGCAGGTCGACCTCCTCGGGCGGGGCGGTCGCGCGCTCGACGGAGCGGCCCTCGGTGGAGGCGGCCTCGAGGGTGCCGTCCTTCCTCGGGCGCAGCGACCGGGTCAGCGCCTCGTAGGGCTGGACGACCCCGGCGCCGGTCTGGACGTTGGGCTGCTCGTCGCTCGCGCTGGCGGTGGCGAGCAGCCGGGCGACGACCTGGTCGGCGGTCTCGTCGGGGTAGGCGGACCGCAGCATCGCCACCACGCCGGAGACCACGGCCGCCGCCCAGGAGGTGTAGAACCCCGACACCCCGCACGACCCGCCGTCGAGGCCGTAGGAGACCAGCCCGTGCGTCGGCACGGCCACGTCGATGTCGCTGCTCTGGAGCACCTGATCGGTCGCGTCGCCGGCGTCGGTCCCGTCGGCGGTGGCGCTCACCGCGACCACCTCGTCGTACGCCGCCGGCCACACGAGCCCGGCTGCGTCCTCCCCCGGCTTCGGGCCCGTGCTCCCCTCGTCCTCCGCGGCGTCGGGGTCGGGGCCGAACTCCGCGTAGAGCGGGTCGGTCTCCTGCTCGGGCCGGTTGCCGCTGGCGGCCACCACCACGACGTCCGCGGCGTCGAGCCGCTCGAGCACCCGGGTCAGCGGCGGGTACTCCCCGATCGCCAGCGAGACGTTGACGACGCCGATCCCCAGGCGCTCGGCGTTGGCGGCGACCCACTCGAGCCCGGCGACCAGGTTCGTCGGCTGGACGGGGTCCTCGTCCTCCGCGCCGCCGGCGGAGTCGTAGACGCGCACGTCGACGATCTCGGCGCCCGGCGCCACGCCGACCAGTCGTCCGCTGTCGTCGTCCCCGGCTGCCCCGTCCCTGGGCTCGTCGGCCCCGTCACCGCTGCGCGGGGCGCCGGCGATGATGCCGGCCACGATCGTGCCGTGCGCCTCCACCACCTCCGGCTTCTTGCTGATCCGGGGAGGTCTGTCACCGGCGACGGGGATCGCCGTGCCCGCCGCCCTCGGCGCGACCCCGGAGTCCACCACGGCGACCCGGACGCCCGCCCCCGGCCGCTTGCGCTGGGCGGCGAACCAGGTGTGCGCCCGCTCGACGCCGAGGAGGTCGAGCGGGACGCTCGGGTCGGTCGAGGACGAGGGTGCCGGCGCGTCCGCCGCGGTCGAGGTGCAGTCGACGGTCTCGGCGTGCGCGGGCCCCACCGGCACCAGCACGAACGCCGCCACGGCCGGAGCGAGCGCACCGGCCACGACCGCGCGGGTCACTCGCACGTCGACTCCCGGCCGGGCTGCTCCGGCGGGCACAGCGCGGCGTCCACCGAGAGCGGGACCCCCTTGTCGAACAGCTTGACCCAGCTGTCCGGGACCACCGGCGGATCCACCGAGGCGTACCCGAGCCGGTCCGCGACCTCGCGGCCGACGAGCGCGTAGGCGACGCCCTTGGCGTCCACGAGGTACGGCGTGCCGATCTCACGGCCGTCCCAGCTGCCGCTGAGCGCGTAGGCGCCGCGGCCCGCGTCGACGGAGCTCTCCACGTTGGCCGCAGGGACGGCCCGCGCGACCGCCGAGGCCTCCGGGGTGGGGTCGGTCGCGAGCCGGACGACGGGGGCGCCGTCGGGGTCGGCGCGGAGCACGGCGCAGTGCTCGCCGTCCACGTCGGCGAGGGCGTCGGCCGGCCAGCGGGCCTGCTCGTACGCCGGCACCACCTGCCGCAGCTGCGGGTCGCCGGAGGGCCGGAGCGTGCGCGGCTCGTAGCCGGCCGGCTTCTCGACGCTGGCGTAGACCGCGGCGGCGAACGGCGTGAGGCTGACCGGTGCCCCCTTGGTCACCAGCAGCTCGATGCCGGCGGACTCGTACCGGTCGCCGACCCGGGCGTCGCCGGGCAGGCCGTCCTGGCCCGCGACGTCGGACCGCTCGCCGTACCCCTGGAGCCCGAAGCTGGCGAAGCTCAGCGCACCGCCCGAGGGGAAGAGCGCCAGCCACCGCTGCGGCACCTCGACGGCCTCGTCGCGGATGGGCAGCCCGAGCTGCTCGAGCAGCAGGTCGACCGACCCGCGGTCCGGCACGAGGTAGCTGTGCGCGCGGGTCTGGCCGCTGTCGTCCGGCGTGGCCGACTCGGCGAGCAGGTAGACCCGGCCGCGGGACCGCACGAGCATCCCGGCACCGCTGAGCTCGCGGACCCGGGTCTCCTCGGAGACGTCGACGGTGACCCCGGCGCCGGTGCCGGTGCAGGCCGTCCAGCCCGACTCCAGCAACAGGTCCGCGTCGGGCACCGTCGCCGGCGCGTTGAGGATGCCGATGTCCTCGCCGATCGTGTGCTTGTCGATCTCGGACTGCTTGACCACCTTCGGGTCGAGGTCGGAGCCGAGGATCAGCTGGGCCGAGGTCACGTTGATGACGGGGCGGAGCACGGGGTCGTCGCCGCCCTCGAGGATGACGTACGCCGCCCCGCGCTCCTTGGAGACCACGAGACCGCCGTCGGTCCAGCCGCTCGGCGACCGCGGGCTGAGGATCGACGCGATCGCCGCGCCGGCGACCAGCAGCACGGCCAGCGCGACGCCGCCCACCACGGTCCGGCCGGGCCGGGTCGGCTCCACCTCACGGCCGCCGGGCGCGCCGGAGACGAACGCGGTGACCAGGCGGCGCCGGCTGAAGGCGTGCGCCTCGACGAGGTCCTTCTTGGTGGCCATCGGCGACTAGCCCCGCACGGCCGCGAAGACGCCGGTCGCGAGGACCGTGAGCGGCAGCAGCGCGAGCAGGCAGACCGACTCGGCGAGGTCGCCGAGCCGGCCGCGCCGCAGCGACGGGGTGGCCGGCAGCAGGGTGGCGGCGAGCAGCACGGCGCCGGTCGCGGCGAGCGCGACCGCTCCGGCCGGTCGCCAGTCCGGGTGCAGCCACAGCACGGCGATCGCCACCGACACCAGGCCCGCGATGCCGGAGACGAGCCCGACGAGCACCTCGGACCCGGTGCGGTACTGCCGGGTGCGCAGCATGACCACGATGCAGGCGACCACCGCGAGGATGGTGCCGGAGAGGCCGAGCGCGACGGCGAGCGGCGCGATGATGACGAGCAGCAGGCCGACGGTCGCGGAGATGCCCAGCAGGATCTCGTGGGCGACGCGGGCGTCGGACTGGACACGGACGGGGTCGATCTCGGCGGGGTCGGCGGTGATGTCGGCGACGGTGTAGAGCTGCTCGACGCTCGTCCCGGTGGCGCCGAGCGCCAGCCACGGGAAGATCGAGCCGGCGAGGACGACCAGCACCAGCGTCGTGGTCAGCACGACCCGGTGGTCGACGTCGACGGCGTTCATGACCAGCCCGGTCGCGAGCAGCACCGCACCGACCACGACCGGCGGCGACACCAGGGTCCGGCCCTCACCGAGGCCGACCAGCGCGACGAGCCCCGCGAGCAGCGCACCACCACCGGCGGCCGCCATCGGCAGCCCGAAGAGGTAGTCGTCCGTGACGAGCATCAGGCCGGCCACGGCGGCGTACGCCGCTCCCATCCACGCGACCGCGACGGCCGCCTCGGGCTCGTCCTGGGCGCGCGAGAGCACGATCGCGCCGGCGACCAGCGCGACCGCGACGGTGGCGGCTGCCACCCCGGCGAGCAGCGAGCCGCGCTGGATGAGCAGGGCCACCGCACCCAGCGCCATGAGCAGGCCGGCGGCCGCGAGGGCGGTACGCCGTCCCGACGCGGGCTCCCACGGCTTGAGGTCGCGCTCGACGACGTCGGTCATCGCCTCGACCACGTCGTCGTAGACCCGCGGCGGCTCGTCGTCGACGCCGGCGGAGACGGTGAGCAGGCCGCCGTCCTCGATGCCCTGGATGGTGAGGCCCGCGTCGCCGGCGAGCTCGCGCCCCTCGGCGGTGACGACGCGGTAGCCGCCGTACACGGTCGCGGGGTCCAGGAGGCCCACGCTGCGCGCGAGCTCGGGGAGGAGCTCGGCGACGGGAACCGCGCCGGGGAGCACCAGGTCGACCCGCCGGGTGCCCGAGGCCACCGTCACCCGGACCAGTCCGGACGTGCTGGTGGGCGCCTGGCTCATCGTGTCTCCTCGCGGGGGTGTCGCCGGTCGGCCGGGCGCAGCCTAGCGCCGGCGCAGAGTCCTCGAAGGGGCCGGCGCCACGGCGCCGACCCCTTCGAGGTGTGTTGCTGTGCTGGTGCTGCCGTCAGCCGCCGAAGGCGGCCGCGCCGCGCTTGTCCGCGGCGGAGTAGTCGGCGTTGGACTGGCTGACCGCCGCGCTCGTGTCCTGGAGGATGTTGCGCATCTCGGTGATCGCGGTGTCCCACTTGGCCTTGGCCACGTGGTAGGCCTGCTGGGCCTGGCCGTCCCAGTCGCTGCGGAGCGGCGCGAGCTCGCTCTCGAGGCGGTTGAGGCGGTCGTCGATGTTCTTCACGCCCTGCATGAGGTCCGCCGCAGCGGTGTCCAGGCCGGCGTGGTTGACGCGGATGCCGTCGAGGTTCATGTCGTTGTCTCCCTTGAGGTCCTGGTGGTCACTGCAGGCGGCTGGCGATGCGGCTCATGCCGCCGCCGCTCTCCTGGTCGGTGTTGACGTTCAGCTGCTCGGTCGAGGTGAGCGAGGCGGCGAAGTCGTCGAGCGCGTTGACGATCGTGCGCTGCTTCTCGTTCCAGGTCTGGTGGAGGGTGAAGAAGGCACGGCCGCCCTCGCCCACCCACTTGCCCTGGAGGGCGCTGAGCTGGTCGCTCAGCGTGCCGGCGAGGCTGATGAAGTCACTGCGTGCGTCCGACACCATGCCGGCCGCGCGGCTGAGTGTTGCTTCTCCCTGTCCGAAGTTGCCCTGCGACATGTCGCTTCTCCTCACGTGGTCAGCGGCAGTCGCCGCCGGTCGGTTGTCCCCGAGCTCCGGGATGGCCGTCCCGGCTGCTGCTCGTCAGGTCTGGGGGCCCGCTCGGTCGCCCGGGCGGACAGGCATCGATCTACCCGGCGCCCCGACCCCTAAACCTCAGAACGTCCTTTCCCACAGGGCACGGAAGAGACCGACCGCGACGACCACCGACGCGACCGCGAAGGACCCGCAGACGCCCTCGAGGACCTCGGCCCGCCGCGACCACCAGGCCGAGCGCCAGCCGCGCCCGGTCGCGACCGCGACCACCACCAGGAGGACGGCGACCAGCACCGCGGTGCCCGCGACGGTCGTGCCCCAGCCGCCGCCCAGGTGGTCGAGCAGGTGCACCAAGAGGGCGACCTCGCAGGCGAGGCCCGCGGCGCGCAGCAGGCTGCGGGCGGCCACGTGGCGGTAGCTGCGCGCGGCCAGCAGCAGGCTCGCACCGGAGGCGCCGACCAGCACCCGCGCGCCGATCCGGTCCATCGGGACGGTTGCGGTGGCCAGCAGGAGCGGCGCGGAGACCGCGGCGACGGCGAGCACGGCGACCGAGGCGGCGGTGATGACGCGGGAGCCACGGGCGGCGACCTCGGCCACCGCGTGCGGTCGGACGATCGTGCGGCCGCGCCGGCCGCGCGGCTGCTCGCGCGCCGACCAGGCGGTCACTGCCAGCCGTTCGAGGTCGACCAGCAGCTGGTCGGGCACGTCGACGGCCCACCCGGGCACGAGCCGCGCCGCGAGGACCGCGGCGACCAGCAGCACGGCCCACACGACCTGCTCGGAGAACCCGGCGAGAGCGGCGAGGACGGTGACGCCGAAGACGCTGCTGCCGACCAGCATCCAGGTCCGCAGCGCCTCCTCCGACCGCTGGTCGAGCGCCCGCGCGACCGCGGCGGCGACGGCCGCCACGAGCGCGGTCGTACCGACGACCGTCGGGAGCCGCTCGGGAGCGGGGTCCCAGAGGACGGCGAACGCCGCCGCGCCGGCGAACGCCGGGGCGGCGACCGCCCGGTGCCCGGCGAAGCGGCCGACGGGCAGGACCGCCAGCAGCGCGGCGAGCGCCAGCAGCACGGTCGCCGCGTCGCGCAGGTCCCCGGGCCCGGCCTGGGCGGCGAACCACCCGGCCAGGCCGGCCGCGGCCGAGGCGACGCAGAACCACAGCACCGACAGCGGCCCGGGCTCACCCGTGCGCGACGCCGCGGCCGACCGGGACCGGTCGCCCGACCCGTCGGGCGTCGAGGCGGCGGCCTCGCCGGGCAGGAGCGCGACGAGCACGGTGCCCGCGTCGACCCCGACGTCCGCGAGCACGGCGTCGTCGGGGAGCGCGGCGCCGGTCGCGCGGGCGAGCGCCGGGACCGCGGCCAGGCCGGCCTG
This sequence comes from Nocardioides sp. IC4_145, assembly GCF_011250565.1. Classification (GTDB taxonomy): domain Bacteria; phylum Actinomycetota; class Actinomycetes; order Propionibacteriales; family Nocardioidaceae; genus Nocardioides. The sequence continues at coordinate 8,893 of NZ_JAANMS010000010.1, forward strand.
CTCGGCGTACGCCGTGGCGACGTCGCGCGCGGACGCCTCGGCGGGCACCACCAGGTCGACGACGCCGGCGGAGCCGTGCACGCTGAGCGTGAGCACGTCGGTGGTGCCCCCGGCCATCGGTCCTCCCGTGACGGTGCTGTGACCCTGCTACGACCCTGATGCGGCGTGTGCGCCCGGTGGCTCAGGAGGGTAGCGGGGCCGCTGGTGGGCGCTTCCCGCCCTGCCTATCATCGAGCGACCGCGAGCAGGGTTGGGCGGCCGTCGCCGGGGCACGATGGCGCCGGAGCCGCCCACGTCGGCTCGTCCGCGGACACGGCCGTGAGGCCTTTCAAGGAGCCTGGGTGTGAGTACGACGCTTCGCGGGGCACGCGCCGACGAGCCGGAGATGCCCTCCGGCCAGCTCGTGCTCCAGCCCCCGCCGCAGATCGAGCAGCACGAGGGCGCGGCGGGCGTGCTCATGAACGCGATCCCGATGCTCGGCAGCCTCGGCTCGATCGTCCTGGTCGCGACGATGGCGGGCCAGGGCGGCGGCAGCTCCAGCCGCAGCTTCATCGCCGCGGGCATGTTCCTCTTCGCCACGATCGGCTTCATCGTCGTCCAGATCGACCGACAGCGGAAGCAGCGCGCCCAGCAGGTCACCGGCTCCCGCACGGAGTACCTGCGCTACCTCGCCACCGTGCGCAAGCTCGCGCGCGAGTCCGCCGACCAGCAGCGCCGCGCGCTCGCCTGGCACCACCCCGAGCCGAGCGCGCTGCCCGCGATCGCCGACGAGCGGTCCCGGGTCTGGGAGCGCGGCGCGAGCGACCCGCGCTTCCTCCAGGTGCGCTACGGCACCTGCGCGCAGCCGCTCGCCGTCGAGCTGGTGCCGCCGGACAGCGCGCCCATCGACCAGGTCGACCCGGCCGCCGCCTCCGCGCTGCACCGGCTGCTCGTGGTGCACCGGCTCCAGCCCGACCTGCCCGCGTCGGTGGACCTGCGCGCGTTCGACCGGATCGAGGTGTGCGGTCCGGAGGACCCCTCCCGCGCGCTGGCCCGCTCGATGATCTGCGAGGCGGCCACCTTCCACTCCCCCGAGCACCTCGTCGTCGCCGTCCTCGCCTCCGAGCAGAACCTCGCGCACTGGGACTGGGTCAAGTGGCTCCCGCACGCCCAGAGCGCCCACCAGTCCGACGCGGTGGGACCGATGCGGATGGTGACCACGAACCTCGCCGACCTCGCGGCGCTGCTGCCGCCCGACCTCGCCGACCGCCCGCGCTTCGGCGCCGACGAGCGGCCCGCCAGCCCGCACATCCTGCTCGTCGTCGACGGCGGCGAGCTGCCACCGGGCAACCACGTCGTCCCGCCCGACGGCCTCCACGGCATGACGATCCTCGACCTGCCGGCCCGCTGGGACGAGCTCGAGGACGCCACCCGCCTGCGGATCCAGGTCGAGGGCCGCACCACCCGCGACGGCCGGCAGCCGGTGCTCGCGCTGCGGCTGCGCGAGGAGCCGATCCCCGCCAAGGCCGACCAGTGCGACCTGGCCACCGCCGAGGCGTGCGCCCGCCGGCTGACCCCGCTGCACACCGTGGCCTCGGGCACGGTCGAGCAGCCGACCAGCGGCGAGATCACCGGCCCGAGCGACTTCATGGACCTGCTGGGGCTGGGCGACGTACGCCGCTTCGAGCCGACCGCCGCCTGGCGGCCGCGCCCCGCGCGCGACCGGCTGCGCGTGCCGATCGGCCTCGGCGAGGGCGGGGCGATGGTCCACCTCGACATCAAGGAGTCCGCGCAGCAGGGCATGGGCCCGCACGGCCTGGTCATCGGCGCGACCGGCTCCGGCAAGTCGGAGTTCCTGCGCACGCTCGTGCTCGGCCTCGCGATGACCCACAGCCCCGAGCAGCTGAACATGGTGCTCGTCGACTTCAAGGGCGGCGCGACCTTCGCCGGCATGAGCGAGATGCCGCACGTCTCGGCGGTCATCACGAACCTCGAGAACGAGCTGACCCTCGTCGACCGCATGCAGGACGCCCTGTCCGGCGAGATGGTGCGCCGCCAGGAGCTGCTGCGCGACGCGGGCAACTACGCCTCGGTCCGCGACTACGAGAAGGCCCGCAGCGCCGGCGAGGACCTCGCGCCGCTGCCGTCGCTGTTCATCGTGGTCGACGAGTTCTCCGAGATGCTCTCGGCCAAGCCGGAGTTCATCGACCTCTTCGTGGCCATCGGACGCCTCGGCCGGTCGCTGGGGCTGCACCTGCTGCTGGCCTCGCAGCGCCTGGAGGAGGGCCGGCTGCGCGGCCTGGAGTCGCACCTGTCCTACCGGGTCGGCCTGCGCACGTTCAGCGCGCAGGAGTCCCGGGCGGTCCTGGGGGTGCCGGACGCCTACGAGCTGCCGCCGGTGCCCGGCCTGGGCTACCTCAAGCCCGACCCGACGTCGATGGTGCGGTTCAAGGCGGCGTACGTCTCCGGTCCGCCGTCGGGCCGCAGGCGGGTGCGTCGCGACGAGGGCGGCCACGTGCGCGGCATCCTGCCGTTCACCGTCGCCGAGGTGCTGACCCTCGAGGTGCCCGAGGCCGACGAGCCGGAGCCGACGCCGGTCGCCGAGCCCGAGAGCCAGGAGTCGCTGCTCGACATCGCCGTCGAGCACATGGTCGGCCAGGGCCCGGCCGCCCACCAGGTGTGGCTGCCGCCCCTCGACGTGCCCGACACCCTCGACGAGCTCATGGACCTCGCCGAGCACCCCGAGCTCGGCCTGGTCGCCCCCGCCTGGCGCGACCTCGGGGGCCTGGTCGTGCCGCTCGGCACCGTCGACCGCCCCCGCGAGCAGCGGCGCGACACGCTCACGGTCGACCTGAGCGGCGCCGGCGGCCACGTCGCCGTCGTCGGCGGGCCACGGTCGGGCAAGAGCACGCTGCTGCGGACAATCGTCACCAGCATGTCGCTGACCACCACCCCGCTCGAGACGCAGTTCTTCGTGCTCGACTTCGGTGGCGGCACGTTCGCCCCGATGGCCTCCCTGCCGCACGTCGCCGGCGTCGGCAGCCGCGCCGAGCCCGACGTCGTACGCCGGGTGCTCGCGGAGGTCCGCGGGATCATCGACCGCCGCGAGGCGTACTTCCGCGCCAACGGCATCGACTCCATCGAGACCTACCGCTCGCGTCGGGCGGCCGGGCGCGTGGACGACGGCTACGGCGACGTGTTCCTCGTCGTCGACGGCTGGAGCACGATCCGCGCCGACTTCGACGACCTGGAGATGGAGATCCAGCAGCTCGCCACCCGTGGTCTGACCTTCGGCTTCCACGTGGTGGCCGGGGCCAGCCGGTGGGCGGACTTCCGTGCGGCGATGCGGGACATGTTCGGCACCCGGCTCGAGCTGCGCCTCGGCGACGCGATGGACTCCGAGATCGACCGCAAGATCGCGCAGCTGGTGCCGGCCGGGCGACCCGGCCGCGGCCTGGTCCCGGGCAAGCTGCACTTCCTCGGCGCGCTGCCGCGCATCGACGGCACGCCCGACTCCGAGAGCCTCGGCGACGGCGTGGACGACCTGGTCAAGCGGGTCGCCTCGGCGTGGACCGGGCCCGCGGGGCCGAAGCTGCGGCTGCTGCCCGAGCGGATCGACCTCGCCGACCTGCGCCGCCTCGCCGGAGCCGACGAGAGCACCGCCCCCGAGGACGTCACCGACAAGCGGATCCTGCTCGGCATCAACGAGAAGGAGCTCGCCCCGGTCGGGCTCGACCCCGACAGCGAGCCGCACCTGCTCGTCTTCGGCGACGGCCAGTCCGGCAAGAGCGCGCTGCTGCGGACCTACCTCAAGGAGGTCATGCGCACCCGCAGCCCCAAGCAGGCGCAGATCATGGTGGTCGACTACCGCCGCTCGCTGCTGGGCGAGGTGCCCGAGGAGTACCTGCTCGGCTACCTCACCTCCGCCACCCAGGCCCAGCCGCAGCTCAAGGACCTCGCGGCGTACCTCGAGAGCCGGATCCCCGGCCCGGACGTCACGCCCGAGCAGCTGCGCAACCGCAGCTGGTGGAGCGGCGCGGAGGTGTTCGTCGTGGTCGACGACTACGACCTCGTCGCCACCCAGCAGTCCTCGCCGGTCGCGGCGCTGCAGCCGCTCATGGCCCAGGCGCGCGACGTCGGCATGCACGTGGTGGTGGCCCGCCGTTCCGGCGGCGCGTCCCGCGCGCTCTACGAGCCGGTCATCCAGTCGATGCGCGACCTGGCGATGCCGGGCCTGCTGCTGTCCGGCAGCCCCGACGAGGGTCCGCTGCTGGGCAACCTGCGGCCCCAGCCGGCCCCGCCGGGGCGCGGCCGGCTGCTCACCCGCGACCGGGGGCTCGACGTCGTGCAGACCGCGTGGACCGACATGGCGCTGTAGGTCGCGCGGGGATCGCGGGGAGCGCTGCGAGCCGGGTGGCCCCGGGGATCACACGTGGGTGTGGGACCCCGGGCCGCTGATCTTCAGGCTCGGCACGTCGTCCATGCTCCAGGTCATCTCGTAGGTACGGCGGTAGCCGGTGTGCGCGACCCGCCAGCCGGCCGGCGTCCGCACGTAGCGGTCGGTGTAGATCGCCGCGCCCTCCAGGACGAAGCGGAAGGCCTCCACGATCACCTTGTCCTGGAGGTACCAGTGACCCGTCGCGGTGTCGCCCTGGACGGTGATCTCGGGGTGGTGGGCCTGGTGGAGGGTGATCATCCCCTCGACGACGTTCTCGCGCATGTAGCCGACCAGCGCGGCGCGGTCGTCGAAGACCAGCCCGTTGTAGTCGCCGGTCGCCTCCGGCACGAAGCACTGCTCGAAGTCGTCCCACTGCTTGGTGTCGAGCGTGCGCAGGTAGCGGTACTTCAGCCGGCAGATCTCGTCCACGTCGGTGCTGGTCACGCGTGCAACGTAGATCACACCGCCGCCCCGCGTCGTGGAACCTGCTCGTAACCGCGCGTCAATCCCCCGGCGACGTACGCCCTCCACGCTGGTGCCACCCCCATCCACCAGCCAGCCCGAGGAGGCCGTCATGGAGAACCCCATCGCGATCGACCCCGCCCCGTCCACCTTCGAGGAGCGCCTCGACCGGATCCGTGCCCAGCGGGTGGCCCTGCGCCTGCGCCACTCCCAGGCGCTGGCCCGGCTGATGGAGGAGCGCGAGGACCTGCGCGGCGTGCACGCGCTCGCCGACTTCGTCGACGACTCGCTGCGCTGGTCCGCCTGAGGGCTGCCCGCCCTAGCGCCGACCGGTGCGGAACACGCCGCGGGCGATCTCCCGGGCCGCGGTGCGCATGACGTCGCGGAAGACCTTCGACTCCACGACGTCCCGCACCAGGTCCGGCTCCCTCTGCGGCGCTCTCCGGCCGGCCGGCTTGCGCGCGGGCTTCCGCCGCCGCGGCTCCGGCTCCACGGGCTCCGCCCCGGCGGCCCGCGCCTCGGCCGCCCGCTCCTCGGCGGCCTTGCGTGCGCCCTCCTCGAGGCGGGCGGCCAAGCGCTCGCGGGCGGAGTCGCGGTCGACGGCGGTGCCGTACTTCTCCCGGAGCGGGCTCGCCGCGACCAGCGCCGCCTGCGCGGCCGGGTCGCTCGGCGCCATCAGCGACTGCGGCGCGCGCAGCCGGGTCCAGGCGACCGGCGTCGGGGCGCCGCGCTCGTCCATGACCGTGACGACCGCCTCGCCGATGCCCAGGCCGGTGATGACGCGGCCGAGGTCGTCGTAGCCGGAGTGCGGGTACGTCGACACGGTCGCCTTCAGCGCCTTCGCGTCGTTCGGCGTGTGCGCGCGGAGCTGGTGCTGGATGCGCGAGCCGAGCTGGGCGAGCACCTCGTCGGGCACGTCGGTCGGGCTCTGGGTCACGAAGACGACCCCGACGCCCTTCGAGCGGATCAGCCGGACGGTCTGGGCGACCTGCTCGAGGAACGCCTTCGAGGCGTCGCGGAAGAGCAGGTGCGCCTCGTCGAAGAAGAAGACCAGCTTGGGCCGGTCGATGTCGCCGACCTCGGGCAGGTCGTGGAAGAGGTCGGCCAGCAGCCAGAGCAGGAACGTCGAGAACATCGCCGGCCGGTCCTGCAGCTCGGCGAGCTCGACCAGCGACACGACGCCGCGGCCGTCCTCGGTGGTGCGCAGCAGGTCGACGGTGTCGAGCTCGGGCTCGCCGAAGAACGCCCCCGCGCCCTGCGCCTCGAGCGCCACCAGCTCGCGCAGGATGACGCCGGCCGTCGCGGTCGACAGCCCGCCGAGGGTCTTCAGCTCCGCCCGGCCCTCGTCGCTCAGCAGGTGCGCGACCACGGCCCGCAGGTCGGCCAGGTCCAGCAGCGGCAGCCCGGCCTGGTCGGCGTAGTGGAAGACCAGGCCGAGGCTGGACTCCTGGGTGTCGTTGAGGTCGAGCACCTTGGCGAGGAGGATCGGCCCGAACGCGCTGACGGTGACCCGCAGCGGCACGCCGGTGCCGATGCCGCCGATGGCGAGCAGCTCGACGGGGTACGCCGCCGGCGACCACTGCTGACCCACCGACGCCGCGCGCTCGACCACCTTCGGCGACTCCTCGCCCGGGCTCGCCATGCCCGAGAGGTCGCCCTTGACGTCCGCGGCGAAGACCGGCACGCCCGCCGCGCTCAGCTGCTCGGCGAGCAGCTGCAGCGTCTTGGTCTTGCCGGTGCCGGTCGCGCCGGCGACCAGGCCGTGCCGGTTGAGCATCGCGATCGGGATCCGCACCGGCACTTCGGTGAGGGTGTCCGCGTCGACGAGCAGCCGGCCGAGCTCGAGCGCCGGGCCCTCGAAGCCGTAGCCGGCGGCGACCGTGGCGGCGAGCTGATCGGGGTCGGCCATCCCGGCAGCGTAGCGAGCGGCACGCGACGTACGCCCCGTCCTGCGGCGCGGCTCGCTAGGGTCGGGGGCGTGATCTTCAAGCGGGTCGGGGACGGACGGCCCTACCCCGACCACGGGCTGAGCCCCAAGGAGTGGTCGGCGCTGCCGCCACGGCAGGTGCGTCTCGACCAGCTGGTCACCACCAAGGACACCCTGCAGCTGGCCGCGCTGCTCGACGAGGACTCGACGTTCTACGGCGACCTGTTCGCCCACGTCGTGGCCTGGCGCGGTGAGCTGTACCTCGAGGACGGCCTGCACCGCGCCCTGCGCGCGGCGCTCCAGCAGCGCAGCGTCTTGCACGCGCGGGTGCACACGATGGACGCGGCCTGATGCCCGCGGGGCTCGACGACCGGCTGCGCAGCCTGGTCACGCTCGGCGTGCTCGCGCTGCTGCTCCTGCTGGGCGCCGCGTGGGGCTGGACGGCGGCGACCAAGCCGTTCCCCGGCGCGGTCGAGACCCCGGCCTGCGTCGACACCGAGCTCGGCAAGGGTGACCGGCTCTTCGCCGACCGGGTCGTCGTGAGCGTCCTGAACGCCAGCCGCCGCGAGGGCCTCGCCAGCCGGACCATGCAGCTCTTCGTCGACGCCGGCTTCGTCGCGGGCGAGACCGGCAACGCCCCGCGCGGCACCGAGGTCGCCTACGCGCAGGTCTGGTCCGACACCGCCCACGACCCCGCCGTGCGGCTCGTGCGCACCCGGCTCGGCCCCGACGCGGGCTTCGAGCGGCGCGACGGCGTCGGCCCCGGCGTGACCGTCGTCGTCGGTGACGACTTCGAGGACCTCGTCGACGGCAAGGAGTCGGTGAAGGTCAAGAAGGACTCGGTGGTCTGCGCACCGCCGGAGTGAGCCGGCCCCCGCGCCGGTCGAGCTGGGAGACCCGGGGCGCGCGCACAACCGTTCAATGGCGCGGAATTGTCGCGGTGGAAGCGGGTGCACCCCGACATTCCCGCGCAATTGCGCCGTTGTGTGCGCGGCCGGGTGCGCGCCGGGTGCGGGGCCGGAGGACGAGCGGAGGCTCAGCGCCCGGGAGCGCGGTGGTCGAGCCACTGGGCGAGCCGGCCGCCGAGGGAGACCGCGCGCAGCCGCTGCTCGGTCTGCTCGCGGATCTTGCGCGGGGTGACGACGAGGAGCTCGTCGCCGCGCCGCAGGACCGTCCGCGGCTCGGGCACGATCGTCTCGCCCTCGCGGATCACCATCGACACCGAGGCGCCCTTGGGCAGCCGCAGCTCGCCGACCTCGACGCCGTGCATCAGCGAGCGCGGGCTGATCGTGACCTGCAGCAGGTCCGCGGCGATCCGCTCGAGCGGGGCCGCCTCGAGGTCGAGGTCGCGGGGCTCGGAGCGGCGGGCCACGCGGAGGAGCCGGGCCACCAGCGGCAGCGTCGGGCCGGTCAGCAGGGTGTAGATGACGACCAGCACGAAGACGATGTCGAAGAGCTGCTCGGCTCCGTCGATGCCCTCGGCGAGCGGGATGGTCGTGAAGACGATGGGTACGGCGCCGCGCAGCCCGGCCCAGGAGATGAAGGCCATGTCGCGGACCGGCAACCGCTGCACGAGGCCGCACGCCGCGACCGAGAGCGGCCGGGCGACGAAGGTCAGGACCAGGCCGGAGGCGAACGCCAGACCGACGACGTCCCAGCCGATCCGGCCCGGGGACAGGAGCAGCCCGAGCATCACGAACAGGCCGATCTGCGCGATCCAGGCGATGCCCTCGGAGAACGACCGGGTGGCCGCCCGGTGGGGCAGCTCGGCGTTCCCGAGCACCAGCGCGGCGACGTACACCGCGGCGAAGCCGGAGGCGTGCACGGCCGCGCCGGTGCCGTAGGCGAGGACGGTCAGGCAGATGATCGCGATCGGGTAGAGGCCCGAGGAGGGCAGCGCCGCGCGCCGCATGACCCAGGCCCCGCCGAACCCCATGGCGAGGCCGATGGCGACGCCCGCGACCAGCTCGAAGACGATCAGCGCCGCCATGGCGAGCGGCCCGTCCTCCGCCGCGGCGCCGGAGGAGATGAGCACGACGAGCACGACGACGGGGGCGTCGTTCAGGCCGGACTCCGCCTCGAGCGCGCCGGTCAGCCGCCGGGGCAGCGGCACCGCCCGGAGGACCGAGAACACCGCCGCCGCGTCGGTCGCCGACGTGCAGGCGCCGAGCAGGACCGCCAGCTGCCAGTCCATCCCCAGCAGGTAGTGCGCGCCGCACGCGACGACCCCGACCGAGATCGCGACGCCGAGCGTCGACAGGGCGACGCCGAGCCGCATGGCGGGGCGGATCTCGTGCCAGTTCGTCGTCAGCCCGCCCTCGGCGAGGATCACGACGAGGGCGCCGAAGCCGAGCGCGTGCGCGAGCTCGGCGTCCTCGAAGTCGATCCCGAGGCCCGCCTCGCCGAGCAGCACGCCCATGAGCAGGTAGATCAGCAGGCTGGGCAGGCCGGCGCGGCTCGAGGCGCGCACCGCGAGGACGGCCAGGAAGGTGACGGCCGAGCCGACCAGCAGGAAGACGTCCAGCTGATGGGCGTCGAACGTCATGTCACCTCTGGCGCGGGGTCGGGGCGGCGGGCCCGCAGTCTATCGGCCCGCGGCCGTGCGCCCGCCCGTCTGCGTCGCCCGCCCCGGGGCGCTCAGGTGGTCGGGGTGTAGCCCGGCCGCCCGGAGGCGTCCCACTCCTCCCAGAAGGAGGTGAACTCCTCGCCGAGGAACGGGTCGCCGCCGGTCATCATGATCCCGCCCCGCCGGACGGTCCAGTCCCACGGCGCGAGCTCCTGCGCGGTCGCCAGGTGGGCGCGGGCGGCGTCGGTGCGGCCGGCGCGCTGGAGGTGGGCCGCGACGCGCCGGTGCGCCAACGCCCGTTGCTCGTCGTCGCTGCGCTCGGGCATCGGGGCGGACGCGCTCGCCGGCAGCTCGCCGTCGCGGACCCAGCGCCGCAGCGCCTCGTGGTGCTGCTCGCTGCTGATCTTGGTGAAGTCCACGAACTGGTCGTCGCCCGGCGCGATCGTCGGCGGCTTGACGATCCGGTCGTCCTCGTCGACCCAGACGACCGAGGGGACGTTGGTGATGCCGTAGCGCTCGGCGGTGACGTGGGCGGTGTCGACCGCGACGGGGTACGTCGGGGCGCCGGCCTCGATCCACGGCCGGGAGTCCTCGGGGTCGGCGTCGAGGGCGACGGAGAAGACCTTCAGCCCGGCGTCGGCCAGCTCGTCCTGCACCCGCTGCCACCCGGCGAGCTCGTGGCGGCAGCCGCACCAGGACGCCCAGGTGACGAGGACGCGCTTGTGGCCGGAGAGGTCCTCGAAGGACACCGGGTTCCCGTCGACGTCGGGGAGCACCAGGCTCGGGGCCCGGCCGTCGCCGAGGTCGCGGGCGTGCGCGGCCGCCGAGGGCGCGAGCGCCGCGACACCCTCCTCCTCGTCGAGCACGAGCAGCAGGTCGAGCGCCTCGGCCCAGGCGGCCAGCGAGACGCGGCCCGGGTCGTCGGGGTGGTCGTCGGGGTGGGCGACGGCCCGCCCGAGGAGCGGCACGCAGACCTCGTCGCGGCACAGGCCGACCGGCTTGAGGACCCACCCCGTCGCGGCGGCGAGCGCGTCGGCGGCGACGTACCCCTCGGTCAGGGGCAGGTCGTGCGGGACGCCGTCGGCGTCGATGAGGACCACCATGGGACGGAGGATCGCACGGAACTGGAACTTGTTCTAGATTTGTGTGCATGACTGCGAGCGACGCCGCCGGCAAGGGCACCGAGATCCCCGCGACCGTCCCTGCCTCGACGCTGCCGGCCGACACCCCGGCGTACGACGTCGTGGTCGTCGGCTTCGGCATCGCCGGCGGCTGCGCGGCCCTCGAGGCGGCACGGGCCGGCGCGCGCGTGCTGGTGCTCGAGCGGGCGGCCGTGCACGGCGGCACGTCAGCGATGTCCGGCGGCCACTTCTACCTGGGTGCCGGCACCGCGGTGCAGCGGGCGACCGGCCAGGAGGACAGCGTCGAGGAGATGTACAAGTACCTCGTCGCCACCTCCAAGGAGCCCGAGCACGACAAGATCCGCGCCTACTGCGAGGGGTCGGTCGAGCACTTCGACTGGCTCGAGGGGCTCGGCTTCGAGTTCGAGCGGTCCTTCTACCCCGAGAAGGCCGTGATCCAGCCCGGCACGCAGGGGCTGATGTACACCGGCAACGAGAAGGTGTGGCCCTACCGCGAGCAGGCCAAGCCGGCCCCGCGGGGCCACAAGGTGCCGGTGCCCGGCGACACCGAGGGCACCAAGATGGTCATGGACCGGCTGCAAGACCGGCTCGACGAGGCCGGCGTGCAGGTCCGCTACGAGACCGGCGTGACCAACCTGGTCGTCGACGACGCGGGTGCGGTCGTGGGCGTCGCGTGGCGCTCGTTCGAGGAGACCGGCCACGTGCTCGCCGACGGTGTGGTCGTGGCAGCCGGCGGGTTCGTGATGAACCCCGCGATGGTCGCCGAGCACACCCCGAAGCTCGCGGAGAAGCCGTTCGTGCTGGGGTCGACGTACGACGACGGGCTCGGCATCCGGCTCGGTGTCTCGGTCGGCGCGGAGCTCAAGCACATGGACGAGCCGTTCATCACCGCGCCGTTCTACCCGCCGTCGACGCTGCTCACGGGCATCGTCGTCAACCGCGAGGGCCGGCGGTTCGTGGCCGAGGACTCCTACCACTCGCGCACCTCGCAGTTCGCCACCGAGCAGCCCGGCTCCGCGGCGTACCTCGTCGTCGACAGCGAGCACGTCGAGTACGCGAAGTACCCCCTCGTCCCGCTCGTCGACGGCTACGAGACCGTCGCCGAGCTCGAGGAGGCGCTCGAGCTGCCGGCGGGGTCCGTGCAGGCGACGCTCGACCGCTACAACGACCACGCCGACCGCGGGGAGGACCCGGACTTCCACAAGCACCCGGACTGGCTGGCCTCGCAGCGGGTGGGTCCGTGGGCGGTCTTCGACCTCACGCTGGGCAAGGCGATGTACGCCGGCTTCACCCTCGGCGGCATGCGCACCTCGGTCGACGGCGAGGTGCAGCGGCCCGACGGCTCGGTCGTCCCCGGCCTGTACGCCGCCGGCGCCTGCGCCTCCAACATCGCCCAGGACGGCAAGGGCTACTGCTCCGGCACCCAGCTCGGCGAGGGGTCGTTCTTCGGCCGCCGCGCCGGCCTCGCGGCTGCGCGCACCCGCGTCACCACCGCCCCCGCTGGTTGACGCCCCTCGCACGCCGGCCGGCTGGTCGAGGAAGGCGCGCAGCGCCTGTCTCGAGATCCGGTGAGATCGCAGACCACCTAAGGTCGGCGGCGTGACCCTCGACCGCCTCGCCGTCGCCAGCCGCGCCAACGTGCCGCCGTTCCACGTGATGGACCTGCTGGCGGCGTCGGCGGAGCGGCAGCGCAGCCACGGCGACATGCTCAACCTGCTGGCCGGACAGCCCAGCACGGGCGCGCCGGCGCCGGTGGCGGCGGAGGCGGTGCGGCTGCTGCAGTCCGGCGACCCGCTCGGCTACACCCCGGCGGCGGGCATCCACGAGCTGCGCGAGGCGATCGCCGGGCACCACCGGCGAGCGCACGGGATCGAGGTCGACCCGGCCGACGTGGTGGTGACGACAGGGAGCAGCGGCGGGTTCCTGCTGGCGTTCCTGGCGGCGTTCGAGGTGGGCGACAAGGTGGCGATGGCGCGGCCGGGATACCCCTGCTACCGCAACGTGCTCGCCGCGCTCGGGTGCGAGGTGGTCGAGATCGCGACCGGTCCGGCGACCCGCTTCCAGCCGAGCGTCGAGCAGGTCGCGGCGCTGCACGCCGAGGTCGGCCTGAAGGGCCTCGTGGTGGCGAGCCCGGCCAACCCCACCGGCACGATGCTCCTGCCCGAGGAGCTCGCCGCGCTCGCGCGCTGGTGCGAGGCGGGAGGCGTGCAGCTGATCTCCGACGAGATCTACCACGGCATCGAGTACGCCCCGCTCGACGGCGCACCGTCGCTCGCGCGGAGCGTGTGGGAGACCTCCCGTGAGGCGGTCGTGTTCTCGTCGTTCTCCAAGTACTTCTCGATGACCGGCTGGCGGATCGGCTGGATGCTGGTCCCGCAGCGGCTGCGGCGGGCGGTCGACGTGCTGACCGGCAACTTCACGATCTGCCCGCCGGTGATCGCGCAGCGCGCGTGCCTCGCGGCGTTCGACGACGCGTCGTACGCCGAGCTCGACGGCCACGTCGCGCGGTACGCCGCCAACCGCCGCGTCCTCCTCGACGGCCTCGCCGACCTCGGCATCACCCGACTCGCGCCGGCCGACGGCGCGTTCTACGTCTACGCCGACGTCGCGCACCTGACCGACGACTCGATGGCCTTCGCGCACGACCTGCTGCAGCGCGTGGGCGTCGCGGTCGCGCCGGGGATCGACTTCGACACCGCAGAGGGCAGCAGCTTCGTGCGGATGTCCTTCGCGGGCCAGCAGTCGGAGATCGAGCAGGCGCTCGCGCGGTTGTCCACAGCTCTCTGATCCGGGCGTTACCGCCCGACCCCGCTCGGGCAGACCTGCCGCATGGACGGAGCAGGGGACGGAGCAGGCAGGTACGGCGACCCGGGCGCCATCCGCGCTCTCGCGGCGCGGCTGCACGAGCAGGCCGCGGAGGTCCGGTCCGAGGCCGAGCGGCTCCGCGGGCTCGCCGACGCGGTCCCGTGGACCGGCCGGGCCGCCGACGCGATGCGCGAACGGGCGCGCGCCGGGGCGGCGGGTCTGCGACGTACCGCCGACCTCCACGAGGACGCCGCCGAGGCCCTCGACCGGCACGCCGCCGAGGTGGAGCGGCGGCAGGCGCAGGTCGCCGCCGTCGAGCGTCGGTTCCACGCGCTGGTCGACGAGGCCCGCGACGCGGTCGGTGACCTGCTCGGCGGGTTGCTGGACCGGTTCGTGCCGCCGCCGAGCGGCCACCGCGACTGGCTGTCGGTCGACCTGCCGCGCCTGCCGGACCTGCCGCGATGACCGGCGAGGTGGTCGTCACCGAGGTGGTCGGTGGTTCGCACGGCCTGGCGGCGGCGTACGTCGCGGTCCGGGCGCTCGCGGACACCTACGACCGGGCGGGCGACGTGATGCGCGGGTGGTCCGGCGTCGGGCGGCGGGTCCTGCTCGACGCGGACCTGCTCGAGTCGGCTCCGCTGGCGCCGCTGACCTTCGCCGAGGCGGAGGCCGCCGTGCTGGCCGCGGCCACGGGCCGCGACGGCGCGCTGGTCGCGAGCACGTGGTGGGAGGCCGACGCGGTCGCCGTCCGCGCCGCGGTGGCCGGCCTGGAGGGTGCGGACGCGTTGGCCCGCGGGTCGTTCGAGGTCATCGACCACGCGGTCGGGCGGGCGGTCGGCACGCTGCTGCCGGCGGCGGTCCTCGTCGCCCTCCCGCTGCTGCCGGCGCTGGTCGCGGGCGGGCCGCTGCTCGCGCCGGCGCTGGACGAGCTGCTCACCGAGGCCGTCGCCGAGCACCCGGACCTGGTGCAGCACCTCGTCAACGGTGGCGGCGGCCTGCTCGACGGGCTGCTGCTGAGCGGTCTGCTGCGCGGCCCGTGGCGGCGCCGCGACCTGGAGGACGCGGCGGCGGTGCTCGCGGCGACGTACGGCGATCCCGGACGCGGCCGCGCCGAACGCCTCGGCCCGACCGAGGCGGCCCGCCACCCGGACGGTCTCGCCGACCTCGTCGGTGGCCTCGACCGGGCGCACCGGATGGGGTCGGACGGCGGGATCGAGGTGCGCACGGCCACCGCACCCGACGGCTCGGTGCGGCACGTCGTGCACCTGCCCGGCACCGACGACATGGCGACGCTGCCGTGGACGCGGGACGAGGACGCCCGCGACCTCGCCACGAACCTGCTGCTCCTCGCCGGCCTGGACAACCCCTACCAGCAGGGCGTCGTGGACGCGATGACGCAGGCCGGGGTCGGGCCGGACGAGCCGGTGCTGCTCGTCGGGCACTCCCAGGGCGGGATGGTCGCGGCGGCGCTGCTCGCGGCGGGCGGCCCGTTCCACGTCACCGACGTGGTGACCGCCGGGTCACCGACAGCCCACGTCGACGGCTTCCCGCCCGACACGCACGTGCTGTCCCTCGAGCACCGCGGCGACCTCGTCCCGCTGCTCGACGGCGAGGACAACCGCGACCGCCCGGAGCAGACGACCGTGCGCTTCGAGGGCACGCCCGCCTCGGGCGTGGCCGAGGCGCACGGGATCGACCGCTACGCCGCGGCCGCCGTCGCGCTCGATGCCGCCCGGGCCGACGGCACCGCCCACCCGTCGGTGGTCGACGCGCTGCGCCGCCTCGAGGAGCAGGGGTACGTCGCCGGGCCGGCCGCGCCAGCAGGCACGACCGTCACGACCCAGCTCTTCGTGGTGACGCGGGACTGAAGCGTGGCTGGCGCCGGACCGGCCGCGGCCAGGGGTCAGGTGGGCCGGGTCAGGGGGTCAGCGCGTCGACCAGCCCGTCCAGCGGGGAGCGCTCGGGCACGTGGTTCGGCAGGCCGGCGACGAGCCGGCGGTCGACGTACCCGTTGCGCACGCGCTGGGGGTGGTAGCCGACCTTCGCGGTGCGGACGATGCGGCCGGTCTCGTAGGAGATCTTCGAGATCGTGTCCGAGCCGCTCCAGGAGATGTAGCAGTGCTCGCCGTTCCAGCTCGGCGTGACCCAGTAGGGCTTGAGCCCGCCCTTGAGCAGCCTGCCGGTCTTGAACGTCTTCGCGTCGACCACGGTCGCGTAGTCGGACATGGTGCCGGCGACGCAGATCTTGGTGCCCCGGTGGTTCATCGCGATGCCGTGGTGGGCGGAGTCGAGCAGGTAGAGCTCACGGGGCGTGCTCGGGATGAGGTTCGGCAGCCGCTTGACGCGGGTGATCTTCCCGCTGCGGCGGTCGAGCTCGACGAAGCCGTGGAAGAAGGAGAGCTGGAAGTACATCTTCTCCTCGTCCGGGCTCAGCGTGATCGGGCGGACCGCCGTGCTGACCCGGGTCATCCCCCGCTCGTCGAGCGCCTTGCGCAGGTCGTAGCGGCGGACGACCTTGTTGGTCCGCGCGTCCACGACCTGCAGCACGCGGTCGTCCTTGAGCGGGTCGAGTGCCGGGTCGTCGAGCGGCGTGTAGACCAGCCCGATGCTGGCGTGCAGGATCCGCCTGCCGTCGTCGATGTAGGTGCTCTCGTGCGGGGAGCCGCCCGAGGGGAACTGGCCGAGGTCCTTGCCGTCCCTCATCCGGATGACGTGGACGACGTTGCCGGTCGAGGCGCTCACCACGACCCGCTTCCCGTCGGGCGAGACCGCCATGTGGTCGGAGCGGACGCCGGCGACCGGGAACCGCCAGGCGATCTCCTGGGTCTTCAGGTCGATGGCGACGACGTCGGCGAAGGAGGGCCGGGACACGACCAGCAGGCGGCCGTCGTTGGAGGAGTACATGTCGTCGACGAACTGGTCGTGGCCCTCGCCGATGAGCGCGCGGATGGCGAGGAAGTACGCCAGGCGGTACGGGTTGAGCGCGATCTCCTGCATCCGCTCGGCGCGGTCCGGGATGATGTTGATCCGTCCCAGGCGCTTGAACGACCCCGGCGTGACGATGCTCGCCGTGCCGTCCCAGTTGTTGCCGACGAACACCGCCCGGCGGACCCCGGCCGGCTTCAGCGCCGCGTGCTGGGCCGACGTCGGCAACGCGCGCAGGGCGGCACGGGTGGCCGCGTCCGCGTCCGCTCCGGTGTCCGCTCCGGGGTCCGCTGTGCTGTCCGCTGCGGAGCTGCCGGCGGGTCGGTCGGGGCCGGCGCCGGCCGGAGCGCTGAGCGCGCCAGTGAGGCCGAGCGCGAGGGTGAGGGCGAGCAGCGCGGGCGCGACGCGCGGGAGCAGGCGGCGGTGCATGGTCTGATCCTGCCCGGTCCCGGCGTTTCGGGACAGGACCGTCCGGGAATGCGACCGGCAGCCGAGGCCCGGCCTCCTCGAGCGGCCCGGCGAGGAGGACCGATGTACGGCGACACCGACGTCATGCGCCGACGGGTGGACCAGCTGCGTGAGCAGGCCACCGACCTGCGGCAGCTGGCCGACCAGCTGGTCGCCCGCACCGCGGGCACCGGGTGGACCGGACGGGCGGCCGAGTCGCTGTCCGACCGGGTCCGCGAGCGCGCCGCCCGGCTGCGCGAGGCCGCGGCCGGCCACGACCGGGCCGCGGACTCCCTCCAGGCGCACCTCCAGGAGGTCGACCGGGTCAAGGACGCCATCGCCCAGCGCGAGCGGAAGGCGCTCGGTCTCGTGACGGACGCCCGTGCGCGCGTCGCGCGTGTGGAGTCCCAGGCGGCGGCCGACCCGGCCGGCGTCACCCGGACCGCCGACCCCGGCGACCGGCGGCTCGCCGCCTTCGACCCTCCCCCGCCCGGCCACCGTGACTGGCTCGGCGTCCACCTCCCCGGACTGTGAGGCACTCGTGACCCTCGTCGACCTCAGCGCCCCGCCGCCGACGCCCGAGCCGACCGCCGGGTTGCTCGACGCGCTCCCCCGGCGGGTCGCGCTCACCCTGCCCGAGCTCCGGTGCGCGGCCGCGCACGCCGGTGACGCGCCGCTGCCCTTCGAGGTCCGCGAGCCCAGCGACGGCCCCGGTGCCGGCGCGGCAGCCCACCAGGGCGGCCTCGAGTCGCGCCTCGGCCGCTCGCGCGGGTCGGCCGACGACGAGGCGTGGGCGACGGTGATGGGCGCGCTGCACGAGCCGATCGGCTCGCTCGACCGCCGCGGGCTGCTGGTCGACGGCGCGCTGGACGAGGGGCTCGCCGGCGCCGTCGGCCTGCTGGCCGTCCCGGACGTCGCGCTGGACCTCGACGTGGCCGTGCAGACCGCGGGCGGCCCGCTGCGCGCCCGCGCCTGGCACCGACAGGCCGGCGGCGCCGTCGCCACGCTGTCGACGCTCGACGGGGTGGTCTTCGAGCTGGCGTGGTTCGCCGCCGAGCACTGGCCCACCGAGCTCGCCCGGGTCCCCGTGCTGCCCGAGGAGCACGGTGCGGGGCGCACGACCGTGCCGGCGCACGTCGACCTCCCCTACGAGCTCGCGGACGCCGCCGCCGAGGCCGTGCGGTCCTCGCGACCCGACCTGCTCGCGGTGCTCGCCGACCAGCAGGCCGCGACCGTGCGCGGCGCCGAGGGCACGACGTACGACGCGGTGGAGGTGCTGGACCTGCTCACCGGCCTCAGCGGGGAGGCGCAGGGCCGGCTGCGGGCGATGGTCGCCGACACCTCCGGCGGGACGACCGACGTCGTCGGCGTCGTGTCGTGGGTGCTGCTCGGGGACGGGTGGCACGCACTGCGGCCCTACCGGGACCGGACCAGCGGCGAGGCGCGGGTGGAGGTACGCCGCGTGGAGCCGGCCGACCTCGGCCCGCTGCTCGCGCCGGTGCTGGCGGAGGTGACCCGGTGAACGACGCGACGCCGCCGGCCGGCGCCCCCGAGGAGGAGCCGACCGTGCCGCGGGACGCGGTGGAGGCGGCGGACCTGGCCGACAAGTACGACCAAATGACGCGGCTGGCCGCCCTGTTCGAGGCCGCCGGCGAGGAGGCGCGTGCGCGCGCGTCGCTAGGGACCGAGGTGCTCGGCGACCCGGCCGTCGCGGACTCCGCGGAGGTGGCGCAGGGGACCTGGTCGGAGGTCGAGCGCGACGTGCTCGCCGCGACCGGCGACAAGCACGGGCTGCTGGCCCGCTCCGCCGAGCTCGACGCCGACGCGGTGGTCGTGCGGGCCACGGTGGCGACCTATCGCTGGATCGACGAGCTGGCCGAGGAGGCCTCGCGCACGATGGGCGCGATCGCCGGCCGCGCGATCGGCTACCTCGCGCCGGAGGTCGCCCTCGGCGGGCCGGTGGTGAGCGCCGGCCTGATCGAGACCGACGCGCTCGACCGCGACGGCGTGGCGGCGTACCTCTCCGAGCTGGCGCAGGAGCACCCCGAGCTGCTCGAGCACGTCTCCGGGCGCGGCGGACTGCTCGACGGGCTGTCGATGCGGTCGCTGCTGACCGTCGGCCTGCTCGCCGGGGAGACCGGCCGGGCGGCCGCGCGCGGGGGGCTGCGCGCGCTCGGGGTCGACGAGCTCCGCACCGACCTCGGCGCCGCGCTCCGCGACGTCGCCGGCGGCGTGGTGGCCGACCCGGCCGACGCCCCTGTTGCAGAGGGCCCCGTCGTCGGGGGCGCCCCGCGCGGGCTCGCGGGGCTGATGACCGCGCTCGAGGGCGTCGCGGCGTCCGTCGCCGTCGAGCGGGTCGCCGAGAGCCGCTACATCGCCTACCTGCCCGGTCCGGGCGGCGGCGGGCGGCGCCTGCGGCTCGTCAGCGGTGACCCCACGCCGTACGCCGTCCAGGTGGTGCGCGCGGTCGAGGTCGCCGTCGCCGAGGACCCGGCCGCGCGGGTGATGCTCGTCGGCTCCGCGCAGGGCGGGGTGACCGCGGCCGAGGTCGCCGCTGCCGCGCCGTCGTTCACCGTCGAGCAGGTCGTGACGGCCGGCGCCCCGGCCGCCCAGACCACGCGGGTGCCCGAGCCGACGCGGGTGCTGGCGCTCGAGGACCGCGCCGACCCCGTCGCGTTGCTCGGCTCGCTGCTCAACCTCGAGACGCCGAACCGGCTGACCGTCGTCTTCGACGCGGCCGCGGTCGACGGCTCCGCCGGGAGCACGTACGTCGCCGGCGGCCGTGCCGCCGACGCGGCCGAGCACCCCGCGCTCCGCGCCGAGCTCGACCGGCTCGCCTCGCTGGGCTACCTCGCCGGCTGACGTTCCCGGGTCGGCCGGGTCGTGAGGTTCATCGGCGCCCCGATGAACCTGCCGGTCCCCCGACGGAACTTCATCGAGGAACCGCGAGATTTATCGGCCACCCGATGAACCTCACGGCTGCCGCCCGCGGACACCGGCCCCCAGGAACGGCGAAGGGCCGGACCCGGTGAGGGGTCCGGCCCTTCGGCCGTGGTGCGGAGGCGGCGTCTCAGCTGCCGGAGACCGCCGACTTGAAGGCGGAGGCGGCCTTGAAGGCCGGCGCCGTGGTGGCGGCGATCTCGATGGTCTCGCCGGTCTGCGGGTTGCGGCCCTGGCGCGCCGAGCGCTCGCGCGACTCGAAGGTGCCGAAGCCGGAGATGCTGACCTTGTCGCCGGCCGCGACGGCCTTGACGATGCTGTCGATGACGGCGTCGAGGGCACCCTCGGCGTCCTTGTTGCTCAGGCCGGTCTGCTCGGCGACGGCGTCGCGCAGCTGTCCCTTGTTCATGTGATGCTCCTGTTCGTCAGGTCTGCGGGGGTCGTGCCGTGCCGGCCCGGCGAAGGGCCCGGCGGCACGCCCGGCGGCCTGCGCGTGGTGCCGCAGGCGCGTCCGGCGTTCCGCAGGCTAGCCGCACCACGGCGCTCGCGCGCATCCGCGGGCCCCGGAAAGCCGGGCGTGTCGCGCTCCGGGCCCCGCCCGGACGTCACAGGATGTCGTGCACGAACTCCCCGAGCTGGGTCAGGTTGCGGCACTCGACCATCGGCACGACCGCCCCGTAGCGCGACGCCGCCGAGTCGCCGTTGTCCCAGTGACGACGGTGCTCGGGGTTGAGCCACCACGCGTGCCGGATGCCGCCGACGAGCTCGGCGAGGGTGTCGAGGGCGAGGTCGGAGTAGTTCGACCGCGCGTCGCCGAGGACCAGCAGCGAGGACTTCGGCCCGAGGGCGTCGGCGTGGTTCTCGGCCAGCTTGGTGATCGCGCGGCCGTAGTTCGTCCGCCCCCACAGCGCCGCGTGGGAGGTGCTCGCCGCGAGATCGGTCATCACGTCGACGACGTCGCCGCCGGGCTTGAAGTGGTGGGTCACCTCGTGGACGTGGTCGATGAACGTGAACGCCCGGACCTTCTGGAAGTGGTCGCGCAGCGCGAAGACCAGCAGCAGGGTGAACTGCGCGAAGTTCGCCACCGACCCGCTGACGTCGCAGAGCACCACGAGCTCGGTGCGGTGCGGCCGCTTCGGCTTGTGGTGGGTCGTGAGGGGGACGCCGCCGGTGGAGACGGAGGCGCGGACGGTACGCCGGAAGTCCAGCGGGCCGCGGCGCTGCGCGTGGTGCTCCTTGGTCAGCCGGGTCGCCAGGCGCCGCGCGAGCGGGTAGATCTCGCGGCGCATCTCCTCCAGGTCCGAGCGGCGCGCGGAGAGGAAGTCGAGCCGGTCGATGCTGGGCCGCAGGGCGACGTTCGCGACGTGCTCGGGTCCCTTCTCCTCGGCGATGCGCCGGCGGGCGTCGTCCTCGACGCGGCGGGTGAAGGCGTCGACGCGCCGCCCGGCGGTGCGCCCGGCCTCCTCGTCGGTGCGGCCCTCGGCGAGGAGGCCGGCGACGAGCTGGTCGACCAGCTCGCCGGGCGAGACCCGTTGGAGGGCGGTGTACGCCGACCAGCTGGACAACCCGGGGCCGCGGCCCGGCATGGCGCCGAACGTCGCGACCATCTCCGCCGCGAGGTCGGCCAACGCCTGCTGGTCGTCGGCGGCGAGCGCCTCGGCCAGCCGCTCGCGGAAGTCCCGCAGCGCGTCCGCGCCGTCGCGGACCGAGAACTCCTGGCCCGCGGCGTCGGGCCCGTCGGCCGCCGCGCCGGCACCGGTCCCTGCGGCACCGGCCCCCGAGCCGACCATCCGCGGGAACCAGAGGTCGAACAGCGCGTCGAAGGTGGGTCGCTGCGACTGCTTCTTGACCAGCGTGGCGGCGTACGCCGCCTGGACCGTCTGCCGGCTCCCCCACTGCACCGCCGAGAGTGCGGCGACGGCGTCGAGGTCCTCGGCGAGCGAGACCGCCAGCCCCGCAGCGCGCAGCGCCTCGAGGAACGCGATGTGCCGGTCGAGCAGGCCGCTGCTGCTCGGGCCGCCGCTCGGGCCGCTCACCGGGCGCTCATCGGCGCAGCCGCAGCTCGCGGACGGCGCGGTCGTGGTCGGACGCGTGCTTGAGGACGACGCCGAGGGTGTCGGCGATCGCCTTGTCGTCGAGGTCGCGGATCTCGAGCGCGATGAGCGTGCGCGCCCAGTCGACGGACTCCGCGATGGACGGCGCCTTCTTCAGCTCCAGCTCCCGCAACCGGGCCACCGTCGTGACCAGCTGGCCCGCGACGCGCTCCTCGAGGTCGGGCACCTGGCTGGAGACGATCTCGCGCTCCCGCTCCGCGTCCGGGTAGTCCAGGTGCAGGTAGAGGCAGCGGCGCTTGACCGCCTCCGAGAGCTCGCGGGTGGCGTTGGAGGTCAGCACGACGAACGGGCGGCGTACCGCCGTGACCGTGCCGAGCTCCGGGATCGTGACCTGGAAGTCCGAGAGCACCTCGAGCAGCAGGCCCTCGACCTCGACGTCGGTCTTGTCGACCTCGTCGATGAGCAGGACCGTCGGCTCCTCGCGGCGGATCGCCGTCAGCAGCGGCCGGGTCAGCAGGAACTCGTCGGTGAAGATGTCGTCGTGGGTCTCGTCCCAGGTGGCGGCATCGCCCGTCGCCTGCGTGGCCTGGATGCGCAGCAGCTGCTTCTTGTAGTTCCACTCGTAGAGCGCGCGGGCCTCGTCGAGCCCCTCGTAGCACTGCAGTCGGACCAGCTCGGCGCCGCTCGCGCGGGCGACGGCCTTCGCCAGCTCGGTCTTGCCGACACCCGCCGGCCCCTCCACGAGGAGCGGCTTCTCCAGGGCGCCGGCGAGGTACGCCGTCGTGGCGGTCGCCGGGTCGGCGAGGTAGCCGGTCGCCGCCAACCGCCCGGTCGCGTCGTCGGGCGAGGAGAACCAGTCGGCCGTCGTCATGCCGGCCATCCTCGCCCATCGCCCCCGGCGCGGCCCGGTCCAGAGATCTGTCTCACGTGCGACGGGCGCACGTGACCGCCTCCGGGGCCGGTCGTTGTCCCGGCGTACCTGTCCCATCCCCACCGGCAGCGGGAGTCCGCGATGCGAACCACCAGCAGGCGAGCCCCGTCGCGGGCACAGGTCTCCTCGGTGCTGCTGGCCGTCAAGGCCGCCGTGCTGGGGGCGGTCCTCGCGCTGACCGTGACCACGGGCGTCACCGCCTCGGGGACCACCGCCGCCCCGGACGCCCGGCCGCCGGTGTTCACCATGGACGCCTCCGCCCAGGTGGTGCAGCAGGTGATGAGCGAGCACAACTGCTCGAGCACCGGCTTCGCGCCCGGCACCCAGCCCGACTCCGCCCTGGTGCGCACCACGCGCGGCGAGCTGCGCGTCGTCAGCTTCGACCGCGGCTGGGACGTCTTCACCGGCCGCTCGCCGGGCCTCCTCGTCGCGGTCTGCCTCGGCCGCCCCTGAGCCCAGCGCGCGCCGGCGTTCAGGCGGGGCGGGCGGTGGCGGCGTGCCGCGTGGCGAGGTCGGCGTAGTACGGCGCGTTGGTGTCGACCCAGAACTGCGAGGACGTGCCCTCGATCGGCTTGGTCGCCTTGCACGGGACGCCGGCGGCGACGACGCCCGGCGGGATCTCGGCGCCGGGTGTGACCACGGACCCCGCGGCCACCAGCGTCCCGGCGCCGACCTTCGCGCCGTCGAGCAGGGTCGAGCCGTTGCCGACCAGAGCACGCTCGCCGACCTCGGTGCAGTGCACGACGCAGCCGTGCCCGACGGTGGCGTCGGGCCCGACGGTCAGCACCTGGTCCGGGCCGGCGTGCAGGACGCTGTTGTCCTGGACGTTGCTGCCGGCCCGCACCACGATCCGGCACACGTCGCCGCGGAGCACCGCGCCGTACCAGACGCTCGCGCCGGCCTCGATCGTCACGTCGCCGATGAGGGTCGCGGTGGGCGCGATCCAGGCGTCGGGGTGCACGTCGGGGCGCTTGCCCTCGAACTCGAAGAGGTTCACGCCGGTCATCCCACACCACCCTGCTGGGGCGGCGCGAACCGGCTCAGGCGCCCACGTACGCCGCGAGGTGCTGGCCGGTGAGCGTCGAACGGTCGGCGACGAGGTCGGCCGGCGTGCCCTCGAAGACCACTCGGCCGCCGTCGTGGCCGGCGCCGGGGCCGAGGTCGATGATCCAGTCCGCGTGCGCCATGACGGCCTGGTGGTGCTCGATGACGATGACCGACTTCCCGGCGTCGACCAGCCGGTCGAGCAGGCCGAGCAGCTGCTCCACGTCGGCGAGGTGGAGGCCCGTGGTCGGCTCGTCGAGCACGTAGACGTCGCCCTTCTCCGCCATCTGCGCGGCCAGCTTGAGCCGTTGCCGCTCGCCTCCCGAGAGCGTGGTGAGCGGCTGGCCGAGGGTGAGGTAGCCGAGGCCGACGTCGGCGAGGCGGGCCAGCACCTTGTGGGCCGCCGGCACCTTCGCCCCGCCGTCGCCGAAGAACGCCTCGGCCTCGGCCACCGACATCCCCAGCACCGCGCTGATGTCTCGCCCGCCCAGCTCGTGCTCCAGCACGGCCGGCTGGAACCGCTTGCCGTCGCAGTCCTCGCAGGTGGTGGCCACCCCGGCCATGGTCGCGAGGTCGGTGAAGATCACGCCCGCGCCGTTGCAGGTCGGGCACGCGCCCTCGGAGTTGGCGCTGAACAGGGCCGGCTTGACGCCGTTGGCCTTCGCGAACGCCTTGCGGATCGGCTCGAGCAGACCGGTGTACGTCGCCGGGTTGCTGCGCCGGGAGCCCTTGATGCCGCTCTGGTCGATGGCCACCACGCCCTCGCGGCCCGCGACCGAGCCGTGCACGAGCGAGCTCTTGCCGGACCCGGCCACGCCGGTGACGACGACCAGCACGCCGAGCGGCACGTCGACGTCGACGTCGACCAGGTTGTGGGTGCTCGCACCACGCACCTCCAGCGCGCCGGACGGCGTACGCACCTGTGCCTTGAGCGCGGCCCGGTCGTCGAGGTGGCGGCCGGTCAGCGTGCCACTGGTCCGCAGCCCGTCGAGGGTGCCCTCGAAGACGATCTCGCCGCCCTCGGTGCCGGCGCGCGGGCCGAGGTCGACGACGTGGTCGGCGATCGCCATCGTCTCGGGCTTGTGCTCGACGACGAGGACGGTGTTGCCCTTGTCGCGCAGCTGGAGGAGCAGCTCGTTCATCCGCTGGATGTCGTGCGGGTGGAGGCCGACGGTCGGCTCGTCGAAGACGTAGGTGACGTCGGTCAGCGAGGAACCGAGGTGGCGGATCATCTTCACGCGCTGCGCCTCGCCGCCCGAGAGCGTGCCGGAGGGGCGGTCGAGCGAGAGGTAGCCCAGCCCGATCGCCGCGAACGAGTCGAGGGTGTGGCGCAGGCTCTGCAGCAGCGGCGCGACCGACGGCTCGTCGAGGTCGCGCGCCCAGGCGGCGAGGTCGCTGATCTGCATCGCGCACAGATCGGCGATGTTGCGGCCGCGGATGCGCGAGGAGCGGGCCTCCGGGGCGAGGCGCGTGCCGTCGCACTCGGGGCAGGTGGCGAAGGTGACGGCCCGCTCGACGAAGGCCCGCACGTGCGGCTGCATCGCCTCGACGTCCTTGGACAGGAAGGACTTGTGAATCGAGGGGATCAGCCCGAGGTAGGTCAGGTTGATCCCGTCGACCTTGATCTTGGTGGCCTCCTTGTGGAGGAGGTCGTCGAGCTCGCGCTTGCCGTAGTCCTTGATCGGCTTGTCGGGGTCGAAGAAGCCGCAGCCGCGGAAGATCCGGCCCTGCCAGCCGTCCATGCTGTAGCCCGGGATCGTCAGCGCGCCCTCGTTGAGCGACTTGGACTCGTCGTAGAGCGCGCTCAGCGCGATGTCGGAGACCGCGCCGCGGCCCTCGCAGCGCGGGCACATGCCGCCGAGCCGGTTGAAGGTCGCCTTCTCGGTCGTGCTGCGGCCACCCTTCTCCACAGTGATCGCGCCGGCCGCGCGGACCGAGGGGACGTTGAAGGAGTAGGCGTTCGGCGGACCGATGTGCGGGTCGCCGAGCCGGCTGAAGAGGATCCGCAGCATCGCGTTGGCGTCGGTGACCGTGCCGACCGTCGAGCGCGGGTTGGCGCCGAGCCGCTCCTGGTCGACGATGATCGCGGTGGTCAGGCCGTCGAGGACGTCGACCTCCGGGCGCGCCAGCGTCGGCATGAAGCCCTGCACGAACGCGCTGTAGGTCTCGTTGATCAGCCGCTGCGACTCCGCGGCGACCGTGCCGAAGACCAACGAGCTCTTGCCCGAGCCGGAGACGCCGGTGAACACGGTCAGCCGCCGCTTCGGGATGTCGACGCTCACGTCGCGCAGGTTGTTGACCCGCGCGCCGCGCACGCGGATCAGGTCGTGGGTGTCGGCGGGGTGCGTCGTGGCGCTCATCGGTCTCCGTCTCGTCGGGCAGGGCCAGCATGTCGGAGAGCACCGACAGCCGGCCACCGGTCGACGTAGCGACCCGGCAGGCACACCGGGCTCATCGGTCGAGGACCGGTTCAGGAGGCGGCGGCGACCCGCTCGGCGAGCCGGACGGCGGCGGTCAGCACCAGGTCCGCGGTCTCCGGGTCCGTCACGGCCCGCTCGGGCACGAGGCCGCCGAGCAGCGCGGCCGGCTGCGTGAGCCACGCCCAGACCCGCCACGGGTCCATCCGTGCGGCGAGGAGCGGCTCGAGGACCGGGGCGAGGTCAGGGCGCAGCTCGCCCTCGTCGGTGAGCTGGAACGCCGGCACGAGGCTGCGCTCGTCGACGGGCACCACCAGCAGCCGGTGGGTCGAGGCGGCCTTGTGCACCGCGAACCGGGTCGCGTCGACCGACGTGCCGCGGACCTCGGCCAGGGCCGCGTAGTCGAACGTCGGCGTCGCCAGCAGCTCGATCCGCAGCCGCGCGTGCCGGCGCAGCACCACCAGCGCGACGGGCACGGCGTGCTCGGGCTCGGTGCCCTCGTTGCGCAGCAGGCGCTCGACGTCCTGCAGCTGCGCCAGCGAGAGGTCCTGGCCGGTGCCGGGGTCGATCCAACGGGCGGCGCCGCCGCTCCCGGCACCGCCGTCGCGGCGGAACGTCGGCAGGCCGGCCTCGGTCAGGTGGCCCTCCAGCCCGAGCCGCTCGATCCAGGTCGCCAGCTCCTCGCCGAGCGTGGCCCGCTGCTCCTCCGTCACGGGTCCCAGCCTGCCGCATCGGGCCGGGTCAGCCGCAGTCGCCGACCTCGAACGAGCGGCACCGGTCGGCCGCCGACCCGTTCAGCACCCGGTCCGTGCCCGACCCGCCACGGAGCACGTCGGCCCCCGGACCGGCCGACACGCGGTCCCAGCCGCCCGCGAGCCGGGCGTCCACCGGACCGGTCGCCAGCGACGCGTCGACCACGTCACGCGCCGGCGAGCCGCGGTAGGTCCACCCGGCGCCGTACCAGAGCTCGAGCACCTCGGCCCCGGTGTACGTCGCCGTGCCGGCCGCCGTGGTGACCGTGCCGCGCCGCGCGTCCACCGCCACCTGCCGGGCGTGCTCGCCGCGGCCGCCGAACAGCCGCAGGCTGTCGCGGCCGCTGCCGGCGTCGAGGAGCCACCCGCCCGCGTCGGCGCGGACGTCGGCGAAGTCGTCGCCGCCGCCGAGGTCGACCACGACCGGCTCGGCGCCGAGCGCTCGCACGTAGTCGGTGCCGTCCGTGCCGGTCACCCGGTCGCGCCCGCCCTGGCTGACCACGGTGTCGTACCCGCCGGCCACCGTCGGGCCGAGGACCACCCGGTCGTCGCCGCCGCGGTCGGGCGCGCCGGCCGGGTCGGTCCGGACACGGTCGGTGCCCGCGCCGGCCTCGACGGTGTCGGACCCCGCGCCGGCCTCGAGGAGGTCGTCGCCGTCGGTGCCGACCACCGTGTCGTCGTGCGTGGACCCCTCGAACGTCACCGGCTGGCCGGCCACCACCAGCCGGTCGGTGCCCTCCCCGGTCACGGTCGCCGCCGGCAGGTCGATGCGCACCGGCGTCGGAGAGCCGGCGTACGTCACCCGGTCGGGGACCGCCGCCCCGTCGCCGTCGAGGTCGGCGCCCGGGTCCAGCAGGTCGTCGCCCGCCCCGCCGGTCAGGGTGTCGCCGAACGTGTCGACGGTGCGCGTGCGCTCCTCGCGGTCCTGGCCGCCGTGGAGCCGGTCGTCGCCGTTGCCGCCCTCGAGCCGGTCGGCGCCCTCCCCGCCGCACAGGACGTCGTCCCCACCCCGCCCGAGCAGCACGTCGTCGCCGCCGAGCCCCACGACCACGTCCGGCCCGGGCGTCGCCCGGATCGTGTCGTCGGTCGGCGTGCCGACGATCGTCGCGGTCAGACCTCGGCAGGTCGGCGGGGGCGCGGCCTGGCCGGGAGCGGCCGGTGCCGGTGACGGTGACGCGGCGAGGGCAGCCAGGAGGAGCGTGGGCGGGAGGAGGAGACGAACGGTGCGCATGTCTCGTACGACGCCGGGACGGCCGGCCTGGTTCGCGGAGGGCTCAGGCGTAGCGGTGGTTCTTCTCCGCGTGACCCGCGGGCCGGGTGCAGGTCCGCCCGCTGATCGCGCGGTGCCCGCAGGCCGCCTCCGCCGCCGGCGTGCTCCTGGCACCAGGGGCCGGCGCCACGGCGGCGTCCTTCGCCGGTCGGCGCGGAGCGGCGCGCCGGGCGGCCGGGGCGGTGCCGCCGCTCGTGGCGGTCCGGGCCGCCTTGTCCTGCTCGTAGCGGGCCTCGCGCAGCGCGCGCAGGTTGTCCATCTTGCTCATCGGCGGTCCACGGGACGGACCCTACCCCGCCCCGGCCGGCCCGCTCCCCGCCGAACTGGCCCGGGTCGCGACCGCGCATGTAACGCGCCGTCCGCTGCTCTGTCTGCACGCTGCAACGTGCAGACAGAGTGGCGAACTGTCCGCTACATGAACGGGTGGGGCTGGTGGGACGACGGCCCGACCCCGCCCGGAGGGCCCGGAGACAGCGACGAGCCCCGACCGGCATGCCGGTCGGGGCTCGTCGTGAGGCTGGCGGTGGCGGTGGGATTTGAACCCACGGTGGGTTTGACCCCACACATCATTTCGAGTGATGCACCTTCGGCCGCTCGGACACGCCACCGCGGAGGAATGTACCGGAGCGCCGACGGGGCGGCGAAATCAGGCGCGGGTCAGGCGGGGCCGGGGTCGCGGTGCACGCGGAAGAAGTCCTCGAGGAGGGCGGCCGACTCCTCGGCGAGGACGCCGCCGACGACCTCGGGGCGGTGGTTGAGCCGGCGGTCGCGGACGACGTCCCACAGGCTGCCGACGGCCCCGGCCTTGGGGTCCCAGGCGCCGAGGACGACCCGCTCGACGCGGGCGAGGACGGCCGCGCCGGCGCACATCGTGCACGGCTCGAGAGTCACGACGAGGGTGCAGCCGTCGAGCCGCCACTCCCCGCGCGCCAGCGCGGCGGCCCGCAGGGCCACCACCTCGGCGTGACCCGTGGGGTCCGCCTGCGCCTCGCGGACGTTGCGGCCGGTGCCGATCACGGCGCCGGAGGGGTCGAGGACGACCGCACCGATGGGTACGTCGCCGGTCGCCAGCGCGGCGCGCGCCTCGGCCAGGGCGGTGAGCATCGGCTCCCGCCAGTCGGAGGGTCCGGTCACGCCGAGGTGAGCCCCACCGCGTCGTCGAACAGCTCGCCGAACCCGAGCCGCCGCGCGACGTCGGACAGCACCTCGTCGGGGTAGGAGTCCGGGTCGTCGAGCAGCGCCGCGAGGTCGATCGCCGGCACGCCGAGGTCGGCGAGCAGGTCCAGGTCACCGGCCGGCACCTGGTCGTCGTCGTCCTCGGGCATCGGCAGGTGGAGGAACTCCACCGCGGAGGCGGCCAGCTCCCACTCGTCGGCGGCGGTGATGTCGGAGAGCAGGACCCGGGTGGTGGGCCCGGCGACGCGGACGAGCAGGAAGAAGTCCTCGTCCATCGCCACCAGCCCGACGGCACCGGCGTCGCCGGGGAGCCGCCGCAGGCCGCTGGCGAGGGCGGTCACGTCGTCGAGGTGGTCGTGGACGAGCTCCGCGACCGTCCAGGCGCCGTCCTCGCGGTACGCCGCCAGGGCGAAGTCGACGGCGTCGAGCTGGTCGGGCATCTCGTCTCCTCAGGCGGCGGGCACTGCGGGCGGGACTGCTGGCTGGACTGCTGGCGGTACGGCGAGTCATCCAGCGTGGCAGACCGCCGCCGTCCGGCCAACCCCCTTTCCCGCGGCGACCTCTAGAGTTCGACCCATGCGCACCCACGTCGTGGACCACCCGCTCGTCGCCCACAAGCTGACCGTCCTCCGCGACAAGAGCACCGACTCGCCGACGTTCCGGCACCTCGCCGACGAGCTGGTGACCCTGCTCGCCTACGAGGCGACGCGGGACGTCCGCGTGACCGACTACGACATCGAGACCCCGGTCTCCCCCACCACCGGCGTCGCGCTGGCCTCGCCGAAGCCGCTGGTGGTGCCGATCCTCCGCGCCGGCCTCGGCATGCTCGACGGGATGATGCGGCTGCTCCCGACGGCCGAGGTCGGTTTCGTCGGCATGGTCCGCGACGAGGACACGCTGAAGGCGTCGACGTACGCCGAGCGGCTCCCCGCGGACCTGTCGGGACGCCAGTGCTACGTGCTCGACCCGATGCTGGCCACCGGCGGCACGCTGGCGGCGGCGATCACCTTCCTCACCGACCGCGGCGCCGACCACATCACCGCGATCTGCCTGCTCGCCGCGCCGGAGGGCTGCGAGCGGCTCGAGCGCGAGCTCGAGGGCCTCGACGTGCCGGTGACGATCGTGACCGCGGCGCTGGACGAGCGGCTCAACGAGAAGGGCTACATCGTGCCGGGCCTCGGCGACGCTGGCGACCGGCTCTACGGCGTCGCGGGCTGACCTCCCGACGCGACGACGCCTGGGGCGGCTCGGACAGGGTCACTCCGCGGCCATCGTGCGCACTTCGCGGGCATTGCGATGGCCGCGAAGCGTCAGCATCCCACGTTCACCTGGGATGCTGACGCTCGTCCCGACCCGTTGTCCACAGCCCGCTACAGCGCCTTGACCGCCGCCAGCAGCTTGGCGAGCGACTCCTTGGCGTCGCCGAAGAGCAGCGTGGTGCGGGGGTCGAAGAGCAGCTCGTTCTCGATGCCGGCGAAGCCGGGGCGCATCGACCGCTTGAGGAAGACCACCTGCCGCGCCTGGTCCACGTCGAGGATCGGCATCCCGTAGATCGGCGCCGACGGCGTCGTGCGTGCGGCCGGGTTCACCACGTCGTTCGCGCCGACGACCAGCACGACGTCGGTGTGCGGGAGCTCGGGGTTGATGTCGTCCATCTCGACCAGCTGCTCGTAGGGCACCTGCGCCTCGGCGAGCAGCACGTTCATGTGGCCGGGCATCCGGCCGGCCACCGGGTGGATCGCGTAGTCCACCCGCGCCCCGCGAGCGGCCAGGACCTCGACCAGCTCGCGGAGCGTGTGCTGGGCCTGGGCCACCGCGAGCCCGTAGCCGGGCACCACGACGACCCGCTCGGCGTACCCCAGCAGGATCGCGACGTCCTCCGGCCCCGCACTGCGCACCGGCCGGTCGGAGGCCTCGCCGGCACCGAGGGTCGACCCGCCGCGCAGCGCGCCGAAGAGGATGTTGGCGACCGAGCGGCCCATCGCCCGCGCCATGAGCAGGGTCAGGAACGTGCCGGAGGCACCGACCAGCGTGCCGGCGACGAGCAGCACGACGTTCCCGAGCACGTAGCCGCCGGCGGCGACCGTGAGGCCGGTGAGCGCGTTGAGCAGCGAGATGACGATGGGTACGTCGGCGCCGCCCACCGGCAGCACGAGCAGGACACCCACCGCCAGCCCGACGAGGGCCAGCGCGACCGCCCAGCCGACCGCGACCTCGGCGACGACCAGCCCGGCCAGCACCAGGGCTCCCACCAGGGCCGCACCGGCGGCGAGCGGCAGGCCGGGGAACACCACCGGCCGCGAGGTCATCAGCTCCTGGAGCTTGGCGAAGGTGACGACCGACCCGGCGAACGACACCGCGCCGACGGCCACCGTGAACGCCGTGGCGCCGACGTCGAAGGCCGGTGTCGCCGGGCCGAGGTGGTCGAGCTCGAGCAGCGCGACCAGCGCGGCGGCACCGCCGCCCACGCCGTTGAAGAGCGCCACCAGCTGCGGCATCTGGGTCATCTGCACGCGCTGCGCGCCGAGCGCACCCACCACGCTGCCGACCACGATCGCGGCGAGGATCAGCGCGACGTGGTCGAGGTCGAGGTGGGCGAACGGCACGGCCACCGCGACCACCGCGGCCGTGGCGCCGACGAGGTTGCCCAGCCGCGCGGTGCGCGGGCCGGCCAGGCCCTTGAGCGCGAGGATGAAGCAGACCGCGCAGGCGAGGTAGACCAGCTGGACCCACGTGGGGGTCATGGTGGAAGTCAGGGCGGGGGTCACGAGCCGTCACCCCGCGGGCGGCGGGCCGGCTTGCGGCTGAACATCCGCAGCATCCGGTCGGTCACCACGAACCCACCGACCATGTTGACCGTGGCCAGGACGGTGGCGACCAGGCCGACGACGAGGGTCAGCGTCGAGTCGGCGGTGCCGGTGACGAGCACCGCGCCGAGCAGGATGATCCCGTGGATGGCGTTCGCGCCGGACATGAGCGGGGTGTGCAGCGTCGAGGAGACCTTCGAGATCACCTCGACGCCGACGAAGACCGACAGCACGAAGATCGTCAGCCAGACGACGGCCTCGCTCATCGGACCCCCTCCAGCAGCTCGCGGGTCGGTGCGTGGCGCACGACGCCCTCGTGGGTGACGCAGCAGGCGTCGAGGACCTCGTCGTCGAGGTCGGGCTCGAGCGTGCCGTCGGCGGTGAGCAGCTGGACGAGGCTGACGACGTTCTGGGCGTAGAGCCGCGACGCCGGCCCCGGCATCTGCGCGGGCACGTTGCGCCCGCCCCAGACCTGCGCGTGCCCGATCCGCACCACCTCCCCCGGCACCGAGCCCTCCACGTTGCCGCCGCTGTCGGCCGCCAGGTCGACGACCACCGACCCGGGCCGCATCGCCTCGACCATCGCCGCCGTCACGAGCACCGGCGCGGTCCGGCCGGGCACCGCGGCGGTCGTGATCAGGCCGTCGGCCGCCGCGACGTACGGCGCCAGCAGCTCACGCTGAAGCGCGGACCGCTCCTCCGACATCTCCCGGGCGTACCCGCCCGCGCCCTCGAGCGTCGGCAGGTCCAGCTCGATCGCCTGCGCGCCCATCGAGCGGATCTCCTCCGCCGCTGCGGCCCGCACGTCGTAGGCCTTGACCACCGCGCCCAGCCGCCGGGCCGTCGCGATCGCCTGCAGCCCTGCCACGCCGGCACCGAGCACGACCACCTGCGCCGGCGGGACCGTGCCGGCGGCGGTCATGTTGAGCGGGAAGAAGCGGCGCAGCAGCCCCGCGCACACGACCGCGCAGCGGTAGCCCGACACCAGCGACTGCGACGACAGCGCGTCCATCGCCTGCGCCCGCGAGATGCGCGGCACCAGCTCCATCGCGTACGCCGTGACGCCCAGGTCACGCAGGTCCGCCACGAGCGCGAGCTCCTGGCCGGGCGCCAGGAACGAGACCGTCGCCGCACCGCGCCGCAGCCGGCGGGCACTCGCCACGTCGAGCGGCTGGACCGCGAGCACCAGGTCGGCCTCCTCGAGCGCCCGCTCGTCGAGGGCGGCGCCGGCGGCGGCGTACTCCTCGTCGGCGTGCAGCGCCCCGAGGCCGGCCCCCGGCTCGACGAGCACCTCGTGGCCGGCCGAGACCAGGGCGGGCACGAGGTCGGGCACGAGCGCGACCCGCGTCTCGCCCTCCCGCGTCTCGCGGACCACCGCGACCCTCACGTGACCTGCCTCACGCTGGGCAACCTAGCCCAGCTCGACCCCCGCGAGCGGGAGCTCGGCGAGCGGTTCGTACCGGGGTCGGCGGCGCGGCCCCTCCCCGAGGTACGACGCGACGAGCGTGACCCGGTCCGCGGTCCAGGCCGGGCCGGCGTACGCGTCGAGCAGCCGCACCCAGCGCGTCACCTCCGCCGGCCGGCCGAGCCGCGCCACCGTGAGGTGCGGCCGGAACCGCTGCCCGTCGACCGCCACACCGCTCCTGGCGGCCGCCGCACGGCACCCCGTCGCGAGCCGCTCGATCTCGAGCGCGCCGGTCTCACCGGTCTCGAGGCCGGCCCACAGCACCCGCGCCCGGGCGACGTCGGGGAACGCGCCGCCGCCGGCCACCCGCACCTCGACGGGGGTACGCCGCCGGGCGGCCGTCCCCAGCCGCTCCACCAGCTCGTCGAGCGAGCGGTCCGCGACGTCGGCGTAGAAGGCGAGCGTCAGGTGGAGCTGCTCGGCCGCGGCCCAGCGGAACGCGCCCGCCTCCCGACGCGGCGCGAGGAACTCGTCGAGGTGCTCGACGGCATCCTCCGGCGGCACGAGGGCGGCGAACAGGCGCACGCCCCGACCCTAGGCCGATCCTGGGCCGATCCTGGGCCGATCCCGGTCCGCCCTCCCCCTCCGCGTACGTTGTGGGGCGTGAGCGAGGGGGACTGGGACGACGTCGTTCGACGGTTCCTGCTCGAGCACCGCTTCGGCATGGACGAGGTCGTCACGAAGCTGTCGATCCTGCGCGACGAGTTCGCCCACCTGCACGACTACAACCCGATCGAGTCGGTCAGCTCGCGGCTGAAGTCGCCCGAGAGCCTGCTGGAGAAGATGGAGCGCCGGGGCATCGACCTCGACGGCCCCGACCCGCTGGCGCGGGTGCGCGAGGAGATCACCGACGTCGCCGGCGTCCGCGTGACCTGCAGCTTCGTCTCCGACGTCTACCACGTCGTCGACCTGCTCATGGCCCAGCCGGACGTCACCACGCTCGAGCTGCGCGACTACATCGCCGCCCCGAAGCCGAACGGCTACCGCAGCCTGCACGCGCTCGTCGAGGTGCCGGTGTTCCTCTCCGGCGGGTCGGTGCCGGTGGTGGTCGAGGTGCAGTTCCGCACCATCGCGATGGACTTCTGGGCGAGCCTCGAGCACAAGATCTACTACAAGTACCGTCGCGACGTCCCCGCCGACCTCCTCGCCGGTCTCAAGGAGGCGGCGGACACGGCGTACGCCCTCGACGCGACGATGGAGCGGCTGCACCAGGAGGTCCGCGGGCTCGACCCGCTCGACGACGGCGTCGTGCAGTCGCTGCGCGGCGCGCCCGGCTCGGTGCCGGCCTCCGAGCTCATCGACTCGCTGCGCCGGCTCGGCTCCCCGCCCGACGCCTAAGGCCGGTCAGTCGACGGCGGTCGTGCGCGGCGCGCCGTACATCAGGTGGTGGTAGTCGGGGTGCCGCGCGATCCAGCCCTTGATGAACGGGCAGACCGGCAGGACCTGGCGGACGCCGTCGGCGCGGACGTCGTCGAGGGCGAACCGGGCCAGCGCCGAGCCGACGCCGCGGCCCTCGAAGCGGCGGTCCACCTCGGTGTGGGTGAAGACGATGATCTCGTCGGTGAGCTGGTACTCCGCGAAGCCGGCCGCCTCACCGTCCACCGTGGCCTCGTAGCGGCTCTTCCCCGGGTTGTGCGCGATCGCGACGCCAGTCATGCCCCGAGCGTAGGTGAGGGGCCCGGCAGGTGCCGGACCCCTCACCCGACGCCGGTGGGAGAACCGCTCAGAGGCCGAGGTCGCGGCCGATGAGCTCCTTCATGATCTCGTTCGAGCCGGCCCAGATGCGCGAGACGCGGGCGTCGCGCCAGGCGCGGGCGACGCGGTACTCGTTCATGAAGCCGTAGCCGCCGTGCAGCTGGACGCAGTGGTCGAGGATCCGGTTCTGGATCTCGGAGGTCCACAGCTTCGCCTTGGCCGCGTCGACGGGGGTGAGCTCGCCCTTGTCGTGCATCTCGACGCAGCGGTCGATGAAGGCCTGGCTGACGTCGATCTGGGTGTCGATGTCGGCCATGAGGAACTTGTTGTGCTGGAACGTGCCGACCGGGGCGCCGAAGGCGGTGCGCTCCTTGGTGTAGGCGACGGTCTCCTCGAAGATCTGCTTGGCGTGGGCGAGGTTGGAGATCGCGCAGCCGAGCCGCTCCTGCGGGAGCTTCTGCATCATGTGGATGAAGCCCATGTCGAGCTCGCCGACGATGTGGTCGTCGGAGAGGCGGACGTTCTCGAAGAACAGCTCCGCGGTGTCGGACTCGGGCTGGCCGACCTTGTCGAGCTTGCGGCCGCGGCTGAAGCCCTCGGCGCTCGCCGGGATCGCGAACAGCGTGATGCCGCGCGCCTTCTTCTCCGGGCTGGTGCGGACCGCGGTGATGACCAGGTCGGCGGAGTAGCCGTTGGTGATGAAGGTCTTCGAGCCGTTGATGACCCAGTCGTCGCCGTCGCGGACGGCGGTGGTCTTCAGTGCGGCGAGGTCGGAGCCGCCGGAGGGCTCGGTCATGCCAATCGCGAGCAGGATCTCGCCGGAGGCGACGCCGGGTAGCCAGCGCTGCTTCTGCTCCTCGGTGCCGAGCTCGACGAGGTACGGCGCGGTGATGTCGGCGTGGATGCCCCAGCACGACCCCAGCGCGGCGTTGACCTTCGACAGCTCCTCGGCGATGACGGCGTTGAACCGGTAGTCGCCGGCGCCGGCCCCGCCGTGCTCCTCGGGGATCTCCAGGCCCAGGAAGCCCTGCTTGCCGGCCTCGAGCCAGAAGTCCCGCGGGATCGCCTTGGCCTCGGCGTGCTCCTCGACGTGGGGGATGACCGACCGCTCGAGGAACTCCCGGACCGAGCCGCGGAACGCCTCGTGGTCCTCGTCGTAGATGTCGCGCTTCATGGCGCTGATCCTACTCGCCGGTAGCACACCCGCAGAGGTGAAGGGTGTCCGGCGGGCGGAGTGGGTAACGGGAGCGTCCTGGGGGCGCTCCCGTGCGCCCGCGGATTCGATCGATCCAACTCCTCACCGCACGCACCACGAAGGGCACCACCATGACCGAGACCACGACCGAGGTCTGGCCCGGCCAGCCGTACCCCCTGGGTGCGACGTTCGACGGCACCGGCACGAACTTCGCGCTCTTCAGCGAGGCCGCCGAGCGCGTCGAGCTCTGCCTCTTCGACGAGGACGGCACCGAGACGCGCATCGACGTCACCGAGGTCGACGCCTTCGTCTGGCACTGCTACCTGCCGTCGGTCCAGCCGGGCCAGCGCTACGGCTACCGCGTGCACGGCCCCTACGACCCCGCCCAGGGCCAGCGCTGCAACCCCAACAAGCTGCTCCTCGACCCCTACGCCAAGGCCACCAGCGGCGACATCGCATGGGACCAGGCGCTCTTCGGCTACGACTTCGGCGACCCGGACTCGCGCAACGACCAGGACTCCGCGGCGCACATGACCAAGGGCGTGGTCATCAACCCATTCTTCGACTGGGAGGGCGACCGCCCGCTCGGCATCCCCTACAACGAGAGCTTCATCTACGAGGCGCACGTCAAGGGCCTGACCCAGCTGCACCCCGACGTGCCCGAGGCCCAGCGCGGGACCTACGCCGGCCTGGCGCACCCCGCGATCACCGAGCACCTGCAGAAGCTCGGCGTGACCGCCATCGAGCTGATGCCGGTGCACCAGTTCGTGCAGGACAGCACGCTCCTGGAGAAGGGGCTGCGCAACTACTGGGGCTACAACACCCTGGGCTTCCTCGCGCCGCACGCCGACTACGCCGCGACGCGCGAGCCGGGCCAGCAGGTCCAGGAGT
The DNA here is from genome assembly GCF_011250565.1 of Nocardioides sp. IC4_145. Classification (GTDB taxonomy): domain Bacteria; phylum Actinomycetota; class Actinomycetes; order Propionibacteriales; family Nocardioidaceae; genus Nocardioides. The sequence goes on from NZ_JAANMS010000010.1 coordinate 46,221, forward strand.
TCAAGTCGATGGTCAAGGCGGTGCACGCCGCGGGCATCGAGGTCATCCTCGACGTGGTCTACAACCACACCGCCGAGGGCAACCACATGGGCCCGACGCTGAGCTTCCGCGGCATCGACAACCAGGCCTACTACCGCCTCGTCGACGACGACAAGCGCTACTACATGGACTACACCGGCACCGGCAACAGCCTCAACGTCGGCCACCCGCACTCGCTGCAGCTGATCATGGACTCGCTGCGCTACTGGGTGACCGAGATGCACGTCGACGGCTTCCGCTTCGACCTGGCCTCGACGCTGGCGCGGGAGTTCTACGAGGTCGACCGGCTGGCGACGTTCTTCGAGCTCGTCCAGCAGGACCCGGTCGTCTCCCAGGTCAAGCTGATCGCCGAGCCGTGGGACATCGGCCCCGGCGGCTACCAGGTCGGCGGCTTCCCGCCGCAGTGGACCGAGTGGAACGGCGCCTACCGCGACACGGTCCGCGACTTCTGGCGCGGCGAGCCGGCGCTCGGCGAGTTCGCCAGCCGGCTGGCGGGCTCCTCGGACCTCTACGAGCACTCCGGCCGCCGGCCCTTCGCCAGCATCAACTTCGTCACCGCCCACGACGGCTTCACGCTGCGCGACCTGGTGTCGTACAACGAGAAGCACAACGACGCCAACGGCGAGGACGGCAACGACGGCGAGAGCCACAACCGCTCCTGGAACCACGGCGCGGAGGGTCCGACCGACGACCCGGAGATCCTCACCGCCCGGGCGCGCGAGCAGCGCAACTTCATCGCCACGCTGCTGCTCAGCCAGGGCGTGCCGATGCTGCTGCACGGCGACGAGATGAGCCGCACGCAGGACGGCAACAACAACACCTACGCCCAGGACTCCGAGATCGCCTGGATGCACTGGGACCGCGCGGACACCGCGCTCCTGGAGTTCACCGCCGCGATCGCCCAGCTGCGCCGCGACCACCCCACGTTCCGCCGCAAGCGGTTCTTCACCGGCAACGAGGTCCGCACCGGCGACGGCGAGCGGCTCAACGACATCGTCTGGCTGCACCCCGAGGGCCGGCCGATGGAGGACGGCGACTGGGAGGGCGGCCAGCAGGTCATCGGCATGTACCTCAACGGCGACGGCATCGCCGGCAAGGACGAGCGCGGCCAGCGCATCGTCGACGACCACTTCCTGCTCTACTTCAACGCCGACGGGCCGACCGAGGTGACCCTCCCGCCCGACGAGTACGCCGCCGGCTGGGACGTCGTCGTCGACACCGGTCACGACGCCGGCCCCGAGGGCGGCCCGACCGGGCTCGAGCCGGGCTCGTCGATCCCGCTCGAGACGCACAGCATGGTCGTGCTGCGCCAGCACGCCGCGCCCGAGGCCGAGGTCGACACCTCCGTCGCGGCGTCGGTCGCCGCGCTGATCGAGAGCGAGCAGGAGTGACCATGCCCGGAGGCACGGAAGCCGCAGGAGGCCGGCACCGCGACGCCGGGCCCGCCGACGGCCAGCGGGTGCCGGTCAGCACCTACCGGTTCCAGGTCAGCGAGGACTTCGACCTGTTCGAGGCGGCCCGCCGGCTGCCGTACCTCCGCGAGCTCGGCGTCGACTGGGTCTACCTCTCCCCGCTCCTGGCGGCGGAGGAGGGCAGCACCCACGGCTACGACGTCGTGGCGCACGACCGGATCGACCCGGCGCGCGGCGGCGAGGAGGGGCTGGCCGCGCTCTCGGCGGAGGCCCGGCGGCTCGGGATGGGCGTGCTCGTCGACATCGTGCCCAACCACGTCGGCGTCGCGGCGCCCTCGGAGGACACCTGGTGGTGGGACGTGCTCAAGCACGGGCGCGAGTCCGAGCACGCCACGGCGTTCGACATCGAGTGGGCGGCCGGAGACGGCCGGATCAGGATCCCGGTCATCGGCGACGACGACCTCGACGGGTCCGGCGTCATCGCGAACCTCCGCGTGGTCGACACCCCCGACGGCGGCGAGCTGCTGTACCACGACAACCACTACCCGGTGGCGCCCGGCACGTGGTCCGAGGGCGACGACGCGAACGACGTCCACGCCCGCCAGCACTACGAGCTCGTGCACTGGCAGGTCGCCGACGAGGGGCTGAACTACCGGCGGTTCTTCGCCGTCAACACCCTCGCCGCGGTCCGCGTCGAGGACCCCGAGGTCTTCGCCGAGTCGCACAAGGAGGTGCGGCGCTGGTTCGAGGAGGGCCTCGTCGACGGCCTGCGGGTCGACCACCCCGACGGCCTGCGCGACCCCAAGCGCTACCTCGACGACCTCGCCGAGCTCACCGGCGGCGCGTACGTGCTCGTCGAGAAGATCCTCGAGCCCGGCGAGGAGCTGCCCGAGACCTGGGCGACCGCCGGCACGACGGGGTACGACGTGCTCGCCCACGTCGACCGCGTGCTCACCGACCCCGCCGGGCAGGAGCCGCTCGACGCCCTCGAGGCGCGGCTGCGCGGCGGGCCCGTGGACTGGCACCGGATGATCCACGGCACCAAGCGCGAGGTCGCCGACGGCATCCTCAACAGCGAGGTCCGCCGGATCACCCGCGAGGTCCGCCGCATCCTCCCCGCCGGGCCCGACACCACGACCGACCGCGTCGTCGACGCGGTCGCGGAGCTGCTGGCCTGCTTCCCGGTCTACCGCTCCTACCTGCCCGAGGGCCGCGAGCACCTCGACCAGGCCTTCGCGGCCGCGCGCGAGGAGCGGCCCGACCTCGCGTCGACGTTGGACGTGCTGCTGCCGGTGCTCAGCGACCCGTGGACGCCGCCGGCCCGCCGCTTCCAGCAGACCAGCGGCATGGTCATGGCCAAGGGCGTCGAGGACTGCGCGTTCTACCGCTACTCCCGGCTGACCTCGCTCAACGAGGTCGGCGGCGACCCGAGCGTCTTCTCGCTCGACCCGGCGACGTTCCACGAGCACATGACCGTCCGCCAGGGCCGCTGGCCGCACGCGATGACGACGCTGTCCACCCACGACACCAAGCGCGGCGAGGACGTCCGCGCACGGATCACCGCGCTGGCCGAGGTGCCGGCGGAGTGGGAGCGCACCCTCGACCGGCTGCTCGAGCTGGTGCCGCTGCCCGACCCCGGCTTCGCCTCGCTGCTGTGGCAGGCCGTCGTCGGCGCCTGGCTGCCCTCCGACCCCGACCTCCGCTCCCGCCTCCACGGGTACGCCGAGAAGGCGATGCGCGAGGCCGGCGACCGGACCACCTGGACCGACCCGGACGAGGCGTACGAGGCGGCCGTGCACGCCGCTGTCGACGCCGCCTTCGACCGCGAGGACGTCCGCGCCGCGATCGAGGGGCTCCTCCCCTCCGTCGTCGGCCCCGGCTGGGTCAACGCGCTGTCAGCGAAGCTGCTGTCGATCACGCTGCCCGGCGTGCCCGACGTCTACCAGGGCAGCGAGCTGTGGGAGCAGTCGCTCGTCGACCCCGACAACCGCCGGCCGGTCGACTTCGACGCCCGCGCGTCGCTGCTGCGCGCGGCCGACTGGTCGCCGCTCGGCGAGGCGCTCGACGACCCGGCCACCGCCAAGCTGCGGGTCGTCACCGCGGCGCTCACCCTGCGCCGCGAGCGGCCCGACCTCTTCGGCTCGTACGTCGCCGTGCCGGCGTCCGGCACGGCCGCCGACCACGTCCTCGCCTACGACCGCGGCGGCGCCATCGCCGTCGTCACCCGCCTGCCCGTCGGGCTGGCCGCCCGCGGCGGCTGGGGCGACACCCAGCTCGAGCTCCCGCCCGGCCGCTGGCGCGACGCCGTCGGCGACCGGCCGGCCTCCGCCCGGGTCGCCGACCTGCTCGGCTCCTACCCCGTCGCCCTGCTCGTCCAGGAGGACTGACATGCACCAGCGCCGCGGCCCGTTCGACCTGTGGGCCCCGAAGCCGTCGCGCGTGCGGCTGGCCCTCGGGCCGGCCGACGCCACCGAGGTCGTCGAGATGGTCCGCGGCGACGACGGTTGGTGGACGCCGGCCGAGCCGGTGCCCACAGGCGGCGAGGTGGACTACGGCTACCTCGTCGACGACTCCGACACCGTGCTGCCCGACCCGCGCTCGCGCCGGCAGCCGCAGGGCGTCCACGAGCGGTCCCGCACCTACGACCCCACGGCGTACACCTGGGGCGACGGGGCGTGGACCGGTCGGCAGCTGCCCGGGTCGGTCATCTACGAGCTGCACCTCGGCACGTTCACCCCCGAGGGCACGCTCGACGCCGCCATCGGCAAGCTCGAGCACCTGCGCTCGATCGGCGTGGACCTGGTCGAGCTGTTGCCGGTCAACGGCTTCAACGGCACGCACAACTGGGGGTACGACGGCGTGCTGTGGCACACCGTCGCCGAGCAGTACGGGGGGCCGGCGGCGTACCAGCGCTTCGTCGACGCCTGCCACCAGGCCGGCCTCGGTGTCGTGCAGGACGTCGTCTACAACCACCTGGGGCCGAGCGGGAACTACCTCCCCGTCTACGGGCCCTACCTGACCAGCGGGCGCAACACCTGGGGCGACTCGTTGAACCTCGACGGCGAGGGGTCCGCGGAGGTGCGCCGCTACATCCTCGACAACGTGACGATGTGGCTGCGCGACTACCACGTCGACGCGCTGCGCCTCGACGCCGTGCACGCGCTCGAGGACACCTCCGAGGTGCACCTGCTCGAGGAGATGGCGGTCGAGGTCGCCGCGCTGTCCGCCCACCTGCGGCGCCCGCTGACGCTCATCGCCGAGTCCGACCTCAACGACCCGAAGCTGGTCACGCCCCGCGAGGCCGGCGGCTACGGGCTCGACGCGCAGTGGAGCGACGACTTCCACCACGCGGTGCACGTGGCGCTGACGCGAGAGACGACCGGCTACTACGCCGACTTCGAGCCGCTGTCGGCGCTGGCGAAGGTGTGCGAGAAGGGCTTCTTCCACGACGGGACGTGGTCGTCGTTCCGCGAGAGCGACCACGGCGTGCCGGTCGACACCGAGCACATGCCCACCTGGCGGCTCGTGGTCGCCAACCAGAACCACGACCAGATCGGCAACCGCGCCGTCGGCGACCGGATCGCCGAGGTGCTCGACGACGACCAGCTCGCCTGCGCTGCGCTGCTGACGCTCGCCGGCCCGTTCACGCCGATGCTCTTCCAGGGCGAGGAGTGGGCGGCGTCGACGCCGTTCCAGTTCTTCACCTCCCACCCGGAGCCGGAGCTCGGCAAGGCCACCGCCGAGGGGCGGATCGCGGAGTTCGCGAAAATGGGCTGGGACCCGTCGGTCGTGCCCGACCCGCAGGACCCCGAGACGTTCCGGCGCTCCAAGCTGGACTGGACCGAGCTGTCGTCCGGCCGTCACGCCGTGCTGCTCGACGTCTACCGCCGGCTGGCCGCTCTGCGGCGCACGGTCCCCGCGCTGACCGACCCCGCGTTCACCTCGGTCTCCTGCACCGCCGACGAGGGCACCCGCGTCTTCACGATGGCGCGCGCCGGCACGCGGATGGTGGTCAACTTCGGTGACGAGCCGGCCGACCTCACCGTCGACCCGGACCTCTCCGTCCTCTTCGCCACCCCCACCGGCGCCGAGCTCCTCCCCGGCGGCGCGCTGTCGCTGCCGCCGCACGTGGGCGTGCTGCTCGGATAGGGGCGGGGGGTATCAGCATCCCAGGTTAACTTGGGATGCTGGAGGTTCTCTGCCGTCGCATCAGCCGCAGAGTGCGAACATCCCAGGTCTACTTGGGATGCTGGCCATCCGGTCAACGCCGGACGAGCACCTCGTCCACCCACGCTGGCACGAGCTCGCCGGCGAGGCCCTGCCGGGTCTCGTCGAAGAGCGTGGTGACCTCGCTGGCCTGGAGGTTCAGCTCGAGGGTCCGGGCGCCGTACGCCGCCGCCTGCTGCACGAAGCCGGCGGCCGGGTAGACCGCGCCGGAGGTGCCGATCGAGACGAACAGGTCGGCCGCCTCGAGCGCGAGGTAGATCCGGTCCATCTCGTAGGGGATCTCGCCGAACCACACCACGTCCGGTCGCAGGTCGGGCGTGCCGCAGCGCGGGCAGGGCGGCAGGTCGACGAGGTCCTGCTCCCAGCGCGACCGGCCGCGGCAGGCCCGGCAGACCGCCGACAGCAGCTCGCCGTGCATGTGGAGGACGCGGCTGGAGCCGGCGCGCTCGTGCAGGTCGTCGATGTTCTGGGTGACGACGAGCAGGTCGTCGCCGAGGGCCTGCTCGAGCCGCGCGAGGGCGTGGTGCGCGGCGTTCGGCTCCACCGCCGCCAGCGCCTTGCGGCGGGCGTCGTAGAACCGGTGCACGACGAACGGCTGCGCGTCGTACGCCTCGGGCGTGGCGACGTCCTCGACCCGGTGCCCCTCCCACAGCCCGTCGGCGTCGCGGAAGGTCGGTACCCCGCTCTCCGCAGAGATCCCGGCTCCGGTCAGGACGACCACCTTCACAGCACTTCCACCTCCATGCGGCGAGTGTGTCACCTGGGGCCGCCCTGCGGGGGTCAGCCCACGAGGCGGTACCGGATCCGCACGTCGAGCCCCTCGACCCGGTGCACGGTCGCCGTGACGCCGGCACGCCGCCCGCCGTCCGGTGGCGCGGCCCGGCACGCCACCGACTCGCCCACCACGCCGACCAGCTCGGCCTCGCAGGCGACCTCGCCCACGACGTACTCGTCCGCGACCAGCGCACGCAGCACGGTCCGGGCGACCCGGCCCGCCGCGACGACCGGCACGGTCTCGAACATCGGGCCCTCGTCGGACTCCTCGGTCACCGTCGCGCGGACCGTCACGACGTCGCGGCGCACCGCCACCCGGCAGTCCTGCGTGGCGCCCAGCTCGCCGGCGAGCGGACCGGCGCAGCGGACGTCGACGCGGGCGTCGCCGGCCGCCGGGTAGAGCGCCGCGACCTCGGCGGCCAGTGCGTCCGCCGACAGGTCCCCGGTCGTGGTGCCGCCGCAGGCGACCAGCAGCAGCGCCGGGGCCAGCCCGGCGGCGCGGAGCAGGGGACGTCGCACGGGCGGCCGGTGCCCGGGTCGCCTCAGTAGTACCAGGGGTAGTCCGACCAGTCCGGGTCGCGCTTCTCGAGGAACTGGTCGCGACCCTCCTGGGCCTCGTCGGTCATGTAGGCCAGGCGGGTGGTCTCGCCGGCGAAGAGCTGCTGGCCGACCAGGCCGTCGTCGATGGCGTTGAAGGAGTACTTCAGCATCCGCTGCGCCGTCGGGCTCTTGCCGTTGACGATCCGGCCCCACTCCAGCGCGGTCGCCTCGAGCTCGGCGTGCGGCACCGCGCGGTTGACCGTGCCCATCCGGACCCCGTCCTCGGCGGAGTACTCCTGGCCGAGGAAGAAGATCTCGCGGGCGATCTTCTGGCCGACCTGGCGGGCGAGGTACGCCGACCCGAACCCGCCGTCGAACGACCCCACGTCGGCGTCGGTCTGCTTGAACCGCGCCTCCTCCGCGCTGGCCAGCGTCAGGTCGCACACCACGTGCAGGCTGTGGCCGCCGCCGGCCGTCCAGCCGGGGACGACGCAGATGACGATCTTCGGCATGAACCGGATCAGCCGCTGCACCTCGAGGATGTGCAGGCGACCGAGCTTGGCCTTGTCGACCACGGTCTCGGCGGTCTCGCCCTCCGCGCGGTGCTGATCCTGATACATGTAACCGGCGCGCCCGCGGATCCGCTGGTCGCCACCCGTGCAGAACGCCCACTTGCCGTGCCGCTCGCCGGGACCGTTGCCAGTGAGCAGGACGCAGCCGACGTCGCTGGTGGTCCGGGCGTGCTCGAGCACCCGCAGCAGCTCGTCGACGGTGTGCGGGCGGAACGCGTTGAGCACGTCGGGGCGGTCGAACGCGACGCGGACGGTGCCGTGCGCCTTCGCCCGGTGGTAGGTCAGGTCGGTCAGGTCCTCGAAGCCGGGGACGACGTCCCACAGCTCGGCGTCGAAGATCTCCGACACCCCGTCGATCGCGCTCATGGCGACCGACCCTAGCCGCGGCGCGCCGGCACCCGGGAAGAGGACCGCGCCGGAATGGGTTCCGGTAGGTCATGGACCTCTTGGACGGTGAGTACGAGCCCAGCCCCAGCGAGTGGGTGCGCAACCAGGTCGAGACCTACGAGCGCACCGGCGGGCGCGAGGCACACACGCTGATGGACAAGCCGGAGTGGCCGATCGTGGTCATCACCTCGAAGGGCGCGAAGTCCGGCAAGCTCCGCAAGAACCCGGTGATGCGCGTCGAGCACGAGGGCGTGTACGCCGCCGTCGCGTCGAAGGGCGGCGACCCGGAGCACCCCAGCTGGTACGCCAACTTCCTCGCCCATCCCGTCGTGCAGCTCCAGGACGGCCCCGAGCCGGCCCTCTACCGCGCCCGGGTCGCCACCGGCGTCGAGCGCGCGGAGTGGTGGGACCGGTGCGTCGCCCAGTACGCGCCGTACGCGGAGTACCAGGAGAAGACCGACCGGGAGATCCCCGTCTTCCTCCTCGAGCGCGTCGAGGACTGAGGCGGCGGGACCGAGCGCGCGTCAGCCGACGCGGGCGATGGTCTGGGCGAGCCCGACGAGGTGGTCGAGCCGGGCCAGCTCGGAGTCGAGGAACTCCGGCCCGCCCCGGCGACCGATGACGATGATCTGGTTGCCGTCGAGGCGGGTCGCGGCGTAGATCGTCACGTCGTCGCCCTCGACCTCCAGCCGCTCGGTGTGCTCGATCTCGACGAACGGCAGCTCGTCGGGCGCGGCCTCGGTCCGGTGCCGGGTGCCGTGGGCGCGGTGGATCCGGGCAGCCCAGTCGGCGCGGAAGGTGACCGGCAGCAGGTCGACGCAGCGGTCGACGGCCTCGGCAGGGGTCGCGGTCAGCTCCTCGACGGCCTCGAGGTCGAGGACGAGGTTGCCGCCTGCGGCGTACCGGCTGATCCAGACCACGCTGACGCCCTCGATCTGGTTGCAGGCCGAGACCACCGAGTCGGGCATCGCGCCGCCGGACATCTCCAGCAGGACGTCGTCCAGCGCGGTCCCGTCGTGCCGCTTCTCGACGATCTCGATCGCCTCGATGTCGCCGCCGGCCTCACCGATCGCGGTCGCCAGCCGCCCCAGCGAACCGGGGACGTCGGGCAGCTCGACGCGCAGCAGGAAGGGCATGCTCGCGACCCTAGTGGGCCGAGGTTGCGACGCGGTTTCTCCGTGTCACGTCCCGGACCCGTTCCCGGACCCACCTGCGCGGGCCGCCTGGAGGCGCTGCCGCAGGCCGGTCGCGCGCTGGGCCCGGGTCCCCACCGCGGCGCGCACCGCAGCCTCGGAGCCGACCACGCGCACGTGCTCCTGGGCCCGCGTGGCCGCGGTGTAGAACAGCTCGCGGCTCAGCAGCCGCGACCCCTCCTCGGGCAGCAGCACGGTCACCCGGCGGGCCTGGCTGCCCTGGCTCTTGTGGATCGTCATCGCGTGCATCGTCTCCACGGCGTCGAGCCGTCCGGGAGCGAAGTCCTGGAGCCCCCGCGACCCGGAGATCCACGCCCGGACGCGGCCGTCGGCACCGAGCACCACCGCGCCGGTCTCGCCGTTGTAGACCTCCAGCGCGTGGTCGTTGGTGGTCACCAGCAGCGGGCGGCCGACGTACCACTCCTGCCGCAGGTCCTGCCCGAGCGCCTCGCCGAGCCACTGCTCGACGTGCCGGTTCCAGACGCGTACACCGTACGGACCCTCGCGGTGCGCGCACAGCAGCCGGTGCTCGTCGAGAGCGCGTACGGCGCCGGCGGCGTCGCCCTGCTCGGCGGCCCGGCGCACGGCGAGCGCGGAGGCCAGCGTGTCCGCGCGCAGCACGCTCGCGGGGTCGTCGGTCTCGACGTACTCAACCTCCGACGACGGCGTCCGCAGCGCGGCCAGCACCTCGTCGGCCGTGCCGGTGCGCAAGGCCTCGGCGAGGGTCTTGATGTCCTCGGTGGAGCGGTAGTTCTCGGTCAACGACACCACCGGGGTGGCCGGATCGCCCTCGTGGCCCGCGACCAGGTCGGAGAGGACCGCGCCCGCGCCGACCGAGGTGAGCTGCCGCGGGTCGCCGACGAGGAGCAGCCGGGCCTGCGGGCGGACCGCCTCGAGCAGCCGCGCCATCAGGGTCAGCTCGACCATCGAGGACTCGTCGACGACGACCACGTCGTGGGTGAGCCGGTTGGTCCGGTCGTGCCGGAAGCGGGTGGCGTTGTCGGCCCGCCACCCCAGCAGCCGGTGCAGCGTCATCGACTCGATCGCGAGCCGGCCGCGGTCCTCGGCCGGCAGCGTCGCCAGCTCGGCGTCGACCGCCTCCTGGAGCCGCGCCGCCGCCTTGCCGGTCGGAGCACTCAGGGCGACCGACAGCCGGCGGCCGGGCGCACCCGGCCGGGCGCTGCCCGCCGCTGCGTCCTGCGCGGCCGCCTGGTCGGCGAGCACGGCGAGGATCCGGGCGACCGTCGTGGTCTTGCCGGTGCCGGGCCCGCCGGTCAGCACGGTCGTCCACTGCCGCACGCTGCGCTCGGCAGCCTCGCGCTGCTGCTCGCTCAGCCGGCCGCCACCGACCCGCTCGAGCGCCGTGGCCAGCGCGGCCTCGTCGACCTGGGGCGGTTCCTGGCGGGCGCGGGCGACCAGGTCGCTGCAGACCTGCTGCTCGAGGCGGGCGTAGCGGTCGAGGTAGACGAGACCGTGCTCGAGGCGGAGCGCCCCCTGCTCGACCAGCGGCGAGCGGCCGACCGCGCGCAGCCAGGCGTCCGGCTCCGGCCAGGCCAGGCCCGGGGCGATCTCGGGCACGGTGGCGAGGTCGACGGCCACCGACCCGTGCCGGACCGCCCGCACGGCCAGCGCGAGGGCGAGCAGCGCGTCGTCGTCGGCCCCGCCGGCGAGGTCGGCGACCCGGGTGGCGACGTGCAGGTCGCCGGCCTCGAGCAGGCCGGCCCGGTTGAGGTCCGCGAGCGCCCCGGTCGCCGTGAGGGCGATCCGGTGGTCGTGGTCGCCGACCGGCTCGAACAGCTCGGTCATGCGGTCACCTCCTCCGACACCTCGACCGGCACGCGGCCGTCGAGCAGGTCGGAGAGCTCCTCGACCAGTGCCACGGGCGGGCGCCAGGTGAAGACGCCGCACGGTCGGCCGTCGACCAGGGGGGTGTCCGGGCCGCACATGCCGCGCAGGTAGAGGTAGAGCACCCCGCCGAGGTGGACCTCCGGGTCGTAGCCGGGCTGGCGCCACCGCAGGAACCGGTGCAGCACGGCGGCGTACAGCAGCGCCTGCAGCGGGTAGTCGGAGTGGCCCATGGCGGCGTCCAGGGCCTCGGGGCGGTAGGCGTGCGCGGTCAGCGGCTCGTCGGCCGGGCCGAGCCAGTTGGTCTTGTAGTCGACCACCACGTAGCGCGGCCGGTCCTGCTCGTCGCGCAGGCGCAGCACCACGTCGACCGAGCCGGTCAGGTAGCCGCGCAGGCTCTGCCCGCCGAGCGCGGCCTGGTCGAGCTGCTCGGCGTAGCCGCGGACCGGGTCGCCCTCGGGCAGGTGGCGGCGCAGCAGCGGCGCCAGGTCCGCCAGGCGGGCCTCCCGGCCGGCGGGGCCGGCGAGGTCGCCACCCGAGAGCGGCAGCTCGAACTCCATCTCCCGCAGGCGGTCGCGCAGCGGCACCCGGCGCAGCGTGGTCGGCACGACGGTGCCGCCGACCGATCCGAGCGGGGAGTCGCAGACCGCGACCAGGGCGTCGGCGAGCTCCTCGGCGTCGACCGGCACCGGCCAGCGCACGAGCTGCTCGCGCACGTGCCCGAGCAGCTCAGCACGCAGGTCCGGCGCGTCCGGGTCGGCGTGCTCGAGCACGGCGTGGACCAGCGAGCCGAAGGTCGCGCCGACCGGCAGGGCGGCCATCGGGGAGGGCACCGAGTGCTCGGCCGGGGCGGCGACCGGCACCGGCACGTCCGGCTCGTCCTGCTTCGCGACGGTCTCCGGCTCGCTGGTGACCCCACCGGGACCGGGGAGCGCGACGACGTCGACCCGGGTGAGCGCGGAGTACGACGTGCGGCGCCACGCGACGTCGACGTCGCGGTCGAAGCGGCGGACGGCGAGGGCCGGCGGCTCCGGACGCACGGGTTCGGCACCTGGGTCGGCGTGGTCGGCGGGCTCGACGGTCGGTCCGCCCGCGGCCTGCCAGCGGGCGAGGAAGTCCGCGGCCTCGTCGTCGGTGAGCGTGCGGAACTCGGCCGGCACCTCGGCCATCCCCGGCCGGCGGCCCAGCAACATCCGGTGCAGCGGCGAGCACGGTGTGTTGCGGGTCGGCGACCACCAGGCGACGACCTGGGAGCGGGCGCGGGTGAGCGCGACGTACAGCAGGCGGAGGTGCTCGGCGGCCTCCTCCTCGGACCACCGGCGCACGTGGTCGTCCCAGTCGTCCCCGCCCGGCCCGCCGACCGCGAGGCACCGGGTGCCCCCGGCGTCGTGGAACAGCGGCGTGGACGGCTTCGGCACGTTCCGGTCGGCGAGCGCGGGCAGGTAGACGACGGGGTACTCCAACCCCTTGCTCGCGTGGATCGTCACGAGCTGCACGGCGGCGGCGTCGGAGTCGAGGCGGCGGGTGCGCTCGGTGCCGCGACCCTCCTCGGCGTCGGCCACCTGCCCGCGCAGCCAGGCGAGCATCGCGACCAGGCCGAGCCGCTCGGTCAGCGCGACCTCGTGCAGCGCCTCGCCGATGTGGCGCAGGTCGGTGAGCCGCCGCTCGCCGCCGACCTCGGAGAGGACGCGGGCGGGCAGGCCGGCGACGTTCGCGGCCTCGAGCACCGCGGCCACCCCGCGACGGGTGAACACCTCGACCCACGAGCGCAGGGTGTCGGCCACCTCGTCGGTGAGCCGGTCGCCCCCGGCGTCGAGCTCCGCGGCGGTGTGGCCGAAGAAGCACGTGAGCGCGGCCGTCCGCACCCGCGTGCTGCGGTGCGGCTGCTCGAGCGCCTCCAGGAGCTCGAGCCACTCGGTCGCGGCCGGGGTGGCGAAGACGCTGCCGCCGCCCGCGATGACCGCCGGCACCCCGACCTCGTGCAGGGCGGCGCGGCAGGCCGCGAGGTCGGCGTGGCGGTAGGCGATGACCGCGACGTCGCGCGGCTCCAGCGGACGTCCCTCGAACGTGGCGCCCGAGGCGAGCAGCCGCCGGACGTCGAGCGCGAGGTCGCGGGCGACGTGCGGGCGGACCTGGGAGACGTAGAGCGGGGCCGAGCCCCGCCGGCGGACGTGGTCGCGACGCACCACCCGGAGCCGGAACGGCGCGGTGCTCGGCGCACCCTCGAGCCGGGACCCGTCGTGGTGGTGGGTGACGTCGTGGACCACGATCCGGGGGTCACCCAGCTCGGCCCCGCGGAGCACCGTCTGGAACGACTCGAGCAAGCGCTCGTCGCTGCGCCAGTTGACCGGCAGCGTCTTGGTCGTCGTCGCGGTCGCGGCGGCCTGGAGGTAGGTGGTGACGTCGCCGCCGCGGAAGGCGTAGATCGCCTGCTTCGGGTCGCCGATGAGCACCATCGTGGCGTGACCGGTGAACGCCCGGTCCAGGACCTGCCACTGCACGGGGTCGGTGTCCTGGAACTCGTCGACCAGCACGATGCTCCACCGCTGCCGCATCCGGACCCGCGCCGGCGCGTCCGGGTGCTCGAGCGCGCCGGCGAGCTGGGCGAGCAGGTCGTCGTACGACAGCACGCCGAGCCGCCGCTTGCGGCGCTCCATCTCGGCGCGGACGGCGTGCGCGAACGCGACCCGACGGCCGGCGGGGGTGGAGCGGTCCTGGTGGGCCGGCTCCAGCCGGGCCTGCGGGTCGCCCATCACCGTGCGGGCGATGCCCATCGCCTCGGCCCGGCTGAACGTCGGGTCGGTCCCGGCGAAGGCGAACGCCCGCAGGTAGAGGTCGTCGACGACCTCGGTGAGCAGCTCGTCGAGGTCCTCGACCAGCCGGGCGCGGGCGTCGGTGTCGCCGGCGACGCCGAGCGAGCCGAGCACCATCGAGCAGAACTGGTGGGTCGTCGCGATCGTCGCTCCGTCGAACCCGGCCAGCGCCTCGGTCACCCGCCGGTGCCGCAGCGCCCGCTCGGCCTCGTCGCAGTCGAGGAGCAGCGCGATGAGCGCGGAGGGCTCCTGCGGCGCCAGCGTGGGGTCGTCGGCGAGGGCGCGCTCGGCCTCGACCAGCTGCGCCCGGACGCGCTCGCGGAGCTCCTGGCTGGCCGCGCGGCCGAAGGTGACGACGAGCATCCGCTCCAGCGAGCAGACCCCCTCGGCGACGTACCTCGTCACGAGCGCGCCGATGGTCCAGGTCTTGCCGGTGCCCGCACTGGCCTCGAGCAGCGTGGTGCCGGTCGGCAGCGCGTCGCGGATGTCGAAGGCGGTCGGGCCGGTCGTCCGGTCGAGGGAAGGGGCGGTCACAGCGCGGCCACCTTCTCGCCGAGGGTGAGGACGGGCTCCCACACCGTCCAGGCGTACGTCGCCAGCCCGGCGTCGAGGAGGTCCGACAGCGGGGCGCGCTCGCCCCACACCCGCACGTGGTGCGGGTCGGCGTCCTCGCGCTCGATGCCCCAGCTGTTGCCCGGGTCGGTGCGCCACTCCCGCTCGGCGGCCTGCTCCGGGGACCGGTCGTTGCCCATCAGCTCGAGCAGCCGCGCCTCGGCCCACGCGTGGGCGGTCAGCACCGGGACCGGCAGCGGCCGGGTCAGGCCGAGGTCCCGCAGCTCGACCAGCTGGCGCAGCCAGTCGACGGCCCGGTGGTCCAGCGGCCCGGCCAGCGCGCGCTTGGGGCCGGCCTTGTCACGGCCGACCGCGTGCGCGGTCCAGTGCTCGTCGGGGCGGCCGGCGCTGAGCGCGAGCAGGTCGACCCAGGAGGCGAGCCGCTGCTTGGCCTTGAGCCGGGAGTAGCTCAGCGACACCACGCGGGTGCCGTGGACGCGCTGCACGACGCCGCTGAGCCGACGGCCGTCGCCGAGCGCCACGTCGACGTCGATGCTGCGGGCCGCGCCGACCCGCAGCTCGGCGGTGCGGTTCCAGAGCTTCTCGGACTCCTGCGCGACCTCGGACAGCTTCTGGTGGCCGAGCCGGCCCGGGGGAAGCGACCCGCGCAGCTGCTCGGCGGTCATCACCGAGGCGGCGTCCTGGCCGGCGAGCAGCTCGTTCAGCAACCGGTCGCCGACCTCCCAGGACCGCAGCCCGTCGAGGTCGACCGGGATCGCGTCGCTGACCTCCTCCGCGGAGCGCGGGGCCCCGACGTCGAGCCGCCGGCGCAGGAACGCGCGGACCGGGTGGCGCAGGAAGTCGTGGAGGTCGGCCAGCGCGACGTCCTCGGTGTCGCGCTCGGCCAGGGGCGCGGCCAGGAACACCGGGCGCGGGGTGCGCTCTCCGATCACCGCCCGGGCGCCGGCGAGGGCCGGCTCGTCGAACGCGAAGGGCCCGGGCACGCCGAGCGCGCCGTCGGCGAAGCTGCGCACGTCGTACGGCTGGAGCGGGTGGCGCACGAGCACCTGCTCGCGCACGGGACCGGCCGCGGTCCGGTCGAGCGCGTCGAGCACCTCGCCCAGCGGCACGGCCGGCGGCCGCGCGGCGCCGGAGTGCTCGTTGGCGCCGGTGTAGGTGACCACCAGGGTCTCGGTCGTGGCCATCACCGCGTCGAGCAGGAGCTGGCGGTCCTCGCTGCGGGGGTCGCGCTCACCGGTCAGCGGTCGGCGGGCCAGGACGTCGTCGCCGTCCACCGTGGCGTTGCGCGGGAAGACGCCGTCGTCGAGGCCGACCAGGCACACCACCCGGTGCGGCACCGAGCGCATCGGCACCATCGTGCAGACCGTCAGCGTCCCGGTGCGGAAGTTCGCACGCGTCGGCCGGCCGGCCAGGCGGGACTCCAGCAGCGCGCGCACGTCGGCCAGCCGGAGCGCCACGTCCGCGCCGTCGCCCGCGGACTCCACGGCCCGGGCCAGCTCGCGCTCGAGCTGCGGCAGCTGCCAGGCGTCCTCGAGGGGCACGTCGGTCAGCGCCCGCACCCCGTCGTGGAGCGCGGCCATCCACTCGCCCACCTGCACGGCCGCGTCGAGGGCGCGCAGGCAGTCCTCGAGCCGTGACATGAGCTCGGCGAAGCGGCCGACGAGGTCGATGTCGCTGCTGCCGACGTCGTCGAGCGGGAGCCCGCGGCCGAGGTGGCGGTGGTCGTCGCCGCTCATCACGACGCCGAGCAGCAGGCGGTCGAGGCCGGCGCGCCAGGTGTTGTGCTCGAAGCGGTCCATGGCGAAGCCCGCACGGCCCTCCGCGTCCAGCCCCCAGCGGATGCCTGCGTCGCCGACCCAGCGGGTCGCCCGCGCCAGCTCGTCGTCGGTCAGCCGGAACCGCGCCCGCACCGGCTCGGCGGACATCAGGTCGAGCACCTCGCTGGCCCGGACCCGGCCGCCGGCGAGCTCGACCACGCGGGCGGCCACCGCGAGCAGGGGGTTGGTGCTGGTCAGGGCGCGGTCGGCCAGCCGCACGCGGAGCCGGTGCGCCGGGTGGCCGCGGTCGTCGGGGACCACGTCGGCCAGGCCGAACCCCGCGGAGACCAGGGGCGCGTAGGTCTCGATGTCGGGGCACATCACGAGGATGTCGCGCGGCTCGAGGGTCGGGTCGTCGGCGAGCAGCCCCACGAGCACCTCGCGCAGGACGTCGACCTGCCTCGCCGGCCCGTGGCAGGCGTGCACCTGGACGCTGCGGTCGCCGGCGGCCGGCCGGCGGGCGTCGCGGGTGGCGACGTCGGGGGCGGCGTTGGCACGCAGGTCGTGCTGGAGCCAACCGAGCAGCGTGGTCGCCGGCTCCTCGGAAGGGGGGTCCTCGTGCTCCTCGGCCGGCACCGGTGCGAGCGTCCGCCGCAGCTCGCGGGTGTCCCGGCCGAGGGAGGCCAGCAGCGGGTGCCCCACGCGGGCGGTGGTGTCGTCCTCCGCCCGGACCACCGGGCCCCCGACGTCGGCGAGCGCCCGCCACAGGCCCGGCGACGGCTGCGGGAGCCACAGGTGGACCTCGCGTGACTCCCCCAGCGCGCCCAGCAGCTCGACCTCGGTGACGGGAAGTCGCGTGTGACCGAAGAGGGACAGCCGGTCGGGCAGGTCGAGCCCACGCCCGCCGTCCCGCAG
Source organism: Nocardioides sp. IC4_145 (assembly GCF_011250565.1). Classification (GTDB taxonomy): domain Bacteria; phylum Actinomycetota; class Actinomycetes; order Propionibacteriales; family Nocardioidaceae; genus Nocardioides. The sequence continues at coordinate 63,268 of NZ_JAANMS010000010.1, forward strand.
GGCCGCCAGCGTCCGCTCGTGCCGCACGTCCGGCGGGTCGACGGGCACCCGGGTCAGCAGCCGGCGCCACAGCTCGGCCTGCCAGCGGAGGTCCTCGTCGAGCGGGCCGCCCGCACCGTCGGTGTCGCGACCCGCCCGCCAGTCGGCGACCAGCGACGGCCGCTGCACGGCGTACGACGTGTAGAGGCCCGCGAGCCGGCGCGCCACCGACCAGCGCCGGTTGCGCCGCAGCACGGCCTCCTCGCCCTCCAGCCCGTGGCCGAGGTGGGCCGCCAGTGTCGCGCACCACGGCTCGTCGAGGCTGTCGTCGATGACGCCCAGCAGCGGCCACACCAGCCGGTCGGGGTCCCACGCGTCGTCACGGTCGCGGTCGAGCAGCAGCCCCACCAGCGAGCGCGGGCTCAGGAAGCGCACCCCGGCGCAGACCCCGTCGGACCCGCCCGGCGACGTGCCGAGCCGGTGGGAGAGCCGCTGGGTCAACCAGCGCTCCACGCCCTTCGCGGGGACGGCCACGACCTCCTCCGCGAACGGGTCCGCCAACGGGCGCGACAGCAGCTCGCCGAGCGCGTCGGCGAGCCGGTCGGTCCGCGGTGCGGAATGGAGGTGGAGAGGCACGCGGCGCAGCATGCCACCCGGCTCCGACAGTGCCGGTCGGCACCGGTCGGGCCCAGGTCAGGCCCAGGTCAGGCCCGGGTCAGGCGACCAGGCTGAGCTCGTCGGTGGTGACACCGGGCGTGACGCGGGCGGTGGCACCGAGCGGGCCGGCCGGCGCGGGCAGCCGGACCAGGCGGGCGTGGACGTGCGGCGGGACGCCGACGCGCAGGAGGACGGCCAGCGAGCCGGTGACGGCGACGGCGCCGTAGATGACGTTCGCGTCCACGCCGGCCAGCACGCCGTACGCCCCGGCCAGCAGCGCGTCGACGACCAGCATCACCCAGCCGGACACCGCGATGGCGGCCACGTCGGAGCTGCGCCAGGCGGTCAGCGCCGCCGGCGTGACGAGCAGCGCGACCGAGCAGCCGAGCACGACCGTCACCGGGCCGTGCCCGACCCAGAGGGCGGACAGCGCGGCGGCCGACACGACCGCCGCCCAGACGACCGGCAGCCAGAGCCGCTCACGGGCGCCGCCCCGGTGCCAGGCGAGGACCAGGGCACCGGCCGTCGCGGGGATGCTGACCGCGGCGGGAAGCGCGACCCAGACGTCCCGCTCGAACGTGCCGTACGCCGTCCACGCCACGTTGCTGATGCTCGAGCAGCCGAGCGCGGCGATGCTCACCCCGGCCGCGGAGGTCGTGCGACGCAGCTTGCGGAACTGCGGCACGGTGTAGCCGAAGGCGAGCAGGGTGGCGGCGAGCCCGATGAGGGTCGTCAGCTCGAGAGGCACTGCGGGTCCGTCCGTTCTGGTGCGCGGATGGCGCGCACGTACGACGCGGCCGGCCCGCCGTTGGCAGGACGACCGCGTGAGGGTCTGTTCGGGAAGGCGGAGCGCGATCAGCCGGCGGATGGTCAGCCGGGCCGCTCCGCCGGAAATCTTACCGCTTCAGGACAGGTGCTCCGGACGATCTCCGGCCTGCCGGGCCCCGATCGGAGGTGATCTCCGGCACACCGGGCGCCTAACCTGGACGGCGCCCGCTCGTTGTACCGACGCCCGCCCGCCTCGTCCAGGAGTCGCCATGTCGCACCCCGCCCTCCGCCCGCTCCTGACCGCGCTCGCGGCCGTCGCCCTCCTCGTCGGCTCCGTCGTCGGCGGCGCGGTGCTGCTCACCTCCGCCGGCACCGCGAGCGCGTCCGCCGCGCCGCCCGGGTGCATCGCCGAGCAGAACAGCTACGACGACGAGGTCGCGCGCGTCGGCCGGTTGGAGCGGCAGCTCGCGAAGAAGTCGGCGAACGTGACGAAGGCGCGGAAGGCCTACCAGAAGACCGAGCAGGGCTCGAAGCAGCGGGCGAAGGCGAAGAAGAAGCTCGAGCAGCGCAAGGCCGCGAAGAAGCGCACCAAGGCCGACCTGGTCCAGGCGCGGGCCGACCGCGCCGCCGCCCGGCAGGACCTCGAGGACTGCCGCTACCTCGCCACCGCGACCGCGACCGGCACCCCCACCACCGGCGGCCCGACCGCGACCGTGACGGTCAGCCCCAGCCCGTCCTGCTCCCCGTCACCCAGCCCGTCGAGCCCGACGAGCCCGACGAGCCCGACGAGCCCGGCGAGCACCCCGAGCACCCCGGGCCTGCCGGGCGTCCCCGGCCTGCCGACGCCGTCGTCCAGCCCGACCGCCAGCCCCACCGCCGACCCCTGCGAGGGCGGCGGCAGCCCGCTCGACCCCCTCTGCGACATCCTCCCCATCCCGATCCTCTGCTCGCTGCCCTGACGCTCCGCTGGTCGAGCAGGGAGGCGCCCCGGCGCCGGCCGTGTCGAGACCCGTGCCGGACGCACGGCCTTCGCTGCTCGACCAGCGGCGAGGGCGCTTCAGGCGGTGTGATCGGCGCGGTCGATGTCGCGCTCGAGGGCGGCGACGGCCTTGGGGTTGCCGTGGAAGCGGCGGTAGCTGTAGACGATCAGGGCCAGGGCGACGAGGCCGGAGACGATCTGGGTGATGCCGGTGGCGAGGCCGCCGGGGAGCCAGAGGGAGTCCGCGAGGGTCCACCACGAGGGCACGTCGGGCTTGATGATCCACAGGACGCCCGCAGCGACGAGCAGCAGCGCCCCGGAGACGGAGAGGGCGATCCGCAACGGGGTCTCGACGGAGTCGGCGGCGCCCTTGAGCGCGCGGTACTTGACGGGGTCGAGCCGCCGCTCGGCCCAGTCGTACTGCTGGCTGAGCACCGCCAGTCCACCGAAGAGCATGAGCAGCCCGGGCCCGGGCAGCACCAGCGCGGCGATGCCCGCCACGACGAGCAGCCAGCCGACGACCTCGAGGGTCACGCGCCGGGCCGCACCCTTCACGACTCGCTTCCCGGCGGTGGGGCGCTGGCGGGTTCCATGACGTCCAGCATCCCAGAACGACGCAACTCCGGCTCGAGACCCCGGGCCCGACGGGTGTGTCCGCGGCGCTCGACGAGCAGCAGCACGAAGGCCCCGAGGCCGGAGACGAGCTGGGCGACGCCGGCCCACGGACCGCCGGGCAGCCACGACCAGGCCGGCCAGATCCACAGCAGGCCGGCGAGGGCGAGGACGAGGGTGCTGCCGATGCTCAGGGCCGACCGGACCGGGCTGCTGACCGCGTGCCGGCCGGCGACCGCGCGGGCGCGGCGCAGCTGCCGGTCCGCCCAGTCGTACCGCTCGGCGAGGACCACGAGACCAGCCACGAGCAGCAGCAGCCCCGGGCCGGGCAGCGGGAGCAGCACCAGGCCGGCGACGACCAGGACCCAGCCCACCGGTTCCACGAGCACCCGCACCGGGCCGGTTGTACCGATCCCGGCCGAACCCCGGGTGAATGCGCGGCCTCGCCCAGCCGGCTGACGGTTGTCAGCCGGTTGTCAGCCGGTTGTCAGCCGGTTGTCAGCCGGCCGTTGGGCTCCCGCCGTACGTCGCGACGTACGCCCGTCCCTCGTCGTCGAGCCGGCCGTGCGCCTCGGCGATCGCCGCCCAGCGCAGCGTCGTCCGCAGGAACCGCAGCGGGTTGTAGACGTCCTCCTCGCGCGAGAACAGGCCGTCGCCGGCGTAGGTCATGATCGTGAGGTTCGACTCGGAGTGCTGCGAGCCGTCGCCGGGGTCGGGCATCGGGTTTCCGACCTCGCAGATGAGCCTCGAGCGCTCGAGGTCGACGGTCTGCCAGGCGATGGGGAAGCCGGTCATCAGCCGGCCGGGGAAGCTGGTCATCGTCCTGACCGACCACCGGCGGATCTCCTCGCGACCGCGGAAGGTGCCGTAGGCGTGCTCCACGTACGTCGCGTCCTCGGTGAACAGGTCGGCGTAGCCGTGCCAGTCGCCGCTCGCGGTGAAGCCGGCGACCTGCTGGTGGAAGCCGGCGTAGGCCTCGGTGATCTCCTCGGCGCTGAACCTGGGCATCAGGCCGTCCTCTCGGCGTAGGCGGTGGCGGCGGCGTGGACGGCGGCGACGTACTCCTCGCTGTGGTTGTAGGAGAAGACCGCCGCCGACCACCCGGCACCGGTGGTGAGGTCGTGGCCGTCGGCGCACAGGTAGCGCGCCGCGGCGAGGGCGGCGTCGTCGAGGTCGTTGGGGTCCTCCGTGCCGTCGCCGTCGCCGTCGGCGGACCACCGGTCCCAGGACGACGGGATGAACTGGAGCGGTCCGACGGCGTGGTCCCAGTCGGGGTTGCCGTGCCAGCGGCTGGACCGCGGCGTGGCGGGGATCGCGGCGAAGTCGCGGCCGTCGAGGGCCGGGCCGAGGATCGGCTCGGAGGAGTGGCCGTCCTCGCCGATCGTGCGGCCGTCGATGGTGCCGTGCTGGGACTCGACCCAGCCGATGCCGGCGAGCGTGGTCCACCCGAGCGCGCAGCCCTCGGGCGCCATGAGGCTCGCCCGGCCGTACGCCGTCAGGGCCGGCAGCGGGATGCCCGCGCGCTCGGCGGTGGAGGCGGCCCAGGCCGGGTCGACGACGGGTACGCCGCCGGCGGCCGTGCGAGCGGCGCCGCGCGCGGTCCCCGCTGAGCGCTCCGGGGCGAGCACGGCCTCGGGAGCCGCCGTTGCTCCGCCCGGTGACCGGGTGCTCGCGTCCGCGGGCCGGTTGCTGGCCGGGTCGAGCACCCGCTGCTGGGCCCAGAACGCGGTGCCGGAGAGCACCGCGAGGGCGAGCAGGAACCCGAGGGCCGCGGGCAGCGCGCGGACGCGACCGGTCATCCGAACCGGCCGTTGACGTAGTCGCTCGTGCGCTGGTCGCGCGGAGAGCCGAACATCGCGCGGGTGTCGCCGTGCTCGACGATGACGCCGGGCGTGCCGTGCGAGGCGAGGAAGAAGGCGCACTGCGTCGAGACGCGTGCGGCCTGCTGCATGTTGTGCGTGACGATGACGATGGTGACCTCCCGGGCGAGCTCCAGCATGGTCTCCTCGATGACGCGTGTCGAGGTCGGGTCCAGCGCGGAGCACGGCTCGTCCATCAGCAGCACCCGCGGCTTGACCGCGAGCGAGCGGGCGATGCACAGCCGTTGCTGCTGACCGCCGGACAGGCCGCCGCCGGGGGCGTCGAGGCGGTCGCGCACCTCGGTCCACAGCCCGGCCTTGGTCAGGCAGGACTCGACGAGCTCCTCCTTGACCGACCGCGAGGCGCGCGTGCCCGTGAGGCGCAGGCCCGCGAGGACGTTCTCCCGGATCGACATCGCGGGGAAGGGGTTCGGCTTCTGGAACACCATCCCGATCGCCCGCCGGGCGTCGATGAGCCGCCGGTCGGGGTCGTAGACGTCCTGGCCGTCCAGCAGCACCTCGCCGGCCAGGCGGGCCGAGGGCACCAGCTCGTGCATCCGGTTGAGGATGCGCAGGAACGTGGACTTGCCGCAGCCCGAGGGCCCGATGAGCGCGGTGATCCCACCCGCCGGCATGGTCAGGGAGACCCGGTCGAGCACCTTCCGCTCGCCGAACCAGGCGGTGATGTCGCGTGCCTCGAGCTCGGCGAGCGGGGCGCCGGGCGCGGGCGGGCCGGCGGGGACGGGCGGCAGGACGGCGGTCTCGTCGGTCGCGGCGGCGTGGGTCATGGTCTGGTCTCCTCGCTGGTCGACCACGCGGCGCCGGGCGGCCGTCGTACGACGACCGCCCGGTGCTGGTGGTGCGGGGGGTTACTTCTGGGTGATGGTGAAGGACTTGCTGGAGCCGACGGCGACGCCGTTGCCGCCCCAGACCGCACGCAGGACGTGCTTGCCGCGCGGGAGCTTCGGCAGCTTCACGGTGGCCTTGCCGCTCTTCAGCTTGGCGGAGGCCAGGGTCGTGGCGCCCTTCTTGATCGTCACCTTGCCGGCGGCGGTGCTGCTGACGCCGGTGAGGGTGACGGTGACGGTGCCCTTGGCCTTCTTCCCCTTCTTGACGGTGGTCGGGAAGGTGGTGGCGACCGCCGAGCCGGCCTTGACGACGACCGAGGTGGTCGCGGTCGAGCCCTCGAACGCCGAGCCCTGCGCCGGCACGAACTCCGCGGCGAAGCTGCGGCTGCCGAGGGGGAGGCCGGTCGCGGTGTACGTCGCACGACCCGACACGAGCGGGACGCCGGTGGCCAGGGTGGTGCCACCGGAGGTGAAGGTCACGGTTCCCTGGGGGGCGGTGCTGCCGGAGACCTGGGCGACCAGTGTGGCCGCCTTCGCCTTGGCGCTCGAGCCGCTCAGCGCCAGCGTGGTCTCCACGGCCTCGTTGAGGGTGAAGTTGCTGGTGGCGCTCTGGGTGGCCTGGCCGCAGGCGCCGCCGCGGGCCGGGGTGGCCAGCTGCTTGAAGCCGGCGCGCTCGATCAGCCCACGGGCGTCGGAGGAGCACAGGTAGCCGTTCTCGCCGAAGAGGCCCTGCACGGCTGCGGTGCCGAGGTCCGCGCCGCGCACGACGTTGTAGAGGGCGCGGTCGGCGCGGAAGCCGGACTGCAGGCGCAGGGTCTTCCCGAGCAGGCCGGCGCGGCCCTCGGAGAAGGGCGCCACGGCGTTCGGGTCGCCCTTGACCGCGGTGTCGTCGTGCTCCTGCACCTCGGCCACGGACTTGGCGAGGGTCACCGCGACGCCGCCGTTGGCGGCCTGCAGCTGGGAGGTGAAGAAGCTGCGGGTGCCCGAGCCGGCCTGCGGGATGAGCGGCTTGATGATGCCGTCCTTGCCGCCGACCTGCGACCAGTTGGTGACGGTCCCGTCGTAGATGTCGACGATCTGGTCCTTGGTCAGCGACGCGGGCGCGTTCGACGCCGTGTTGCCGGAGACCGCCATGACCAGGGTGTCGAGGGCGAACGGGAAGTTCTGCAGGCCGGCCTGGACCTCGGCGGTCGAGGGGCCGGAGGAGGACCGGGCGAAGTCGATGTCGGCGTTGTTGCCGGCGCCGTAGAGCAGCGCCTTGCCCGCACCGGAGCCGTTGGGCCGCTTGATCGCGCCGGAGGGCAGCGTGATGTCCCCGCCGCCGGTCGCGGCGAAGGACGCCAGGCGGGCCGCCGGCGACGTGGCGTTCCACCCGTCGGCGAGCAGCCTCATGGCGTGCTGGCTGGTGTCGGAGCCGACGCCGACCAGGTCCGCGGCGACCGGCGTGAACGTCGTGTCGTCGGGGTCCACGGCAGCGGTCGCCGGGGTGGCCGTGACCAGGAGGGTCGAGCCGGTGAGGGCCGCGACCGCGAGGCCGGCGAGGGACGTGCGTACAGACATCTCCACATCGCTTTCTTGAGGTGGTGCAGGTGGTGGTGGGTGGGTGGATGGGTCAGAGGACGTTCGGCAGGAGCCGGACGGCCACGTCGGTGGTCGCCCACGACACGGCGAGGGCGAGGGGGCAGGCGACGAGCCAGACGACGGCGGTCGACCACCGCTGGCGGGCGGCGAGGACGCCGAGGACGAGCGCGACGAGCACCGCCAGGTGCAGCGCGAGGAGCGGGAGCGCGGCGGGGTCGCTGGCGAGCGCCCGTTCGGAGTCCGGCACCGCCGTGGGCCGTCCCGGCGGCGCGGGGAAGCCCTCGGCCGCCTCGGCGTCGAGGTAGACGGCGTCGCGCGGACGGACCGCCCCGAACCGGCCGTCCCCCTCGGCCGTCACGAGCGTGAGGCGGGCGGCGCCGGCCGCTGCCGGGGGCGGCAGCGGGTCACCGGCGCGCCGCAGGCCGATGACGTCGAACGTCACCGAGCCCTGCGCCATGGTCACCTCGACGGCGTCACCGACGCGCAGCTCCGGCAGGTCCCGGAAGGGCCCGCCGTACGTCGCCGCGCGGCCGTAGACCACCGAGGTGCCGACCTGCCCGGGGAGCACGGTGTCGCGCCGGTGACCCGGGCCGGCGGTCGTGTCGCCGGACGCGGTCCCCTCGATCACGACCTCCTCGAGCCCGAGCCGCGGGATGCGCACCAGCGCGACGGGATCGCCGGCCGGCACGACCGGGCCGACGGGCGCGGTGGCGGCGGCGAGCTGGGTGCGGAGGTCCCGGTAGAGCAGCTCCTGGGCGCGCTCGTGGGTGAGGGAGCCGAGGAACAGCAGCTGGGCCGCGGGCCACAGGCACACCAGCGCGAGCATCGTCAGGGCCGAGGCGAGCGGGGCGACGCGCTCGTCGGGCCGCGTCGCCGGTCTCGGCGCGCGACGAGGTGCGCGCGGTCGCGACGGGGCGGTCGTCGGACCGGCCGTCGGACCGGTCGTCGGGGCGGTCGTCGGGCCGACCGTGGGCGCGCTCATCGCGGCACCCGCACGAAGAAGCGCAGCCCGCCCGCGCCCGCCACGGCCAGGAGCCCGACGAGCACCAGCGCGGGCAGGAGGCCCCCGCCGAGGCGGGAGGAGACCGGCTCCGTCCCCGGCATGGCCGGGACGGCGGTCGGCTGGGCTTCCACGTCGGCGCCCGGCGCGGCCTCCTCGGCCGGGAGCTCGGCGGAGGGCACGTCGCCGCCCGGCACGCCCCCGCCGCTGCCGCCGGCCGGCCCGCCGGAGGTGTCGCCACCGGGGCCGCCGGGGCCTCCGCCGCCCGGGCCGTCCCCGCCGGCCGGGGCACGCTGGGCGGCCACGGCGTCGGCGACGTCCTGGGCGGAGGCGAAGAGCTTCGCGGTGACGCCGGTCCGGCGGATCGGGAGGAAGCCCTCGGGCAGCTCGCCGTTGCCGCTCCCGCGCCGCTGGCCCTCGGTGGTCGACACGCGGATGAACTGCGCGACCTTCGCCGCGTCGGCCTTCGGGAGGTTCCGCAGGCGGGCGGCGGTGTAGACGACCATCGTGCCGGGGTAGGCCGACCCGGCCTTGCGGACGTCGGCCTGGTCGAGCACGAACGGTGCGCGGGGTCGCTCCTGGCGGGCCAGCCGGACGGCGGCCCCGAGCGAGGCGTCGCTCGGCGCGACGTACGTCCCCGGCCGGGTCTGCAGCGCCGCCGAGCGCAGGCCGTAGCGCGCGGCGTCGCCCAGGCTCGTCACGCCCAGCAGGAACCGCGACCCGAAGGACTGCCGGTCGACCCGGCCGAGCTTGTACTGCTGGGTCGAGGCGTCGAGCTCGCAGCGGGTCTGGACGTTGGGCCAGGCGTCGAGCAGGGCCTCGGAGATCTTGCGGAGGGCCGTGACCGGCGCGGCCAGCTGGGTGAAGTAGACGGCCGGGTTCTCCTTGCGGCAGGTGTTCTCCGTCGCCGGCACGTAGGTGTCGAGCAGCGGCCACTCCGAGCGGGGCAGCTCGATGTCCTCGTACTCGGGGTTGACCTTCATCCCCCACGGGTCGGCCTTGCCGGACACGAAGGCGCGGGCGTCCGGGTCGGCGGCGATGTACGCCGTGAGCTGCTCGACGACGTCGGAGGACTCCGAGAGCGACAGGAGCGTCGCGCCGGCCTCCTGGGTGGTGGTGCTGAGCCCGGGGTTCAGCTCCTGGAACTCGGGGTCGTTCATGATCGCGAGCGGGTTGCCGGCCATGCCGGGGTGTCCCCGGCCGAGGTCGGAGCCGAGGTAGCTCTGGGTGAGGAGCTTGGCCAGGAGCCGCGCGTTCAATCTCAGCCGGGTCCGCTCGCCGCCGTTGTCGGGCTCGTCGACCACGTAGGCGATGGAGAAGCCGGTCACCGCGGTCGGCGCGTAGCCGACCGGGTCGCTGCCGCGACGCTCGTGCTCCGAGGAGACCGCGGCGGCCACGCCGCCGCCAGAGGACATCAGTGCGAAGCCGGCCTCGTCGGACATCTGGTTGAGCTGGAACTTGAACCGGTCCTCGGCCAGGCAGTACGCCGGCGCCCACTGGGTGGCGGCCTGGGCCAGGAGCTCCGAGCCGTAGAAGCCCGTCGGCGGACGGGGGTCGCGGATGTCGCAGGTGTCCGGGGGCAGGCCGAAGGTGATCGGGATCGTGAAGCGGTTGCGCCAGTTCGACTCCGACCACCACAGCGCCGGGCCCACGGCCTGGTCGATGCCCTCGCCGCTGAAGTTGCTGGAGCCGGGGGCGAAGCGACCGCCCTTGCGGCACGCCTGGTCCCCGGCGGTGGGCGGCTGGGACGGCGCGTCGCAGCTCAGCCCGACGATCGGGATGACGACGACGGAGCAGGCGACCCGGTGGTTGCAGCCCAGGGACTCGTTCTCGGTCTCGCTGCGGACCTCGAGCTGCACGCTGCCGGTGCCGTTCGCCTCGGTGAACGCCGCGATCTCGGCCGGCGGGAAGGCCGCGCCGACGGCCGCCTCGGGCGCCATGTGCGCGGCGTCGCAGGCCAGGTGGGTCCGCCCACCGCGCGCCACGAACGGCGTCAGGCGGGTGGCGTAGGGCTCGATGTCCGCGGTCGGGCACTCCTGCGCGCCGGGGAACGGCGTGACGCCGGACGTGCGCTGCTTGGCCGCGTCGTCGGCGTACAGGTCGTGGCGCCAGGTGGCCTCGCCCTCCGAGCGGCTCACCTGCGAGCGCTGGGCGACCGAGGCGGTCCAGCACGTCTCCGGGCGGACCCGCTTGGCAACGGGGACCGACGCCCCGTCGACGCCGCGGCACTGCAGGACGACGACGGGGTACTCCTGCGCCAGGCCGTTCTCGCCGTAGGGGTTGCTGGCACGACCGCCGCTCGGCTGGGCGCCCTTCCAGCTGATCCGGATCCGCTGCCGGCCGCGCAGGTTCTCGGTCTTGTCGGCGGTGACGGTCACCCGGTAGGTGGGGAAGGAGTACGTCGTGCCGTCGGCGTTCGCGAAGACGCGGGTCAGCTCCCTGGTCGCCCGGTAGCCGTCGTCACCCTCGGCGGCGGCCCGAGCCGGTGCGGCCTGCGCCGGTGCGGCCTGCGCCGGGCCCGCGACCTCCGCCGGCACCGCGAGCCCGAGTGCCGCGATCCCCAGCGCGGCCAGCGCGGCGAGGGCTCGGCGCGCGCTCACCGCACGCTCCGGCGGCGCTTGAGCGAGGCGACGTACAGCCCGGGGAGCAGGACCAGCGCGATGAGCTCGACGGCGGCCAGCCAGCCGAACGCCTGGGTGTCGGCCGCCCGGCCGGCGACCAGCTCCGTGGGGTTCGCGTAGATCGCAGCACCGTCCGCGGAGGTGGCCGCGACGTCGCCGCCGACCACCGCGCCGGTCTCGGGGTCGATCACCGGCGCGGCGTCACCGCCGGGCGCTCCGACGCTGCCACCGGCCGTGCCTCCGGCGCCCCCGGCTCCTCCCCCGCCCGCGGTGCCGCCGCCCGCGGCGGGGCCGCCGCCCTCGCCGCCGCCCGCGGCCCCGGGGTCGTCGGTCGACGGGGTGCCCGTGCCGGTCGCGGTGCCGCAGGGGCCGGCTCCGACCTTGTCGCACGCCGCCGGCTGCGGCGCGATCTGGGCCAGCTTGTTGCCGGCGAGGTTCTTGCCGTCGAAGGTGGGGTTGTTGCAGGACTTCACGTCGCGCGAGGTGAGGTCGACCGCGCTGTCGGCCTGCTTGAGCTTGGCGATCTGCTGGAAGCCCGCCTGCACGAGGTTGAGCGGCAGGGGCGAGTAGCCGTACGGACCGGCCTTGGACTGGCCCGAGCACAGCGAGTAGTACAGGAAGTCGGCGAGCGTCTGCCGCTTCGCGGTCGACATGCGCGGGTCGTTCCGGCCGGTCGGGATGACCATGTAGCTGTACGAGGAGAGCGGGTAGGCGCGCGGGTCGGTCGCGGTGTAGACGCCGTCGAGGACCTGGGTCAGGTAGAGCTGGGAGCTCTTGTCCTGGTTGATGCGCGCCTTGGTCAGCGCGACCGCCACGTTGTACTGCGTCGGCTCGACGTAGTAGCCGCCCTTGTTGAGGACCTTGACGACCGGGTAGTCCTTGTTGACCGGGTAGGAGTACTCGACGTAGCCGATGCTCCCGTTGCCCGCGAAGCCGGCGATGGTGTTCATGACCTGGTCCGAGCCGGCCTGGCCGACCGCGCGGCCCTTGCGCGGGTAGTAGGACGTCAGCCCGGAGCGGCCGAAGAACGGCCGCCAGATCGAGGGGTACTGGTGGTCCATCCAGGTCGTGAACTGCGCGGTGGTGCCCGACCCGTCCGACCGGACGACCGGGGTGATCGGCAGCGACGGGAACGACCGGCCGTTGTTGTCCTCGGCGATCGCCGGGTCGTTCCAGTTGGTGATCTGGTTGGTGAAGATCTTGGCGATCGTCTCGCCCGACAGCCGCAGGTTGCGCACCAGCTGGTCCCCGACCTTGAGCTGGTAGGTGAAGGCCGTCCCGCCCGCCACGACCGGCAGGTAGGCGAACTCCCGCCCGTTGCTGGTGTCGGCGTTGCCCGCCTCGTCGACGCCCTGGTACGGGATCTCGGAGATGGCGAAGTCGGTGCTCGCCTGAGCGAAGTCCTTGCGGCCCTTGGACGAGCCGCCGCCGGTGTAGACGACCTTCATGCCGTTGCTGTCGACGTCGGAGATCCACTGCTGGACGATCAGCTCCGACCAGGTGGAGCCGGTGCCCTCGATCTGGGCGTAGGCCGCGGCGGAGGCGGTGCCGGGCAGGGTGGCCACGGAGCCGAGGGCCAGGAGGACGGCGACCCACGTGCGGGTCCAGCGCGGGATCGCGCGACGAGCGGTGTTCAACGGTGCTCCTGGGAGATGGACGGGGCCTGGCGCAGGCGGGTGAGGACGCGGGACCGGAGCGAGGACTTGGTGCCACGCGGCCGGGCGAGCAGGCGCGCGACCACGAACAGCAGCAGCACCAGGCCGAGCAGCACCGCGGCAGCGCCGTACGCCCGGGTGATCGCGGTGGGCTCGCCGGAGCGCACCAGCGAGAAGATGTAGAGCGGCAGGGAGTTCATCGCGCCGTCGGTGGGGTCGGTGACCAGGAAGGCCGCCGCGCCCGACGTCAGCAGCACCGGGCTGGTCTCGCCGATGCCGCGCGCGACGCCGAGGATGACGGCGGTCGCCAGGCCCGGGCGGGCGGTGGGCAGCACGACGCACCAGACCGTCCGCCAGCGGCTGGCACCCAGCGCCAGGCTCGCCTCCCGCAGGCCCGACGGCACGACCCGCAGCACGACGTCGGCGGCGCGGGCGATGATCGGGAGCATCATCACCGCGATCGCGAGCGCGGCGGCCAACCCCGAGCGGGGGTAGCCGAGCGTGCGGATGAGCACGGTGTAGATGAACAGGCCGGCCACGATCGAGGGCAGCGCGGTCATGGCCTCGACCACGGTGCGCACGACCGTGGCGAACCGGCCACCCACCTCGGTCATGAACACCGCGGTGCCGATGCCGAGCGGCAGGGTGATCACCAGGGCGATCCCGAGCTGGATCAGCGAGCCGACGATCGCGTGGGCGACGCCGCCGCGGTCGAAGGCGTCCTTGGGGCCGACCCCGGCCATGTCGTCGACGAGGAAGTTGAGGTGGGTGAGCGGGCGCCAGCCCTGCGAGACCACGTCGTAGACGGTGGTCACCAGGACGCCGGCGACGACCAGGGCGCCACCGGTGACGACCGCCTCCGCGAGCCGGTCGCGGACCTCCGTCGATCCGCCCGTCATGGCGGCCGCGGTGGCGGTCAGGGCGAGGCCGAGCCCGAACCACACGACGACGAACCAGGGCAGGCCGGCCATCGGCAGCAGCCGCTGGGTCACCAGCCAGGCCAGGGCGAGCGCCGCGACCCACGGGCCGACGCGGAGGAACCGCTCGTCGGGGCTGAGCCGCCCCAGGCTGGCCCGCGGCACGGCCGGCGCGACGGCGTCGTCGTACGTCGGCAGGTGGGTCGTGCCGGCGTACGCCCCGCCCGCGGTCATCGGCGTCGACCCGATGTGGGTGCCGGGGATGGGCTCTGCCGGGGCTGCCGGGGCTGCCGGGGCTGCCGAGGTCGCCGGCTGGACGGTCGCGGTCACGCGTCGGTCCCCGCTCCGGAGCGGCTGCGCGCGACCACGACGGCCGCCAGCGTGTTGACGACCAGGGTGATGAGGAAGAGCACGAAGCCGGCGGCGAGGAGGGCGGAGAGCTGCGCGTCGCTCGCCTCGCCGAAGCGCCCGGCGATCAGGGCGCTGACGGTGCTGGTCCCGATCTCCAGGACGTTCCACTTCAGCTCGAACGCCGGGGAGACGATGAGGAAGACCGCGATGGTCTCGCCCAGTGCCCGGCCCAGGCCGAGCATCGTGCCACCGATGATGCCGCCGCGACCGAAGGGCAGGACGACCGTGCGGATCATCCCCCAGCGGGTGGAGCCCAGCGCCAGCGCGGCCTCCTTCTCCCCCGGTGGGGTCTGGGAGAAGACCTGGCGCATCACCGCGCACGCCATCGGCATCACCATCGCCGCCACCGCGATGCCGGCGCAGAACGCGCTGGCGGTGTAGCGGCTGGCGTCCCAGACCGCGGCGTCCGGGTCCGAGCCGCGGACGTCGAAGAAGGGGATCCACCCGAGGTTGCGGTGCAGCCACAGCGCGAGCTCGGCGGCGTGCGGCATCACCAGCGAGAAGCCCCAGAGGCCGTAGACGATCGAGGGGATCGCGGCCATGAGGTCGACGAGCGAGACCAGGGTCGCGCGGATCCGGGCCGGTGCGTACTCGCTGATGTAGAGCGCCGTCAGCAGGGCGAGGGGGAAGGCGAAGATCATGGCGACGAGCGCGACCGCGGCCGTGCCGGCGAGGACGGCCGCGATGCCGACGACGTCGGCCTCCGGCTGCCACTGGACCTCGGTGAAGAAGGACCAGCCGTAGCGGTCGAGGGTCGGGTACGCCTGCCAGGCGAGGAACACACCGACGCCGCCGGTCACGACGAGCACCGAGGCACCGACGGCGCGGCTCGCGTGCTCGAAGACCGCGTCCGCTCCGGTGGAACGGCGGGAGATGCGGCGGGGACGGACGTCGTCCGGCGCGCCGGGCATCGGGAGGGTGGTCACGGGTGGTCCTGCTCTGCTGGGACGCGCGGCCGGGGTGACCGCGCGGCTCGAATGCTGGAGACCACTGAGGAACGGATGCCGCTCCCCCGGTGAACGGCGGGGGAACTCGTCCGCGGCCTTTCCCGAACAGGTCAGGCGCCGCCGTCATCGCTGGTCACAACGGACTATCCGCCTTCCCCTCGGCATGGCCCGAACGGGCCAGGGGTGCCTCGGGCGACGCTGCCCGCGCCGGCCGGCGCCGCGCCCGCCCGGCGGCCGACCCGGTCGACCACTGCGTCGGCGCCGTCGGCCACCATGGGCGCATGAGCGGAGCTCCGGGAGACCTGCGGGCCGACCTCGTCGTCGTGGGCGCCGGCCTCGCCGGCCTGGTGGCGGCGGCCGAGGCCGCGGACGCCGGCCGCAGCGTGCTGCTGCTGGACCAGGAGGGCGGGCAGAACCTCGGCGGCCAGGCGTTCTGGAGCCTCGGCGGGCTCTTCCTCGTCGACAGCCCGGAGCAGCGCCGGATGGGCGTCAAGGACAGCCTCGAGCTGGCCCGGCAGGACTGGTTCGGCAGTGCGCAGTTCGACCGGCCCGAGGACCGCTGGCCGCGCGCGTGGGCGGAGGCGTACCTGCAGTTCGCGGCCGGCGAGAAGCGCTCCTGGCTGCGGCAGATGGGCCACCGCCTCTTCCCGGTCGTCGGCTGGGCCGAGCGCGGCGACGGCACGGCCGGCGGCCACGGGAACTCGGTCCCCCGCTTCCACATCACCTGGGGCACCGGCCCGGGCGTCGTCGAGCCGTTCGAGCGGCGGGTGCGCGAGCACGTCGCGGCCGGACGCATCCGGCTCGCGTTCCGCCACCGCGTCGACGGGCTGCTCGTCGAGGGCGGAGCGGCCGTCGGCGTACGCGGCTCGCTGCTGGCGCCCACCGACGTCGACCGCGGCCGCCCGAGCAGCCGCACGGTGGTCGGGGACTTCGAGGCCCACGGGTCGGCGGTCGTGGTGACGAGCGGCGGCATCGGCGGCGACCACGACCTCGTGCGCCGCAACTGGCCGGAGCGGCTCGGCACCCCGCCGAGGCGGATGGTCGCGGGCGTGCCCGCGCACGTCGACGGTCGGATGCTGCGGATCACCCAGGACGCCGGCGCGAACGTCGTCAACCCCGACCGGATGTGGCACTACGTCGAGGGCCTGCGCAACTGGGACCCGATCTGGGACAACCACGGCATCCGGATCCTGCCCGGCCCGTCGTCCCTGTGGCTCGACGCCGAGGGCAACCGGCTGCCGGCGCCGTGCTTCCCCGGCTTCGACACGCTCGGCACGCTGCGCCACCTCCGCGCGACCGGCCACGACTACTCCTGGTTCGTGCTGACCCAGCGGATCATCGAGAAGGAGTTCGCACTGTCGGGCTCCGAGCAGAACCCCGACCTCACCGGCAAGGACGTCAGGCTGCTGCTCTCGCGGGTCAAGAAGGGCGCGGCCGGACCGGTCGAGGCGTTCAAGCAGCACGGCGAGGACTTCGTCGTCGCCGACACCCTCGAGGAGCTCGTCACCGGCATGAACCGGATCGGCGACGACGACGTGCCGCCGATCGACGCCGCCCGCGTCCGCAGCATCGTCGAGGCGCGCGACCGGGAGATGGACAACACCTTCAGCAAGGACGCGCAGGTGACCGCGATCCACGGCGCCCGGACCTTCCTCGGCGACAAGCTCATCCGCGTCGCCCGGCCGCACAAGCTGCTCGACCGCGCCGCCGGCCCGCTCATCGCCGTGCGGCTCAACATCCTCTCCCGCAAGACCCTCGGCGGCCTCGAGACCGACCTCGACGGTCGCTGCCTGCGCGCGGACGGCACGCCGTACCCCGGCCTGTACGCCGCGGGCGAGGTCGCCGGCTTCGGCGGCGGCGGGATGATGGGCTACAACGCGCTGGAGGGGACGTTCCTCGGGGGCTGCCTCTTCTCCGGCCGCGTCGCCGGACGGGCCGCAGCCGCCGCGACGTAGCCCGCCCTCGCCTCCGCCAGCCCGCCCTCGCCTCCGTCAGTCCGTCGGCGGCGGCGGCAGGGTCTGACCGCGGGCCAGGTCGACGAGGTCGGCGATCGAGTCGACCACCCGGGTCGGGCGGTACGGGAACGTCTCGACCTGCTCGGGCCGGGTCGACCCGGTCAGCACGAGCACGGTCCGCAGGCCGGCCTCGAGGCCGCTGACGACGTCGGTGTCCATCCGGTCGCCGATCATCACCGCCGACTCCGAGTGCGCGTCGAGCCGGTTGAGCGCCGAGCGCATCATCAGCGGGTTCGGCTTGCCGACGAAGTACGGCGAGCGACCGGTCGCGGTGCTGATCAGCGCCGCGACGGAGCCGGTCGCGGGCAGCTTGCCCTGCTGGCTCGGCCCGCTCGGGTCGGGGTTGGTCGCGATGAACCGTGCCCCGGCGTCGATGAGCCGGATCGCCCGGGTGATCGCCTCGAAGGAGTAGGTCCGGGTCTCGCCGAGCACCACGTAGTCGGGGTCGTGGTCGGTCAGCACGTAGCCGATGTCGTGCAGGGCGGTCGTCAGCCCGGCCTCGCCGACGACGTAGGCCCGTCCGGCCGGACGCTGGTCGGCGAGGAACTGCGCGGTGGCCAGCGCCGAGGTCCAGATCGACTCCTCGGGCACGTCGATGCCGCTGGCGAGCAGCCGCGAGCGCAGGTCGCGCGGGGTGTAGATCGAGTTGTTGGTGAGGACGAGGAACTTCCGGCCCGACGCCCTGAGCGCCTCCAGGAAGTCGCTCGCGCCCGGGATCGGCTCCTCCTCGTGCACGAGGACGCCGTCCATGTCGGTCAACCAGTACTCGATCGGGCGGTCCTCGGTCATGGTGCCGAGTGTGGCAGGCGGGCTACTCCGCGAGCACCCGCCGGACGAGCGCCTCGACGTCCGCGGCCGTCATGCCTGTGGCGCGGACGGCGCGGACGGCCGCCGCGAGGTCGTCGACCTCCGGCGGCGGGACGTCCTCCTCGGGGCCGAGGGCGTGCTCGCGGACGAGCCGGGCGACCTCCTCAGGCGCCTCGGCGGGAGCGAGGTGGCCGACGCCGTCGAGCTCGACGAAGGCACCGCCGGTCAGGGTGGCGAGCTCGCGCAGCAGGCCGGGCGGGGTGGGTACGTCGTGCGAGCCGGCCACCGCCAGCACCGGGACCGTGACCTCCGCGGCGCGCAGCCGGTCGCGCACGTCGAAGCGGTCCAGCGCGCCGCACACCACGGCGTACGCCTCGTCGTCGGCCTCGGTCAGCGCCCGGAGCAGCGCGGAGGCACGCTCGGGATCGCGCTCGACGAACCCCGGCCCGAACCAGCGGCGGGTCGAGGTCTCCACGAGCGCCTCGGTGCCGCGCTCGCGGACCACCGCCGCGCGCTCGGCCCACAGCGCCGGCGCGCCGAGCCGCGCGCCGGTGCAGAGCAGAGCCGCGGACTCGACCCGGTGCGGCGCGTCGAGCAGCAGCTGGAGCCCGACGGCCCCTCCGACGGAGTCGCCGGCGTAGTGGAACGAAGGGGCGTGCAACCCCTGGGACATGGTGTCGACGAGGTCGAGCACGCCGCCGGCGAGGCCCGCCACGGTGAGCGGCTCCTCGACGGCGGCGCGGTTGGTGCCGTGCCCCGGCAGGTCCCAGGCCACGACCTGGAAGTCGCGGGCGAGGTGGCGGGCGCACTCGCCCCACAGCGAATTCGCCGACGTGCCGAGCGACGGGCCGAGGACCAGCAGGGGGCGGTCGGGTCGGCCGCCCAGGCGGACGGCCGTCAGCGAGGCGGTCAGAGGACGAGCAGGGCCAGGACGATGACGGCGATGATCAGGGCGATGACGGCGATGGTGCGAGTGTTCATGGTTCACCTTTCTCGGGGATGACGGGCTGGTGCCCGACCCTCCGGCCGCACAAACCCCCAGGTCAGCGCTGGTCCGGTCCGGTCCCGCCGCCGACCAGCAGCGCGAGCACCCGGCCCATGAGGTCGTCGGGCACCGCGGCGGGGTCGGTCATCCGCTCGATCGCCAGCCCGTTCGACAGCGCCAGCAGCAGCGTCGCGACCGACGCCGCCGGCAGGGGCAGCTCGGCCCCGGCCTGCTCGGCGTGGGCGGCGACCGCCTCGGCGACCGCGGCGCGCAGCTCGCCGTGGCGCCGGACGAAGGAGTCGTCGGTCCGGCCGGTGCGGACGGCGCGCTGCCACAGCTCGAGGAAGAGCAGGTGCCAGTCGTGCTGCTCGTCGCTCGCGGCGGTCAGCCGGTCGCCGAGCGCCCGCGCGCGCTCCGGGAGCGTCGCGGCGGGGTCGTCGACGGCGGCGAGGCCGAGGTCGAGGTACGCCGAGACGCGGTCGTCGACGAGCGCCGCGACCAGGCCCTCCTTGCTGCCGAAGTTGGAGTAGACCGCGCCCTTGGTGAACCCCGCGGCGGCCGCCACGTCGTCGAGGCTGGCCCCGTCGATGCCCTGCCGGGCGAACGTCCGGGCCGCGGCGTCGAGCAGCGCGCGGCGTACCTCGTCCCGCGGCGGGCGGCGCCGTGCCGCCGCCGGCAGCGCCGTCGGTCCCGTTGACATGACCCGGGACGATACTCGAAGGTATCGGATACCGCCCGGTATCCGCCCCCGTCCCTCCAGGAGGACTCCGTGCTGCTCCGCACCACGCCCCGGCCGGTCGCGCGCACGACCGAGGCCCTGCGCTCCGCCGCCCGCCCGGCCGTCCGCTGGGGGCTGGCCCACGCGCTGCCCCGGACCGTCATGGGCGCGGCGGCCCGCCGCGGCGACCTGCACGGGCAGCTCCTCGTCGCCTCGAGCACCAGCGCGGACGCGCCGATCGAGCTCTTCGACGCGATCCGCGCCCAGGGGCCCATCCACCGCTCCCGCTACGCCTACGTCACCGCGAACCTCCCCGTCGTCCGCGAGGTGCTCGCCAACCCCGACGTCCGCGCCGGCGTCGACCTCGGCACCGGCGCCGGGCCGCTGGGCCGGCTCGGCACGTGGGCGCACCGGACGACCCCCATGGGCCCGCTCACGCCGCCGTCCTTGCTGGTCACCGAGCCGCCGGACCACACCCGGATGCGCAAGCTCGTCACCCGGGTCTTCTCGGTCAAGGCCGTCCAGCGACTGCGCGACCGGACCGAGGAGATCGCCGACGACCTGCTCACCTCGTTGGAGCAGCAGGCCCGGGAGGGCCGGCCGGTCGACCTGGTCGAGGCGTACTGCGCGCTGCTGCCGGTGACCGTCATCGCCGAGATCCTCGGCGTCCCGGACTCCGAGCGGCACACCGTCCTGGAGTTCGGCACCGCGGCGGCGCCGAGCCTCGACCTCGGGCTGTCCTGGGGCCGGTTCCGCACCGTCGAGCGCGCCCTGTCCTCGTTCGAGCGCTGGCTGGTCGAGCACATCGAGGCCAAGCGCCGCGACCCGGGCGACGACCTGCTCAGCCAGATGGTCGCCGCCCGCGACGACGACGGCGTCGCGCTCACCGACAAGGAGCTGATCGCCACCGCCGGGCTGGTGCTGGCGGCGGGCTTCGAGACGACCGTCAACCTGCTCTCGAACGGCATCGCGCTGCTCCACGAGCACCCCGAGCAGCGCGCTCTCCTGGCCGCCGACCCCGACCGCTGGCCGAACGCCGTCGAGGAGGTGCTGCGCCACGACCCGCCGGTCCTGCTCACCGGCCGCACGGTCGTCCGCGACACCGAGATCGCCGGCACGCGCGTCCCGCGGGGCGCCGTGGTCACCACGCTGCTGGCCGGCGCCAACCGGGACCCCGAGGTCTTCGCCGACCCGCACCGCTTCGACGTCACCCGGGAGAACGCCGCCGACCACGTGTCGTTCTCCGCCGGCCGGCACTTCTGCCTCGGCGCCGCGCTGGCGCGGATGGAGGGCCAGGTCGGGCTCCAGCGGGTGACCGAGCGGTTCCCCGACCTGCGGCTGACCCCGGGGGCCACCCGTCGCGACACCCGCATCCTGCGCGGCTTCCACACGCTGCCGGCCGTGCTCGGCTGACGAGGACGCGCCCAGGCGCCCCGGACGCCCCGGAACGCACAGCGGGCCCCGCCGAGGATCGGCGGGGCCCGCGGCGTACGTCGGGTGGTCAGCCCTGCAGCGCCTCCAGCACGTCGGGGTTCTCCTCGAGCCAGGCCTCGACGGCCTCGTCCTCGCGGCCCTCGCCGTACTCGTTGACGACCAGGTTCTCCAGCGAGCCGTACTGGTCGTCGTCGAGGGTCAGGTTGCCCATCATCTCGGCGACCTCCGGGTGCTCCTCGGAGAAGCCGGCGGTGGCGATCGCGTTCAGCGTCTCGGCCTCACCCAGCGCGCCCTCGGGGTCCTCGAGGTCCCTGACCGGGAACTCGGAGTTGGCCCAGAACGGCTTCCACAAGGTGACGACGATCGGCTCCTCCGCGTCGGTCGCCTTGCGCAGCTCGGCGAGCATCGCCGTGGTGGAGGACTCGACGAGCTCGAACTCCTCGTCCAGGCCGTACGCCGGCATGACCGACTCCTTGGTGACCTTGGTCAGCCCGGCGCCCGGCTCGATGCCGATGATCTCGCCGTCGTACTCCGAGGCCTTGCCCTGGAGGTCGGCGATCGAGGTGAGGTCGCTGTACTCCGGCACCGCGAAGGTCAGCTTGGCGCCCTCGTAGTAGGCGCCGAGGTCCTCGAGGTCCTCCCCGAACTGCTCCATGTAGGCCTCGTGGGTGACCTGGGGCCAGGCCGAGGGGTAGACGTCGATGTCGCCGTTGGCGACGCCGGTGTAGAGCGGCGCGGCCTCGGAGATCTCGGTGATCTCGACCGTGTAGCCCTCGTCCTCGAGCACGTTCTTCCACAGGTGGGCGGTGCTCAGCCCGTCGGTCCAGGAAGGGATGATCCCCAGGTTGATCGTCTTGTCCCCGCCGCCGCTTCCGGCGGTGGTGTCGTCGTCGGATGCGTCGTCGGAGCCGCACGCGGTCGCCGTCGCCCCCAGGGTGAGGAGGCTGGCCGTCGCGACGGCCCGGCGCAGTGCCCGCTTGCTGTTCATTCGTCGTTCCTCTCGTCGTGCACGTGTCTGCCCGGTCGACCGGGCCCCGAGACTCCGGCGGGCTGTGCGGTCCCGCCGGGTGGCTTGGTGGAGGTGCGGTCAGGCCCGGGCGTCCTCCGGCTCCGCCGCCGCAGGGGCACCCGGGCCGTCGACGGCGGGTGCGGGCGTGCGGCCGGCGGCGTCCGCGGTGGCGCGGCGCCGGGCGAGCAGGGCGCGGGCACGCCCGCGCTGTCCCGGCGTACGCCGTCCGGCGGAGGCGGTGACCCGGTCCAGGTAGACCGCGAGGACCACGACGGAGAGACCGGCCTCGAAGCCCAGGCCGATGTCGAGCCGCGAGATCGAGCTGGTCACGGCGCCGCCGAGCCCGCCGCCGCCGACGAGGCCGGCGATGACGGCCATCGACAGCGCCAGCATGATCACCTGGTTGACGCCCGCCATCACGGTGGGCAGGGCCAACGGCAGCTGGGTCTCGCGGAGGATCTGCCGCGGCGTCGCGCCGAACGCGTGCCCCGCCTCGACCACCTCGGCGTCGACCTGGCGGATGCCGAGCTCGGTGAGCCGCACCGCCGGGGGCAGCGCGAAGATCACCGTCGCGACGAGCGCCGGGGGCGACCCGATGCTGAAGAGCATCACGACCGGCACCAGCCAGACGAAGGCCGGCATGGTCTGCATCAGGTCCATCACCGGCCGCACGACGCGGCTGAAGCGGTCGGAGCGGGCGGCGAGCACGCCGAGCGGGATGCCGATCACCAGCGCGACGAGCGTCGCGACCAGGACGAGGGACAGCGTGGCCATCGCGTTCGTCCACTGCTCGACGCCGATGATGCCGGCCAGCCCGACGAACGAGCCGAGGGCGAGCTTCCAGTCCTTGGCCAGCCACGCGATGAGCGCCAGCACGGCGGCCGTCACCAGCGGGGCGGGGCCGTCGAGGAGGTCGGTGAGGCCGTCGACGGTCGTCTCGGTGAGGTCGGCGACCGCGTCGAGCACGCCGCCGAGGTGGTCCTGCACCCACTCGAAGCCGTCGAGGATCCAGTCCCCGAGCGGGATGCGCGGCACGCCGTCCACGCGCTCCCAGTCCTCGGCCGCCAGCGGGAGGACCGCCTGGTCGATGACGCTCATGCCTGAACTCCTTCCTCGATGAGCACCGGGTGCGCGGCCTCGGCCGCCTCCGGCCCGGCACCGCTGCCCAGCGCGGCGAGCAGGGTGACCCGCGGGATCACCCCGAGCAGGCGCCCGCGCTCGTCGATCACGGCGAGCGCGGTGGCGCTGTCCGCCGAGGCGCCGAAGAGGTCGGCGACCGCGGTGTCGGGCCCGACGGAGATCGCGGCCTCCATCACCCCCGTGAGGTCGTCGCGCCCGGTGCGCACGGCCTCCGCGGCCGCGGCCTCGGTCACGACGCCACGGAGGCGCCGGTCCCGGTCGACGACCATGACGGCGGCGAGCTGGTGCTCCCGGATCAGCTTGTGCGCGGCGCGCGGGCCCTGGCCGGCGCCGATGACCGCGACCGGCGGCTCCATCACCGACGAGGCGGTGAGCACGCGCGTGCGGTCGACGTCCTGGACGAACTGGGCGACGTAGTCGTTCGCGGGGTCGTTGAGGATCTGCTCCGCCGTGCCCTGCTGGACGATCCGGCCGTCGCGCATCATCGCGATCCGGTCGCCGAGCCGCATCGCCTCGTTGAGGTCGTGGGTGATGAAGAGGATCGTCTTGCCCAGCTCGTGCTGGAGCTCGACGAGCTGGTCCTGCATCTCGCGGCGGATGAGCGGGTCGAGCGCGCTGAACGCCTCGTCCATCAGCATCACGTCGGTCTCGGCGGCGAGCGCGCGGGCCAGGCCCACCCGCTGCCGCATGCCGCCGGACAGCTCACCGGGCAGCGAGCCGCCCCAGCCGCCGAGGCCGACCAGGTCCAGGGCGCGCTCGGCGCGGCGCTCGCGGTCGGCGCGGTTCACGCCGCGGATCTTCAGGCCGTACGCCGCGTTCTGGCCGACGGTGCGGTGCGGCAGCAGCGCGAAGTGCTGGAAGACCATGCTCACCCGCTCGCGCCGGACCCGGCGCATGCCGCGGGCGTCGAGCGCGGTGAGGTCCTCCCCGCCCACCCGGACCGTGCCGGAGGTCGGGGGGAGCAGGCCGTTGACCGTCCGGATCAGCGTGGACTTGCCCGAGCCGCTGAGGCCCATGACGACGAAGATCTCGCCCTCGGACACCTCGAAGGAGGCGTCGATGACGGCCGCCGTCCAGCCCTCCGCCCGCAGCTCGTCGCGGCTCGCGCCGGCCCGCAGCCGGTCGACGGCACGTTCGGGACGGCGTCCGAAGACCTTGAAGACCTCGTGCGCCTCGATGACTGGCACCTGGTGCTGCTCCTCCACCGTGGGCGCCGACCTGTCGTCGGCACCGCTCACCTGCAGCCGGACGACGCACACCACGACACCACGCGGACGCCAGTGGTGCGTCCGGGGCGGATCGCGGGCTACGAAGGCAGGACGCCCGAACGCCCCGCGGTCTCGAGCCGCCCCGGCAACCTAGCGGGGATCACCCGGAGGTCCAAGAACGGGTTACGGATCGGTAACAACCCTCCGGGATCGCTGCGGCACTGGTACGGAGGGCCCGTGCTCAGCAACCGACACCGGTGACGTCGCCGTCGGAGCGACGGTCGTCCCCACGGCCGAGGTCGTAGGCCGAGCAGTAGTAGAAGCTCAGCAGCGGGTCCCGCTGCAGCCGGATCGCGCGACGGCCGTTGCCGGCGGTGGGCTCGAGGTAGCGGAAGGACTGCTTCAGCAGCGCCTGCGGGCCGCCGCGGTGCTTGAGGTAGCGGTCGAGCCACCGCTGCACGTAGACGCTGGTCAGCGCTTGGCCGTGCCGACTTGCCGGGAGCACCAGCGGGATGTCGGTGTAGTCGAGGTGGGTCGAGGCGCGCGGCACGACCAGCATCGCGTCGTGACGGCTCTTGGCCCAGCGGTCGTAGCCGGCCTGCCGCTCACGCCTCGGGTCCGGGCCGCCCGGCGTCGGCGCCGGGACGAGGGAGGAACCGGCGGCGAGGAGGTACGGCGCCACGGTGAACCCGTACTCCGACTGCACCGCCAGCGCCGGCACCCGCGGCACCGTCTCGTTGACCGGCACCGACGGGATGGTGCCGCCGTCCTTTCCGGCGAACAGCTTGTCCAGCGCGACGACGGTCGCGACCCGCTCGTCGGTGCCCTGGACCTCCGAGACCGCCCGGGCGCCCATCGAGTGGCCGATGATCGCGAGCCGCGTGGTCCGGCCAGGCGTCGCCGTACGCCGGTCGGGGCTGCGGTCGAACAGCCGCCAGAACGGGTTGAACGCGTCGGGCCTCGTGCCCGCCGAGCCGGGGTTGGCGTAGGGCTTCGCGGGGGTGGAGACGAAGAAGTCGATGGCGTCCTCAGTGCCGACGATGAAGTTCGAGACCTGCTGGAACGGCACGCCCGGGCAGCCGAGCGCCTCCCGGTCCCGGGGCGGCGCGAAGGGGTTGCAGAACGGAAGGGCGTCGACCTGGTCCCCCGGCAGGGGCAGCGGCTCGTGGGGCAGGGTCTCGCTGCGGCCCTGGCCCTGCACGTCGTAGGTGAGCACGACGTACCCACGCTCGGCGAGGTCCTGCGCCAGCCAGCGGTACATCCCCTCCGACCCCTGCACCGACCCCGGCGTGACCACGACGCCCGGGAACGGCCCGCGCAGCGGCGCGCCGGTGTAGGGGTCCTTCGCGCCCGGCAGCGGTCGGTACACCGTGCCGCGCAGCAGCGCGCCGTAGCGGTTGGTGAACGACACGTCGCGCATCCGCCCGCGGGTGCCCTCCCAGCCGGCCCGCAGCGGGTTGCCGACGTTCCAGCCGGGCACGACCTGGCCCGCGGTCAGCGCGAGTCGGGTCGGGCTCGCGACCTGCGCGAGGAGCTGCGTCACCGACGTCGCGGACGCCTGCTGCACCAGCGCAGGGAGGTACGCCGGGTCGCGCAGCTGGCCGCCCGGCCCGGTGATCCGGCCGTAGGCGTCGGCGATGTTCTGCAGGTCCCGCGCGACGTACGCCGGCGAGTGGACGCCCGGCCCGTCCTCGGCCCGGACCGCGGCGCCCGGTGGTGCGACGGCGACCGTCGCCCCCAGGAGCGCGGTCGTCAGCAGGGCCAGGGCACGGGCGGTCCGGGTACGTCGCACGGCCGGACCAACGACCGGCCCGGCCAGAGGGTTACCGCCCTCACACCAGGTGGTTGTCGTGTCGGGCGCAGAAGTCGAGGTACTCCTCCTGGCTGACCTCGCGCCCCGAGGTGAACATGTCGACCAGGCCCTCGAAGTAGGCCTCGCGTGGGGCGCCGGGGGTGAAGAGGATGAGCATCGACGCCGGCTCGCCGGACTCGTTGCGGAACGCGTGGACCGATCCTTCCGGCACGTGGCAGAAGTCCCCCGGCCCGGCGTCGGACCAACCGCGCCCGTCGTGGAGGCGGACGGTCCCGGACAGCACGAAGAACGCCTCGGACATCGTGCGGTGGAAGTGCGGGGCCGGACCGCCCGGCTGAGGACCCATGTCCCAGCGGTACAACCCGTAACGCCCGTCTGTCGTGGCGCCGGTCGCCAGGTAGTGGGCGAAGCCACCCAGCGTGTCGAGGTCTGCTGGCGCGTCGGCCCGCCGGAGCCGGGCAGCCGCCTCCGGCTCGGCGGCGACGTACTGCTCGGGCGGGTAGGTCGCGCCCACGATCCAGGGGTCCGGGTGCGTCATCCCCCGACGGTGGCACCTCTGCGTCGCCGCCGCACCCCTGGACGGCTCCCCGCTCCCGCGCATCCCCAGAATCGGGTATTCGCCGGCCGCCGCACGCGTGCTGCACTGGGCTCCCGTTCCTCGTCCCCCGGAGGTCCCTCGTGCGTTCCCGTCTCCCTGCCCTGCTCATCACGGCCGCCACCGCCCTCGCCCTGGTCGCGCCGTCCGGCGCCGCCTCCGCGAGCACCGGTGGCACCGTCGACACCGCCAACCGCTACTCCGGCGTCGCTCTCATCACGTTCTACGACGACGGCACCCGCTACCGGTGCTCGGCCACGCTCGTCAGCCCGACGGTCCTGCTCACCGCCGCGCACTGCACCGACAGCGTGGAGGGGCTGACCGCGGTGACGTTCGAGCCTCTCGTCGATGACGCTCCCCCGGCCGACCTGCCGGTCGCATCCGACCCCGCCGCCGGGTACACCGCCGCCGACATCACCACCGCGGGCTTCCTCCCCGGCGAGGGCGAGACCCACCCGGCGTACTCCGGCTTCAGCGACCTGGACAACTGGAACGACGTGGGCGTCGTCGTCCTGGAGGAGCCGGTGACCGGCGTCGACATCACGCCGATCGCGACCGTGGGCACGCTCGACGCGATCCCGCGCCGGGACCTGCGCTCGACGCTGTTCCGCGCGGTCGGCTACGGCACCGAGGTCCGCAAGGCCGACTCCGGTCCGCAGACCCCCACGCCGATGAGCTACCCGATCGTGCGCCGCTACGTCGACATGCCCGGGCAGAAGCTCACCCCCCAGGTCCTGCAGACGAACGGCAACGAGAAGGACAACGCAGGCACGGGTGGCACGTGCTTCGGCGACTCGGGCGGCCCGCTGCTCCTCGACGGCCAGATCGTCGGCGTCACCAGCTACGGCTACACCGCGAACTGCCGCTACATCGGTGGCTACCAGCGGGTCGACATCGCGGTGGTCCAGGACTGGTTGGCGCAGTTCGGGCTCTGACCGCACCGCTCGGCGGGGTCGTGTGCCCGATCGGGTCGGACCCGCTCCCGCGACGGAGGGAGGCGATCAGCCGCCGATGCGGATCGTGACCTCGTCGAGCTCGGCGCGGTACTGGTCGTTGCTGGCGGAGGTGGCGTTCTTGCCGCCGATCCGCAGGGGCGCGGCGTTGGCAAGCACGCCGGCCACGGCCGCGCGGCGGGCGCGCACGACGCCGTCGACAAGGACCGACACGTGGGACGCGGTCCGCACGCAGGCGACATGGTGCCAGGCGCCGTCGGCGACATCGGCCGTCGTGGAAGTCGCCTCGACGAGCACCCGCCCGCGGCTGGACCTGATGACACAACTGGGCCGGCCGTAGTCGACCTGCAGCTTGTACTGGCCGCCGGTCTCGTTGGAGTAGCCCTTCTGCACGACGTTCATCGTCCGCCGACTCTCTTCCCGGGTCATCCGCACGTCCACGGCCACCTCGAGGTCGCCTGTGCCGGGGTCGAGCGCCGGGTCGTCGGGCACCTCGACGACGACCCGCCCGCAGGTCGCGCACGGGTACCGGACCCCGCGCCCGGAGCCGCCCCCGACCGAGGTCAGCGTGCCTCGGCCGACCACCGTGCCCCGCGCCGACCCGGCGCCGTCGAGCACGACCGAGCCCGACCGCCACGACACCTGCTCGTCGAAGGTCAGGCGAAGCACCGGGGTCGCGGCCAGCGCCGTCGGGACGGCGGCCGCCGCCGGACCGTCGGGGTGCGGTGCCGCCCCGGTGGTGCCTGCGAGCGCGGCCACTGCGGCCAGCACCGCCGCGCCGGCGGCGAGGTGCGGCGTACGTCGTCGGGTCCGTCGGCCGGGTCGGTGCTGTGGCATCGCTGCTCCCCTCGCGCGGCCGACGGCCCGCGCCGCGGCCCTCGCGACTCTCGCACGGGGGCGATGCTCCCGCATCCCTCGTTCGCGGTAACCCGGCAGCCCGGCGACGCGGGACGGCCGCAGGGAACGCAAACCGACCGACCCCCAGAACGACGAAGCGGCCCCCACCGCCGGTGGGGGCCGCTCACGTCCTGCGCGCCTGTAGGGATTCGAACCCCAAACCTTCTGATCCGTAGTCAGATGCTCTATCCGTTGAGCTACAGGCGCCCGTCCACCTCGCGGCGGACAAGGGAAGACCTTAGCCGACGCGGCCGGCGAAGCCGAAATCTCGACCCCGTCCTGCACGGGGTGTGACGTGGCCCACGAGGCGTTGAACGATCCAATACTCGGCCCCGGAGGGCGGGGGTACATTCAGCGGACCCGCAGGTGGCGGCGCGCATTGTGCCGCCCACCGGGGCACTCACAAAAGTCGCCGACAACGAGGCCGCGCGATCCACATCAGCTCCACGACACACCGTCGATACGCTCGACGGCCGGCGGCGCCGAGGACGACCCGAGGCGACCACCGCGAATGCGCGAGAGGGAACGGAACTTCAGGCATGACCGCCGAGACGCAGGCACCGACCACCCACCGAGGCATCGCCGACTTCGTCGAGAAGTGGGCCGCCATCATGCAGCCGGACAGCATCCACTGGTGCACCGGCGACGACCAGGAGTGGGACGAGCTGACCCGAGCGCTCGAGTCCACGGGCACCTTCACGCGGCTCAACCCGCAGCTCAAGCCGAACTCCTTCTACGCCGCCTCCGACCCGATCGACGTCGCGCGCGTCGAGGACCGCACCTACATCTGCTCCGTCGACGAGAAGGACGCCGGGCCCACCAACAACTGGATGGCGCCCGACGACATGAAGTCCCTCATGAACGGCCTCTACGAGGGCTGCATGAAGGGCCGCACCATGTACGTCATCCCCTTCGTCATGGGCCACCTCGAGTCCGAGCGCCCGATGTTCGGCATCGAGATCACCGACTCGGCGTACGTCACCGCCTCGATGCGCGTCATGGCCCGCATGGGCACCAACGTCCTGCGCAGGATGGAGGAGCTCGACGCCGACTTCGTCGAGGCCGTCCACTCCGTCGGCCACCCCCTCGCCGAGGGCGAGAAGGACGTCGCGTGGCCGTGCAACGACACCAAGTACATCGTGCACTTCCCCGAGGAGCGCTCGATCTGGTCCTTCGGCTCCGGGTACGGCGGCAACGCGCTGCTCGGCAAGAAGTGCTACGCCCTGCGCATCGCGAGCGTCATGGCCCGCGACGAGGGCTGGCTCGCCGAGCACATGCTGATCCTCAAGCTCACCAGCCCCGAGGGCGTCGTGAAGTACATCGCCGCGGCCTTCCCCAGCGCCTGCGGCAAGACCAACCTCGCGATGCTCGAGCCGACCATCCCCGGCTGGAAGGTCGAGACCCTCGGCGACGACATCGCCTGGATGCGGGTCGGCGAGGACGGCCGACTGTGGGCGGTCAACCCCGAGTACGGCTTCTTCGGCGTCGCGCCGGGCACGAACTACCACACCAACCCGAACGCGATGAAGACCATCGAGAAGGGCAACTCGGTCTTCACCAACGTCGCGCTCACCGAGGACGGCGACGTCTGGTGGGAGGGCCTGGAGAACCCGCCGGCCAAGGCCACGTCCTGGAAGGGCGAGCCGTGGACCCCGGACTCCGAGGAGCTCTCCAGCCACCCCAACAGCCGCTACTGCACCCCGATCAAGCAGTGCGACATCCTCGCGGCGGAGTACGACGACCCGCGCGGCGTCCCGATCGACGCGATCCTCTTCGGCGGCCGCCGCAAGACGACCGTCCCGCTGGTCTTCGAGGCACGCGACTGGACCCACGGCACCTTCCTCGGCGCGACGCTCTCTTCGGAGACCACCGCGGCCGCGGTCGGCGCGGTCGGCGTCGTGCGTCGCGACCCGATGGCGATGCTGCCGTTCATCGGCTACAACGCCGGCGACTACTTCAACCACTGGATCACCGTCGGCAAGGACAACGACGCGGCGAAGCTGCCGAAGATCTTCTACGTCAACTGGTTCCGCCGCGACGACGAGGGCGGCTTTCTGTGGCCCGGCTTCGGCGAGAACAGCCGCGTGCTGAAGTGGGTCGTCGAGCGCATCGACGGCCAGGCGGCCGCGGAGGAGACCGCGATCGGCCACGTGCCCGCGCCGGGCTCCCTCGACGTCGACGGCCTCGACATGTCCGAGGAGGCCCTGCGCGCCGCCCTCGCGGTCGACCCGGAGGAGTGGAAGGCCGAGATCCCGCAGATCCAGGAGTGGTTCGAGAAGTTCGGCGACGACCTGCCGGCCGTCCTCTGGACCGAGCTCGACGGCCTCAAGGCGCGTCTCGGCGTCTGACCCGCCCGGGCAGCAGCCCGAGCCAGCCAGAACAAGACCGAAGGCCCCGTCCCTCACCGGACGGGGCCTTCGGCGTGTGTGGGAGCATGGGCTCGGTCTCGGGGGCCGGGCAGAGGGAAGCAAGGGGAGGTCCGTGGCCGAGCACGACCTGCACGACCGGCGGCTCTTCGAGCAGGTGGCCGCCCCGCTCTACGAGGAGCTGCTGGCCGAGTCCGGACTGGCCGCCGACGACCCCCGGACCAGCGAGGACGTCGTGCGCCGCGCGCTCGACCTGCTGCTGGACCTCGGGCTGGTGCGCCTCGACGCCGAGGCCGGCCGCTGGCTGCCCGAGGACCCCGCCGGCGCGACCTCCCGCGTCGTGTCGCCGCTGGGCCGCGAGGGCGCCCGGCTGCTGGAGGAGTCGGCCGCCTGGTTGACGACCCTCTCCGCGCTCGGGCAGGCCTGGCGCCGTACGCCGCAGGCGGCCGAGACCGGCCCGTTCACCTACCTGCGGGCCGAGGCCATCGAGCCCTTCCTCGCCGCGCTCGTCGCGGAGTGCCAGGAGGAGGCGCTCACCGCGCAGCCGCAGGCCGGCCGCGACCCGAAGCTGCTCGCCGTCGGGATGCAGCGCGACAGCGCCCTGCTCGAGCGCGGGGCGCGGATCCGCACGCTCTACCAGCACAGCGCGCGGCGCAGCAGCACCACCCGCGAGTACGTCGCCGCAGTGACCGCCCGCGGCGCGGAGGTCCGGACCCTCGACGAGTTCTTCAACCGGATGATCGTCATCGACCGGCAGGTGGCGGTCATCCCCAGCGGGGATGACCTCAGCGTGGCGCTCGCCGTCCGCGAGCCGTCCGTCGTGGCGTACCTCGTCGACGTCTTCGAGCGCTCCTGGGAGCGGGGCCGGCCCTTCACCAGCCGCAGCGCCACGATGCTCAAGGACATCGCCGCCGAGCAGCGGGCGATGACCCTGCGGATGCTCATCGAGGGCCACCCCGACCCGGTCTCGGCCAAGCGGCTCGGCGTCAGCCCGCGGACGTACGCCGGCTACGTGGCCGACCTGAAGAACGAGTTCGAGGCCGAGACCCGCTTCCAGCTCGGCTACACGATCGGGCAGCAGGGGATCTCAGGCGAGGAGTGAAGACGCTCGAGGCCAGCGACGTGGGGGGACGTCGCTGGCCTCGAGCGGCTCGGGGG
>NZ_JAANMS010000099.1 GCF_011250565.1 Nocardioides sp. IC4_145
GATACGGCGATCCTCGACGTCGCCCTCGACCTCGATGTGCTCCTTGCGCACGTCCTCGGTGACGGTCTCCTCGTCGACGACCGTCTCCTTGCCGAGGCGCACCCGCTCGACGGGCTCGGCCGTCTTGACGACGGTCGCTCGCTCCTCACGCAGCACGACTTCGTGCTCCTCCTCGGAGATGGCCGGGCCGTCCAGCGCGTCGTCGAGGTTCGCGCCGGTGACCGGCTCGGTCTCCACGACCGCGCGCTCCTTCTT
>NZ_JAANMS010000011.1 GCF_011250565.1 Nocardioides sp. IC4_145
CTTCTGGGCGGAGAACGCGGTGAACGGCACCTCGGCGACCTCGGCGCGGGAGACCCAGGATCCGGTGGCCTCGTCGAAAATGGCGTCGGTGTACTCGATGGTGGTCCACGCGTCGTCGTCGATCGCGGCGATCGCGGCGATGGCGGCCTTGACGGCCTTGTCCATCCGGACGGTGACCGAGACGTCGGCACCGGCCCGGACCGCGGCGCCGACCAGGCCACGCCCGTAGAACGCCGAATCGGCCCGGACCAGCGGCGTTGCGTCCGTCAGCGCGGCGGTGGTCTTCAGCGCGTCGGCGACCAGGCGTTTCGCGCCGCGTGGGGAGCCGCACGAGCCCTTCCGCAGCCGTTGGGCGACCACCACCGGTGCGGCGTTGGGGGTCGTCACTGTCGCCAGGAGGGCGTTGAGCCCACGGACGCCGGAGTAGCCGAACCCGGCACCTTGTTTGGCATAGCCGTGGACCTCGATGACGGTGTCGTCGACGTCGACCAGAACATGCTCGGACTCCGGTGAAGGCTGCCCCAGGAGCGGTGCCTGGTCCGCGAGCGCGACCAGGAACCGGGAGGCCACCGCGTCGAGCTGGCGGACGTGACCGAAGGTGAACGCCCGCAGAAACGACCCCAGGGTCGAGGGCGCGTATGCGCGGGCGAAGACCCGGCTCATGCCACCGTGTCGCAGCAGCGCCATGTCGTCGATGCTGTCGGCGCCGGCCACCATCCCGGCGACCAGTGAGGTCACCTTCAACCCCGCGTTCGCGCCCTTGTCGGTCGGCACCGACAGACGGTCTTGTGCCAGCGATCCGAGCCCCGCCGATTCCGCCAGCGCCACCACCGGAACCAGCCCCGCCGACGACAGCAGATTCGGGTCATCGAACACCGCCGACGTCGCCCCAGTGGTGTGAGAAAGTTGCATCTGTCGGATGCCCTTCGTGCTTCGTCGAGTGGAACCGTAGAGAAGTCCCATTCTTCAAGCCCGCAAGGGCATCCGTCCGTTACGGCACGCTCACGCCACTGGACGACCGTCGATCATCGGTGGATCCGGGCTAAGTGTCTCCGGAACCTCGGGTCGAGTCCTAGGCTCAAACTTGTGAGCGACCCCCGAAGAGTCGACTGGCGGACGCTGAGCGACGAGCGGCCCGCGACCTACCGGTCAGCACGAAACCTCGTCCTGGCCGCGAACGGCACGCTTTTCCTGCTCGGGGTCGTGACAATCAATCTGACCAGTGGGTTGGCGCTCGCAGTGGCTGCCGCGCTCTTTGGGGCCTGGCTGGTAGCCGTCATCGCGGGGCTCGTGTACCTATCGCGACAACGCATGCGAGAGAGAGTGCAAGGGCTGCTCGCCGGAGCAGTCGGCGCTCTGGCTGGCGAGGTTCTTCTTGGCGCAGTGCTGCTGTTCGGGTGGCTCGCGAACAACTACAACTGACCGGCGACCGCAGTCCGGGCCGAATGAGCGGGACGCGTCAGACGCGTCGGCGGTCGTCAGCGTCTCCGGCTCTAGGTACCGAGAGGCGCTAGGTCCACTAGTTCCGTGGTGGGTGTCGGCTGTCCCGTGTCGTACGAAATGGCGAGCGCTCCGTAGGTTCCGTTCGGGTCGTCGGCTGGGCGCCCGAAGTTCATGTCGACGATGGACAAACCATCATCTTCGTAGGTGCCTGTGCCGCTCAGGAAGTGCAGCTCTTGCTGTTCCACAGTTCTCACGTTGATGCGGCTGCGCTGCCGAGAGCGCTCGGCGTCGCTCCTGGCGTTAGGGGCATGAACCATGAACGAGAGCCGAAGAACGCCCTCGGCGTATCCGACTGGTAGTCGCGTGATGCGGCACTCCGGTCCCTCGACTTCGTGGTGCCTGGCGTGAGCGGGCAGGTCCATCGGTCTGACGCTAGCCCGACACAAGCCGAATCCAACGCAATTCGGGTCGACTGAGCGGATCTGCCGAGAAGCGGACGTCAGTGCTCGACGACCGCGACTCTGATGCCGAGTCTGATGAGCACGACGCCCGTGACGCGCTCAACTGCGCGGCGTACCCCGTCCCGGCCCATGACGCTTCCGAGAACGTAACGGCAAGCGAGAAGGCTCGCCACCACAACAGCCCCATGCAAGGTACGCGCTGGCGAAAACCGCCGTAACTGCTGAGGGCTCTCTCCGGGGCAGAGCCGAGGACGAACACGGACGATCGGCACCCACGCCGGGATGCCCTTGAGGGCGATAGGCACAAGCTCGAGCCCTACGACGGCGAGGACTGTCCCGAGCAGCCAGGTGCAGCGCCGAGCTGAAGGCACGCTCGGAGACGACGGGCAGCAGTTCTGAGGCGGGCCGCCAGCGAAGTCGCCTACTGCCGGGAGTGCTGCGAGCGCGAGCACAGGAGCGAAACCGTCCACATCCACCGCCCCCGACCGGTGCGTCCTTTCGCCGCTGACCTCCTCACCGGTGGTGCGCCGCCCCTACTGCGGATTCCTGCTCGGACAGCCCGAGCATCGAAATCAGTGCGGCGGTGACCGAGTACTCGTCTGCGCCCACAGGGCCGGTCACGCTCCCCTTGAACTCGGGGACAGGCCGCTCCTGTGCCTCAGCGTCGGTGGTCGCGAGGCCGTTCTCCTCGATATCCTTCAGGAGCCACTCCATCTCCTTGATCTCCCTGCGCTGGGCCTCGATGATCTGGTTGGCCAGCTCGCGGACGCGCACGTCGTCGATGTCGGCGCGTTCGCTGGTGAGGATGGCGATGGAGTGGTGCGGGACCATCGCCTTCATGTACTTCTCGTCGTCGATGAACAGCTGCGTGCGGGAGGCGTAGAAGGCACCGAGGCCGACGACCAGGGCCGCCACCACGACGACGACGTTCAAGGCACGGTTCTTGTACATCATCGTGGCCATGTACGCGAGCATCACCAGCGCCATTGCCCCGGTGGAGGTGAGTGCCATGTAGAGGCGTTCTTGGCTGTAGTGGACGTGTCCGATGTCGTAGACGCTGCTGTACATCAGCACGAACATCACCGCCGCCGACGTCGCGATCATGGCGGCGAACTTCAGGTACATGCGCAGTTCGTGCTTCTTCTCCATCTCCTTGTCACGACCGCCATTGTCACTGCTGTTATCGGGGTCGCTGTGGTTGTCGTGGTGCTGGTCGTTGGCGTGGTGCGGCGCGTTTCTCACGGGTTTGTGCCTCTCGTAGGTGCTGGGTGACGGGTTCGACAGGGCGGGGTGGAGCCGCGGGCCTTCGATGTAGGGGTGGCTGCCGGAATCGCAGGCGGCTGTGTGGCGCCTTGGCCGCCGGTCGTTCGCTAGATGTCCTCGTCGACGGAGGCGCGTGACATCTCGATCAGCTGGCGCAGGCAGTGTTCGCGCAGCGGTTCGGGGAATCCGTCGGCGAGCTGGTAGTAGACGACTCGTCCTTCTTTGCGTCGTTTGACCAGTCCGGCGGTGCGCAGCACCCGGAGCCCATACGAGACGGCGTCCTCGCTGACGGACAACGCGAGGGCGAGATCGCCCACACACAGTTCGTCGACGACGTCGAGGGCGTACAGCAGGCGGGCGCGGGTCGGGTCGGCCATCAGAGAGAGGACGCTGGTCAGCCGGTCCCCTTCTTCGCTGGTGGGGATACGGGCACGGGCTCGGGCGACGCGTTCAGGGTCGACGGGGTGCCGGTGGTCGGAGCTCAGGGGTTGGTCAGCCACGACGAGCCGGTCCCCGGCACAGCGGTTACCCATGCAACCGTACGGGTGAGCGGATGTGGGTCCGACGCCGTTGCAGGGGTTGCGAGCGGCACGCCCGCGTGGGCTGTCGACGTGTGGAGGTCGGGCGCCGCATGCCCGCCTCCGCTGCCTCCGGTTCCGGCAGCAAGGGAGACGATGAGTCCGCCCAGCATGAACGCCGCGATGACCGCGACGAGGGTCGAGGTGGGGAAGGTCGGAATGTAGCGGCGTGCGCCGGTGACCTCACCGCCGCTGCCGTGGTGGTACTGGTGCGTCAGCGCGTGGCCCTTCCCGCGCTGAAGGAGGAAGCGGTTGACCGGGTAGGCGGCGAAGAAGGCGACGGTGAGCGCGATGGCCATGCCGACCCAGAAAAGCCAGTTCACCAGTCCGGCGTCCATGGCGTTGGGGATGAGCGCCATCACAGCGTTGTCGACGATCTCCATCACCGCGATGGAGAGGGTGTCGGCGGCGAAGACGACGCTCAGCGCGGCTCCCAGGCCGAGTCCGGCCTTCACCAGCGGGAGCGTGGAGAGCAGGTAGCCGAAGAAGAATGCCAGAGTGACCGCCAGCGCGATGGTCCAGCCGGTGCTGAGTCCGATGGCGGTGCCGATCATGAGGCCGCTGATCTCTCCCACTGCGCAACCAGACAGGCAGTGGAGGGTGGCGCTGGCGGCCATCGCCCGCCCGCCAGCGTCGCCGTGGTCGCCGTGGTCGCTCTGGTCGCCGTGGTCGGCGGGCGTCGTGTCGTCGTGCTTTGCGTGGTGCTCTGCGTGGTGATGTTGCATGGTTTCGTCTCGCTTCCCGTCGTTCCGGGCTCTGCTACGGATGGTGCCGTGGGTCTCGCTGCCTGGCGGCGTTGCTCGAATCTCGTCCCTACACACCGGGTGCTACTAGGCGCCTTGCCAGGACCAGCCGTCGCTGGCGACGAGGCGGTGCAGGTGGGTCCGGCGTTCGCTGTGCTCCTCGGCGGCCCGGCGCACGGCGGTGTCGTTGACCGGTATGCCGGCCTCAATGGCTTCGCTGATCTCAGGCGGCGCCGGGGCGCCGATCTTGGGCGCCCACGTGGTGCTCGACGCTGTGCTCAGGTAGCGGCCGATGGAGGACCGCAACGGGTCGACGGCCGCCGGCTGTGGACGCTGGTGCGTCTCGAGGGTCTCGATGACGGTCAGCGCCTCGTCCAAGTGCGCGATGGCTACCGGCGCGGCGAGGTCGCGGCTCGAGGAGTGGAAGTAGTGCAGCACGGGGTACGCGAGATGCTGCTCGGCCGAGCCTGCCACCGAGGAGGACAGCGAAACCAGCTGCTGCTGGAACATGCTGTCGAACCCGTCCCCGGTCCAGCCCTTCTTCAGGATCTCCGACGGCGTGTCCCCGAGCCCGTGGATTTGTTGTGCGAGGACACGGCGGGCGACGACCGCGGAGAGCACGGAAAGCAGGTAGGTGATGGCCAAGGTGATGAGGAACAGCCCCGAGAACGTCGCCGCGGCCATTACGATCCGCCAAGCCGGGGTCGACGCCACAAAGTCCCCCGTGCCGAGGGTGAAGATGGTGAACCCCGCGAAGTAGACGACGTCGCCGAACCCTGCGGGACGCGCCTTCGACGCCGTCTCGACCGCATCGGAACCGTAGAAGAGAAGCGTCCATCCCGCCCACAGGAGGGCGACCCAGGTCAGCACGGTGACGATGAGCATCACCGGTCCGGAGAAGGTCAGCAGGCCGCCCTTCTTGTCCTGGCGGTGCAGCCGCAGTGCGACACGCCATGCGGCACCGAGGACACCGGTGGTCACCGGGCCGGCACCGCTGGAGACAGCCAGCGTGGTGGCGAGCGCGTCGAAGAAGACCAGCGCGACGAGGATCGCGCCGGCAACGATGAACACGATGTCGGGCAAGGCGGTCCTTCGGTAGAGCAGGCTGTCGGTCCGGCGTGGAGCAGCGGCTCGCCGGTCATACGGAACGGCGAGCCGCTGCACCCGTCAGGCCCGGGGTAGGACAGGGGGTCAGCCCAGCGCGGCGAGGAGCTCGCGGCACGCCTCTTCGCAGCGGCGGCACGCCTCAGCGCATACCGCGCAGTGCTCGTGCTTCTCCGCGTGATCGGCGCACTCGTCGCCGCACGCCTTGCACGCGGCCGCGCACGCCTCGAGAATGGTGCGGACGATGTTCGCGTCGCCGCCGGTCTGCCGCGACAAGATGGCGCCGGTGGAAGCGCAGACGTCGGCACAGTCGAGGTTGGTGCGGATGCAGGCGCGTAGCTCCGCGACCATGTCCTCGGCCAGGCAGGCGTCAGCGCACGCGGTGCACACCTGGGCGCACTCAAAGCACGCAGCGATGCACGCGGCGAGCTTCTCCTGATCGATCGTCCCGACCTCGCCGGGGTAGGTCTGCAGCATTTCCTGGTGCTTCATTTGATCCTCCTGCCACGACGG
The DNA here is from genome assembly GCF_011250565.1 of Nocardioides sp. IC4_145. Taxonomy (GTDB): domain Bacteria; phylum Actinomycetota; class Actinomycetes; order Propionibacteriales; family Nocardioidaceae; genus Nocardioides. Next base: position 6,106 of record NZ_JAANMS010000011.1, read on the forward strand.
TCGAGCCGCCCCGGTGGCGACCCGAGACACACCGCCACGGTCACTTGCGGGGTACCCATGACCAACACGGATACCCGCATACCCGCACGGATTTTCACTTTGGCCGGCGCCGAGCGACGGAGCATGCGCCGCGTCTCTTCGCCGATCAGCACGTCGGAGGCCTCCGCCGCAGCGGCCAGCTCGGTGGATGGCGCTCGTTCTGGACCGGGCTCCAGCTGGCCGACACCACCCCCGGCGGCGCCGCCGGCGGACAGGTCAACGACTACGGCAAACCATCGCCTACGGCGGACGACTCGACCCCACTACCGGCACTCGGGCCGCCCTGCCCGACGCACCTCAGCCCAACAGCGGCGCATGGCCTGTCGAGGCACCCGCCGGGGCCACTCATGGCCGCTGAAGGACGGGTCTACGACGAGCACGAGTCGTGGACCGGTGCTGCCGCAAACCCGCGGAAGCACCGGACCACCCAGGGACCGGCGTGTGGGTCGATGATGCCCTCTACGTCCACGGAGGCGCCGACTGAGAACGCGCAGGCGACCCCGCGGAGTGGATCGCCGACACCATCTGCTTCACCCGTGTCTGGGCCTACCCAGGCCCCCTGACCACAGCGTCGACACCGAGCGCCTCTTCGCTGCGTTCACGAGCCATCACTCGCGAAACGCGAACACGTTCCCGAACGACGCCCCATCCTTCGCGGCGTAGAGCCCAGCGTCGGTGGCGACCCACCAGTGCTGACCAGCTGCACCACCGCCGTCCTCAGCCGAGCGGTTGCCATCCGCGGTGACAGCCAGCGCTGAGGGAACTCCGGGAACGGTGCCCACCTCAATCCAGTTCCGGCCAGCATCGGTCGAGACGTAGGCGGTGCCGCTAGGGCTGAGGCCAGCCAGGACGTCACCGGCGGGCCAGTCGAGCCATGCCAACGACGGTGCGCTGGGCAGGCGGGTGAAGACGCGTCCGCTTGGCGCGTTCCGCCGGATGGCGTACGCCTCACCGCGCGCATTCGTCACCACTGCACGTGACGGTCGAGTCGGGTCCGCGGCAACGTCCAGGAGTGGGCCGAGATCGCCGGCGTCGACGGTGTCCCATTCCCGATGGCTGGTCGCGGTCAGGATGCGTCCGGTGACCGAGTCGATGCCCCACGTGCGCCCTTGCTCGTGGTCGAGCGCATGGAAGTCGACCTCCCCGGTCAACGCGGTCTCCTCCCAGGTGGCGCCGCCGTCCGTAGACGTGAGGAGCCCGGCATAGATGGGCTTGTCGGTTTCGTCGGCGTTCGGGTGTCCAGAAGCCAGGTAGGTACCCGACTCGACGTCCGACTCGGCGCCCGACCCGGTCTCGTCGCGGTTGTTGACGTCGGTGAGGCCCATCGTGTCGGAACGCCGCTCGCCGTGCTCGACGACGTTCCCGTCGGTGTCCACCGCGAAGACTCCGTAGTGCGCGCCAATCAATGCGCCGCCGTCACCGGTGGGCGCGATGCCGTGGATGTGCCCGATGAGCAGCGGTCCATCGTCGCCGACGGCATGCTGACCATGCTTGCCAGCAGCTCGGCCCGTCACGTCCGAGGTCGACGTGTCGTCGGTGGTGACGGCGAACACGACGAGGGCGATGAGTAGAGCCAGGCCGGCAGCAGCGATGAGCACGGCTCCGCGATGCCTCGGGGCGCCGGGGTGGGATGCGCCGGTCGAGCCAGCATCGCCACCCGAACCGGCTGGCATGCCGGGACCGACTGGGCCGCCAGGGCCGCCAGGGCCGCCAGGGCCGCCAGGGCCGCCAGGGCCGCCAGGGCCGCCAGGGCTGCTCGGGTTGCTTGGGTTGCTCGGGCTGGGCGATGTGGGGGTGTTGCGGTCGTTCATGGCGTCTGACCTGTTCTGTGCTCGGCACGCGCGGGCGTGCAGGTGAAGGGTCGGGCCGGCCGCCGCAGCCACGCGCCTGCACGCAGCCACTGGTGCGAAGGGAAACGGCCGGCCCGCCCCGCTCGTGGGGCGCATGCCTGGACAGACGCACCTGGTGCGTCCTCCGCCGCAACACACCACGCAGGACCGTTGGGGCCGGTGCCCGTAGGAAAGTCGCGTCCGCCGGGACGGGCGCGGCTCAGCTGAGGAGCTCCTCCATCACAGCGATCTCGCGCTCCTGGTCGGCCTCGATGGTCTCGGCGAGCGCTATGGCGTCGGGGTACAGGCCGCTCTCCTGCTCGGCCTGGGCCATCTCGATGGCACCGGTGTGATGCTCAATCATCATCTCGAGCCACATGTCCTCGAACTCTTCGTCCGAGGCCGCCTTGAGGGCGTTCATGTCCTCGGCCGACATCATCCCCGGCATCGACGACATGCCCGAGGAGTCATCGGAGGCGTCGCCAGACATCTCGTGACCGGAGTGCTCGTCGCCCTCGGTCGCCTCGGAGTCTTGCGACCAGTCGTGGCCGGCGTTCGCGTGGTCGAGCGAGGTCTCGGGGATCTCCTGGTCCCAGGCGGTGAGCCAGTCGGTCATGGTCTCGACCTCGGGGACTTGGGCGTCGCGGATGTCGTCAGCCAGCTGCGCCACCTCTGGTGACAGGTCGCGGGCCTGGGCCATCAGGGCCATCTCGACCGCCTGGGCGTGGTGGGGAATCATCTTGGTGGCGAAGTCGACGTCGGCGCGATTGAAGACCTCGCCGTTCGACGCGGTCTGGGTCGCCGAGGGGTCCGCGACCGACGGGTCGGCGGTCTGCGCCTTGTCGCCGCAGGCGGCCAGGGTCACGGACAGGGCAAGTGCTGAAAGAGCGGTCGCGCCGCGGCGCACCGCCCGCCCCCTGCGGATCTGGGTGGTGGGCGCGTGGGTCTGTGCATGGGTGAACGTCATGGTCTCTCCTGTGAAGCTGGGCGCTGGAAGTGAGCGGGACTCAGCACCGCCGAAAGCACGCCAGAACTACGAGGTCCTTGACGCTTGGACGGGCGGCGCCATGGCGCTCAGCACCTGGCGATGGAGAGTCGATGCAGATCGGGCGGATCCAGGACGCGGCTGGTGGCGGCGAGAATTCCGCCGGCACTGGCGACAGCGGCCGCGAGCGCGCGAGCCGAGATGCGCCACGAGCCCCGGCGGACCCCTAGTACGGTCAGCGCGGCTGCGACGAGGACCGCCAGGCACAGACCCATCAGGTCCATGCCGTGGCCAAAACCCGACGCGCCACCGCCATGTCCGCTCTGGCCCTGGCCCGCGTCGAGGCCCGGATCGAGGCCGGCAGCCTCAGCGGCGCTGTGGTCGGCACTGGTCCTGCTAGCGGCTGTACCGCCCGACGTGCACGTGCCGTTACAGGAACGACCCTGTTGCAGCTGGTCCGCGACGGGTGAGCGGCCCGTGTGTTCCACGTCGGCCCCGAAAGCCCCATCGACAGCTGAGATGGCGCCGTGATGGGCGTGGGCGGCTCCCGCACCGCCCACCGGCGACATGCCGACACCGTGGTCGGAGAGGCCGTGCATCGCGAACAGTCCTGCGAATGCCGCGAGCACGACCAGCCACCGACCCGCGAGGACTCGAGCCCCGGGGCGGCGTGAGCGGACGCTGCGGTCGAACATCACCGCCAGTTTAGCCAGCGCCTTCACGACCGTCAGGACGACGTTCAACCGCGATCAGCTAGTTGCCTAGCCTCCCGCGACGCCATACAGAGACACGCCCGGGCTCTCCTGCCGGCGTCAGAGGTGCCAGCTCTGGTGATGGAGACGCTGCGGCACACCTATTCGACGGCGAGTTCAACTCCGAGCAGCACAATGAGACTCGGCCGCCTTGTTCAATGCCGGGAAGGGGACTTCGACGCTTGCGTATTCGTCACGTTCGACGTCTTCTCTCCACTAGTGACTCAGCGCAACCATCCGGATCTGGCACCTCTCTGTGTCAAGACGCAGTCGGGAGCGGGGTTCTAGGGTGTTGTTCGGCGGGTCCGGGAAGTGACTTGTCCGAAGAGCTGGTGTGGGGATGTGAGCCGGCCGCGCTGGAGTCAGAGTCGTTTCCCCGTTGTCCTCCCGGGCCCGTCCTCGTCGGCGGCTCGGTGGTGCGGACGGCGTCATTGAGCATCGTCCGAAAGACGATGTCGGACAGTCGACGCTTCACGCACCGCAGGGCTTCCATCGGCGCTTTCCCGTCGGCCTTCTTGCGGTCGTAGTAGGCCCGGCCCTCGGTGGGGTTGCGGAGCTGTACGCGGGCCATGGTGTGCAGGACCCGGTTGATCTGTCGGTTGCCTTTGCGTGACAGCCGATGCCGGACCTGGTCGCCGGAGGAGGCGTCCAGGGGTGCGGTGCCGTTCCAGGATGCGAAGTGCGCCTTGGACGGGAACCGAGTGATGTCGCCGACCTCGACTAGCAACCGGGCGGCACCGGTGGGTCCAATGCCGTGCAGGTCCAACAAACTGGTTCCGGTCGCGGTGACCAGCGCGGTGAGCTCCTTGTTCGCTTCCTTCTTCCGGGCGTAGATCCGCTCCAGGTCCGCGATCAGCTCCGCGGCAACCCGGCGACGGGTCTTGCCCACGACGTCACGCGGTCGAATCTTGGCCAGCAGCGCCTTCGCCTGGGCCGCGGACAGGTCCCGCTTGGCTCCGCCAGGGATCAGCTCGAGCAGCAACCCGTGCAGCTGACAGGTCTTGCGGGTGTGCTCCTCGCCCAGCGAGCGACGCCGGTCGACCAGCAGACGCAGCACCTCGAGTTGTTCGTCGGTGACCACCGGCCGCAGCCCGGACATCCTGGTGCCGACGAGCGCGACGGAGTGGGCGTCGGTGGCGTCGGTCTTACGGCCTTGGCCGGTGGCGAAGACGCGGGCACGGGCGGACAGCTTGGGCGGGACGTCGAGGACCTCTTCACCGTTGGCCAGGAGTCGGACCGCGATGTGCTTGCCGATCCCGGCACAGCCCTCGATTGCCCACACCCGCTCGGGCCACTGGCCGGCGTAGCGACACATCTCGCCATAGCCGTCCCCGTCGGTGGCGAAGCGGCCACGACCGACGATGGTCTCGTCGGCGGTCATCACCTCGATCGTCGCTGAACGCTTGTGCGGGTCCATCCCGATCACAACCCGCCCTACTGCTGACGATGCTGCTGTCGATGCATTCACGCCTTCCTCCGATGCTCGAACCCGCTGTGGTTGTCGAGCCGGGAGGGCAACGCTGCTTCGAGCTGGGCAAACCCCTCTAGAGCCTCTCCTGACCCTGGCGACGCCCGGGATGCGCAGGCCAAATGAGAGCCACACGACCAGCGTGGGCAGCCGCAATGAGAGCGACATCCCGGGCGCCTGGACCGAGCCTTGCCAGGCACCAGTCCTGCCGTCAATGGAACAAGCAGCCGCGATGCGGGTCTGCCTAGGTCAGCGCATTTCGGCTGGAGTGAGCGGATCCGGGACGAGATCGGTCGAAGGTGCCGGGGATGGATAAAAGCCGCCCGATTGACGTCACCGGCGCTTCGAACACCCGCCACGCGCGCCGCCCACTCAGATCTGAAGCCGGTACGGACGGGCCTGCCGCACAGGACCTCCACGCGACGGACGACCTTGAAGGCGGCGCCCGCTGCGGCGCGGTCGACCAGGTGGTCGTCGTCCTCGACGGGCAGGAGGTCGCCGGGGCCGAACGGGTGACAGCTCCGGTTAGGCCGCCTTGTGGCGGCTGTAAGCACGATCGACTCTTACTTGACCAGGTCGGCGCCGAGGGCGGTCTGTCGGCGACGGCGGTGATAGGTCGTCCCGGTTCAGGTGACGGTTTCGATCCGCAGGCCCCTCGCGTAGCCCGTAGGCGGCGGTCGAGGCCGGCCTGCGTCAGACAACGCCGATCACTTGCTGACGAGCTCAGGGTTCCACCACGGCGTGGGCCAGCACCCCGCGCTAGACGAACCTGGTAGCACTTCGGAGTTGGACGCCTGCGACCCGCTCCCTTCCTCTTGCGCAGGGGGTGCAGGCGGCGTCAGCAAGCACAGGTGCTCAAGTGCAACCATTCCTCCTCCTGTCAATTGAATCGAGCCCAGACTGGAAGGTCCGCGCGCCGGTCGCCGGCGAAGGGCCGGGTCGATTGATCACAGAATCTAGTGGGGGGAGGCGCGCTCTGGCCCCGCCGCTGCGGCCAAGGAAATCACGACCGAGCGCTCCAAACATGGCCCAGTTGCCCTGTACCTAAGTCCATCGATAGCATCGCTTCATGACGATGTCACAGCATGACGAGGTCACTGCCGACTCGGTCGAGTCACGCGGACTGCTAGCTGCCGCGGCCCTCTTCCACGGCTTCAGTGACCCGTCCCGACTGCTGATCCTTCGACATCTCGCGTTGGGTGAGCACCGGGTCACTGATCTCACCGCCCACGTTGGCCTTGCACAGTCGACGGTCTCCAAGCACCTCTCGTGCCTCAAAGAGTGCGGCCTGGTGACCTCGCGACCGCAGGGCCGCGCCTCGCTCTTCTCACTGACGCACCCCGAGTCCCTACTGGAGGTTTGGTCGGCTGCAGAGAGGTTGCTTGACCTCACAGGCGACGCCGTCGCGCTGTGCCCCAACTACGGCACCGAGACCCTCAAGGACGAGCAGTGAGCACCGCAGTCCGCCGCAATGGATCGGCAGCCGAAGCGCAGCCGGGGGCCCTGCCGCAGGCTGACAGGGCCCGGCTCGGACGTCGTGCCCAGCTGCTGGCGGGCGCGGCGGTGGCCTACAACCTCGTCGAGGCGGTCATCGCGATCGCGGCAGGGCTGGCCGCCGGGTCTGTCGCCCTGGTCGGTTTCGGTCTGGACTCGGTCGTCGAAGTCTCCTCCGGCCTTGTCATCCTGTGGCAGTTCCGGCACGCCGTGCCCGAATCACGCGAACGACAGGCACTGCGGGCGATGGCGGTCTCGTTCTTCGCGCTCGCCGCATACGTCACGTTCGAGTCGGTGCGGGCGCTGGCCACCCGCAGCGACCCGGATACCTCCACGGTCGGCATCGTTCTGGCCGCCGTCTCGCTCGCGGTGATGCCGTTCCTGTCGTTCGCGCAGCGGCGAACCGGCCGGGCGTTGTCATCCTCGACTGTCGTCGCGGACTCGACCCAGACGCTGCTGTGTACTTACCTGTCGGCGGTGCTGCTGGTCGGGCTGGTGCTGAACGCGACGCTGGGCTGGTCGTGGGCCGACCCCATCGCGGGCTTGGTCATCGCGGCCGTGGCCTTACGCGAAGGACTCGAAGCATGGCGGGGCGAGAACTGCGGCTGCGGGCCCGAGGCCGTCATTGGGTCGAGCCGCGCCACCGGATGCGACGAAAGGTGCACGGACGCATGCTGCGCACCCACCGCCTCGACGCCCGAGGCCGCTGAACGAGCAACCCTCCCCCTGACCGCCCACGTCAAGCCCGCCACCGAGCCGACCACCGAACAAGCCGATGGCCGCAGCGCCGGTTGCGGGTGTGGATCATGATGCGCGCGAGTGGCAAAGCGCGGGGTGCTAGGGGCAAGTCCGCACGGTGGTCCGCAGAACCCGACGCAGAGCACGGCACTGTTCACGGCACGGCTCGCGGGAATGGTCACTCTCATGACGCATCAGGCCTAATCGATCATCGGGGCCGGCTCGTGACGGTGCTGTCCATCACCGTCACCGTCCTGGTGGTTGAGGTGGTCGGCGCCGTCATCTCCGGCAGCCTCGCGCTGCTGGCCGATGCCGCTCACATGCTCACCGACGTCGTCGGCCTGACCCTCGGCCTGGTCGCCGCGATCCTGGCACGACGCCCCGCTACTCCGGAGCGGACGTGGGGGTACCGACGCGCGGAGGTCCTCGGGGCAGCTGCCCAAGCAGCAGTGCTTTTGGCGGTAGGTGTATACGTGCTCGTCGAAGGCGTCCAGCGGTTGTTCTCACCGCCGGAGGTCACCTCGGGTGCGATGGTGGTCTTCGGTGCAGTCGGCCTGGTCGGCAACCTCGTCGGCCTAGCCATCCTGGCGTCCGCACGGGCCGACAACCTGAACATGCGCGCCGCCTTCCTCGAGGTCGTCAACGACGCCCTGGGGTCTGTAGCTGTCCTGGTCGCCGCAGCAGTCATCGCGACCACAGGATGGATGCGCGCCGACGCCGTCGCTTCGCTGCTCATCGGCGTACTCATCATCCCGCGCACGATTCGGTTGCTGCGCGAGACCGTTGACGTGCTGTTGGAGTCAACGCCCAAGGACCTCGACCTCACGCTGGTGCGGACGCGGCTGACCTCGCTACCGCATGTGCACGACGTGCACGACCTGCACGCCACCCAGGTCGCGACCGCCTTGCCGGTCTTCACCGCACACGTCGTGGTCGACGACTCCTGCTTCCACGACGGACACCTAGCCTCCATGCTCGACGACATCCAGACGTGCATGGCCGATGAGTTCGACGTCGAGCACTCAACCATCCAGTTCGAGGCCGCCACCCACGCCGACCACGAGCCCCATGCCCACGCCTAGCTGGCCGGCCAATCTGGCCCACCAATGGCACGGATGAAAGCCGTGCCCTGACCGACGTTTCGACTCGCGCGCCGGCCGGATCCGTGCCTCTTCGAGCCCCCGATCGCCCTCTGTCCGACCCACCGACCTGATTAATCTCGGAACAAACCCGAAAGGGGCTACTCATGTCCGAGCAAGTTTTCTGGCCGACCGTCGCGGCGCTCATCTACGCGCTCTATCTAGCCACCGCGTTCGTGGGCCGCACGCTGCTACAACGCCGGGCCACCGGAGACGGAGGGTTCCGCGGAATCTCGGGCCGCGTCGGTAGTGCGGAATGGCTCGCCGGTGTCGGCTTCATCGTAGCCATGGTCGCGGGCGTAGCTGGCCCGATGGCGGCGCTGGGGGGCCTCGACCCGATCGCAGTACTGGAGCATCGCACGGTGTTCGTGGCCGGCGCTGTAGTCGCGGCCCTGGGAGTAGTCGCGACGCTAGTGGTGCAAGGTCACATGGGTGAGAGCTGGCGGATCGGCGTCGATGAGTCCGAGCGGACCGCACTGGTGACCACCGGCGCCTTCGCGATCGTGCGCAACCCAATCTTCACCGCGATGGCGTTTACCGGCGCCGGTCTGACCGCGATGACGCCAAACCTGGTGTCGCTGACAGGTTTCGCGTTGCTCCTGGTCGCCCTCCAGCTGCAGGTGAGAGTCGTCGAAGAGCCGTATCTCTTCTCGGTCCACTGCGCTCACGAGGGCTCCTACGCCGGATACGCCGCGCGCGTCGGGAGATTCATTCCCGGTGTGGGCAGGATCCGTCCTGGCGCCGACGCTTCTGCGGGCCCGCCGGAGGCAGCGGCGACCAACTGACGATCGGAATGGACCTTCGGAGATCACCCGCAAACGCGCGGTTTCGAGCAGTAGGGATCGTGGCGGTCGCTGCTGAGTCCTTAGGCGCCGAAGAGCAGGTACAGACCGCTGAACGTGTACAACACCATCACCACCAGCAGGGCCAACTGTCCCGTCACGTGGTGCCTCCTGGGCAGAACGGCCAACGCACGGTCGTGGGCGGCAATAACGCCGAGGACGTGCCCGGTGACGATCGCGAGCACCTTAGTCGTCGCCAGGAACGACGGGTGATTGGACAACCAGTAGTTCACTTCACCGTCGGCGGTGCCGAGTAGGTTCGCGCTCGTGCCCATCGGATCGGAGAGTTGCACCAGGGTCTGCTGCCCAAACTCGACGAACAGAGTCAGGTAATGGGCGACCATGTAGCCGACGATGATCGGCACCACCGAGTGAGCGAACACCCCAGGCAGCTCCCAGCGACGGGCGCTGGGAACGACACCGGTCGCGGCCGTGGCGGCCGTGAACGTGGCGCCGACCACGAAGCACAACCCCATCAGCACTGCGGTGTTGATCAGCACCATGTTGGCGTCGGTGGACTGACTGAACCGCAGCCAGAAGTTCCACTCCCGAAAACTGTCGAACGCAGTCGAGCCGAGCAGGACGGCGACTACTGCGACCAGACCAGGCTCGCCACGCAGGCTGGCAAGGTTCCGCAGCGGTGAGGCAAGCACCAACGTGCCGTCCGAGCGGCGGCCCCATATCGAGAGGCGGCCGACCAGGGACGAATACACCTCGAACGGATCCGCACGCGCAACCCACCTCGTGCCGAATAAGACACCGCCCATGAGCACGAAAACGAGGTAGAAGGCAAACCACAGCCGGATGGTGCCGAGGTAGTTGGCATCGGGGTGAACGAGCTCGAGCCACACGAACGCGAGCAGGCCCACCGCGGCGGGCCAGTACCCCACCCATCTGGGCAACCCGCCGGCCACCCCGCGGTCGGCAGGCGCATCGCGACCGTGAATGGACCGGTGCAGCAACAGGTGCATGGTTCGTACCGGGCTCACCGCTCGGTAGAACGGCCCAAAGAACACAGATGCGGGCACGATGCCAACCCAGAGCAGCACGAAGACGACGCCGAAGGTCGGATTGGTCAGTGAGTCGGGGCCGGCGATCGCCGCCCACGACACGTAGCCGAAGAACACCAGTCCGACAGCGCGGAGGGCGACCGCGAACCCGCGCGAATCCACAAGCGCCGCTAGGGCGGCGGGCACCCGAATGCCCGCATCGGCCGCGACCCGCGCTGGTCCGATCGAGGTCTCGCGGCTGCTGTGGGCGACCGGCTCAGCAGGCAGCCAACATCCTGGCCGGAAACCGAACCAGCGGTTGAGCCATCGGCTGAGTCGGCGGCCTGCATCCCGGGTGAAGTGGATGAGGCGAGCGGGTTGGCGTAGCGCGGTCGGCGCCATGCAAGAAGCAAGACGATGAAGGAGATGGTCAGCGCGGCGCTGCCGCCAGCGATTGCAAGGTTGGCCGGGATCGGAAGGTCCGACGGGCCGCCGAGTCCGTGAGCTTGCAGCATCTAGCGAACCTCGAGCTGCGCGATGACAACGCCGGTGTCGTGCTCTTCAATGTCCGCGGCGCCGGGATGTTCGATGACCAGCTCGGCGGTGGAGTTGCCGGTCTTGAACGACAGCACCTGCTCTGGGCGGGAATGGACATGAAGTTCCCCGGCGCGGTCGGCGGTGAACCGAATCGTCAGCGGCTCATCGACCTCAAGGTCGACAGTAGCGCCGTTCGGTGTGATGGTCTCGCCGGACACCGTGATGTGGAGGGACTGTTCGGCCTCCTCGGCCTCGGCGCCCGCGCCGGTGGAGCCGGACGGACCGCTCGGTGACCCGGCTGAGCGATCGGCCGGAGCCTCGCTCGGCGTCTTGCCTGAAGCGCTGGCCGGCGCGCGCGGGCCTTCGGCGTCCGTGTCGTTGGAGCATCCGGCAACCGCCAGCGCTAGCGCCAAGCCCAACGCGAGCGCTGGTCCCGCTGGGTGGGCGAACAGCCGCTGCTGGTTCATCGGGTCCCCTGTTCGACGAGTACTTGTCAACAATCGAGACTTCGCCCGGACAACCGCACCTTCCTCAGCCGCCATGGCTCGCCAGCTGCCCGTACGCGAACGCGACCGCTGCGGGCTATTACGGCGATGGCACCCACGGTGTACGTACTAGGTATGATAGTAGTAGCCGAAGGCGGGCAGGCTGCCGGGGCCAATCCGGGGCTCGCGACTGCGCAACAGTTCACTTCGACCGCCCGGCCCTTGACCTTGCTCGTTCACTTCCGAGCGCGGGAGCATCGATCGCGGCCTGGGTGACCGGTGTACCGCAGGAGACACGTATGAATCAGTTCAGCCTGAGCGTTGGCTCGCCGCGCCCCCGAAGGCCGAGATCTCACACGCCGAACGCCGCTACGCGCCACCACCGATGCGACGCGGGCGGCGACAGAGCATCGATCGTTGGGAAGGACCGGCCGTGACCCAGGGCCGCCACAAGCGCCAGGATTCCCCCTCGAGGGTGCGCCGCGTCTTCGCACCGTTGGCCGCCAGCCTCACCGTTACCGCCGTCGCGGTTGGCACCCTGAGTGCCGCCGACAGCTCCCGAAGCGACGGCTCGGCCGCAACCACCGCGGGACCTGCCGCCGAAGCCAGGGCCGAAGCCACCGCTACAGCCCGCGACACGACCGATGGGTCTTGGCCAGCCGCTGAGCAACGCCCTCAGATCGTTTCGCGCTCGGCATCGCGACTCGAACGCAAGCCCAACAAGGTCGATCGGCTCCTCTCGCATGACGCCACCCGCGCTGCTGTTCGTGGCGCCGACACGACGCTTTGGGCGGGCGCCGACCTCAATCTGTGGGACGCGCCCGGCAAGACCGCAACACAGATCGGCTTGCTCGAGCTCGGCGAAAGCGTGCTTGTCACCGGCCGCGCCTTGTTCGGGCGCCAGGAGATAGTCATCGATGACCGCGCGCTGTGGGTCACCGCCGGCTACTTGCAGCAAGACGAGCCCGACCTCGAGGCCCAGGAGGCTGGCACGTGCTCAAATGGCACCTCTGTGCCCGCCGGCGTCAGCACCAACATCAAGGCAGTTCACGCTGCCGTCTGTGCCGCATTCCCTGAGATCGCCACCTACGGAACACTGCGAAGCGACGGCGAGCACGCCCAGGGAATCGCCGTCGACATCATGGTCAGCGGCACTCGGGGCTGGGAGGTAGCTCGATTCGTGCGAGAGAACGCCGGACGCCTCGGCGTCTCTTATGTCATCCACGCCCGAAACATCTGGTCGGTGCAGCGAACCAGCGAGGGATGGCGCGGCATGGAAGACCGTGGGTCGGTCACGGCCAACCATTATGACCACGTCCACGTAACGACGTACTGATGACGAGATCGCGCGGCAGCGCACACAGTCCTGGCCTCAGTGCGGGTGGGGCCGACCACTGGTTTGACGGCTCGAGAACGCCCGCCGGGGAGCGGACGCGCGGTCGAGGCGGGCGGTCGAAGCGGGCGGTGGTGACCGGCGACGAGGGCAGAACGGGGCCCTACCGGGAGCGACTTCATCTGCCGATCCATTGGTGGTTCTTCGTCTGGTCCATGTTGGGTACCTTCTGGCTCGCGCTTGCCGTAGCTGTCCCTCCGGTGGTGCTCTGGGTGGCCACCGGCGCGCTTGTCGCAGCGATCGTGGGCCCGCTCCTGGCGTGGGGCTCTGCAGTGGTCGCCGTGGACGCCGGTGTGCTGCGGGCCGGCCGGGCGCACATCGACGTTGACCTGCTAGGCGCGGTCACGGCCCTTGATCGTGACGCAACGCGGCTGCAGGCCGGACAGGACGCCGACCCCCGCGCCCACCTGTTGCTGCGCCCGTACCTGGCCCGCGCAGTCCGCGTCGACATCAAGGATCCACAGGACCCCACTCCGTACTGGTTGATCAGCAGCCGCCGCCCGGGTCGGCTCGCCTTGGCGATCACGTCCGGGCGTAGCCGCTCTTAAGCGGCAGCGAGGTGCGCGGCGTCAGGACACACGACCACCGCCGACCGGCCGAAGTCTGCATCCCGGCCCGACGCGGCTGGGCATCGGCGAGGTGAGCTAACAGCGGCGGACGGCGGGCGGACATCGTGGGACGTCAACGGGAAGCGTGAGGTCAGATCCGAGGCCCAGGACCGTCCGTGCCCTACGAACTGGCGCCTCGCGCGACCCTAGCGCGTGAGTTCGTCACCTGCGACGTGCGGCACGTCGTACTGCGCCAGGTCGAGTCTCGCGCCGCCGTCGCGCTGCGACACTTGTCGGGAGGGCCGCGCCGGCTCGCGCGCCTTGAGGGCGGTCCGCGGGCTCCGGCGACGGGGCCATAGCGGTCTATTACGACCTGGGGACGGGGGCCGACGTGGGCCGCTGAGCCGGCGTTCGGCGTCGAGGCCGCACCCGACATGAGGCCGAGAGGAGCGCGAAGAGTGCCGCTGTCAGCACGAATCGCGAAGGCCAGGGGCCGAGCCGGACCGCCCAGGTGGTCGCAGCGGCCGTTGGCACGCTCACCACTGCAGCCTGGGCGTCGACGGCCGGCAAACGCTCCACCACAGCGCCATCGGGACCGATGACTCCAGAAATCCCGTTGATGGAAGCCACGACCACCGCGCGGCCCACCTCCACTGCCCGCGCGCGTGTGATTGCCCACTGCTGCTCGGGTTGCACCGTACCGAGGAACATGGCGTTGCTGGTTTGCACCACGGCCAGCTCCGCTCCTCGCCCCACCTGGTCGCGAAGGACCTCGTCATAAGCGACGTCGAAGCACAGGGCGAGGGCGATCCTGGTAGCGCCGATTGACATCGGTTCGGGCGATGGGCCCGGTTGCATGTCGCGCGGGATGTCCGCCACCCGTGCTGAGATGCGACTGGCCAGAGACCGGAAGGGCACATACTCGCCGAAGGGCACCAGGTGCTGTTTGGTGTACCGCGCCGTTGGCCCGTCGGGCGTCCACGCGATCGCCTGGTTTGCCGCCTGATCGGCGCGGGCGCCGTCGACGATCGAGCCGGCCAGCAGCGGTGCGCCGGCTAGCCGGGACGCAGCGACGAGGCTCTCCCTCGCCGTGCGGTCCCGGACTGGGTCGACCGCGGTCGCATTCTCCGGCCACACGAGCAGGTCGAGCGCGGACGCCCGGGCCGACCGGCTGGCGGGGGCACTCATGAGTTTCCGCGTCTGCGAGAGATGACGAGCCGTGACCTCACGATGGTGCGCAGCGACCTCGGTGCCAGTGCCGGGGACTCCGCCTTGCACGATCCCGACAGTCAAGTCCAAGGCAGCCGGCGGCGGTGCCGCGACACCCCCGGCCGTCGCGACGATCGCCGTCGCCGTCGCCGCGGCCATGCCAAGGGCGGCGGCCAACAAGGCGGACTTGCGGCGCACCTGGGGGCTGCAGCTTCTTGCCCGCCACGCGCACGCCCGGCGGAACGCCCGGGCAGTGGCAGCCGACGGCCCGTGGACGAGAATACGGCACGTCGCAACGGCTGCGGCCAAGCCGGCTGCCGCAAGAGCGCCCATCAGCGCGATCAGAGTCCCCGTCGCGCTCACACCCAGCACGCTCAACGCTGACTGCCACGGCGTGTCCACAGCCGTGTAGCCCAACCGAGCCCACGGCATCCCACCCCACGGTTGAGTTGACCGTGCCAATTCGATTGCCGTCCACACGCACGCCATCCACATCGGCGCACCCGGCAAACGCCCAACAAGCGTGATTCCCGCGCCAGCCAGCCCAAGCCAGCCGGCCTGCAGCGCAGTCAGCGCAATCCACGCACCCAGAGCGACCGACGCAGCCAACCACCACAGCGTGATCCCGAAGAACACCACGCCAAAGACCGCCCCCGTCGCCGCGCCGAACCAAGTCCCCCGGCCCCGGCACGCCCAGAAGAGCAGAGCGACACCAACAGGGGCTAAGACAGGTACTGACCACGGCGGGAACGCGCAGGCGGTCAGGGCACCGCCGATCGCAGCCACGCCCACGCAGACAGTGCCCGACAAGGACGCGTCCTGAGACCAGGACGCCGCACCTCCGCACCACCCCCGTGCCGCCGCTCCGGCCCGGGGCTGACCGCCCGAACTGGGTCGCAACCCGAGCCACCATCCGGGCCCAAGCGCCCGTGGCGCCGCCTTGCCACCCGCCTCCGATCCCACCCCTTCGCCTTCCTACTAGGACAGATAGTATGTCGCTGATGGGTGAGGAAGGCGCATACCCGCTGAACCGTCCGAGCAGCGGCGCCGACGCGACTAAGGACGAAACCGGTCGAGCCAACGGCGGCGACGCTGGTGTTCCTGATCGACCCGGCGAGCCGGCGAGCCGGAGCGGAACCGCAGGCTCTCATGCTGGTCGCGCGGCAACTACGGCCGCCGAGCCGCACGGATCGTCCGGGGAGCTCGTGGCGTGGCTGCGATGGAGCTGGCGGCGGTTGACTGCGATGCGCACGGCCGTGGTGCTGCTGATCCTGCTGGCGCTCTGCGCGATCCCTGGCTCCCTGCTCCCCCAGCGGGGGGTGGCCAGCGACCCGGCGGCCGTTCCGCAGTACTTTCGCGATCATCCCGACCTGGCCCCGTGGCTGGACCGCCTGTGGCTGTTCGAGGTCTACAGCGCGCCGTGGTTCGCTGCCATCTACGTCTTGTTGCTGGTCTCGATGATCGGCTGCGTGCTGCCGCGCTGCCTCGAGCTGTGGCACGAGTACCGCGCCGCCCCACCCGCTGCCCCGCGGCGCCTTTCTCGTGAGACCCCTTACCGAACGGTTCAGGTCGCCGACGCCGACCTGGCGTTGAACGCTGCTTCCGACGCGCTGCGCGCCCGACGCTTCCGCGTCGCGGCCGGCGACGGCGAGATCCGCGCGGAGAAGGGCCACATTCGCGAACTCGGCAACCTCGGCTTCCACCTGTCCTTATTGGTGCTCTTGGTCGGGGTCGCCGGCGGACGCCTGTTCGGCTACGAGGGCCGCGTCGCCGTCGTCGAGGGCGCCACCTTCACCAACGTCGCTTCCTCCTACGATGCCCTGACTCCAGCGCCCTGGGCCGCTATCGCAGACCTGGAACCGCTGGACTTCACCCTGGAGAAGTTCGATGCCTCCTTCGAGACCGCCGGCCCTCGCTTCGGGGAGCCACGCGACTTCGAGGCGAGCGTGGCCTACCGCAGCGCGAGATCGGGCGAGGGCACCTTCGCGATCCGGCCCAACCAACCCCTCAATGTCAACGGCACGAAGTTCTTCCTCACCGGTCA
The DNA here is from genome assembly GCF_011250565.1 of Nocardioides sp. IC4_145. GTDB lineage: Bacteria > Actinomycetota > Actinomycetes > Propionibacteriales > Nocardioidaceae > Nocardioides. Next base: position 22,597 of record NZ_JAANMS010000011.1, read on the forward strand.
CGGCTACGCCCCAGAGCTGACGGTGCGCGACGGCGAGGGCAACGTGGCGATGTCGGGACCGACCATCTTCTTGCCGATGGACCAGAACTTCACCTCCGACGGCGTCATCAAGGTTCCCGACGCCCGCCCCGAATCATTGGCGCTTCAGGGCTTGTTCTTGCCCACTGCGGTCCGCGGCGCCGAAGGATTGGACACCTCGGCTTACCCCAACGCAGTGAACCCCCGCGTCCAACTAACCGCCTTCACCGGCGACCTCGGCCTCGACGACGGCGCCTCTCAGTCGGTGTTCAGCCTCGATGTCGACGACCTCGAGAAGGTCCGTGACAGCGACGGTGACGTCTGGCGGGTCTCGCTGGCTCCGGGACAGACTGCCGAGCTGCCGCACGGGCTCGGATCGGTGACATTCGAGGGGTTGTCACGGTTCGCCAACTTCCAGGTAGCCCGAGACCCCGGCAAGGGAGTCGCTCTAGTCGCTGCCGTGCTCCTTCTGTCCGGCCTCACACTCTCGCTGGGTGTGGCGCGCCGACGGCTGTGGGTGCGCCGGATCGACGCGGTCACCATCGAGGTCGCGGCCCGATCGCTGGCACGCCGGCCCGTACCCGCCGAAGAGCTCGACGCGATCGTCGCCGCAGCCACCTCCAGCGTCATCCCCGCAACACCATCCACGAAGGACCCAGTTTGATGATCTCCGCCGCGGACCTTGCACGACTCTCCGACGCCCTGGTCACCGCGGCCCTCGCCGCATTCGGGATCGCTCTCGTCGCGTTCGCCGTTTCCAGCGCCCTGGCCCGCCACCGGCCCGCCCTCAAACCGACCGGGGCGGCCGCGCACCCCGAGCTCCCGCTAACCGCTCAACACAGCCTCGGGGCGCCAACAGGCTCACCTCACGCCGCTCGGGTGGAGCGAACAGCAACTGTAATCCTCGCGTTCGCGACCGGCGTGTTAGTCGCAGCCGTGGTCTGCCGAGGGTTCGCCGCTCAGCGGGTGCCCTGGGGCAACATGTACGAGTTCGGACTCACTGGGTCAGCGACCGTCGCTGTGGTCCTGGTGAGCAGTCTGCGCCGGCGCGCGGTCATGCAGGTGGCGGCCTGGGTGGTCGCGTTGATCCTCATCCTTCTCGGCGTCTCGGTGACCTCGTTGTACACGCCCGTTGATGAACTCGTTCCCGTGCTGAAATCGCGGTGGCTGGTCGTCCATGTCGCGGCTGCCATCGTTGCCGGGGCCCTGTTCTGTGTGGGCGCGGTCACCACGGTCGCCCAGCTCGTTCGCGACAGCAACTGGCGCCGACGGTCCGCGGAAGTCGACGCCAGCGATGCGCACGCGCAGGACTCCCTCGCCGAGTTCGCCAGCACCGTGCACCTGGTGGCGTTCCCGATCTGGACGTTCGCGGTCATCGCCGGAGCCGTATGGGCCGAGAACGCCTGGGGACGCTACTGGGGCTGGGATCCCAAGGAGACCTGGGCCTTCATCACCTGGGTGTTCTACGCAGCCCATCTGCACGCCCTGTCTACGGCGAAGTGGCGCCGTCGCAGTGGCTACCTGGCCCTCGCGGGCTTCGCAGCGTTCCTATTCAACTTCTTCGGAGTCAACATGTGGATCCCCGGCCTGCACTCCTACGCAGGGGTCTGAGACATGAGCCCTACCTCCCAAACCTTCTCCACCGTGGTCATCGGCCTCTTCACGCTCGTCGCCACGGCTGTCGCGATGTACTGGATCGCGCGGGGCCGGCGATGACCCTTCTACCCCCGACGACGCGCGTCGCCGAGCACCGGGTAGCCGAGAGCCGCGCTGCTGATCCAGCCCGCAGCTCGCGGGGTGCGCTGGTAGTCGGCAGGGCAACTGCGAGGGCAGCCGCAGCGGTGCCGCGCTGGCTGGCCGAGCACCGCCAGGCGCTGTGGCCGCTGGCCGGCGCCGTGCTGACCGGCGCTGTTCTCCTCGGCGGATCGGCGCCGGCGGCCGCCCACACCGCGCTAATCTCCATCGACCCTGCCGATGGCGCCCGAGTGCCACACCCCCCATCGACCATCACCCTGGTGTTCTCCGAGCAGATGACACCGGACCTGAGCACCGTTGCCGTGCGCGTCAACGGCGAGGGCGCGGTGCGCGCGGAGTTGCAGCGCGGCTCCAACACCAGCACGCTGGTCGCGAAAGTTCCGGACTCTCTCGCCGGCGCAGCAGACCAGGCCCAGGAGTGGACCGTGGTCTACCGAGTGGTCTCGCGCGATGGACACCCGGTGACAGGGCAGAGCACCCTGACGGTCGCGGCCACCGAAACCTCCGCCCGTGACGAGCCCGGTGACCGGCCCAGCAACAAGCCCAGCGACAAACCCCGCGAGACCCCCAGCACTCCTGCCGGCGAGGCGCCTGCCGCCGCGGAATCGTCAAGCACACCCACCACGTCCACCGGGAGCGGCAAGGAGTCGACGTCTGCTCCCGGTGCCACCGACAGTTCGTCGCGATCCACTGGCACGCCTTGGGCCGCGGTGCTCTTGGCAGGCGGAACGCTGGCGGTCCTGCTGGTGCTGGCAGTGCTGGCGGCGGTCCGCCTGGCCCGCCGGAAGAACCTGTGACCACTCCCGCCGCGCGCAGCGTCGAACGAAGGTTCGCGCGACGCCGCGCCCCCGTCTTGCTCGCCGCGCTGTTGGCCTGGACGGTTGCGGTGACCTTACTGGCCGCCGGGCTGTCCGGCGGCCTGGCGCCCCTGGGTGTGCCTGGCCTGCCCGATTCCGGGGTCGCCGCCAGGGTGGCCCTGCCGACTGTTCAAGTGCTGCGCGACCTGGTTGCGATGTGTGCGGTCGGCGCCTTGGTGCTGGCTGCAACCTGTGTGCCCCCGGCGCAGCCGCGCGACGACGAGAAGAAGGTGGATGGGCTTCGCCGGCGGCTGGTGCTGTTCGCACAACTTTGCGCGACCGCTTGGGTCGTCGCCGATGGCGCGCTTCTCGCCCTGGTCTATGCCGACGCCTCAGGCACCACTCCGCGCCAGTCCGGCTTCTGGAGCGAGGTCATGTTCTTCGCTCGCTCCTATGAGCTGGGCCAGTACCTGCTGTGGGGCGCGGCGCTGACCGCGGTGGTCGCGGTGGGCTCAGCCCTCCTCCAGCGCACCGCCACCCTCGGGCTCGTCGCCGCGACCTCCGTCGTGGCGTTGTGGCCTATCGCGCTGACCGGGCACGCGGCCGGCACGCTCAACCACAACGACACGGTGAACCTCCAGATGGTGCACCTGGTTGGCGTCAGCGTGTGGTTCGGCGGACTCGTAGGTCTAGCGTTCATCCGGCGGCAGTCGGGACCGAGCTTGGCGGCGGTCGTTCGACGATACTCGGTGCTAGCCGGCTGGTGCCTGGTGCTTGTCAGCGCTTCGGGAATCGCTGGCGCCTGGCTTCGCCTACCCAGCGTGGACGCGGTGTGGTCGACGTACGGCGCGCTGCTGGCCGTCAAGGCGGCCGCCGTAGCGTGCCTCGCCGCGGCCGGATGGTGGCACCGCCGTCGCATCATCGACCGGCTCGACGGGAACGACCACGAGACGAACACCAGCGGCGCGGGCGGCGCGGGCGGCACGGGCGGCACGGGCGGGTCCGGGAAGGACGTCGGCGGCGTCTTCGCGCGATTGGTCGCCGTCGAACTCGTCGTGCTGGCGGGCGCCGCCGGTATCGGCGTCGCCTTGAGCCGTACCGCACCTCCAGCCCCAGCGGGCGGCCAGGAACCCCTCACGACCGCACAGTCCATGCTCGGTAAGGCCATGCCGCCGGCCCTTGACGCGGCGGGCTGGTTCACCCGTTGGAGTTTGGACACCCTGTTCTTGCCGATCGCGATCGCGGCGATCGCCTGGTATCTCATTGGCGTGCGCCGGCTGCGCAGACGGGGCGTGGCTTGGTCCAGGCTGCGCACAGCCTCCTGGATCACCGGCTGGTTGTTGTTCATCTGGGCAACCAACGGCGCGCCGAACACCTATGGGCGCGTGTTGTTCAGCATGCACATGGTCCAGCACATGACCATCGCCACGGCGGTGCCGACGTTCCTGGTGCTGGGAACACCAGTGACGCTGGCGTTGCGCGCGCTGCGCCGCCGAACCGACGGATCGCGCGGCCCACGGGAATGGCTGCTGCAACTGGTCCACTCCCTGCCGGCACAGCTGCTTGGCCATCCCGTGGTGGCCTCGGCGCTGTTCGTCGTTGGCATGGTCGCGTTCTACTACTCCTCGCTGTTCGAAACATCGTTGGAGGCGCACACCGCCCACGTGTTGATGACGGTGCACTTCATGGTGTCGGGCTACCTGTTCGCCGAGGTGATCGTCGGCGACGATCCCGGCCTGCGACGGCCTCCGTACCCCTTGCGGGCGCTGTTGGTCATGATCACCTTCGGGTTCCACGCCTTGTTCTCGGTCACGCTCATGTCCAGCAGTCGCATCCTGGCCGAAGACTGGTTCGCAGCCCTCGGACGAGGCTGGGGCGACACGCTGGCCGGCGACCAACACCTCGGCGCGTCCATCGGGTGGGGCATGGGCGAGTACCCCCTGGCGGTGATGGCGATCGCGCTCCTGGTTTCGTGGGTTCGCGCCGATCGGCGCGAGCGGCGGCGATTCGACCGGCACGAAGACCGCGAGAACGGACGACAACTGGCGCAGTACAACGACTACCTGCGCCGGCTCTCCACCGCGGGCCAACAGTCGTCAACGCCTACCATGACAAGCAGCGGCGACACATCGACGAAGGACAGCGACGCATGAGACAGCTCGGACAACTCGAGGCGGCAGTGATGCAGCGCCTGTGGTCATGGAACCGTCCGGCTTCCGTCCGCGAAGTGCTCGAAGACCTCGTTCAGGAACGCACCCTGGCCTACACCACGGTAATGACCGTCATGGACAATCTGCACTCCAAAGGCCTGGTTCGCCGCGAGAAGCAGGGCCGGGCCTACCTCTATGCAGCCAGCTCGACACGCGAAGAACACACCGCCGCGCTGCTCGGGCAGGTGCTGGCCGACAGCACCGACCGCAGCGCCACGCTGCTGCGCTTCGTCGAGACACTCAACCCCGGCGAAGTTGCGGAACTACGCGCCGCGTTGCGCGAGCGACCGGAGGAACCGTCATGACCGCCGCGCTGCTCCTGACGGCCTACGTAGTTGCTGCCGGCAGCGGCGGCGCCCAGGCCCTGCGCCGGTGGACCTGGATCAACCGCTCGCCCCGCTGCGGGATCCTGGCCTGGCAGGCGCTGTCGTTCTCCGTCGTGCTGGCCAGCTTGTTAGTCGCCATAGCTCTGGCCCTTCCGTTCTTGCCCCTGCGACATGCCGTCGCTGGCATGTTCGGCGCCCACACGCTGACAGTGATTGAGCACTACGAGACTCCGATGGGCCCGTGGCCGGGCGTTGCTGCTCTCACCGTCGTCGGGTTCCTCGCGGCCAAACTCGCCCTGGCCGTCACCTGGCGGATCCACCGAGCCGGCCGAGCCCGCCGCGCCCAACGCAAGACATTGGCGCTGGTCGGTCACCGACACCCCGAAGGCTTCACCATCATCGAGCACGCCGAGCCGATGGCCTACTGCTTGCCCGGTATCGCCGGCCATCCCGGCCGTCACGGCACTGTCGTGCTCTCGACCGCGGCGTTGGCACTGCTCACCGACGGCGAACGACGCCTGGTCCTGGGCCATGAGCGCCGTCACTTGCGCGCACGGCACGACCTCGCTCTAGCCTGCGCAGACGCCCTGCGAACCACCTTCCCCCGCGTTGCACTATTCAGCGCCGCTCACCGCGAGATCACGGTGCTTGTGGAGATGGCCGCCGATGACGCCGCCACCACCGCGCCCGAGCGCCGCACCCTCGCTCAGGCGCTCGTCGCGCTGGGGACAGGTACGCGACCCGAGGTCGCGTTAGGAGCCAGCGACACCGCCGCAGTCCAGCGGGTCCGACGACTCACCGCGCCGGTCCCGCGCCGCCGAGCAGGTCAAGGTTCGATCGTTGCGGTAGCAGCGCTCGCCGTGCTGTCCCTACCGGTCTCGATCGCGTTGGCCCCCGCCATCGAGGCCGCCGCACGCGAGTGCTGCGCCATCGCTCCGCTAGCGGTCGAACCCTCCTGACGATCGGCCCGGGCCGGCCGGCCCGCCCGGCTCCGCCGTCCGACACCCGTCCCCGTCGTCGAACCGCCACGCCACGCCGCCGCCGCTGCCGACAACCGACCTGCCCACGCGGGTCCGTACGCGCATCCACCTCGGGGGCCAGGAAGCAGGCGTGTCCATATCGGGCTCGACAGCGACCGAATCACGCCCGACGAATGTCCGCAGAGACGTGGCAGTCCGGACCATCCGGCGGGGGCTACGTGGCGGGCCCCCGACCCGCGGGTCTGACGTCGCGGGACCGTCCGACGACCGGACGTGCTCGTTAGCGTGCCGAGGTAGCTGAGACCTCTTCGATGAGACCTTCCAGCGTGGACCGGTCCACCTGTCCAATCACCCGAGCGGCTACTGCGCCTCGAGCGTCCAACACGACGGTCGTCGGCACGGCGGCTGCGGTGAGGGTCCCACTGAACGCCAGGATTACCTCGCCGCTGTCGTCGGGATGCACGCTGTCGTAGGGCACCTTGAACTTCCGCTCGAACGCGCGAGCCGCATCTGGGCTGTCCCGCACGTTGATGCCCAAAAACCTCACCCGCTCGCGCGCCGCCGATGCGACCGCTACCAAGTCCGGCGCCTCCGCCCGGCACGGACCACACCACGACCCCCACACGTTGACGACGGTGATCGTTCCGACCAGGTCGTCACCGTCAAGCTGGGCGCCGTCGAGCGTACGGACCGAGAACGGCGCCAACTCGACGCGGTCCTGCGCGTCGTAGACCTGGACGACACCACCCTCGAGACTCGAATCTCCCTCGGGGACCCGATCAGGCCAGAACGTGACCAGCGCCAGGAGGATCACCAACGCGCAGCCCAGCGCCCCGGCAAGGATCCGTCTGGTACGCGCACGGGAGGCGCTCACAACGGCGCCTGCCAACCGGCGACGACCGTTTGCAACTGGGCGACCAGCTCCGACCAAACCCCACTCGCCTGCAACACCCCGACCCCAATCAACAGCAGTCCACCACCCCGAGTGACCCACATCGAGTGCGCTCCGACCCAGCGGAACAGCCGCATCGACCGCGTCAAGGACACCGCCGCCACCAGGAACGGCACCCCCAGACCGAAGGCGTAGACCAACGACAGGACCGCGCCTCTCGAAGCGGTCGCCGAGGTGGTCGCCAATGTCAACACCGCCGCCAAAGCCGGTCCCACGCACGGGGTCCAGCCGACACCGAAGGCCGCGCCCAACACTGGTGCACCCCACAGACCGGCTCGGGGTAGCAGACGAGGCCGGACCGTGCGACCCAACAGCGGAAGCCGACCAGCAACTCCGGCGAACAGCACCCCAAGTGCAATGGTCAATGCACCAGACACGCGCCAGATGACGGTCTCATTTGTCGCCAACTGCGCGCCGATCGAGCCCAGCGCCAACCCGTAGCTGGTGAAGACGACCGCGAACCCCAGCACGAACAAGCCGGCGCCGGTCACCGTGCGCCACCGACGTGCCGGACGGCCTCCGCGCAGCTCGCGCGTCACCTCCGACTCAGCGCCCGCCATCCCGGCCACATAAGAGAGGTAGCCCGGCACAAGCGGCAAGGAGCACGGCGTGAAGAACGACAACAAGCCCGCCGCCAACGCGACCGGCAACGCGACCAACATCGAGCCGTCGAGGATGGCGCCTTGCGCGCCGCCGAGGTCCATCGTCACCCGCCCGTCACACCAACGTCGACCAATACGACCAGAACCGCACCCCGATCAGTGCAAGCACCCCCAGGTAGGCCAGCAGCAAGATGGGGGCGTGCCATGCCTGGACCGTCTGCAGCCCCCGGCTCCGCGCCAGCCGAGCGCCAAAGACACCGGCCTCGGCATTGCGCAACGTCAGATACCAGAACATCGGCACCACCACCGCCCACACGGCCATGCAGTACGGACACAGGGCGCCGATGCGGTACAGACTTTGGAAGGCCAACCACCCCACCAGCGCCAGTGCCGCCGTCACCCCCAGCTGCAGTCCCAGCCAATACCAGCGCGGCAGCCGTGCCGCCGTCAGCAAGACGACCGCGGTGGTCACCACCACCGGGAACAGGCCAACGCCAAGTAATGGATTAGGGAAGCCGAACAACGATGCCTGATCCGAGGCCATCACCGAGCCGCAACTCAGCACCGGATTGAGACTGCAAGACGGAACGTAGGTCGGATCCTCAGCCAAGCGCAGCCGCTCGATGAGCAGCACCGCGGAGGCGATCAGGCCAACCAGAGCGCCGACCAACAGCCCCCACGCTAGGCGCCGATCGTCGAATGCTCGGCGCACGTCGACTCGCTCGCCAGCCGAGGCCGGTCCGGCGGCCGCAGGAGCGTTCGAAGGTGGACCTGGCCGTTCAGCGGCCAAAAGCGACGAGCGCTTCCGCGGTGCGGCGCCCGCGGCAGTAGCCGGCCAGGCACCGCGGTGCCGCGATCCGAGTCCCGAACTGCGACCCGGGCGGCCATCGGTCACTTCTCGATCGCCTCCTTCAGCGCGGTGTCGAAGTCCTCGACGCTCTGCGGCTGGAAAAGCTGACCGTCGATGTAGAACGTCGGCGTTCCCTGAACGCCCAGCGCCAGCCCATCGTCAACGTCACGCTGCACTCGCTCGGCCACCTCCTTGGAGACGTAGTCGGCGTCGAACTGCGCCATGTCGAGGCTCAGGTCCTCGGCAAAGCTGCGGAAAAGGTCGTCGTGCGGCTCTTGAGCCTCGCCCCACGAGGACTGGGTCTCGTACATCTTCTTGTACATCGCCTCGAACTCGCCCTGGCGTGCGGCGGCCTCCACGGCACGGGCGGCGCGTTCGGCGTTGAAGTGACCAGGCAGCGGGAAGTAGCGCACCACGAAGGTCACTTCGCCGGCGTACTCCTCCCGAAGCTCCTCCACGATGGGGAAGGCGGCGCCGCACGCCTCGCATTCAAAGTCCAGGAACTCCACGAAGGTCGTCCCGCTGGCACCCTCTTCGCCGAGTATTCGGCTGTCCTCGCGGACGACCGCACTGCGCTCCTCCGGACTGCTGACCGGTTGAGGACCTTCGCTTCCGCGCTGCTGCGCTACGACGAAGACCGCAATCATCAAGACGACCAGGGCCAGGGCGGCGACAGCCGCGACCTTCGTCTGCGTACGCATCAAACCTCGACTCCTCCGGCGATTACTACGCAACATAGTAGTGACGTCTCCAGGGCACCGACAATCGAGGGCACACCCGCACCGGCCGCGACTCCGCCGTCGAGGTTGCCGCCGCCACGGCCAACCCGGACCCTGGACACACAACCGACCGGGGCTTGAGCCGCTCAACACCACCATCCGGTGCTTGCCGTGGTCGCCTACCAGCGTCACGAGGCCGAGCACGAACCAGTCCGAGGGCCGCGTCGTGCGCCGTCGCGCCACGAGGGGCGAGTACGTCGCCTCCCGCCGCGTCGTAGGCTGGCAGCTGTCTAAGTGCCTGCGCATCGACCTCGCTTCTGGACGCGCTCGAGATGGGCCTGTGGACCGCCAACACGTCGGCCACCCCACCGGTGTCATCGCACATCTGGGCGGCGGCCGCGGTCGAGCAGATGGGGGTCGTAGGGTCGGCGCTGACTTCCTGCGCCTTGATGACCGGGCCGGCCTTGCTCATTCGGATCAGCTGGTTGACGCCGGTCGAGGCGGCGCTAGTGACGGGACCGGGAACGCCCATGACGGGCCGGTGCAAGGCGTCGATCTACCGCGCGGTGGGTAGGGGGCCGCTGCGGGAGGCTCGTTCGACGACCACCGTGCCATCGGACGGGCCGGCGACGATCCGGTTCGTCGCGCGGAACCGGGTGCGGGTGAGCGCGGTTCCGGGTGGCGCTTCGGTCACGACGAGGCCGCGATCGACGAGCGCCTCGAGCAGCTGGGCGTGCGCGGCCGGGTAGGCCGGTCGACCCCGCACGGCATCACGGCGATGGTCCGGCCGCCCCCGAGGAGGGCGCCGCGGTGGGCGGCCTGATTGACGCCGTAGCGATCCGCTGACGACAGGGTGGCCCATGGCCGCGAGGTCCCGGCCTAGCTCGGTGGCCCAATGCGTCCCGTAGTCCGTCGCGGCGCGCGCCCCCACTACGGCCACGGCGTTGGCTGCGAGCTGGTGGAGGTCAGCCCTCCCCTGCCCCACAGTCCGACGGGTTCGCCGCCGCGGTCGTGCAGTGCGCCGGCGGCACGCAGCCCCGCGAGCTGGTCGGCCACTCGGTATCGCCGGGGATGACGAACCGGATGCCGCGGCCGGCGGCCTGCTCGAGGACCTTGCCGGGATCGACGCGGGCGAACTCGTGGCCGATCGTAAAGCCCCAGTGGTTCTCCACCTCGCCAGCGGCCTCGAGGTAGTCGAGGACCTTCCTGGCACCGAGCTCGCTGACCAAGCCGGTGACGCGCAGGTCGCCGAGCTCGATGACGCTGCTCAGCTTGACGCGGGCCAGACGATCGTCGACGTCGGCGTGCGGGGTGCTCATTCCGGGCCTCCCCACAGCAGGTCGAGGTCGGGTTCGTGGATGACGTCGAGGCGCTCGTCGGCCGCGTAGGCCGCGGGCTCGGGTACGACCAGGCGCCGCAGCTGCCGGTCGGTGGTGCTGTGCTGCACCGGGGTGTCGTCGTCGTGGTCCATCGCGGTGGTCCTCCTCAGCGGCCCGGGGCCGGACGGTCGGTGATGGGCTGCGTGCCCGGAATGTCGCGCTGCTGGCCGGGTGGCTTCGGGACGAAGGACTCGTCCAGCTGGGCGGCGAGGCCACGCATCTGGGTCTGGTACCGCTCCCACTCGCGGGGGTGGATGCCGTTCTGCAGCGCCGAGGAGGCGATGACGGCCATGGGGTAAGGCCGGTCGGCGGGCACCTGGTCGAGGGCGCACCAGGCCTTCGCCCCGTCACCGTGCAGCCAGCTGGCGAAGCCGTGCATGGAGGCCGGCGCCGCGCGGACCTCGTCAGGAGCGCGGCGGGTGAGGTCGTTCCACAGGGCCATGTGGGAGGTGCGGTTCTCGCGGCTCATGTCCTCCCAGAGCGCGTCGCGGGTGCTGATCGTCTCCAGGGCCACCAGCATCCGTGCGCCGTCGACGTCGGAGAGCCGATTGCCGTCGGCGTGGAACTGCTCGAGCCGGTCCAGTGCCCAGTCCCGCTCGAGGGCGGGAGTGCTGTCCGCGGCCGCGGCCCGGGCCGCGGGGAGCAGCTGGGCGATCGGCTCCCGGTCACCGACCATGGAGGCGGCCAGCGAGGCGCGACTGGCCGCCGGCTGGGCGGCGCCGGTCAGGACGGTGGCGGCCGCGATCAGCTCGGCGGTCGCCTGGGTCTGCAGCCCGGTCTGGCCGGTGTTGAACTCACGCCACCGCTCGCCGTCGGCCCACAGCCGGATGTGGGTGCTGATGCCCAGGGTCTCGAGCCGGTTGGACAGATGCTGGCTGGCCAGCTCGGCGCTGCGACGGTCCTCGGTGAAGCAGAGGATCGCCAGCCGGGCTCCGGGGCGGGCGTGGCGGCCGTACGGGCCGCTGAGGGCCTCCCACACGTCCTCACGGTCTACGGCCGTCTTCGGCAGGTCGACGCGAGTGATGGGCAGCCCGGGCCGGAAGGGCACGAGCACGATCGACTCCTCCGGCTTGAAGCCGAGGACGTGCGGCACCGCGGCCAGCAGCTCGTCCGGGGACTGTACGACGAGATCCATCAGAGCGAACCTCCTCAGCCGGCCTGGGCCGCGTGGGGGGCGCGCTCGATGCGCGCGGAGACGTACTTGAGCGACAGGCAGACCTCGCCGAAGCGGTTGTCGACGATCACGACGTCCTTGGTGCGCTTCTCGCCGGTCTCCTTGTCAGCCCAGGCCTCGGTGCGCTCGAGGCCATGGACGAAGATCGGGTCGCCGGATCCGCAGCTGTCGTGCACGTGGGTGGCGGCCGAGCCGGAGAGCTTGACGTTGAGGGCGGTGGGTTCGTCGTTGACCCACTCCCCCTGGTCGTTCTGGGTCCGGCGGTTGGCCAGGACCCGGCGGCTGACGAACGGCTTGTTCTCGCGGGTGTGGAGCAGCTCTGGCGCCTCGGCCAGGTTGCCGGCGAAGGTGCCGGTGGTGGACATGACTTCCTCCTAGGTGACAGCGAAAGGCAATCGCTCCCGCAGTCACCTAGGTCCGATCGGTTCCGTGCAGCGATCAGGTCTGGGAAGATTTCCTGCACGACCTCGGCGACGCGGACGTCGACCTGATCACTGTTTCCGACGGCACGCATCGGACCGTCCGGGCAGGATCGCGGCGTGGACCGCTTGAGCAACGATCACCGCACCGCAACGCTTGCCGGCGACCGCGGGGCGCGTCGCCAACTGGAGAAGGTTGCCGACCGCCTATTCGCAGAACTCCGGCCGCACGAACGTGCGGAGTGGGTGGCGATCAGCACGGGCATGGCACCAGCGCTCGTCGTGGCCACCGACTGCAGGCTTCTGACGCTCTCCATGATCGGCAGGTCGACCCGAGCCATCGATCGCCCCTTCACCATCGCGCTGGGGAAGAAGCGTCTGATCGGCCAGTCGGTCGACGTCTCCGACCCACGCGGGCTGTGCCTCACCCTGCTGCTTCAGGAACCAGACCTCCGCGCGTTGCAGATGACCGGCGGGGCCAGCTCGCGTTCGGGACCCACCACCGAGGCGCCTCCCCCGCCGCCGTCGGCATCGGCCGATCCCGGGGCTGCTACGGCTCCCCCGCCCGGATCCACCGGCGCGTGGCGATGGGGGCGCTCCGTCATGACCTGGCAAGACGCCGAGCTGCTGGCGGCTGCGCACATGGCCGATCTCGGGTTCAGCGGCGCGACGGTCACGCCACGCGGAGCCGACGCAGGACTCGACGTCGTTGCGCAAGACGCTGCCGCGCAGGTCAAGTATCACGAGGGCTCCACGGGCCGGCCAGACATTCAGCGACTAATCGGGGCGGCCCACGGCTTCCGGACTCGGATTTTCTACGCCTCGAGCTACACCACCGCGGCGATTCTTGAGGCGGACCGGCTCGGGGTTGCGCTCTTTCAGTTCACGCCGGAGGGGCTCGTCGTCGCCGTCAATGACGCGGCGCGCGGCATGGCGCCGAGATCTCCGGTGCCCGACCAGCGGACTACGTTCGGGGCACTGACCTTCGAGTCGCGGCAGAACCGCGCCATCCGCTGGTCGCAGCAGATCGAGGACGCGACTAAGGTGCCCATCAGCGATCGGAAGCGCCGCGGCGCGAAGCAGCTCGTCGAGCGCCAACGAGCGTCGGAACTGATGCTGCATGGCCTCGAGCAACTCAGGGACAGTGATAACCCTCTCTACAAGAGGCGGCGCAAAGAGCGCACCCTGTCCGAGGCCGAGAAGACCCTCCAGCAAGCAGCAGCCGTGCTCCGCATACAGCTCAAATGAGCCTGGCCGCCGGCTGCCGGCGTGGCAGGCGCGGAGGGCGGTTGCTGAGCTTCTGCGGTGGCGGGGGCAGCTCTCGGCCGAGCCCGCGGCGGGCCTCCTCGGCCGCGGCGATGACTGCCTCCTGGGCGAACGTCGAGCGGGCGAGCATCCGGCCGAGCTCCTGACGGTCGGCCACGAGTGCGTCCTCGACCGCCTCGATGGTCGAGGCGGGCAGGTCATGCTTCCTGTTGGAGCTCTTGCGGGTCACGCTGACCAGGGCGGGATGGTTCTGGCCGGCGGCCGCGAGCTCCGCCCGCTGCTGTGGTGAGCGCTTGGCGTGGAACTCGAGCGCCTGGGCGAGCCATCCGACGAACGAGCCGGGTGAGTCGACGTCGGTGTCAAGGTCGGCGATGTAGGCCGATCGGGCGAGGTCCCACACGCCGGGTTTCCAGTAGATCCCGACCGGGATCGTGGTCTGGCTCGTCACCGGAACAACCCAAGGCCGCCCGAACCATCGACGGTGCGGGCGGCCTTCTGCGTCCGGCTGGTCACCACAGGGTCAGTTGCTCCCCCAGCAGTTCCTGGAGCCGCGCAAGGTCGTCGGCCACGAGCTGGGAGTCCTCACGCGCCAGGTCGCGCGGTTCCCGCGCCCGCCGACACGGCCCGCGCGGCCGGCCAACGGGCTGTACGGCAGCCGTCGCAGCACCGCCCGCTCACGCCGGTTCTGCGCCGCGCTCGACACCACGACGTGATCGGATGCGATCCGCTGGCACAGCGAGTTGTGACAGCGGTGCCCGAGCAGCCGCGCCTTCGCGGGCGCGTCCACGCCGTGCATGACCGCGTACGCGAACCGGTGGGCGATGATCACCCGCACCGGCGCGTACCAGAACCGGCCATGCCCGCCGCCGTCTGTGCGTTCACGTTCACCCTCGGACCGACCGGCCACGGCGCCGGTCCACCACAGGCACATAGTGCCGGGCACCGTGGCGACCTTCGCCCGGTACCGCGTGAGCACCGCCGGATCGGCGATCGCTGCCGCGACCGCCGCGAGGCCGGCGTCATCAAGCCGCCGAACCGGCACCCGCTCCCCCGCTCTCGGTAGCCACGAGCCCGGCCGTGCCGTCGCCGCCCTGCTCGCCGCCACCGTCCTCGGCCATGGGCTCACTGGCGAGCCGCCGCAGCCGCGTGGCCTCCCGGACGCTCACCGTGTCACCGCACGACTCGACGGCCTCACTCAGGGACAGGCCCTCGCGCTCGGTCAACTCCCGCAGCGCAGCACCGGCGCGCTTCTCGGTCTCGGCCACTGCCGCGTCGCGCTCACCGATGGCGACCATGACCTGCTCGGCCAGGTCGATCACCCGGCGCTCTCGCCCCTCGCGCTCCCTGCGCCGCTTCTCGGCCATCTCCCGTGCCGTACGCCGCGCCTGCTGTTTGATCGTCCGCTGACTCATCCGGTCCTCACTCGTGTCGACATGGACTCTCACAGTCACCTAGGACACTTCCCGGTCCCCGAGCGATCACCGAACCGCAGAAACCTTCGCAATCCGCTCCTCCACGGCCCCAGCCGAATCTGCCCAGCCAGCCAGCCAGCCCGATCCGAACCCGACGCCCCAGCCGTCACCGGCACCCCTCAGCGTCCCCCCAGATTTGCGCGACCGACCAAGTGCCACACACCTCTTGCATTCTCGGTTCGCCGAATAGAAAGAACACATCAGAAATCCGACCGAAAGTGATCGCCTGCCGCGCGCGCACGCACGTAGGTGACCGTGACGATGAGCCTCCGCAAGCTGACGGCCGGGTCGGGGTACGACTACCTGACCCGCCAGGTCGCAGCGATGGACGCCACCGACAAGGGCCACACCGGGCTGGCGAGCTACTACACCGAGAAGGGCGAGACCCCCGGCGTGTGGCTCGGATCGGGCATGGAGGGCATCGAAGGACTCGACGCCGGCGACATCGTCACCGCCGACCACATGCAGAGCCTGTTCGGCTCCGGACACCACCCCCTGGCCACCCAGCGGACCAAGGAGCTGGACCTGCGCATCGGCCGCGACGAGGCCGGCCGCCCGACCGGAGCCGACTACAAGACCGCGGTCCGCCTCGGCACCCCGTACAAGGTCTACGACAACGACGTCTCACCGTTCCGGATCGAGGTCGCCAAGCGCATCGCAGCCCTCAACGAGGCCGCCGGCCTGCCCGGCGACTGGCCGGTCCCCGCGGCCGACCGGGCCAAGATCCGCACCGAGGTGGCCGCAGAGTTCTTCCGTGCCGAGCACGTCCGCGACCCGGCCGACGCCCGCGAGCTCGCCGCCACGATCGCCAAGCACTCCCGCCCGAAGACCAACGCCGTGGCCGGCTACGACCTGACCTTCTCCCCGGTCAAGAGCGTCTCGGTGCTGTGGGCGATCTCCGACCCCAAGACCGCCGCGGTGATCGAGCGGGCCCACCAAGCGGCGATCAAGGACGCCCTGGACTTCATCGAGTCCAAGGCACTGTTCACCCGCCAGGGCACCAACGGCGTGCGCCAGGTCGACGTCCGCGGCCTGATCGCCACCGCGTTCACCCACCGCGACTCCCGCGCCGGCGACCCCGACCTGCACACCCACGTGGCCGTGGCGAACAAGGTCCAGACCCTCGACGGCAAGTGGCTGGCCATCGACGGGCGACCGCTGCACAAGGCGGTCGTCTCGGCCTCGGAGACCTACAACACCGCGCTCGAGCGGCACCTGGTCGACGCCCTCGGCGTCCAGTTCGCCGAGCGCCCGAACGAGGACGCCCGCAAGCGGCCGATCCGCGAGATCGTCGGCGTCGACCCCGAGCTCAACCGCCGCTTCTCCAAGCGCCGGCTCAACGTCGAGGACCGCCGCAAGGTCCTCGCGGCCGCGTTCCAGGCCACCCACGGCCGTCCCCCGACCCCGGTCGAGACCATCCAGCTGTCCCAGCAGGCGACGCTGGAGACCCGCGAGGCCAAGCACGAGCCGCGCTCGCTGGCCGAGCAGCGCGATGCCTGGCACCGCGAGGCCGTCGAGGTGCTGGGCACCCCGCAGCGGGTCAAGCAGATGGTCCACGGCGCCCTCAACCCCAAGGGCGCCGCCCGCTCACTGGCCGACTCAGCCTGGTTCGCCAAGACCACCGACCGCATCGTGGCGACGATGGAGGGCAGCCGGTCCACCTGGCAGTACTGGCACGTCTACGCCGAGGTCCAGCGGCAGGTCCGGGCCGCCAACGTGCCCACCAACCAGGTCTCCCAGGTCGTCGACCTGCTCGTCAGCGAGGTCCTCGACGACCACTCGGTGAGCATGGCCCGCCCCTGGGACACCATCAGCGAACCGGCCGAGCTGCGCCGCGCCGACGGCTCCTCGGTCTACACCCAGGCCGGGGCCGACCTGTTCACCTCGAGCAAGGTGCTGGCCGCCGAGCAGCGCCTGGTCGACGCCGCCGGCCGCCACGACGGGTACGCCGTCGAGGCCGCGTCGGTCGACCTGGCCCTGCTGGAGTCGACCGCCAACGGCATCACCCTCAACGCCGGACAGGCCTCCCTGGTCCGAGAGATGGCCACCTCCGGCGCCCGGCTCCAGCTGGCGATCGCGCCGGCCGGATCGGGCAAGACCACCGCGGTGCGAGCCCTGGCCAGCGCCTGGGCTGACGGCGGCGGAACCATCATCGGCCTGGCCCCCTCAGCCGCGGCCGCAGACGCCCTGCGCTCCCAGATCGACACCCAGACCGACACCCTGGCCAAGCTCACCCACTCCCTCGAGCAGGCCCGCGAGACCGGCGCCGCGATGCCGGACTGGGTCGCCGGCATCGACTCCTCCACCCTCGTTGTCATCGACGAGGCCGGCATGGCCGACACCCTCTCGCTGGACGCGGCGGTCTCCTACATCCTCGAGCGCGGCGGCAGCGTCCGGCTGATCGGCGACGACCAGCAGCTCTCCGCGATCGGCGCCGGCGGCGTGCTCCGCGACATCCGCGCCACCCACGGTGCGCTGCAGCTCACCGAGCTCGTCCGGTTCAAGGACCCCGCCGAGGGCGCCGCCTCGCTCGCGCTGCGCGAGGGCAAGACCGAGGCGCTCGGCTTCTACCTCGACCGCGACCGGGTCCACGTCGGCGACCTGGCCACCATGACCGAGGACGTCTTCGCCGCCTGGCAGGCCGACCGCGCCGCCGGGCTCGACTCGATCATGCTCGCCCCCACCCGCGACCTGGTCAGCGAGCTGAACCAGCAGGCCCGCGCCCACCGCCTCGAGGGGATCGACCCCACCGACGTCGCCGCCAGTGGCCCGGTCCGCCGGCTCGCCGACGGCAACGAGGCCTCGATCGGCGAGCTGATCATCACCCGCGAGAACGACCGCCGGCTGCGCACCTCAGCCACCGACTGGGTGAAGAACGGCGACCGCTGGACCGTCCTGGAGATCCACGACGGCGGCGACCTGACCGTCCAGCACACCCAGCACGGCCGCACCGTGCGCCTGCCCGCCGACTACGTCGCCCGCTCCGCCGAGCTCGGCTACGCGTGCACCGTGCACACCGCCCAAGGCGTCACTGCCGACACGATGCACGGCCTGGCCACCGGCGCCGAGTCGCGCCAGCAGCTCTACACGATGATGACCCGCGGCGCGCACGCCAACCACGTCTACCTCGAGGTCGTGGGCGACGGCGACCCGCACTCGGTGATCCACCCGACGCTGGTTCGGCCGCTCACCCCCACCGACATCCTCGAGTCGATGCTGGCCCTCGACGACGCCCAGCGGTCCGCCACCAGCCTGATCCGCGAGCAGGCCGACCCGGCCACCCGGCTGGGCGAGGCCGCCCAGCGCTACCTCGACACCCTCTACGTCGCCGCCGAGGACCTGCTGCGCCACGAGACCATCACCGGCGCCGACGGCACCACGGTCAACCTGGACGACGCGCTGGACACCGCCGTCGAGACCCTAGCGCCCGGGCTGTCGGACGAGGCCGCCTGGCCCACCCTGCGCGCCCACCTGCTCCTGCTCGGCGCCACCGGGGAGAACCCCGTCGAAGCGCTCCGTGCCGCGGCCGGCGACCGCGAGCTGGAGAGCGCGCGCGACCGGGCAGCGGTCCTCGATTGGCGCCTGGACGCCTCCGGCCTGCGCAACGCCGGTGCCGGGCCGCTGCCGTGGATGCCCGGGATCCCGGCCCGCCTGGCCGAGGACCCGCACTGGGGGGCCTACCTCTCCCAGCGCGCGCACCTGGTCGAGCAGCTCGCCGAGCAGGTCCACACCCGCGCCACCGAGCAGTCCTCGCTGCCGGTGTGGGCGCAGAACGGCATCCGTCCCGAGGCCGCCACGGTGGCCGACGTGGAGGTCTGGCGCGCAGCCATGCAGGTCCCCATCGACGACCGGCGACCGACCGGGGCTCCGCAGCTGCAGAAGGCCTCCTCCACCTACCAGCGTCGCCTCAACCGGGCCGTGATCGGAGACCACACGCCGGCGCTCAAGGAATGGCGCCAGCTGCTCTACACGCTGGCCCCGCAGGTCCGCGACGACGAGTTCACCCCGCTCCTGGCAGAGCGGCTGGCCGCGATGTCGCGCGCCGGCGTCACCGCCCACCAGCTGCTGCGCACCGCCACTGCCGCCGACCACCCGGCCGGCCCGCTCCCCGACGAGCACGCCGCGGCCGCGATCTGGTGGCGCATGGCCCGCCAGCTCACGCCGGCAGTCGCCGCGCAGATCGGCGACGGCTCCCACGGCGAAAGCGTCACCACCGACTGGGCGCCGCGGCTCGCGGACCTCTTCGGTCCCGAGCGTGCCGCGAGCATCCAGGCCAGCACCTGGTGGCCGGCGCTGGTCTCCAACGTCGACCACGGCCTGCAGCGCGGCTGGCAGCTCGAGGCCCTGCTGGGCGCCGGCCGAGCGATGCCCAGCGACGGCTGGGAAGGCGTCGACGAGTGCCAGGCGCTGGTCTGGCGGACCTCGATCGCGATGGAGACCGCCCCCGACGAGCACGCGCACGAGGTTCACTTCGACGAGCCGCCCGCCGACCTGTGGGAGGGCGTCGAGGCCGACCCCGTGGCGTTCGTCGACCACCCCGACGACGCGCCCTGGCCACTGGCCGAGGACCTCGAGCCGCCCGTCGACGTGGTCGACGAGCACCTGGTCGACGCGCTCGAGGAGGACCTGGTCGTCGACGTCGACGAGGACCAGTACGTCGAACCCGACCTCACGCTGGCCGCCTACCTCCGCGACCTCGGCGGCACCCGGCTGGAGCCCACCGAGGCCGACATCCGGCTCATGTACCAGCGGGCTGAGGAGTGGCACTCCTCCCCCGTCACGCGTGAGCGCATGGTCGAGATCAACGAGCTCACCCAGGCCTTCCTCGAGGCCCGGTTCACCGACTCGTGGGGCCGCGACTACCTCATCGGCCGGTTCGGGGTCGACCTCGCCGGCGACGCGCGGTTCCGCCCCGGTCAGGCGCCGGCGGGGTGGACCAACCTGGTCGACCACCTCCGCGGCCGCGGTGTCAGCGACGCGGAGATGCTGGCCGCCGGCGTCGCCACCGAGGCCAGCACCGGACGCTTCATCGACCGGTTCCGTGACCGTGTGATGTTCCCGGTGATCCACCAGGGCGAGGTCCTCGGCTTCGTCGGCCGGCGGCGCCCCGACCTCAACGACGCCGACAAGGCCGGACCGAAGTACCTCAACACCGCCGACACCCCGCTGTTCCACAAGGGCGCGCAGCTGTTCGGCGTCGTCGACGAGCTGCTCGCCGAGGGTGCCGTCCCGGTGATCGTCGAGGGCCCGATGGACGCCGTCGCCGTCACGATCGCCAGCGCCGGCCTTTACCTCGGCGTGGCCCCTCTCGGCACGTCCCTGACCGACGAGCAGGCCGCCCAGCTGGCCGCCGTGGGCCGCGACCCGATCGTGGCCACCGACGCCGACCTGGCTGGCCAGGTCGCTGCCGAGCGCGACTTCTGGATGCTCACGCCGCACGGCATGGACCCCGGCTTCGCCCGGTTCCCCGACGGCCTCGACCCGGCCGACCTGCTGGCCCAGCGCGGTCCGGCCGCGCTCACCGCCGCGGTGGCCAGCGGGCAGCCCGCCTTCCGGGCCCTCGGCGACCAGCTCCTCGCCGAGCGGCTCGACAACCTCGCGCCCGAGCAGGCGCGGGTGGCGGCCATGCGGATCCTCTCGGCCCGTCCCAGCCGGGCTTGGGAGCCGGGTGTCAACCAGGTGCGGGCACGGCTGCAGCTGTCCCAGCTCCAGGCCCGCCGCGACCTGCGCGACGCGGTCAAGAGCTGGGATGCTGACCCGCGGAAGGCTGCTCTGGCCGAGCTGCACAAGAGCAGCGGCGTCCGCGCTCGTCTGGCGGCCGCGGCCGACAAGACGCCCGCCGAGCGGTGGGCGCCGCTGGCCCGCGAGCTCGACCCGCGCCTGCTCGAGCAGGGCGACTGGCCGGCCACCGCGGCGATGCTGCAGCAGGCCCACGAGCAGGGGCACGACGTCGGTGCCGCCACCCGTGCGATCGTCACCGAGAAGCCGCTGGGTGACAGCCCCGCCCGCCATCTGCGCTACCGGATCGTCTCCCGTCTCGAGCTCATGATCGACGGCAGCGAGGACACGCCGGCGCCGACCGCGTCGCAGGGAGCAGCGCGCGACCGGGAGGACGTCAACCGTCCGCGGCCGCCGCGGCGCGGCACTCCGCGCCGCTGACAGCGTCCGCCCTGAGCGGCCCTCCGCACTGGGCAACTCAGGCACCGGTTCGGCCCGTTCTCTCGAGTCGCCTATCTCCGTCGGCCGTCGTCACTAGGGTGGTCCCACGTGTCGTGTGAACCGCCTCTGCCGGTGGCTCAGGTGGCACGCCCTGGCGTCTGAGAATCCGGAGAACCCCCTGCCGTGTCCGTCCTGTCCAGCTTCGTGTGGAGTGTTGCCGACACCCTCCGGGGTCCGTACGCCGAGGCAGAGTACGGCTCGGTGATCCTGCCCTTCACGGTCCTGCGCCGATTGGAGTGCGTCATGGGCCCGCACCGCGAGGCGATGGCGGAGATCGTCGCGCAGTACCAGGGAGAACAGCAGCGGCGAACCCACCTGAAGATAAGGACGCGCACGGAGGACTCCGCCGGGCTCTCGTTCTGGACGACCAGCGACTTCACACTGGAGAAGGCCCTACAGGATCCAGACAACCTGGCAGAGAACCTCATCGATTACGTCGGCGGCTTCTCGGCCAACCTCGATGTCTTCAAGTCCTTCGACTTCGAGAACGTGATCCGCACGCTCGACTCACGCGACCGGCTCGCGCAGGTCACTCGCCACTTCGAGCGGATCGACCTGTCGCCCGACGAGGTCTCCAACGCCGACATGGGCGACCTGTTCGAGAACCTTATCTACCGGTTCGCGGAGTCCGCCAACGACGGAGCCGGGCAGTTCTACACGCCGCGCGACGTCGTGCGGCTCCTGGTGGACCTGGTCTACGCCGAGGACACCGAGGCGCTGCGCGATCGCGGCACCGTTCGGTCGATCTACGACCCGACCGTCGGCACTGGCGGCATGCTCACCGTCGCCGACGAGCACCTGCACGGCCTCAACCCGGACGCATCGACCGCGCTGTTCGGGCAGGAGATCAACCCGCGCACCTACGCCATCTGCAAGGCCGACCTGCTCATCAAGGGTCAGGACCCGTCGAACGTCCGCCAGGGCGACACGCTAGTCGTCGACAGGTTCGAGGACCGGCGCTTCGACTACGTGCTCTCCAACCCACCGTTCGGGACCGACTGGAAGGCCGTCGAGTCCGAGGTGAAGAACGAGCACGCACGTGGCGGTCAGGGCCGGTTCGCTCCGGGGCTGCCGGCTGTCGGCGACGCCGCGATGCTGTTCCTGCTGCACGTCGCATCCAAGATGCGTGACGTCGACGAGACCGGCCGCGGCGGCAAAGCCGGCATCGTCCTCAACGGCTCGCCGCTGTTCAACGGCGGCGCTGGCTCCGGCCCCTCGGAGATCCGCGGGCACATGCTCGAGAACGACCTGGTCGAGGCGATCGTCGCGCTGCCGAACGATATGTTCTACAACACCGGTATCGCCACCTACCTGTGGATCCTGTCGAACTCCAAGCCCGCAGAGCGCAAGGGCACCGTCCAGCTGATCGACGCCACCGGGCTGGGCTCGAAGCTGCGGAAGTCGATCGGCTCCAAGCGTGTGGAGATCTCCGAGAAGGACCGCAAGGACATCGTTCGGGCATTCGCCGGTCTGGAGAATGCGGGCGGTGGGGCTGAGGTCCCGGTGAAGGTGTTCGGCAACCGTGACTTCGCGTACTGGAACGTCACCGTGGAGCGCCCGCTCCAGCTGCGCTTCGAGTGCACCTCGGAGACGATCAGCGCCGTCGCGGAGCAAAAGACGCTCGGCAAGATCGACGGTCTGCATGAAGCACTCGAGTCCTTCGGCGACGCGGTCTACCTCAACCGCGAGAAGTTCAACAAGGACATCGGCATCCATCTACGTGACCACGGTGTCAGCCTGACAGCCGCGCAGCGCAAGACCCTGTGGCAGACGATCGGCGTCCACGACGAGACAGCCGACTACTGCCGAAGCACGTCGGGCAAGAACAAGGGCGAGATCGAGCCTGACCCGGCCTTGCGCGACACAGAGAACGTCCCGTTCGGCTGGGGTGGCTACCCCAAGACGCACGAGGCGCTCGAGGAGACCGTGCAGGCGTACTTCGATGCCGAGGTGAAGCCTCACGTCGACGACGCCTGGATCGATTGGGACAAGACCAAGACCGGCTACGAGATCCCGTTTGCACGGCACTTCTACGCCTACGAGCCGCCCCGGCCGCTCGAAGAGATCGACGCGGACCTCGAGCGAGTCGTCGGCGAGATCATGACCCTTCTGCGCGAGGTGGAGTCGTGAGCGTCGTAGTCGCAGATGCCGTCGCCGAGCGCGTTCACAAGTGGCTTGGGGACATTCCGGCGGGTTGGACCGGGGCTCGACTCTTCGAGGTCGCAGATGCATGGACGAGCAACGTCGACAAGCACTCGGTCGAGGGGCAGCCTTCGGTCCGGCTCTGCAACTACGTGGACGTCTACAAGAACGACTCGATTGTCGACTCGCTCGACTTTATGGCAGCCACCGCGACCCGGGAGCAGATCAGGAAGTTCCGCATCCGGGTCGGAGACACCCTCATCACCAAGGACTCCGAGACCGCCGACGACATCGGCGTACCTGCCTTCGTCGAGTACGAGGCCGACGACCTCATCTGCGGTTACCACCTCGCGATCATCCGGCCCCACACGAAGAAGGTCGTTCCCAAGTTCCTCTACTGGACACTCGACTCCGAACCCATTGCGCGTCAGTGGGGCGTCACCGCGGCCGGCGTCACCCGCGTCGGGATCAGGAGTACCGATCTCAACAAGGTCACGATCCCGCTTCCATCGCCCGACGAACAGCGCGCCATCGCCGAATTTCTGGATCACGAGACGGCCCAGATCGACGCGCTCGTGGCCAAGCAGGAGGAACTGATCCGCCACCTCGAGGAGCGCCGGCTTGCGGTCATCACCACCACGACGCTAACTGGCCTTCGGGGCGAGGAATCTGGCGAGCACGACGTCACACGATGGGGGAGTTCGCTGGCCGTCGAACCGTGGCTCGTGAGAGCGCCACACACCTGGGGCATGGAGCGGTTCAAGACGGTCTGTCTGCCCCGGGAAGAGCGCAATGTCGCGGGCACTGAGTTGATGTTGTCGCTGACCGTCAAGGGGCATCTGATTGATCGGTCGACGATGGCGGTTCAGCAGAACGCCTCAGACGCTTCGATCCCTCGGTACTTCGTCGCTCGTCCGAACGATCTCGTCGTGAATCCGATGTGGCTCATTGGCGGTGCGATCGGAGTTTCCGACAAGCGCGGAGCCGTGAGCCCGGACTATCGGGTCTTCGAAATCGCGGACGTGCTCGACCCCTGGTACCTCAACGCTGTGCTCCGTTCTGCCCCGTACTTCGATCAGTACCGGCTGTACACCCGGTCCAACACGACATTCGACCGAAGGATCAAGCAGAACGATCTGGACAACCTGCCGATCCCGATCCCTCCGATGGATGAGCAGCGGGACATCGTCGCGCATATCAACGAGCAGACCACGCAGATCGACGCCCTCATCTCCAAGCCCCAGGAGCACATCGCCCTCGCCAGGGAGCGGCGCTCGGCGCTGATCACGGCAGCGGTGACCGGGCAGATCGACGTACGGACAGCACGGAAGGCGAGCTGAGAAAGATGGCAGCACCGGACGGTACGCGCGAGGAGGCGTTCGAGACCGAGATCGCCGAGTACCTCGCCGCTCACGGCTGGGAGTACAGCGAGACCGACACCGGCTACGACGTCGAGCGTGCGCTCTGGCCAGAGGACGTGCACTGGTGGCTCTCTGAGACGCAGCCTGACGAGTACACCAAGGTCGTCCGGGTCGGCACCAGTGCGGAGGCTGCTGACCGCGAGGCGTTGCTGGACTCGCTGGTGTCTCGCCTGGACACGCCGATGAGCTCGGGTGGCGGCACGCTGAACGTGCTCCGTCGGAAGTTCTCTCACACTCGCGGAGCTACCGCGCACTTGCGCATGTGCCAGTTCAAGCCGGCCACCACACTCAACCGCGACGTCACCGCCGCCTACGACAAGGTGCGCCTGCGGGTGGTCAGGCAGGTGCACTTCTCGCCGAAGCGCGGCGATTCGCGCTCGATCGACCTGGTCCTGTTCGTCAACGGCCTGCCTGTCGCGACGATCGAGCTGAAGTCGTTCTTCAAGCAGGAGTGGCGCACGGCGGTCAGTCAGTACCGCAACGACCGCAACCCGGCCGGCCAGCCGCTGCTGGGCTTTGGCACGCGCGCGCTGGTGCACTTCGCCGTCGACGACGACCAGATCCACATGACGACGAAGCTGGCGGGAGAAGGGACGCACTTCCTGCCCTTCAACCGCGGGCAGGAGGACACCGGCGCTGCCGGCAATCCCGCCAACCCGAATGGCGCTGCGACGTCGTACCTCTGGGAGCAGGTTCTACGGCGCGACAACTGGCTGGCCATCCTCGGCTCGCAGATGTTCCTCAAGACGGAGGCCGAGGAGGACCCCGCGACGGGGCGGATCAAGCGGTCCACGACGCTGATGTTCCCGCGCTACCACCAGTGGCGCGCGGTCAAGAAACTCGTCGACACGATCACAGTGGAAGGCCCCGGCCGGCGCTACCTGATCGAGCACTCAGCGGGGTCGGGCAAGACGAACACGATTGCGTGGACGGCGCACCGGCTAGCCCGGCTGCACGATGAGGCCAACACCAAGGTCTTCGACAAGATCCTCATCGTCTCCGACCGACGCGTGTTGGATGCTCAGCTGCAGCAGGCGGTCGAGCAGGTCGATGACACCGTCGGCACCGTCGCGGTCATCGACTCCGCGGCCGTGCGCCGTTCGGGCGGCTCGAAGTCCAGGGCGCTGCTCGACGCACTGACCGGGTCGACACTGATCATCGTCGTGACCATCCAGACGTTCCCGTACGTGAAGGGCCTGCTGGAGACGACGCTGGGCGACAGGAGCTTCGCGGTAATCATTGACGAGGCGCACACTTCTCAGTCCGGCAAGACCGCCGCAGACCTGAAGAAGGTGCTCACCGAGGGTGGCCAGCTCACGACCGACGAGGAGCTCGACTCCCAGGACGTCGTCAACGAGCTGGTCGAGGCCGACCTCACGCGCGAGGAGCAGATCGCGGCCGAGACCGCGGCCCGGGCTGGCGCGCGGAACGTCTCACTGCTCGCGTTCACCGCCACGCCCAAGACGAAGACGAAGATGCTGTTTGGTCGCGAGAACGACGAGGGCAAGCCCGTCTCCTTCGACGTTTACCCGATGCGGCAGGCGATCGAGGAGGGCTTCATCCTTGACGTGCTACGCGGCTACCAGACCTACAAGACTGCCTTCGAGATCGAGCAACGCGGCCAGGACGGCGTCGTCACCGGGATCACGAGCGACGAGGACGACCGGCTTGTGGACCCGAAGGTCGCAACGCGCAAAATCATGCGGTTTGCCAACCTGCACCCGACCAACGTGGGGCAGAAAGTGGAGATCATCGTCGAGCACTTCCGGGCCAACGTCGCGCACCTGCTGGACGGTCACGCCAAGGCGATGGTCGTGACCGACTCCAGGCAGGCAGCCGTGCGGTACAAGCTGGAGACCGACAGGTACTTGGCCCAGAAGCGCTACGGCTACCAGACGATCGTGGCGTTCTCGGACAAGATCAGCGACGAGGAGTACGGCCTGGTCGACGCCACCGAGGCATCGATGAACCCCGGGCTCGGTTCGGACCTTGCTCGGGAGTTCCGCCGGCCGGAGTACCGGCTGATGCTGGTTGCCGACAAGTTCCAGACCGGCTTCGACCAGCCGCTGCTGTGCGCCATGTATGTCGACAAGCGGCTCCCCGACGTGCACGCGGTGCAGACGCTGTCGCGGCTGAACCGCACCTACCGCGCACCCTCGGGAGAGGTGAAGGACCGCACGTTCGTGCTGGACTTTGTCAACGATCCCGAGGAGATCCGCGAGGCATTCCTGACCTACTATCTCGAGGCGCATGTCGAGACCGCAACGGACCCGAACCTGGTCCACCGGCTGGCCACGAAGCTGGCTCAGGCGCGAATCTACGTGCCCGCCGACGTCGAGCGCTACGCGGCGGCATGGTGGGTGCCGAAGCAGTCCCACGCCGCGCTCGCGGCAGCAGTGACGCCGGCACGCGACGAGTTCGCCACCCGCTGGGCAGATGCGCTTGAGCGCCAGGACACCCAAGCGCTCGACGAGCTGCGGACGTTCCGCAAGGACTGTGGCTCCTACGTGCGCCTGTACGACTTCATGTCTCAGGTCGTCGACTACGGCACCAGCGACCTGGAGAAGCTGGCCGAGTTCCTGCGGCAGCTCACGAGGCTGCTGGTAGTTGATGGTGACGGGTCCGGGGACGTCGATGTGTCCGGCCTCGAACTGCGCCGCGTGCGGCAGATCGACCAGGGGAAATCCGATATCGCTTTGTCCGGGGACCACGACACGCCGGCGCTGGGAGGCATTTCCGGGGTCGGGTCGGGGGTGTCGCGCCAGGATCCGCAGCAGGCGCTGCTATCCGACGTGGTCGCCCGTATCAACGCCCTTTTCGGGGCTGAGTTCGCCGACCCGCAGATCGAGGGCTTCGTGGTTGCCGCGGCCGGCATGGCCGAGGAGGACCCCCGCATCGCCGACCAGATCGACCACAACGCAGTCGATCAGTTCCTGGCCTCGCCGGATCTTCGGGAGACACTCACCGACGCCGCTGTACTGAACGAGGGCGCGTTCGGCAAGCTCACCGGCGCGCTGACCGGGGAGAACGAGCGCGCCGACGAGCTGATTCGGCTCATCGGCAGCTACCTCTACCAGTCCCGCCGCATGCGGACGTCTGACGAGGCGGATTCCGACGACGCCGATGCCTCGGACAAGCGCGGGCGGCTGCAATGACGACGTGGAGATCTTCGGCGGATGCTGCGGGGCCTTGTGGCTCACGTGATGGGCCGAGCGGGTCAGTTCGACCAGAGAGTGCTCGAGCCCTGCCAGTCGGCATGAGCACCGGTGTGGGCGATCGGCACGGCCTGCACGGTCGTCGGGTAGCTCTTGAAGACAGCCGGAAGCAGGGCGGTCCGCCCAAGCTGTAGACGGTCGAGCAGGAACTGGACCAGCGTCAGCTGCCCGAACGTGCGAGACCAGTCGGTCGACACCGCATCGAGGTCGGCGTGCACGCCGACCTTGGGCAGCCTCGGCGTGATCGTGTGAACCCGATTGAACAGCCGCCCATGGTGGGCGCAGGTGTTGCGCACCAGGTTGAGCGCCTTCAGCCAGCTCGCGAGCTGCGGTGCGCGCAGACCACACGCGTCGGCGACAGCGTCCTGGACCTGCCGGGGAGCGAAGCCGTAGAGGTAGGACAACCCGCCCCAATCGAGGACCTCGACGGCTGCCCAGACCGGGAGGCGTCCGCCGTACTTTTTGTGGTGATGGGCGACGAAGTCCTCGCGCGACCTGGCGAGCTCGTCGTGGTAGCCGGCGAGCCACTGGTCGTATTGGTTGCCGCTGCGGGCTGTGGGACCGAGGTGGTCTTGTTCGAGGTGAGCGCACGGATCGACGCTGCCGAGCTCGTGGCCGAGCAGGGCCCGCAGCGCCAGCTCGATTGGGGCGAGTACCGAGAATGTGGCTGCCCTCAGCCGTGCGTCGAACTCGTAGAGCGCGACAACGTCATCGAGCTTGGTTCCCGGGTAGAAGTCGTCGACCCGGGTCCCGCTGGCCTGCTGCCTGAAGGGGTACCAGTAGCCGCTGAGCCGGTAGTAGTTGACTCGTCGCAGCGTCGCGACCGCCTTGACGCGGTCTCCGATGACCATGCCTCTGCCGGCGAGCAGGTCGACCTGCTCCTCGTAGGTGCGGAACGCCTTCACGTCACCGTGCATGGCGGCCGTCCGGAAAAGTGAAGACCGGCCCTGGGCCTACCGAAGTAGGCGGAACCGGTCGTGATGGCGCAAGGCTACCACCACTCGGCTGCTCGCAGGTCATCTTGATCAGTCCTCCGAGCGTCGCGACGGGTGCACCCGTGCGTCGCGGATCTGCTGCAGCTCCTCGGCCGAGAGCAGGTAGTCGTGCCGGTCCAGCCCCCCGCGGCGCTCGCGGCCGTCCATGATCCGTCGGTACTCCGCCAGCATCCTCAGGTAGGTGTCGAGCATCGGCCAGTGCGAGTTGCCCCCATCGGCACGCGCGACCTGGTCGCGCAGCTCGGTCCACCGCTCGGGCTCGCGCATTTGGAACTCGACGTAGTCGGCCATGTGCCCCTCGAGTGAATCATTGAAGTCGAAGCCCCGGAACTCCAGGGCGCGGGCCAGCTCCTCGTCGACCGGCGTGCCCTCCTTCGCCAGGTGATCGATGCTGTAGGTCAGCATCCGGAACATCTGCAGGATGTCGATCACCCGCTTGCAGTCGCGTCGCGACAGCTCGGTCCGGAACCCGGCCACCTCGTAGGAGTACTCCCCGGTGAAGCCGTCCTCCAGGATCTGTGCACGCATCAGCTGGTACTCGCGGTCGCCGTCGACGTCGTTCGCGTCCTCGGGCAGGACCCGCGCGAGGATCCTGTGCAGCAGAGAGAGGACCTGACGGTCGACAAGCCTCATGCTCTCCGGGGCGGGCTCCTCGCTGCGCCGCCGCACCTGCTCCTCGTCGTAGACGGGCACGACGGCCTCCATGAGCAGGTCCCGGACGAACTCGCTGAGGGTCACTCCCTCGTCGTCCGCCATCTCCTTGAGCTGGTCGCGGACCCGGTCGTCCACGCGAATGTTCAGAACAGCCATCTCGACCTCCCGTAAGACTGTATGACGCTGAGCGTAGCACCGTCATACAATGCGTGCGAGGATCGAGTTTTCGGCGTCAACTGCCGGTTGCCTCGCTGGCCAAGTGGCGGTGCATGGCGGCGAGCCTCGCCTGCGGCTCGGGGTGGCTGGCGAACCAGCGCCGCTCAAGGCGCGCCCACGCTCGGTCGAGCACACCATCGGGCAGTCGTCGAACGACGCTGTCCTCGTAGAACCGCATCAGTTCGGCTGCGGCGTCCAGGTCGCGCGTCAGGCTGATGGCGAACAGATCGGCCGCGATCTCCTCCCGGCGATCGAAGGCGACGCGCAGGCCGAGGAACGCCACGGCGGCAGTCATCGTGGCCACCATCGCCGGACCGGCCAGCTGCGGCGCGGCCACGACCGCGGTGACGGTGAGGCCGGCGCCGGCGAGCACGAGCACCAGGTAGCCGAGCACCCACGCGTAGCGCGCCGCGGCCGATGTCCGATCACGTCGGAGGACGTGGGCGAGCTCGTGCGCAGCCAGGCTCTCCACCGCGGCGCAGCTGAGCCCGGTGAGTGCGACCTGCGCGAACACCACGGTGGCCGGGTGTCCTGCGCGGAAGCGGGTCACGGCCAGCCCGCCGACACCCACGCCTCGGTCGTCGCCGCCGGTGGGCGCACCGAGGATCGCGACGACGTCCGTGGCGGGCGCTGCCACCTTCGCGCGCTCAGCGACGGCCGCCATCGCCGCGGCGGCCCGCTGTTGCAGTGCCTGGTCGACCGGCTCGGCGACAAGGCGGGCACGCCAGCCCTGCCACCAGGTGGCCAGGACCTTGGCCAGCGCCGCGACCACCACGGCTGCGCCGCCCAGGTAGGCGATCGCCACGACGATGAGGAGCACGTTGGCCGCCGGGTCGGACACGGCGTTATGCCTTGACGGCCGCGGTGACGGGATCGCTCAGAATCGCTCTGACACAACGCGGCCGCGCCGCGGTGCCCATCAGACCCGGTTTCCGGTCGCTCAGCGGCGTTCTGAGCCCGATTCGCGCATCGAGCGGGGCCTTCGGCGTCATCTCGACGCGGTGGGAGCGAGTCCCACATCGGGCGCCGACGTCGCCGGCGCGATGGCACGGTCCTCCGCCTCGCGGCCCCGGGCGGCTGTCGCAGGCTGCTCGATGTCGCCGGCCGCGTCGACCAACTGGCGGTGCTCCTCGGCGCTGGGGACGCCGTAGCGGCGCTCGGCCATCGCCTCGACCTGCGCCACGGCGCTCCACGCGTACCTGCCGGAGCCGTGGGAGTAGCAGGCGTTGAGGTGCTCGCGCGCGTGCCCGAGCTCCTTCTTGCTCGAGCGCGGGTGCTCGCCGAGGGCCTTGAGAGCGCGCTGTGCGCGACCAATGGCCTGCGATCGCTCCTTCATCTGCATCGTCGCCTCTGTCATTCGCGCGGTCCCTTCTCAGTTCGGGTGCGCGGCTGCGCACCGAGCGGGTCTTCCTTGATCTCGCCGGTGTCCAGGTCGACCTCGACTAGGCGTGGTCGACCAGTCGGCTCGGGCTGGTCGTAGGCCCGCCGGTTGACGGGCAGCGCGTCGACGTCGTGGGCGAAGGCGTTCTCACGGCGCTGGGTACTGGCCTCGCCGAGGTGCTCGTTGTGCCGCGGCCTGGCCGGCCAGCTTTTGTGTTCGTCGTCGCAGTGGGAGCGCAGCCGGTTGCGCATGCGGTCAGTGAATGCCGGCAGGCAGTAGCGGTGCCACTCCTCGAGGGCGTCGCTGGTCATCGCGAGTCCGGCGCGGCGGCGCTGGTCGGCCAGGACCGCGATTTCGTGGACCAGGTGCGGGTGTAGGGGCCAGCAGCTGGGAATCAGTCCGAAGACGTCCCAGGTGTACTCGCGGTTGAGCCAGATC
This sequence comes from Nocardioides sp. IC4_145, assembly GCF_011250565.1. Classification (GTDB taxonomy): domain Bacteria; phylum Actinomycetota; class Actinomycetes; order Propionibacteriales; family Nocardioidaceae; genus Nocardioides. The sequence goes on from NZ_JAANMS010000011.1 coordinate 54,197, forward strand.
ACGACGTCCTCGAGCCACTCCCACAGCTGGTGGCGCAGCTCGGGGTCCAGGCACGTGGCCGGCTCCCACGGCCGTGGCAGCAGGGCATGGTTACCCAGGGCCTTCTTCTGCTCCTCGGTGCCGTTGATGGCGATGTGGAGCTCGCGGTAAGCCAGCCGGACGTGCTTTCCCGGAACGGGGAACGCGTAGACCATCGGGGTGGGTGCTGCCCGGCGGGCCTGTTCGGTGGTCACAGCTCACTCCTTGTCGAGTCGGTCTCGTCGTCGACGAAGCCGAGGCGGCGGGCCTCGACGAGGGCAGCGGTCGCCCGGGCTTCGGGGGTGATGATCATGCGGCGGTCGTTGGTCAACCGCGCCCGCAGGGCGCGCTGGTCGGCCAGCAGGTTCTCGCCGGCCGTGCCCTCCACGCAGCGGTGGAGCGCCGCGATGATCGGCTTGCCGTTCTCAGCGATCACCAGGGCTCGCCGCTCGGGTAGCTGGCGGACCTCCTCGGGCCGCATGATCGGGATGTCGTCGCCGGAGAAGTTGCGGCTGCCACCGTTGAACCCGCCGGTGGAGTGGGTGACCCGGCCGATGCGGACGGTTCCGAGCAGGTCGGAGATCTCCTGGTTGAACGCGACGTCCTTGGATCCGCCGAACATCACCAGGGTGTTGGTGAGGCCGAGCAGCGCCCGGGCCTCGTGCTCGCCGAAGATGCTCGTCAGCTGGGGCCGGGTCTGGGCGGCCCAGATGAACGACAGCCCCAGGGCACGCTCGTTGGCCATACGGGTCCGCAGGGTCGGCAGCGGCGCGGTCGACGGCAGCTCGTCGAGCACCGAGACCAGGGGCGGACACAGCCGGCCACCCCACGGGGAGTTGTTGGCCAGCAGCGACCCGGTGTCTAGGACGTGTTCGGCCACCGCAGTCATGAGCGGGCTGGCCGAGGCGTAGGGGTCTTCGCGGCCCAGCAGGTAGATGGTCCCGCGGCGGCGGATCACGTCGGCCAGGTCGGTGGCCGGGTGCCCGGGACTGGGGACGCAGCGGCGGCGGATGTCGGCCTGGAAGAACAGCGACACCGCCTGCTGCACGGTGGTGACGGTGTTGCCGGCGGTGCGGTCGTCACCGTTGAGCGCCCCGTGCAGCAGGCCGTGCCAGAACGGCTCGGCGTGCGGGTGCCGGCGCAGGATCTCCATCGGCTGGGTAGCGGCCGTCGGGTTCGCGACCCACTGCAGGACGTCCTCGAGGGTCTTCCCGGTCAGGGCCGCGGCGTGGAAGTAGCCCTGCAGCACCTTCGCCGACTCCGCGGCGTAGAACCGGGCGGCATCGTCCCCGGTGCCGCCGGTGATCGCACCCTTGACGGTGCCGGCGGTGAAGGCCTTGGCTCGCCGCTCGGCGACCTTGGGGTCCACGCAGCCGGCGATCGGGTCCCAGATCAGCTCGTCGACCCCATGCCCCCAGATGCCCTCGGCCAGGCCGAACGGGTCGAGGACCACGCACGGCCGGTCGTCGCGGGAGCGTTCGGTGAGGCTGAGTAGCAGGTCCTCGACCTTCGTCAGGGTCACCAGGGCAGCGCCCGGGGCGCCGAGCAGAGCCGGGGTGAGCAGGTCGAGGGTCTTGCCGGAGCCCTGCGGTCCGATCACGCCGGCGGTGCGGTCCCACGGGACCCACAGCTCGCCGCCGCGCGGCTCGTGTGCGTCGCCGATGCGCCAGCCCACGCCCAGCGGGTTGAACCTCAGCTTCATCGCTACTCCCCCGCCGATCGATGCGTGCGGCAGCCGTACTGGAGCCACGGGCTGAGCCCGTGGCCGAGCTGCGGCCCGGCTCGTTCGGTGAGGTCGCCGGCGGCGCGCTGGACGGGTGCCGTCGTGGCGGTGGTGTGCTTGCCGTAGAGGTCGGGCCGGACAATGCCGGCGACCTCGCGCAGCCGGGTGACGCCCAGCAGTTTCTCGGCCTCTCCGGCGGTGGCCATGCCGCGCATGCGTCCCGGGCCCCAGCGCTGGTAGGCCCACACGCCGACCCAGATCGTGGCGGTCAGCAGGGCGGCCTTGGTGAGCGCGAGGCTGGCCCACATCAGACCGCGGCCAGCAAGGTCGTCGGGGGTGGGTGTGGGTAGTCCGGCGTCGGCGTGGCCGCTGAGCACGCCGGGGAGGCTGGTCCAGAAGGCGGTCCCGATCGGTGAGGGGAACGCGCCGGCGTTGGCGTCCGGCCAGGTCCACCCGGCTCCGGCGAGCAGGTTCGCGACCGATCGGCCGAGCTGGATGCCGATGACGATGACGAACAGCGTCGCCAGGGCGACGGCTACAGGGATCTCCCAGGTCCAGGGGTACGGGTCGCGTCGTCGCTCTCGCTGCATTGGATTCCACCTCCAGGAATCGTGGGTGGTCGAAGTTCTGGCTGGTCACCTATGTGCCGGGAGCGTCCGGCAGCGATCAGACGGAGCGGGTCGGGTTCGAGGCGTTCTCAGCCAGCCAGGTCGAGGGGTCGACGTTGTCGGGTCCGTAGATCGAGCCGTTCGTGAGGTGGACCTCGAAGTGGAGGTGGCACCCGGAGACGTTGCCTTCCTTGCCGACCTGGCCGATCGGCTCGCCGGCGGCGACGGTCTGGCCGCGGCTGACGCTGACGCTCTGCATGTGCGCGTACCAGGTGGTCAGCGAGCCGGCGCCGTTGGTGACCTTGACCAGCTGCGGGCCGGTCCAGCCCTGGCTGGTGTCGATCTCGATGGTGCCGGCGTGGGCGGCGTAGACGGTCGTGCCGCAGGGCGCGGGAAAGTCGGTTCCGGTGTGCCAGTTGGACCAGTAGGGCCCGGTCTCGTGCCAGTTGTGGTTGTCGGTGCCGATGTACTGCGCGGGAACCGGGTAGACCACCTCGTCGCAGGACGCGCCCTCGAGACCGATCGGGGTGACCTTGGCGTCGGGCAGCACGTTGATGTGCGGGTGGTCCATGTGGTTCGCGGTGGCCGAGCCCCGGTCCTCCATCCGCCGCCAGCCCTCGTCGGCCCGCGCGACCGACCAGATGCGCTGGTACCAGATGATGTAGTCGATCCCGAGCGCGCGCGCGTGGGCCTGCGCGTACGCCACGAGCGCGTCCCCCTGGGCCTTGCCGGCGGGCGTGAGCGGCACCATGAAGTCGGCCGCGAGCCCGGCCGGGTGGCCGTTGGGGTCGGTGGCGCTCTCGCGGTAGCCGCCGACGGTCTTGATGTCGAACATCGGGCCGAGGATGTTGACCAGCTGCGTCAGCTGCGGCTTGACCGGGCCGAGGTTGTAGCTGGTCGCCTGCGCCACCGCGCAGCCCGCGCTGCTGCCGGCGGTGGTGGCGACCACAAGCGGGTGGTCGGCGAGCTTGCTGGCCTGCGTGCTGTTGTCGACCTCGGCGCTGGCCCAGGTGAGGTCGGCGCCGTAGATGTGGTCGATCGGCGCGTCCTGCTTGGGCTTCTTGCAGGGCTCTGCCGATCCACCGAAGGCGTTGGTGAGCTCGGGGGTGAGCGCGCAGTGAGAGGAGTTGTTGCCGTCCTTGCCGTCGTTGAAGTCGCCCAGGATCACCGCCGGGATCCCGGTGCCGGCGAGCTCGGTCATGGTGGCCAGCTGGCGGCGCAGCGCCTCCTTGCGGTGCCCGGCGGCGTTCCCGTGGGTATCGGCCGGGTTGTGGATGCTCCACACCCAGATGACCTGGCCGGTGGTCGTCGACGTCAGCTGCACCAGGGGCATGCCGACGTCCTTGCCGCCGAAGTAGGGAATGTCGACGAGGCGGCCGTCGGTCTGCTTCCACTCGTTGCGGTCCCAGATAACCCGGTTCTGCGCCTTCCCGCTGGCCGGGTAGATCCCCCACTTGGCCGCGTATTCGTTCTCCAGCGCCTTGGCCTGCGGGCCGTGCACCTCCTGGAGGCCGGCGATCGTGACGCCTGCCTTCTCGATCGTGCGCACGGCCCCGGGCAGTCGCTTGTCCCAGGTGTCGTAGCCGGGCCGCTCCCCCGCCTTGTCGGTGTGGCCGGCGCCGAGCAGGTTGAGGGTGCCGACGGTGACCGGGTTGACGGTCTCGCCCTGGCAGTTGGCCACGTTCGTGGCCGAGCCGTCGGGAAGGTCGGGAAGGTCGCCGCCGAGCAGATCGGTGATGTCGCCGGCGACGTCCTCCCACTGGGCGTAGGCATCGGGGTAGCCGGAGCGCTGCACGGCCTGGGCCGCCTGGGTCAGCGGCATCTTCTGCCAGCCCGGGATGTCGAGCAGTCCGGGGTTGCCGGTGTGCTGGGCTTCACCGAAGAAGGCCCGCGCCGCGAGGACCGGGTTGGTGACCTCGGCGCGGCTGCCCCAGCCGGTCGAGGGGCGCTGCTGAAACAGGCCGCCGGAGTCGCGGTCGCCGCCGGTGAGGTTGACCAGCTTGGACTCCTGGATCGCGGTGGCGATCGCTATCTGCAGCCCGCGGCGAGGCACCTGGAGGTCGCGGGCGACCCGGGCGATGGTGATCGCGTTGCGGGCTTGCTCGGCGGTCATCGTCGGGTAGCTGGAGGCGAACCGCAGCCGCATCAGCTGGGCGAGCACGTCCCCGGATGGCGGCTCAGCCGCCGTCCTCGTGGTGTGGGCGGCGTTCACCACGCCATCGCTGGTGGCCGCGGTTGTGCGCGCGCTCTCGGGGCCGACGCCGTTCATGGAGAGGCGGGCGGAGATCCAGTGGTGGTCGGAGACCATCATTCCGGACCATCCCCGCTCGAGGCGCACGCCCTGGTGCTGGGGGAAGAAGACGAAGTCGACCGCGTGATTGTGCCAGCCGTAGCCGGCGGCCTTCATCTTCGCGGCCGCCGCCCACGGCAGGTCGGTGTAGGAGGCGTGGGTGTTCATGTCGCCGCCGATGAGCACAGGGCCGTGGGCGGCGAGCGAGTTGCGCAGCTGCAGCAGGATGTCCATGCCGGCGCCGTACTGCTGGGGCCGGGTCAGCGGCGGGTTCCCGTGCTGCCGGGGGTACTTGTGCGGGTTGGTCATGTGGTGGGTGGAGATGACCGAGACCACGGCGCCGTCGGCGCGCTCGAGGATCACCCACGTGGCGAACCGGTCCCAGGTGACCGCCCGGCCCTGGTAGTAGGCGTTGTCAGAGACGACGAGGGTGACCCGGCCGCCGTTGGCCTTGGACCAGGTGTCGCGCTTCCAGAGCACGACGTTGCCCATGGAGTTGTTGTCGCCGGTGTGGTCGGAGACCCGAAACGCGCCGTAGCCGGGGGCGGCGGCCTCGATCTGTGCCAGGCTCCGCCCGCTCGCCTCGTTGAGGGTGACGAAGTCGGGGTTGGTCGAGAGGACCTTGGGCATGGACGCGCGGAAGCCGTCCAGGCCGGACCGGCGCGGGATGTTGGCCTGCGCCAGGGTGACCTTGCCCTTGACTGGGCCGCCGACGGGCCCATCGATGACGCCGAGGTCGCCGAGCTCGGTGGGGGCGGTCTGGTTGGTCTGGGTGCGGCACTCCGCGGCCGCGGTCGTGCTCATGACCATCATCAGGGAGACCAGCAGCGGCAGGCCCATGAAGATGATCAGGACCGGCAGTCCGGCGAGCAGCAGCTTCTTCACGACAGGTCAGTCCAGAGCGCCCTCAGGCGGCGGCCTCGATGGCCTCGTTGGTGTAGTAGAGCTTCTTCTCCAGCGGGTGGAGCACCGTCTGGACCTTGTAGGTGGCGTCACCGATGCACCACAGCGCGCGACCCTTGTCCTGCATTGCCCACCCGGAGACGAGGTCCTGGGCGATCGGGCCGAGCCCGAGCATGGAGTCGAGCTCGCGGGCGACGCGGGGCTTCTGGGCGCCGAGGATCTTGATGTCGGCCAGCTCGAGGAGGTCCTTGGCGATCATCGCGGCCTGGGAGTCGGCGTCGCCGACGGACAGTAGGTCGGAGGGCTTGTGGAGGTTGCAGAACTGGATGTCGCCGCCCTTGCCGGCCATGCCGCGAGAGAGCCGCAGGTCGGCGTCGAAGCTGGCCACCGCGGCGGTTCCGAGACGCATCTGCTTCCAGACCTCGTCGCGCACGACGATGCGGAGGTCGCCGGGTTCGGCGATCTCCCGCAGGCCGCGGCCCCAGGAGTTCATGCACAGCAGCGCGATGCCCACGGCTTCGTCGCCCAGGCCGTCGAGCCGGGAGAGGCTGAACGACTGGATCGGGGCGCGCCAGTCGACTTCGATGTTGGTGAAGTCGTCGAAGAGGCCGGCCAGGGTGCCGGTGACCAGCTCGCCGAGCGCGTTGCGCAGCAGCCGGGTCTCGTCAAGGAATACGCGGGGGTTCGCGTACTCGCAGGCGCGGACGAGCTCTTCGGTGGGGTTGCGGAGCAGGTCCCACAGCCGCGGGATGGTCGTCTCCTGCAGCACCGTGTTGTCGGCGGCGTAGCCGGTGAGGATCGCCAGCGCGTTCCGGACGACGTCGGACTCGTCGGGACCGAACGGCACTCGGCGCTGGTCGTCGAGCTTCATGCTGCCGACGAGGCCGCGGATCAGGACCAGCCAGCGCTTGAAGATGATGGTGGCGCGCCGTTGGGCTTCCTCGGCCGAGAGCTTCTCCCAGTTGTGGCCGAGCGGGCCCATGGCCAGCGGGTTGATTCGTGCCCAGAGGCCGGGGGCGATGACGAACGGCTCGACGCCGAGCGCGCGGCACAGTGACTCGTACTCGTCCTTGGGGTCACCCAGTACCAGGGTGCGGTAGCCGAAGGGCATCATCCGGGTGCAGAACGCCTTGGTGGTGCCGGACTTGCCGGTGCCCGGCTTGGCGAACTGGAAGATGTTGGGGTTGGTCGCCGACACGTCGTCGCGCAGCACCCACCCGAACGGGTCGCAGTAGAACGAGCCGCCGGAGAGCTGGTCGACGCCCATCTGCGCCCCGGTCGGAGGCAGGGCCGGCGCGGACACGAACGGCCAGAACACCGGCGCCTGGTCGCTGGTCATCCGCCAGGCCTGCGCCGGCGCCGTGGCGGGCGCCCAGCCGCGGCCGCGGCGCGCGGCCCCGCGGCGCGGGGCGTACTTGAAGATCCGGGGCTCCTTGGCCTCCGGGGCGAGCGTGGGGATCGTGGGCAGGTCGTGGCCGAAGTCCGACAGCAGGGCGGCCATGTCGCGGCCGCTGCCACGGTTCCGCCGGGTGGTGGCGGGCATCAGGCGTCTCCGCTCCGGGTCAGGCTCATCCCGACGGGGATGGTTGAGGCGGCGAAGCCGACGTCCTGGGCGAGGTCGAGTCGCAGCGGCGCGAACCCGGCGCGACGGATCGAGGCGTCCAGGCGGCGGCCGAACTCGGTGATGCGCAGCGTCTTGGGAACCGTGACGGTGCAGACCGCGTAAGGCCGGACCAGCGCGTTGCCGCGGGCCAGCTTGGCGTCCAGGCCGCGGGCCTTGTGGGCCTCGTCCCGCTGCTTGGCACGGGTCTTGCGGCCGAGCTTCTCGTTCATGCCCTCGGCCAGGTCCGCGGCCCACTCGGCGTTGCCGGACTGCCGGTCGGCCTTGGACTGGGACACGATCGGGAAGGCGACAACGAACGAGCGCCGCTCCCCCGACTCGCTGGGAGTGAGGATCGGCGCGAGTGCGCCCATCGCGACGCCGCGGGTCGGGAGCTTGATGGTGGCGCTGATCGAGTTCCACGCGTCGTGGCTGTAGTGCCGCACCGTCGCGTCGGCGCCCGAGGGGCCAGCCAGCGCCCAAGGCACGTCGGCCTTCACGTTCGGGTCCATCTCCCGCATGGCGAGGGCCTCGACGATGCTGGCGCGGTCGCCGGGGGCGAACCCGGTCCGGGACGCCAGGGCGAGTTCCGGTGAGGTGAGCCAGCGGACCGACGTCATGCCCATCGGGCCGCGCAGCTGGGCCTCGATCTCGGCCATGAGCAGGTAGAGCTCGCGGCATCGGCCCTCGAACCCGCCACCGGACTCCTTGGCCGACCGGGCGATCCGGGTCTCCGGGACGACGATCGTGACGAACTGCTCGGTGCGCACCGACGCCTGGGTGAGGCCCACCGCGAGGTCGCTGTTGACGACCTCGGACAGCTCCGGCGCGTTGCCGCGGCGGTGCTTGGTGACCCACAACTCGCGCTCGGCACCGTCCTCGGGGACGGTGCGGATCATGAACAGGATCTCGTCGATCTTCTCGGTGCGGCCGGCGACGTCGAGCAGCCCGGCCAGGGCCTCGCCGTAGCGGCTGCGCTCCTCGGTGTCCTTCATGCCGATGCCGGGGTGGACGACCGCGGCGGTGACCGCCCAGGTCTTCGTGGCGTCGTCGTGGATCACTCCCCCGCGCTGCAGCTGCGAGCCGTGCGGCGGGCCGTCGTGGATCTTGATGCCCTGCAGCACCCCGGGAAGGTCGGGGGTGTCGAGGTCCTCAGCGCGCCCCTGGGCCGCCTTGGCTCGGAAGGAGGTCCAGCCGAGCAGCCCGCCGACGGCGTACATGCTCGAGGCGAACACCCAGCCGGTGGCCGAGCGGCCCCGGACCGGGATGACGGTGATGCCCAGCAGGAACAGCCAGACCAGCGCGAACAGGAACGCGGAGAACCACGCTCCGCGACTGATCGCCCAGAACGCCGGCAGGCTGGCCAGCGCCAGGAACATCAGCTGGCCTCCGGAGAGGCCGAAGAACCAGCCGATGCGGTCGCGCTGGTAGTCGACGTAGATGGTCATCGTCGCTTCCTTCCGGGTCAGTAGAGGTCGATCGCGGCTGCGGGCAGGTCGCGGGGCGCATCGGCTACACCGCCACCGGTGGGATCCCGCCGGCGGCCGCACCAGCCCCGCCGGCGCCGCCGGCCGCTCCCCCGCCACCGGCGGCGGGAGTCTTGGGCGTAGCTGCGGCTCCTCCGGACCCGCTCTGGCCGCCACCCGAGCCGCTGCCCGGTGCGCCACCGGTGGGCAGCGTCGGCGGAGTCGGAGGTGCCGGCGGCATGGGCGGGTTCGGCAGCGGGTCGCCGTCGCCGTTGTGGTGAAAGCCGGGGTGCGTGCCGCTGCTCTGGTCGCCGGACCGGCCACCCGACTGGCCACCGGACTGGCGGCCACCCATGCCGCTGAAATCGGGGCCGTAGGTGCTCTGCCCGACACCGGCCTGGTTGGCCTCGTCCGACATCAGGGAGGTGGCCTTGGCGCCGGCGGAGTTGATCCAGCCCATGCCGGTCGACAGCGCCTGCCCGACCGGGCCGAAGCTGCCAAGCACGCCCTGGGTGGACTTGTTGAACCGGTCGCCGGTCGAGGCCTCGGCGCTCTGCTCACCCGAGGAGCGGCCGTTGCCGTCGGCGGTCGACGCGGCCGCGGAGCCGCCGCCGGCACCGCCACCGCTGAGCAGGCCCTGGAGGCCGCCCTGGATGGCCATGCCCTGCCGGAACGACGCCCCGCTGGGGGTGCCGGGGTCGACGAAGGCCAGAAGCTTGAACAGCGCCAGCGGCGCCACGACGCTGATCAGGATCGTCATCACCGCCGGCAGGGCGGTGCCGAACGCCTTGGCGGTGTCGTCGGCGAGGTGCGCTGCCACTCCGTTGGCGAACTGCACGCCGATGCCCAACACCATCACCATCAGCACCGGGGTGAACGCCGCGGCGTGGAACCACCGCAGCGACTTCCAGAACCAGGAGCGGGTGAAGTCGAAGACCAGCCCGGCCGCCGACAGCGGGCCGGTGGCGGTCAACACCAGCAGCGACGCCGCGCGGGCCAGGTAGACCAGGACGTGCCCGATCGCGGCCAGCCACAGGAAGATGCCGAGGAAGGCGAGCGCGGTGGCCACACCGGCATCGGTGATGTCGTCGATCCCGAGGCCGCCCAAGGGGTCCCAGTCGGGCCAGGTCTGCACCTTGAGCAGCGACTTCATCAGCGCCTTGGTGATGGCGCCGCACGCGGCGACGATCATCACGCAGTAGCCGAACCAGCAGGCGCAGACCAAGACGAACTGACCGGCGCCGATGAACGCCCGCGCGAGCCCCTTCCCTTCGCGCTTGAAGGCGGCAGCACCGAGCTGAATCATCGCCAAGATGACCACCAGGGCGAGCGCGAACCAGAGCGTGAAGGCGTAGACGCCCTTACCCGGTCCGTCGGCCCGCAGGTCGGGGGTCAAGAACAGCTCGCTGAACGTGAGCACGATGCGCAGCACGAACAGGCCGGAGTTCCAGACCGCGAGCATGGCCCCGGTCCAGGCATCGGCCGCGGCCTTGGCGATTACGTCCCCGATCGCCTCGAACGGGTTGGGGATGTCGCCCAGGCCGGGGATGCCGCCACCGAACAGGTCGCCGACGTTCGGGAGTCCAGGAATGCCGGGGATCCCGGGGACTCCGGGCAGGCCCGGGAGTCCGGGCAACCCGCCGTCGCAGATCGCGTCGAGGATGCCGCAGCCGTCCGGGAGCAGCCCGGTCGCGCCGTCGAGGACGTCGCCCGCGCCGTTAATCAGGTTGCCGGCGCCGTCCTTGACCTCGCCGGCTGCGTCCTTGCCGCAGTCGATCGGGTCCTTGGCGCAGTCGACGGCGTCACCGCCGAGGTCGCACAGCGCGTCGGGGCCGGGGCAGCCTATCTTGACGTTGCGGGCCGGCAGCTGGCCGGCGATCTCGACCGTGGCGACGTGCGCCGTGGCGGCCGGCGGCTCGGCCGCGGCCGTGGCGGGCGGCTTGATGGCCATGGCCGCCCCGAGGAGCGTGGTGAGGACCAGGACCGCCAGGGCGCCGATGCCGAGCCGGGTCAGCCGGTGGAAGAGGTCGCCGGCGGTCACTGGGGGGCTCCGTTGATCGGGATCCAGCCGGCCTGCTTGTACTCCGGGGTGCCGGGCGCGACCGCCTTGGGCTGGCCGGTGGAGACCAGGTGCTCGATGTCCTCATCGCTGCCCTGGACCAGGCGCCAGTCGCTCACGCCGTCGACCTCGATCCACAGCATCAGCTGGGTGCCGGCGTAGAGCCCGTCGCTGACCTTGCCGTTGGCGGTGGTGAGGGTGACGTAGCTGAGCAGGTTCACCGCGTAGTAGCCGGTGTCGAGCTCCTCGAGGGTGTAGGCGATCGGCGTCACGGCGTACGACGCGGGCGGGGAGACGTCACCCTCCTTCGGGACGCCGGCCTGCTGGCGGCGCAGTGCGACGGCGTCGCGGGCTCGCTGCTCGAAGACGGCCTTGTCCTCGGGGTTGGCGTACAGGCCGGCGACGGCGGCGGCCTGGTCGTAGTCGAACCCGACCTGCGCCTTGGCGACCTCGACCTGCAGCGCGACCGCGCCCAGGTCGGTTTGGGGGAACCGGGTCGGGTAGCCGTCGGCCACCTCGGCGCCGGTCGGGATCACCACGCCGTCCGCGGGGGCGGTCTCCGGGGCGACCTGGTCGACCGAGACGTTCTGCCCCTGCTGCCCGGTCTGGCTCGAGGAGTCGCCGCTGGTCTTGTCAGTGCCGCCGCTGTCGTCGGTCCGGCCGCGCGCTCCGAGCCAGACGACGGTCGCCACCAGTGCGGCGATCACCACCAGGACGCCCACGCGCAGCAGGGTGGTGCGGGACTCCCCCATCGAGTCGTTCATGCGGTTGCTCATCTCAGTGCTCCCCTTCGTGGTGTCCGTCGTCGCCGGGGTTGGTGGGTTCGGTGGTGTGGTCGGTGGACCAGGTGCGCCAGCCGGCCTCGTGTGCCAGCTGGGTGCCGGGCCAGGTCGCGGGCGCGGGTGCCGGCGGGGCGCCGGGGGCGACCATCCAGCGACCGCCGACCCAGTGCATGCGCTCGCAGTGCGCGAAGGCGATCTGGCCTTCGGACTTGTAGGTGGCGCTGACCTTCATCAGCACGCAGACCGTGGCCCAGTCGGGGCCGTCGGTGCCCTTGACGAGCGCGGCGGCGGGCTCCAGCGACACCGAGGCGCTGGGGTCCTTGACCTCGCCCATCCCGGTGCTGGAGAGGAACGCGCGGACGCTGGCGGTGAGCCACCAGTCCTCCGCCCGGACCCCACCGGGCAGCGCCCAGGCGTTGTAGACCTCCTCGGCGGTGCTCAGGCTCATCGACTGCAGCACCGCGAGGTCGATCTGGGCCAGCTGGCCGATCGCGCCCTCCGGGGTCCGCGGGAACCCGGTCATCACGAACGCGGGCCCGTTGACGCCGGTCCCGGTCGGGATCTTGATCTCCGGGGCCTTGGCGCCGGTGGTCCCAGTGCTCTGAGTCGGGAAGGCCGCGCTTTCGGGCACGGTCAGCATCGGCTCGGCCGCGATCTCGTCGCGATGCGCGGCACCGCCGGCCACCGTCGAGCGCTCGGTCTCCCCGGTGGCCACGCCTGTCTTCGCGCTGGCCTCGTCACCGATGCCGGCGATCGCCAGGTAGACCGCGTAGACGAGGCCGCCGAGCAGGAGCACAGCCACGGCGACGGCGGCGGCCAGGATGCCGAGCAGCCGGCGCCGGCTCCACTCGCTGGTGCCTTCTGCCTTCTTCGTGGCTGCGCGCCGCATCAGATGCAGCCCTTGCCGAGGATCCCGTTGAGCATCCCGGGCAGCACCAGGTAGGCGATCGCGCAGGCGAACACGACCACCACCGAGATCACGCCGACCTTGGAGGCGTGCGGCAGGGAGAACACCCGGCCGGCGATGATCGCGCCGATCGCGATGATGATGCCGAGACCGAACAGGACGACGACGCCCCACAGCACGTAGCTGGTGATCTCGTTGGTGGGGCCGACGGCACCCGGGGGCGCCTTCGGGCAGACCTGGGCGGCCATTGGGAGGATTGCGGTCATGACGTCCATGGGTGGACTTCCTTTCTGGGGTTGCTGACCCGGGCGGGTCAGGCGCTTTCGCTGGTGTCGGTGGACAGGTGTTGGGGCTCGAGCAGCTGACGTGCTGCCGAGATCAGGGGGGCCGGGACGGGCCGGGAGTCCACGCCGTTGACCGCGAGGTCGCGGTCCTCGGGGATCTCCACGCACCGGTCCGCGTCCAGGGCGCGACGTACTGCGGGGCCGCCGGCGTGCTCGAGGCCGCGGGGCCACTTCTTGCGGCGCGGGCCGCGGACGGCGAGGGTGATCTGCCCGGGCTGCCAGTGGCCGGCGAGGAGGTCCACGACGACACCGGCGCGGCGCATCCCGGGGACGGTCGCGGTGGTGACCAGGACGACCTGGTCGGCGGTGCGGACGGCCTCGGCGAGCCAGCAGTCGGTGGCCAGCAGCTGGCCGGCCTCCCAGCCGACGTCGAGGATCGTCAGCTGGGTCTCGTGCTCGGCCTCGGTGGGCAGCGGGACCTCATCGACGCCGGCGAGGACCTCGCTGGCCCGCTCGAGCAGGACGTGGTCGCGCTTGCCCTGGCGCCAGTCGGTCGGGTGCAGGCCGAGCTCGGCGGTGCTGGCCGCGGCGAGACCGGATGCGGTGACCGAGCAGCACTCGATGACCCGGACCGGGCTGGCTGCGGCCAGGCCGGCGGCCAGGGCGACGGTGCTGGCCCCGACCGACCCGGCGCATCCGATCACGGCGATGGTGTGCTCGCCGTCGGCCGGGGTCCAGTCGTCCGCGGCGGCGGTGCCGCGGCCGCGGGGGCCCTTGCCGGCGCCGGGGCCGGTCCGGAACTCGCCGGCGCTCACCGCGTTCCAGGCCCGCTTGAGCTCGTCGACGCCGACCGGGCGGCTCGAGGTCTGGGTGCTCACTGGGCCTCCCCGAGGCCGCCGCGGCGGAACTCGAGCGCGGCGCGGACCGCGGCCGGGGTCAGGCTGGCCAGCTGTGCCTTGGCGGCCTGCACCTCGTGCAGCTGGGCGACGCAGCCGGTCAGCTGCTCGATCGCCTCGATCTCGCGGCCGGCGATCGCGAACAGCTCCGCGATCTGGTCCGGCGTCCGGCTCTCGCCGGCGTCCTGGGTGTTTGTCATGGGCTTCACCACCTCCAGTCGCCTATGAGTTGCGGGGCGGTTCGAGCGATCACTTCCGGGCTTATTCGTCATGGCCGAACTTCCTGGGGGCGGCCGCGGCGAGGGCGCGGACGGTGCGCGAGCCGTGGCGTCGGACGGTTGCCTCCGAGACCCCGATGCGGGGCGCGACCCGGCTGGAGACCTCGTTGCTGAGCAGGCCGCCGTAGCCGCGCGCCAGACGCCGGGTCTCGACCCGGTCGGCCTCCTCGACCAAGCACAGCAGCAGGTACCGGTCGGCGGGGCTGATGACCTCGTGGTCGCACGCCCACGCGAGCAGCTCCAGGAGCTCCTCGGTGGCCGTGGGCTCTTCCTGCTCGGGTCCGGCGTCGGCGAGGATCTCCGGGCGGTGGAACAGCGCGCCGGTGACCCGCTCGGTCGGCATCTCGGCCGAGTAGCCGGCGCCGCCGTCGGCGCTCGTCAGGTCGCCGGCCGAGAACGACTCGACGAGAGTCGTGTTCGCCCAGGTGCGGTCGGCCCGGGAGACGTAGAAGAAGTCGCCGACCTCGCGGAGCACGCCGACGCGGGTGTTGATCAAGATGTTGGCCGCGACCTTCCGGAGCCGGCGCCACTTGAACGTGCGGACCTCGATCCACAGCTGCGAGGCCACCAGCTCGTCGACCCGCTCGACCGCCGACCAGGTGCCCGCCATGACCGGCTGGCCGTCGCGGAAGACCTCGCGCGGCGGAAGGGTGCTCAGCCAGCCAGCGAGCCGGCAGGCGCCGGGCAGCAGGCACTTGGCGAGCGCGGCCGCAGCCGCGATGTCGTCACCCCCGTCGGGCGCGGCCAGCATGGCCAGCGCCAGGAGGACCTGGTCGGATTCTTCGTGGTCCACCGTCGGCAACCAGGAGCGCAGGTCGTCGAAGTTGTCGACCACGCCGATGCGCGGATCGGTGGCCACCCAGGCCGGCCACTTCTGGCGGGCCTGGTCGAGCAGTTCGCTGTTGTCGTCGAGGCCGAGCTGGTCGCCCACACTCATCGCACTCGCTCCTTTCGTCCGTGGCTGTGCACGGCAGAAAGGTCGCGAGCGGGCGTCCCCGCATCCGTCCCCCCAATTCCCTGATCTCGAGGGGGACGCTGAGGGGGGACGCGCGTTTGCGCAGGTCAGAGTGCGTCCCCCCGAAAGTTGAAGAAGTTTCTGGCCGACCCCTTGCGCAGCCCCGATGTCGAGATGCAGGGAATCTTGACAACTCGCTGTCAAGGTCAAGCTCTACTGAGCGAGTCGACAATCGCTTGGGGCCGTCGACGCAGATCGGGGCAGCACCGCCCAAGTCGCGTAGGGCATCGCATCGCCACGTGGCCCAGCGCCTTGACCTTGCAGTCAGGTCAAAGGTTTACGTTGGGCTCATGACAGGTCAGTACCGGGTGTCGCAGCTCGCCGCGGCGGGAGCGGTGCCAGCGACGACGGTGCGGTTCTATGAGTCAGCGGGTCTGCTTCAAGCCCAGCGCTCCGAGTCGGGATACCGGCTCTTCGATGACGACGCTCTGGATCGACTGACCTTCATTCGCGCCGCGAAGCACGTCGGGCTGCCGCTGGATGAGATCGGGGACCTGCTCTCATTGCGCGCGCGAGCCCATTGCACCGAGGTCAGGTCGCAACTCCGCCCGAAGATCGCAACGCGGCTCGACGAGGTCCGTGAGCAGATCGCAGAGCTTCAGGCCTTCGCCAGAGTCCTGGTGGACTCGCTCGACCAGCTCGACGCGCTGCCCGACCGGTCTGCTCCCTGCGATCCGGAGTGCGGGTTCCTTCGCGCGGCCGGCGAGCCGCCCCGCCCTTAGCCGCTCAACTCCTCCATCGCCTGGCCAGCCCGGGCCATCCGACCACGCCCACCGAGAGGTCCTCCTACGTGTCTGCCGTCGAAGCCCTCGAGCGCCACCAGATCACGATCTACCTCGGCGGCCTGGCCGGCGGCGCCGCGGCCGGCCTCGCCTGGTCGGAGCTGTCCCACCCGCTCGAGGTGGCGATCTACCCCGTGCTCGGGGCGCTGCTCTACGCGACGTTCTTGCAGGTGCCGTTCACCAGGGTTGCCGCCGCGTTCCGTGACACCCGCTTCCTGACCACCGTGCTGGTACTGAACTTCGTGATCGTGCCGCTCGTGGTAGCCGCCATGACCTCGGTCGTATCGCTGGAGCGCGCGGTGCTGCTGGGGGTGCTCCTGACACTGCTCACCCCATGCATCGACTACGTCATCGTGTTCTCTGGCCTCGCTGGCGGCGACAGCCAGCGACTGGTCGCCGCGTCCCCGTTGCTGATGCTCGCGCAGATGGCAGCACTGCCGCTCCTGCTCCTGATGTTCGTCGGCTCCGACCTGGCCGACATCGTCGAGGTCGGCCCGTTCCTCGAAGCATTCGGGATCCTAATCGCGTTGCCCTTGGGGCTCGCGTGGGCGACCGAGGCGCTCGCCGGTCGCCATCGTGCCGGTGAAGCGATCACCTCGGCCATGACCGCAGCCATGGTGCCCCTCATGGCCGCGACGCTGTTCGTCGTGGTCGGCAGCCAGGTGCCCAAGCTCGAGGGTCGGTTTGGGGACATCGCGGCCGTAGTCCCGATCTACGCCGGATTCCTGGTCGTCATGGGCGGCCTCGGGCTCGCGGCCGCCCGCCTTGCGCGCCTCGACGTCGGCCAGTCCCGCGCGTTGGTGTTCAGCGGCGCCACCCGCAACTCTCTGGTCGTCCCCTCGCTCTGGCGCTGCCCGCGGCGTACGCCGTGACACCGGCCATCGTGGTCACCCAGACTCTGGTCGAGCTCATCGGGATGTTGGCCTACATCCGCCTCGTCCCGCACCTGATCCGAAACCCAGATCCCGCCACGTCTTCAACGAGATAGACAAGCCAAGAAGTCAGGCTTGCATTCCGTACCTAGGTCCGGGTTTACCGTCGTAGACATGACCACCGAGACAGCGAACCTGACCATCGAGGACGACAACTGGGTCGCCGCGGCCTGCACCCTTCCCACCGTCGAGCAACCACTGCGCCGCCAGGAGTTCGACGACCTCTTCGCCACCGACGTTCTCGACGTGATTGAGGAGTCGGCAACCCGGACCCGGTTCTCACTCCGGCCCGACGCGCAGGCAGCGAGCCGAGCGGCCGCGCTGGCGGTGAAGGAGACTGGCTGCTGCTCGTTCTTCGACTTCGACCTCGCCATCGCCGGCGGCAAAGTCACGCTGAGCATCGGAACCGCCCCCGCTCACCAGGAGGTCCTCGCCGCGCTCACCACGCGCGCCAAGACCCGGACCGGAGACCCCGCATGACAGGCGCCCTACGGGCCGGACAGGTCGCCGAAGCCGTCGGCGTCAACGTCGAGACGCTGCGCTACTACGAGCGCCGCGGCATCATTGCCGAACCCGACCGCAGCCCCGGAGGGCACCGGCTCTATCCAGAAACCACCGTCACAACGCTCCGGGTGATCAAGGCCGCTCAGAACCTCGGCTTCACCCTGGAGGAGGTCGCCGAACTCCTAGAAGCCGGCCGTCACCACCACGGCCGCCAGCCGTCGGGGCTGCAAGCGAGAACGGAGGCGAAGCTGGCCGAGGTCGAACAGAAGATCGCAGACCTCCAGGTCATCAGGGCCAGCCTGCTCGCCGCCCGCGACGCCGGCTGCGACGACCTCATCCAGTGCGCCGAATCCGACTGCTGTCCCATCCCCTTCGTCCAGATCACGACCCGACCCGAAACGAGCACCGCGTGAACTTCAAGGACCGCCACCTGTTTGGCGCCGGCGCCGCAGCCTGCGCCGTGTGCTGTGCCGCACCGATCCTCGCAGTGCTCGGTATCGCCGGTGCCGCCGCAACGGTCGCCACATTCGTGTTCGCTGGGGCCGTCTTCGGTGTAGTCGTCGCCGCCGGCGCAGCGCTCGCTTACTTGACCCAGCGGCGCCGCAGCCGCGCGGCGACCTGCGGACCCACGCCGCCCGGTCCGGTTGACCTCGAGCTGACCACCAGGGGCACCGACTCCTGAGCCTCGCGAGCCACAGCGCACCGCATCGCTCGATCTGCAATCCCTACTTTGACGAGTCCATGTGATCAGGCCCGGTTCGACAACTCTGCCCGCTGAGCTGCTGCCAATCTTCGCTGCATCTCGACACCCGAAATGCCCGGTCGAGCTGCGCCTACCGGGCACTGTCGCGGCCGCGATCGAGCAGGTGAGCGCCCACCCCCGGCGGCGCCGCGGCGAAGTTTCCGGTTCTTCTGCCGCCCCGCGACGGGGCGTGCTCTACTTGGCGCCAGAGCCCCAGGTGACCCGAGACGCCTGGGGCTTTCCCCTTGGATCGGGCACCCCACCCGGCCGGCTATCTCCCGAGCCGTCCCGCCTCGATCCGCCCGGAGAAACGAGAACAGGTCCCCGTCCTTGCTCGAGGACGGGGACCTGTTGCTGACGGGGAGCTAGGGGGTGACGCCGACGCCGCGTGGGCTCATGTAGGTCGCGACCGAAACGATGCCCAGGTGCCAGGTGGCGCTCCACTCAGCGAAGGTCGAGAAGCCGCCCGGCCCCTGCTCCCCCACGGCCACGATCGCCTCTCCTCGCGGGCCAGACGTGCGATCCACTCGGCCGGGTGGTCGTCAACGAACTCGCCCTCCACGACCACCGGCGGCTCGGCGACGAACTCACCCTCTGGCGCGTCGATGATGCGGACGTCGCGGCCCTGGCCAACGTCGAGAGCCCACCCGGTCAGCCTGGGGTACTGGATCGGGTTCCCGGGCTGGAGCAGGCCGGCCTGGAACGCCCGCCAGGTTGGCGCCATGTCGTACATCCGCGGCCGCGGGTCGATTCCCCGCTTGAGCCACTCGGCAAGCCCCGCGAACAGACCTATCCGCGGCGGGATGCTTGGGAGCTCGGTGAGGCGAGCCCAGACGTTCTCCATGGCCTTGCCCGTCACTGGGTCAGCACCTGGGCCTCGCCGATGCGGATCGGCAGCGGGTCGGTGGTCAGGTCGAACTCGATGGTTCCGGACTGGCCGCCACCGGTCCACTCGACAACCCAGTGGCTCGTGGCAGTGACCTGGTAGGCGCCGTCGGGCTGGTCCGTCGACATCTTCGCGTACCGGTGCCCGCAGGTCGGCGAGTCCTGCTTGCCGTAGTGATCGGCGTACGGTGTGCCCTTGCCGGTGCAGGTCACCTTCGTCCCGTCACCCATGTCCCACACGATGCTGGAGACGCTGGCGGTGGCACTGACCGACACCGACCCCTCGCTGGCCGATGCAGTGATCGGGCCGAACGTGTCGTCGGTCGGGCTGTCGACCCACATCCACACCGGCAGCCCGACGAGGCCGGCCCGGTTCGGACCTGACTCAGGGACGATGCCGATCTTGATGGGGTCCAAGTCCATTGAGGCGATCGCTCGGTTAGCGAGCACTACCGGATCGATGCCGACTTCACCCGTCTGCACCCACGTGTACTCCCAGGAGGACCCGGGCGGCGGGAAGTAGCAGACGTGCCAGGCGCCGTCTTCTTTCGTCTGCCCATCCGGCGGAACGAGATTCTCGCCCAGCTCCTCAACAGAAGGACCGATCCAGCACTCGTGCAGGCTGCTCCACACCGAACCACCGGGGCCCGTGCACGGAATCTCCCGACCGTTGTAGTTGCAGGTGGAAGAGCCCCCACCAGGGTCCCCACCGCCACCGCTTGGGTCACCGCCCCCGTCCGAGCAGTCGAGCTCGAACTGACCCGTCTCCGGGTTGTAGATCTCCTGGCAGTCCGCGCTCGCGCTCGTGGCGGTCAAGACGACGACAACGAACGCCGCGGGAACCGCCAGCACGAGCGCGAGTATGCGCCTCAGCATGACTGATCCCACTTGACGTCGGAGTTGGAGACCTTCCACGCGCCCTTGTCACGAACGACCGTGTACTCAATCGGAACAGGGTTGCGCAGCGGGTCACCGTTCGGATCGGTGTGCTTGATCTTCTTGCCGTCCTTGTTGCGCTCCACGACGTCCGTTCGATCCTCACAGTCGATGATGAGGATCATCGAGTCCGATCGGCGGCGCGGCTCGGCGAGCGTGTGCACGTACTCCCCCGTGACCTTGATGTCGTACCGCTTGAGGGTGACAACAGCTTCTTGGATCTTGAGGAACTCGTCCCCCGTTGCCACCGGGTTGAGGCGCTTGAAGCCGATCGTGACGGCACGGTAGAAGTCGTCGCGCGCCTCGAGGTACTTCGTCAGCTGTTCGGCCGCCTTCTCCTCATCTGTCTTCGGAGTCGGCGAGGCGGTGGGCGTCGTCGGTGATGAGGACTGGCTCGGGGTCTCCTGGACCGTGGGCTCGTTGTCGTCGCCGCCGCAGCCCGTGAGAGCCAGGGCGAGGGCGAGGGCGAGGGCCACTCCCCCGAGTGCGGAGTGGTACTTCCTCATGCGGTGTCTCCTCCTGTGGTGGGCGGGCCATGACGGATCGCTGGTTGACGTCGTTGGCGATGTGCTCGAGGTGTTCTTCGGCGGCGTCGACGAGCTCGGCGAGCGAGCCGTTGTCGGCCGGGTCGAACCCCGAACTTCTTGTCGGCGTTGTAGAGGGTTCGGATGGTGTCGCGCACGAACACGGCCCGGGCGATACGGCGGGCGTCGAGGTCTGCGTGGTCGGCGCCGGCCGCGGCGTAGCGGCCGCTGAGCTCCTGGTCGAACGTTGCCATGTGCTGGTGCTCCCTTCCCCGAGTCAGCTCGCGAGCCAGCCGTGCGTACGGATGATTGTCTTCGTGCGCTCCGACAGTTCCATGGGCGCGTCGCCGTCGTCGGACCGGTTGCAGATCTCCTCGCGCAGGATCCGGTCGGCCTCGAGCTGGTCGCCCTCGGCCTTCATGACGTGGGCCAGGCACAGGCGGGTGCTCTCGCCGTCGGGGTCGGCCCGGTTGGCGACGTAGGCCGCGGAGCGGGCCTTGACCAGGTCGCCGGCGGCGAGGGCCTCGGTGACGACGATGAGGGCGGCGTCGGCGATCCAGCCGCCCGCCATGAGGTCGACGCGGTCGGGCTCGTTGGCGAGCCAGGCCCACCCTTCCTCGCGCAGCTGGCTGAACGGCTGGGTCTCTCCGACGAGCTCGAGCGCGGTGCACAGGTCGGCGACACCTTCGGCGCCGCCGCGGGCCTGGCCGCGCTTGCGGAGCCGGAGGAACAGGTCGAGGTCGACGAGCAGGCCGTCGTCGACTTGGTAGACGTTGACCCCGGTGAGCTTGGCCGCCGGTGCCTTGTCTGCGTAGGGCAGGTGGTCCTCGCCGGTGCGGGGGTTCGTGCCGAGCCAGTCGCGCACGATGTTGGTGTAGTCGCGCACCTTGCCGTCGGAGATCGAGAACGCCTCGCGGATCTGCTCGCGGGTGGCGCCGTGCTTGCGGTGCAGGGCGAGGAAGGCCAGCAGCTCGGTGAAGTACGGCTTGCGCTTGGCCAGCGCCTTGCCGTGGGTGCGCGCGGTGACCGGGCCGAGCAGGGTGAGCCGCGGACGGTCGCAGTCGGTCGAGAACCAGTCGGCAATGTCCTGGTCGAGGGTGGGGTCCTTCTCCTCGACCTCGGCGCGGACGTGGGCGGGGACCTTGGGGGCCAGGGCCTCGAGGTCCTCCTGCACGATGGCGCTCTCGCGGATGTACTCCTCGTCCTCGCCCTCGAGCAGGGAGGACATCGGCTCGTCGACAGCATCCTCGGGGGTGTTGCGCGGCAGGGTGTACTCGCGGCGCAGGGCTCCGGAGGAGTCGGTGTAGGCCTCCCAGCCGTCGGTGGCGGTCTCGTCCACCGGGGTGTCGACGTACTCCGGGATCTCACTCTGCGCGTAGACCAGGGCGCAGCCGCGGGCCTCGTCACTGGTGAGCCCGACTGCGATCAGGTTGAGGCCGGCGTGCTCGAGGATGACGCGGCCGGTGTTGGTCATGTGCAGCAGGGCGCCGGGGGTGTTGGGGCGCTCGCCGGCGACCACGATGGAGGTCGCGGACTGGCCGACGTGGTCGTTGACCAGCTGCAGCAGCTGCTCGAGGTCTGCGGGGTCTCCGGCCGCGGCGTCCAGCAGGAGCATCCGCGCGGGCCAGGTGTCGTCGTCGACGCTGCCGGTGCGGGCCGTGGACACGTCGGTGTCGTGTCGCTTCGCCCGCTCGACGGTGGTCATCGCCGCGTCGAGGATCTCCGCGGTTGCGGGCGTGCCGGCCGCGCCGGTCGGGTAGTAGGTGATCCGATCGTCCATGGCGACGGTCTCCTCGGCCACGCCGATGCAGTCGACCTGGACGCGGCGCGACCACGGGTTGACGGCCAGCTGGGCGGCGAGGTGGCGGGCGAAGTCGCGGCCGTAGGTGGGGTCGCCGCTGATGGTCAGAGTGGAGAGCTCCTCGCAGTTCAGTAGCCAGGTCTCGCCGGTGTCGCTCATGCCGATGGTCGCCAGCAGCGGGTAGGGCGGTTCGACGTTGCCGGTGTCGGGGCCGAGGTCCTCGAACGCGGTGTCGGTGGTGACGTGCCAGTGGGTCTGGTCGGGGCTGCCCACCCAGGGAGCGGGGACGGCGGCCGGAGCGCTGAGGTGCAGCGTCAGCTTGCCGTGCGCGAGCTCCACCGCGGCGAGCGGCGGCATCGTGGTGCCCTGGGCTCCGACCGCGGCCGCGAGGCGGCGCAGGGCCTCGTCGGCGAACTCCACGGTGGCGGCCGCGGCTGTGCCGGTCGCGTTCAGGGTCATCTCCACCGGCGCGAGCTCGGGCGGCGGGGCGGCGATAGCGCGGCCGGGCGGCCGGTTCCGGAATGCGGAGCGCCGGCGCGACCGCAGGGCCATGAGCAGGGCTCCGGACAGCAGGACGCCCCCGCCGGTGAGACCGGCGAGGACCCAGGGTGCCTCGAGGATCGAGTCGTCGGTGTCGTCGACCTGGTCGACGTCGGCGGCCGGTGCCGCCGGCTCCTCGGCCCGGGGGACCTCGGGTGCGACGGTCTCCGGCGCCGGGGTCTCTTCGGCGACCGGCGGGGTCTCCTCGGCCGGCGGGTCCACCGGCGGCTGCTCGTCCCTGGGCTCTGCTGGCGTCTGCGGCTTGTCCTCGCGCGGCTGCGGCTGGTCCTGCCGGTCGTCGGTCGGCGTCTCGGCGCCGGGGATGTTGAGCTTCCAGCCCACGTCGATCACGTCGGGGTCGGTCAGCTGGACTCCGCCGGGCTGGGTGATAGCCGTGGAGGCCTTGTAGATCTCCGGCCACCGGTCGGCGTCGCCGAGCTTGTCCTGCGCGATGTCGCTGAGGGTGTCGTTGGGCTGCACGGTGTAGCCGTGAGCCGGTGCTGCATCGGCGGGCGCCGGCAGCTTGAGCACCCATCCGGGCTCGAGGAAGCTCGGCTGGGTGCCGAGCAGGTCGCGGTTGAGCTCAGCGATCTCCTTGTAGCGGGCTCCGTCGCCGAAGTGGTCCTCGGCGATCGACCAGAGGCTCTCCCCCGGCTTCACTGCGTGGTCGACGGTCTTGGGTCCCTGGCGCTCCTGCGTCGTCTCAGCCTTGACGTCCTGGCGGGCGGGTGCCTGCGCAGCGTGGTCGGCGCCGGCGGTGACGTGCCCCACCGTCGCCGGGGCGGCGGCGGCCGAGCTGATCGTGGTCGCCTGCGCCGCGATGGGGGCGGCGATGAACAGCAGCGCGGCCAGGCCGATGAGGCCGCGCGCTGCGGCCTGGGGCTTGCCCAGGCCGGGCAGTTGGGGTGCCTGGACCTTGCGGAGCGCTGCGATGGCCTCCACGACGAGGCTGAGAGCCATGAAGGCCCACGCGACCCAGCCGATCACCTTGAACAGGCCGAGGACGAGCGTGCCGTCGTCGGGCGCCAGGAGCGCGTTCTTGACGCTGTCCAGGGTGGGCATCTGGTCGGGGATCGGGCTGGCGCCGATCGCGAGGAAGAGGGCGGGCAGGCCGAGGACGATGCCCAGCACGGCGAGCGAGGCGGCGAGGCCGGTGAGTCGCTGGCCGATGGTGGGGTGGGGCGTGGTCATCGTTCGATGCCTCCTTCGGCGCGGATGAGCCGCGCGGACGCCTCCCCGGTGACCTGCATGGAGTCCAGGCCGATGATCCCGAGGAACTTGCTGGTGTAGGTGTCGGTGGTGGTGACGATCAGGGTGTCGCCGTTGACGACGCGCGCGGTCCCTTCCACGCCGGCGGCGTGGAGGTAGTCCTGGGCGGCGGCCTTGGCGGCGTTGATGTCGACCCGGAGGTCCTCGCCGCGCACCGCGGTCGAGCCCTGGACCTCCTGGGCGCCGGTGCGAGCGGCCTGGGCAGCGGCGCTGCGGGCCTGCTGCTGGGTGTGGACCTTGCCGCCGAGGTCGACGGCCATCCCGACGAGGACAATCATCGCGAAGGACGCGGTGGCGAACCAGACGCTGATGGAGCCGCGCTCATCGCGCGCACGACGCGTTCCGAGGAGGCGGCGCAGGTGGCTGATCATCGGCGCTCCCGGTATGCGTCGACGGGGCTGCTGGCGGTCGCGGTGATCGTCCTGGTGCCAGGCAGACCGGGGATGGCCAGGTCGGCGACGTCAACCTTGCAGGTCACCGTGGCGGTCACCTGGGCGGTGGTGCCCAGCGGGGCGTTGAACGCCGCGGCGTTGACCGTCACGCTGGTGGTCGCGCACTGCAGGCCCTGGTCGTTCAGGCTGCTGTTGGCCGCGGACTTGCCGGAGCTGATCGCCTCGCTCTGGGTCCGCTCGATGGACGCTGCCCGAGCTGCCTCGTAGGCGGCGGCCTCGACGGACTGCTTGGCGATCTCGACGCGTCCGCCGAGGATGATCATCGCGATGAACAGGCCGAAGGCCGGGACGCCGATCGCGGCCTCGATGGCCACGGATCCGCGCTCGTCCCGGCGGCGTCGGGAATCATGAACTCGCCAGGTCATTCGGTCAGCCTTTCGACCGGGACGCTGGCGCTCTGCCTGACGGTCACCTGCCAGCCGGGGATCACGCTCAGCGACTTGCCGGTGACGATGATCGTTGCCGTTGTGGTGGTCCGGGATCCGGAAACACTGGTGGAGGTCATCACGTCGGATCCGCCGGCATCGTGGAGGAAGGTGTTCGCCGTGGCGACACCGGACTCGCGGGTTCCGGTCTCGCTGCCTGCCTCGCGGGCGCCCTCTTGCGCGGCCGCGAGCGCTACCTGCTTCGCGTGGTAGTACAGGGCTCCCTGGAGGCCGAGGAACATCAGCAGGAACAGCGCGGGCATCAGGAAGACCATCTGGATGGTCACTGACCCGCGCTCGTCCCGGCTGCGGCGCTGAGAGCTGGCGAACATGACGGAGCCGGTCCTGACTACTTGATCTTGCCGGACTCGCTGGTCACGAAGGCCTTGATGGCTGCGACGACGATGGCCACGATCGCGATGGCTGCCACCGCCCAGAGCACTTCCTGAATGGTGACCGAGCCGCGCTCGTCGCGCTGCCTGGTCGCGCGGTCCTCGAGGGATGCGAGCACGGTCAGAGCCGCCATCTGGAGGGCGATGAAGAGCTTCAACATCGGGGTTCTTCCTTCCTGGTTTGGTTTCGGTTGCGGTCTGGGGTGACCCGGGTGCGAGGGGTCGGTGTTAGGTCGGTCAGGTGGCGAAGCGGAGCATCGACGGGGTGACGAGGATCGCCATGAAGACGATGCCGAGCAGGCTGGCCGGGATGTACATGCGCTCGGAGGCCGCGTTGGCCTTGCCGAGCTCGGCGCTGAGCATCGCCGAGCGAAGCGCCGCGGCGCGGGCCCGGAGGTTGTTGTAGATCTGGGCTCCGTCCTGGCCGGACTGCTGCATGATGTCGGCGAGGTCGTCGAGCTCGGGGACGCCGAGCTCGTCGGCCAGGCTGTGCAGGGAGTCCCACGGTGCGCGGGTCATGTATCGGGCGCGGCGCAGCTCGCTCTCGATCCGCTTGAACACCCACTTGTCGCCGACCTCGGCCGCCGAACGCAGCGCCTGCTGGCCGCTGGATCCGTCGCGGACACCGGTGGCGACCATGTCGATGTAGGCGCCGAGGGCCCGGTTGAACTCGATGCGGGCCTTCTTGGCGTCGTCGGTGGCGTTGTAGTTGGGCATGAACCAGAACAGGGCAGCCAGGGCCAGCGACCCGAGCGTGGGGATCGCGAACGGCAGCGGCAGCCCGATCAGCGAGAAGAAGGTGGCCAGAAGCGGCGGCATGATGAGGCCGAGCAGGGCCCAGACGACTTTCTCGCCGTAGAACCGGGTCTCACTGATCTGCAGGATGGCCAGGTCCTTGTGGGGCGTGTGTACCCACGCGCCGCCCGGAAGGTTCTTCATCGCCCACAGGCCGATCCGGTCGACGGCCGAGCCGGTGTCGGTGCCGGCCTCGTCGACGCCTGGGGCGCCGCGGCGGGGCACGACGGGGTCGGGCGAGAGCCGATCCAGCGCGTCGACCAGGTCGGGGTCGGAGGGCGCGAGGCGCCACACGAGCAGGGCGAGGGCCAGTCCGAGTAGGGTGCCGCTGGCGAGCGCGAGCTGCAGGCCGGTCATGCCAGTGCTCCTTCCTTCTCGCTGTGCGCTGTGCGCTGGGCGGCGCGGTGGGCGTTGCGGGCCTGGAGGTCGAGGAACCGCGGGAGCGGCTTGGCAACGGCCATCCGGCGCATCCAGAGCAGGGTGGCCACGTACGCGGTGAGCAGGACGGCGAGGACGACCTGGCCCAATGGGGTGCCGTAGGGCTCGATGTAGTCGCCGGTGAAGGCGAGGATGCCGAGCACACCGAGGGTGATGACGGTGACGGTGCGGGCGGTGGTGCGGGGCTTGGCCTGGTCGGCGGCGATCTGGCGTCGGGCGCGGACGTCGGCGGCGACGGTCTCGGCGAGGGCGTCCAGTGCCTTCGACAGTCCGGCCTGTCCGCGGCCGCTGGCGGCCAGGATCAGTTGGCTGGCCACGACGTCGCCGGTGGAGTCGTTGAGGTCCTCGGCGAAGGCGCGCAGGACGTCCTCGGTGGAGGAGGTGTTGTTCCACAGCCGGGAGACCATCAGCCCGACCTCGCGCTCGATGGGTTCCGGTGTCGACTGCAGCGACTTGATGAGCGCCGAGCGCAGGGACTGCCCGGCGGTCAGCTTGCCGGACAGGGATCGGGTCCACTCCTCGAGCGCTTCGAGCTTCTCGATGCTCGCGGCGGCCGGCGGCGGTGTGAGCAGGAGCGGGATGCCAACGATCGCGGCCGGGACGAGGACGATGGCGATCACCCAGCCGGTCACCAGCGCGACCAGGAGGCCGGCCACGGCGCCGCCGATCATGAGCATTCGGGTGCGACGGTCGAGACGGACGAACCAGCTGCCGAGCCGTCCGAACGGGGTGGTGGTCCGGGCTGGCTTCGGCGGCTTGGGCGGCGCCGGGATCTTCGCGTAGACCATGCCGATCAGGCCGATGACGATGAGGGCGCCGAACACGGCGGGCAGGAACCCCGATGACATTGGGCTCATGAGGTGGCCACCCCCGGGTTGGCCTGGGACTCGGCCTTGTACGCCTCGAGGTCGAATCCGTGGCGTGCCAGCTCCTGGGCGAGGAAGTTGTCGAGCTTCCCGGTCGCGACGGCCTGGCCGAGCTGGTTGGGCGCGAAGATCGGGGTGGTGGCGTACCCGCGGGCCGCGTCGATGCTCGGCTGCACGACCAGGACCTCCTCGACCCAGCGCTGCTTGCGGAAGGTGCCGTCGCCGTTGGGGACGACCTCGGAGCGCAGGTACATCACGATGTCGATCGCCGCGGCCAGCTTGCTGATCGCCAGCTCGCGGGTGACCTGCGGGCCCTTCTCCATGGCGCAGGAGACGAGCTTCTCGATGGTGTGCTCGGCGCTGCGGGCGTGGGTGGTGCTGATCGAGCCCGGGCCGGACTCCATGGCCTTGAGCATGTTCCAGACCTCCGGGCCGCGGACCTCACCGACGATCTGGCGGGCGAGGTTGAACCGGAAGGAGTGGTGGATGGCCTCCTCGAGGCTGAACTCACCGGCCTGGCGACCGTCGATGCCGACCTCGCCGGATCCGGGGCGGTGCTCCCACGCGTGGACGATCTTGTGCCGGTCGACCAGCTCGTGCAGGTGCAGCTCGAACTCGGTCTCGAAGGTGCCGATCATCTCCCACGGCGGGATGCACGAGCACAGGGCGCGGACCCAGGTGGTCTTGCCCGAGCCCTGGACGCCGGAGACGACGATGCTCTTGCCGGCCCGCACGCAGGCGGCGAGGAAGTCGGCCAGGACCGCGGTGCAGGCCTTGCGGTCGTAGACCATCTCGTCCATCGACACCTCCCGCATGCCGTGGCGGCGGATCACGACCGAGGTGTAAGCCATCACCCAGGAGCCGGCAGCGAGCCGCGCTCCCCCGGGCAGCCGGAGGTCCAGGTGCGGGCGGGCCTCGGTGAAAGGCCGGTTCTGCCTGGCGCCGAGGTCGGCGAGGAACTCGCGCAGCTCGTCCTCGGAGTCGGCGATCGGGTCGGCCTCGACCAGGGTGCCGTCGACCAGCTCCAGCCACACGGCGCATTCGGGGCCGCGGGCGATGACGATGATGTTCTCGACGTCCTCGCGCTCGACCAGGGGCTGCAGGCGGCCCAGACCGAACAGGGCGGCGTGGAGGGCGGACTTGAGCGCCTTCTCCTGGTCCTTGGTCCATGGGGGCCGGCCGGTGGAGACCAGTGTCTCGGCCTCGGACTTGATGAGCTCCTCGATGACGTCGAGGCCCATCTGCTCGCGGTCCTCGTCGGTGACCCGGCCACCTTCCTTGTCGAGCCGGGCGGTCAGTCGCGAGGAGATCTCCGCGCGGTACTGCGCGATCAGCTCCCAGTCCAGCTCGACCCGGCCGTCCGCGCCGGGGACGTTGTGGTGGTGCTCTTCGGGTGCGGGCGCCACGAGCGGGCGCAGGCTGAACTCCGAGCGAGCGCGGCCCGGAAGCTCCTGCTCGCTGGTCCAGGCGCCGGCGAAGATCGGCAGGGAGGTCGGGTCGTGGTCCTCGACGACCGGCGGCGGGGGCGGCGGGGTGCCGTTGGTGCTGCGGCCGCGGGCGAAGGGCGAGGTCTGCTCCCGGTTCGCGGCGTGACGGGCCTCAAGCCACTCGTCGGCGCGCAGCGGGTCGCGACCGTTGGTGTCGGGGTGGTGTCCGTTTGTGTTCATGCGTGGCCTCCGTTCGTGGGAGCGAGGGCGGCCTGGTTGGCGCGGAGAATGGACTGGATGGCCGCGGCGCTGGCCCGGTAGCCGCGCAACAGCCCGGAGGACTCGAACTTGCGGCGCTTGCGGGCGCCGTGGGAGTAGACCTCGGCCACCTCGGGCTCCCATTCCACGGAGGCGACGACGGGGATCTGCAGGGCCTTGGCGATGTGCCGGGCGCTGTAGGGCCGGACTTGGGCGCCGGTGGGGATCGCGGGCCAACGTCGCTCCTCGTCGACGAGGAGGACCCCGAGCCGAGACAGGCCACCGACGCCGGCGAACTGTGCCCGCAGGGTCTTGGCCCAGCTGGCGGCGCCGGCCAGGGCCGGCAGCGAGCTGCGGGTGACGAGCAGGGTGAGGTCGGAGGCGGCGATGAGCGGCTGGGGCCAGCCGGCGAGGCCGAGCCGGCCGGCGTCGACGATGACGTCCTGGCCGTTGCGCTCCAGCGCACGCAGCTGCTCGGTGAGCGGCTCCCACAGGGGCAGCAGGCTGGGGGCCTGCTCGTGGGCCCGGATGCCGGGCAGGAACCACGCCGCGCGCTCGGCCGGGGCCTCGGGGTCCAGCAGCAGGGTCTCGCGCGGTAGGGCCTCGGCCAGCGTTCCCTCGCGCAGGGAGAGGGCGAGGTTGATCAGTCCGCCGGTCGGCTCCTGGGTGCCGTGGAAGAAGCCGGCGAACAACGAGGAGGAGCCGGTCGGGTCGGCGTCGACCAGGAGCACCGGTCGGTGCCAGTTGAGGGTGAGCCCGAGCGCCGTGGTGGAGACGCCGGGCGAACCGCTCGCGGAGGCCAGGGCGATCAGCGCCATGCCTCAGCGCTCCCGAGCGTCCAGGACGAGCGCTACCCGTCCGGTGGCAGCGCGGGCGGCCAGGTCGGCGGCATGGGCCTCGGGCACCGCGACGTCGGCGACGGTTTCGCCTGTCTCCTCGACCCGGCTAACACCAACGACGACTGCCTCGACGGTGACCGGGTCCTTGTCGGTGATCTCGCCCTGGTCGCCGGGCGTGGTGACGATCCGGACCGAGTCACCGGAGTAGAGCGGCACGGACGGCATCTGCGCCGGGGTGAGGCTGATGCCCACCAGGGACTCCCCCTCCCCCGGCACCAAGCTGTCGGTGACGGCCTCCTCCGTGAGCAGGGTGCCGACCCACAGGTCGACGGCGGCGCGGCTGCCCTCGAGCTCGCCCTTCTGACTCCCGGCGACCGGGGTCAGCGCTGGGTCGACGCTCACCCGCACCACCGAGAGGTCCCCGGCCTCGATGGTCTCGCCGCGCTTGATGTCACGGCTGACGACCAGGACCTCTTGGGTGTCGTTGACCGAGGTGAACGCGAACGCGGTTCCCAGGGCGCCGGCGGCGACGAGGGCAGCACAAAGTGCGAAAACCCACGGCCTGCGGCGCCGCTTGAGCCGTGGACTGTTGTTGAGATTAGGCGCAGGGCGACTGGTGGAGGGCGCCTCGCCCGACGCACTTTGAGCGGTGTTCAGCGACATGGATCCCGAGTCCTCTCGTGTCTCGATCACCTACGTGTCAAGACGGGCCCTCGGCGATCACCACGAGCCCAACTCGATACTCACACACTAGTGCATTTCTATCGAACGGCTCGGTTTCCACAGGTGACCGATTCCGAGATGACATCGCCCAGTCCTGACCGGAAGGGTTCAGCTCATTCCCCCGATGGAATTAGCGTCAACGCCTCCGAATGACCGGAGTCCATGGGACCACAAATCGTCCGTTTCTTCCGGAATCAGTTTCTCGCCTGGGGATAGCGTCCAAACCCGGCTGCAGTTGCGCACTTGCGACGCCGTGCGGCTGCCGAAGGTCTCCTCAGGCCGAAGCGTCTCCGCCCCGCTGGCGCTGTCGCTGGGACTCACGGAAAGCCGCGACCACCGCATCGACGGCCACCCCGTAAGCGCGGGCGAGCGCTTCAAGCGACTCAGGTGCAGGGAGTCGGGCCCAGCGCCCCTGCTCCCAGGCGTAGTAGGTCGGGACGGCTACCTTCACGGCCATCGCGAGCTTCTGCGCGGTGAGCCCTGCCTGCAGGCGCAACGCCCTGAGGTCGGGGACCTCACCGTCGATCTGGATCAGCCGAAGCGTCGGGATGTCGAGGGCCTTGGCGAGTCTCACCAAGAAGTCGGGGCGCGGAGATGACGTGCCCAACTCCCAGCGAGAGATGCGCTCACCTCCAGCCGCTCCCACCAAGCGCGCCAACTCATGCTGAGTCAACCGCGCTTCCTCGCGAGCAGCCCTCAACGCGTTGGGGTCGATTCCGGAGGCCATCGCCGACGAACACTAGCGGTACCGTTCCCCTGCGGGATCGGTCAGTCTGGGTCGCCCCGGACCGACGACGTGGGACCGCCGAGCCCGTCCGTCTCTCAGTGAGTGCGCCGCTGGCCACGCGGACACTCCTCGCCGCTCGGCGAATGACCTTGGGCACGAAATCGCGCCCAGCCTCGGTGTCACCCTCGGTGGCCTTGCCCCCGCTGGCCGCCCGGCGCAAGCCCCGCACAGGGCCGTGAGTTCTCCCGCGCGATAGCCGGCGGATTCTCCTGGTCGCAGATCAGGCTGATCGCTTACCAACCTCCTTCGCACCTAGGTGACCAGAAAGCGGGGTGGACCATGAACATTCCCCCAGCCGAGAACCCGGTCCCCGGTGTCGTCAGCTTCACCGCCCGCGGAGACGCCGCCCTCGATCGTCTCGCCGAGGCCCTGGTGGCCGAGTGTGACGGCTCGTCAGGGGGCATCGCCGACATCCTCGAGTGGGTCCTGGAGGCCGATGTCGAGGACCTAGCCGAATGCCTGAGCGAGACGATCCGGCTGCACGCCGATCGACCTGGCCGCGGCGTCGAGGAGGTCGGATCCGCGGGCGAGAGCCCCGACGATGCCGCCCGTCGTCGACTCGGAGCGCGCACGCCAGGCGCTGCCAGCACGCCTGGGCCACGCAGCTTCGACGTCGGGCGCTGATCCGGATCGACGGCATACACTTCGTTACACAAGCCCGCTGTGTAACAGAATGTATGGGAGACCTCTGATGCTGCCCAACCCCTACGCACCGGGCGAACTGCCGCGGGTCCTGGCCGGGAGGGAACAGCAGCAGGACAGGATCAAAGGCTACCTGAGCCGGATCGGCGCCTACGGCGAGATGGGCGGCCCGCTCCTGGTGTTCCTAGGCCCGCGCGGGGTCGGCAAGACCTCCCTGCTGCGCGAGGCCCAGCGCGACGCCGAGGCCCACGGATTCATCACCGGATGGGTGGCCTGCCGCCGCAACGCGCCGTTCCTGCCCGACCTGGTGAGCCGTGTCGGAAAGGCCATCGAGACCGCGGACATCCTCCCCCGAGCTGAAAAGGGCACCTGGAAGCTCCGCCTGGAGAGCATCGCTCTGGAGTTCGGGCTGCCGAGCGGGGTGAAGGTGAGCGCGACCGCGGCCGCCGACCGCTCCGGGGCTGAGGCACCTCCACGAGGTGCCCAGATCTCGGCGATGGAGGACCTCCTGCACGAGACCAGCTCCCAAATCCGCGCACGCGGTGGCGCCGGACTCGTGGTCTTCGTCGACGAGCTGCACGCGGCCACCCGCGATGACCTCGCGGTCCTGCTCAACGCGATGCAGAACCTGGCTGGACGGCGCGAGGACAACCCCCTCGCCATCATCGGCGCCGGCCTGCCCTCGACTCCGGGAGTCCTGGTCAACGCAGCCACCTTCGGGGAGCGCAGCACCTTCCTCACGCTTCCCCGACTCGAGCCCGCCGCCGCGGTCGCCGCCGTGGCCGAGCCGGCCTCAGAGCTGGGCGTGACCTGGACACCCGCCGCGCTGCAGGCGATCGCGGCCGAGGCCCAAGGATTCCCGTACCTGCTGCAGGTCCTCGCCCACGCGACGTGGGAGGTGGCCAAGCCCTCAGGAACCAGTGACGTGCTCGACGTCGACCAGGTGCGGGCCGGCCTGCCGCTGGCCGACGACCAGCTGACCTCCATGTACGCCGCCCGGTGGGCGGCCGCGACCGAGCTGGAGAAGCAGATCATGTCCGTGATGGCGCAGGCCGGCACGCCCACGGTGACGCGGGCAGAGATCGCCGCGGCGCTCGGCCGGCCCACGCAGGCCCTGGGCGTTCCGCGTGAGCGCCTGATCGACAAGGGCATCATCGAGCCCGCCAGTCGCGGCGAGCTCCGGTTCACTATGCCCGGCTTCGACCGCTACATCCGCGAGATCCTGGCCACCGGAGCACCGTCGGCCGCCGACCCGGCACCCGGCAGTCTCGGTGCCGGCCGCCGACGGCGCGAACTCCCGCCCGCCTCCGACGGCGGCCACGACGCGCCGCGGCGTTAGAGCTCGCGGCGACCCTGCCGACGTAGGACCGCCTCGAGCTCGGCGACGCCCTCGCACAGCGGCATCGGGGGGCGCGACGTCGGCGAGGTCATCGAGCAGCTCGTCGACGTCGCCGGCCTCCAACTGCGGTGCGCTATAGGCGTTCCACTCCCCCACCGGCGGCGAGTCGGCGCTAGGCCCCGACGTCGGCCGGAGCGTTGTATCAAACGGCCACCGCCAGAGCGACTCGTCTTACGATCAAGGCCGCCTGGTCGTCCATGGCTGATCAGTCTCCCACCCGGAGGCCCCGGAGGGCACCCCTGCACTTATCCACAGCCCGCCGCCGGCGGCCGCGCGTACCCCGGCGAGATCCGCGAGACTCAGGCCAGCGAGACCTCTCGGCAGGAAGGGGCAACCTGGTGGACGACAACGACCAGCTCGAGGCGAGCCGGCACGCGACGGCAGCCCGCGAACACGTCTACAGCTTCAACCGCGCCACGATGTGGGTGCACGACCAGAACCCGGCCCAGACCTCCGACGAGCTGGCGGAGTTCGCCGACCTCGCGGCCGCGCTGCCCCAGGTGTTCTCGCAGCTGTCCAGCACGCTCGAGCAGGCATTGGCCGACCAGGTGCTCAGCATGGACTCGATGACCGACGAATCCGACCCAGCCATGGCGATCGGCGTCGCGCGTCTCCACCTGGAGGAGGCCCGCGGACTCGCGGTCGACCTCCACAAGCAACTGAACGCCGCCCGCAACGCCACCGCGCACATCATCAGCCAGGGCGTCGACGAGGGGCAGGAGTCGATGCCTTGGGACCAGCCCTGACCTGATGGTCCTCGGCCGTCGATGAACCGCGGTGCCTGAGGCCCGCGAGATTTCTTCGCGTCGGTGATCGCCCGAGCGGGTCAGCCTTCCTTTGGTGACTGAGACATGACCCCGGTCAACCAAGGAGCTGCCCGTGAGCACGCCCACCGATTCTCCCTCCGCCGCGGCCGACGGTGACCCGGTTCAGGAGGCCCGCAACCACCTCGAGCAGGCCCGGGCAGCGCTCGACCGCCTCCGTGAGGTCCTGCTCCCGTCGAGCAGTACGCCCCCGTCCGACACGGGAGGCGGTGAGCCGACATGACCACCGACATCGCTCTACAAGCCGCAGACGCAGTCTTCATGGCCGAGCAGACCGTGGGACGCGCCCGCCGGGTCGTCGACGAGCTGCATACCACGATCAACTCCGCGCTCCTGGTTCTGGATGACGCTGAGCTCGACTCGGCCAGGGCCCGCTTCAGTGACCGTGGCGACTACTACCTCGAGGCAGCCGGCGAGCACCTGGACAGGCTGCAGACGCGGTGTGAAGATGCCAAGCACCTCATCCACGGTGTCTACGGCCATCTGGACCTTGCCGTCCAAGCTCTTGCTGCGCTGGGAGATCTGCTCTCCGCTGCCGACGGGCTCGATTTCGCGGTCGTCGCCGATCTGGCTGACCTTAGACCGAGAATCGCGGTGGTCAGCGAGATGGTCATCCTCGGCAAGCCAGTTGCGCGCGCCGCGGTTCGGCACGTCGAGAGCGCCCGCGCCGCGGCGCGCCAGGCAACGCCGGCATCGCTGCTGGAGCCGGTCACCCTCGAGCGGAGCATCGCGACCGCCGGCAAGGAGCTCGGCCGCGCGGACGAGGACGTGCGCCTGCTCGAGAACGTCGTCGACCACGCCGCGGCCAACGCCCGGCAGTCGGCCGGGATCGCCAGTGACATCACCGACAATGCCCGCCGGCGGATGGCCGAACAGGGTCGCGCCCAGGTGCCTCGCCAGGCGTCCCCGGCCGTCGGGTCGCCGGCGCGGTAGGCAGGAGGACGGGCATGGACCTCGATCAGGGCGGCCGCCAGCTGGCTGGCCTCATCCTCGATGCCGCCGGCCGCGGGCAGCATGACCAGGTCGCCGATCTGGTCGCGCCGATGGACGCCGACCAGCTGCGGTCGCTGGTGGCCGTCCTCGCCGTCCAGGTCGACCAGACCCTGCCGGCGGCGCCGGCAACCGGCCCGGCAGCGGTGTGCGAGCTGGCCATCAACGCCGCCGCGCCGATGTTCGGCACCACGCCGGAGGCGATCCTGAGCGCCGAGCGCAGCCGCCCGGTCAGCGACGCCCGCGCCGTGGCCATGACCGCCGCCCGCGAGGTCGGCCTATCCCTGCCGGCGATCGCCGAGCACTTCAACAAGGACCACGGCTCGGTGATCCACGCCGTGCGCCGCACCGCCGAACGCCCCCGGCTGGCCGTCGCCGCGGCCCGGGTCACCAAGCACGTCAACGACCGCTACACCGCCCAACTCCCCCGCCCCGAGGCCAGCGTCGTCAGCCTCCACCAGGACCAGCCCGCGTCGACCTTCGAGCCCGATGGCCCGGTCGAGCACGCCGTCGTGGCGGCCGCCGAGGCCTTCGGCACCACACCCGAGGTCCTCCTGTGCGCCGATCGAACCCGGACGGCCGCCGACGCCCGAGCGGTGGCCATGACCGCGGCCCGCATCCACGGGCACAGCCTGCCGACGATCGCGCGGCACTTCGAACGCGACCACACGACCGTGCTCCATGCCACCCGGCGGATCGAGAAGACCCCGCCGCTGCGCGACCTCGCCGCGAAGATCGCAGCCGAACTCCCCGAGGAGCCGGCCGCTGCCAGCACCCGCCCGGCCGACGTCGACGAGCAGATCCCCGAGGCTCGCTACCGCTCCCCGGCGCCCAGGCCCAGGAACGCGCGGTCCCCGTCTCCGGCGAGCGTCCGCAGCTGAGGGTCGCCCGCTGAAGGCCCTCGTCGGCCTGGCCGCCGCTGCCATCGCCGCGTTCACCGCCGGCGGCATCACCGCAG
>NZ_JAANMS010000100.1 GCF_011250565.1 Nocardioides sp. IC4_145
TCGGTGGTGGTGAAGAAGGCATGGAACCGCCAGGTGTCGAACAGCGTCTCCTGCCCATCAGACGACTTCGGGTTGAGGTCGGGGATGCGTCGGACTACCAACCTGCCCGACACTCGGTCGGCCTTCTTCTGGGCGGAGAACGCGGTGAACGGCACCTCGGCGACCTCGGCGCGGGAGACCCAGGATCCGGTGGCCTCGTCGAAAATGGCGTCGGTGTACTCGATGGTGGTCCACGCGTCGTCGTCGATCGCG
>NZ_JAANMS010000101.1 GCF_011250565.1 Nocardioides sp. IC4_145
ACGACCAGCGGATGCCGCTGTTCGAGGCGTTCGCCGACGAGATTGGCTACACCGGCGATCTCAGTCACGCCCGGATGATCTACAACCGGGCCAAGCAGGTGCGCGACTTCGTCGGTCACTCCCTTAGCCCGGATCCACCGACCGGCAGCGGCAACGGGTCCCGGCTGGCTGAGGTTGTCGCTGGCGGCATGACCGCAGGGGTGGGGGCCTGACCTCGCTGTCAGGTGGTTCCACTCAGGGTCCGGGCGGGCC
>NZ_JAANMS010000102.1 GCF_011250565.1 Nocardioides sp. IC4_145
CTGCGGTGATGCCGCCGGCGGTGAACGCGGCGATGGCAGCGGCGGCCAGGCCGACGAGGGCCTTCAGCGGGCGACCCTCAGCTGCGGACGCTCGCCGGAGACGGGGACCGCGCGTTCCTGGGCCTGGCGCCGGGGAGCGGTAGCGAGCCTCGGGGATCTGCTCGTCGACGTCGGCCGGGCGGGTGCTGGCAGCGGCCGGCTCCTCGGGGAGTTCGGCTGCGATCTTCGCGGCGAGGTCGCGCAGCGGCGGGG
>NZ_JAANMS010000103.1 GCF_011250565.1 Nocardioides sp. IC4_145
TCGGTGGTGGTGAAGAAGGCATGGAACCGCCAGGTGTCGAACAGCGTCTCCTGCCCATCAGACGACTTCGGGTTGAGGTCGGGGATGCGTCGGACTACCAACCTGCCCGACACTCGGTCGGCCTTCTGGGCGGAGAACGCGGTGAACGGCACCTCGGCGACCTCGGCGCGGGAGACCCAGGATCCGGTGGCCTCGTCGAAAATGGCGTCGGTGTACTCGATGGTGGTCCACGCGTCGTCGTCGATCGCG
>NZ_JAANMS010000012.1 GCF_011250565.1 Nocardioides sp. IC4_145
GCGTGACCTCGTCGGTCGCCGCCGAGATCCTCCACGCCGACGTGCTCGGCGTCGCCGGCTTCCGGGCCGTCGACCTGGGCCTCGGCCCGGTGCGCGGCACCGTCGGCGACGGGTCGCCCCGCGTGACTGCGCGGGCGGCGAACCTCGACGCCGCCCTGCTCGGCCAGCAGCTCCCGGGCCTGCTGGCGGAGGCCGAGCAGGCCGCGCCGCCGGACAACGCCACCCCCGACACCGCGAGCATCGTGCCGACCAGCTCGTTGCCCGGCGTGCTGACCCTCGGTGTCTCCAACGCGTCGGCACGCGCGCGCCTCGGGACCGGCGGGCAGTGCCTGCCGGGCGTCCCCGATGTCTCCCGCTCCTCGATCCGCACCGCCGACGCCGCCGTGCTCGACATCCCCGCCGTCGGGTCCCTCGTCGAGGTCCCCGGCACCGTGAGCCTCGAGCAGTCCACCCGTTTCGAGGCGAGCAGCCAGGGCAGCAGCCGGCGCACCGTGGTCGCCGAGGCCGTCGGCTCGGCCGTCGACCTGCGCCTGCTCGGCGCCAACCTCACCGTCGGCGTGGCGAGCGCGCCTCGGCTGACCGCACGGGCGACGGGCAGCGCCGCCACGTCGACGGTCACCTACGACCGTCCCGTCGTCACCGTCGGCGCGGCGGGCCAGCAGGCCCAGCCGCTCGCCCCCGGCGTGCCGTTCCGCCTGCCCGTGCCGGGCAACCCGCTGCTGCGGCTCGAGCTGTCGCTGGGCGAACAGACCCAGACGATCTCCCCCGGCGGCACGTCCGTCCAGGCCCGGGCCAGCCTGCTCGACCTCGAGCTCGAGCTGCTCCCCGGCCTGCTGGGCGGCAGCGGCCTCACCGTGGCCGACGTCGACCTCTTCCCCATGCAGGTCTCCGCCACCAACGTCGCCGGCGGCTTCGACTGCGGCACGGAGGCCGGCGCCCAGGACACGGACAAGGACGGCCTGACCGACGCCGAGGAGAACAGCGGCAGCAAGAACCCCTTCCCCGCGCCCGGCAACCCGGACGGCAAGACCGACCCCACGAAGCCCGACACCGACGGGGACGGCCTGACCGACGGTCGGGAGGTGCAGATCGGCACCGACCCCAACGACGTCGACACCGACGACGACGGCCTGACCGACGGCCAGGAGGTCAACACCCACCGCACCGACCCGCTGCGAGGTGACACCGACGGCGACGGGCTGGGCGACGGCCGCGAGGTCAACACCACGAGGACCGACCCGAGGGATCTCGACACCGACGACGGCGGCGTCGACGACGGGACCGAGGTGACCCGCGGGACCGACCCGAACAACCGCGCCGACGACAACCCGACGACCGACACCGACGGCGACGGCCTGACCGACGCCCAGGAGACCTCGGGCTCCGCGAACCGGCTCTACGGCAACCGGCCGACCAACCCGGCTGTCGCCGACACCGACGGGGACGGACTGAGCGACGGTCGCGAGGTGCAGCTCGGCACCAACCCGAACGACGCCGACACCGACGACGACGGGCTCACCGACGGCCAGGAGGTCGACACCCACCGCACCGACCCGCGCGACGTCGACACCGACAACGGCGGGGTCAGCGACGGCCAGGAGGTCGTCAACGGCACCAACCCCCGCGACGTCCCTGCCGACGACCTGACCGTCACCCCGCCCGCCGGCCAGAACGACCGCGACGGCGACGGCCTCACCGACGCGCAGGAGACCAACGGCTCGGCGAACGGCGCCTTCGGCAACCGGCCCACCGACCCGAACGACGCCGACACCGACAACGACGGCCTCGGCGACGGCCAGGAGACCAGCGGCTCGGCGAACGTGCGGTTCAACGGCCAGCCGACCGACCCGAACGACGCCGACACCGACAACGGCGGGGTCATCGACGGCGTGGAGGTCCGCAACGGCACCAACCCGCGCGACCCGAGCGACGACGTCGCTCGGGTGGACAGCGACGGGGACGGTCTCAGCGACGGCGAGGAGACCTCGGGCTCCGAGAACGACGCCTTCGGCAACGAGCCGACCGACCCCCGCGACCCGGACTCCGACGACGACGGCGTGAGCGACGGCGCCGAGACCGACGCCGGCACCGACCCGAACAGCGCCGACACCGACGACGACGGGCTCACCGACGGCCAAGAGGCGGACGCGGGCACCGACCCCAAGGACGCCGACACCGACAACGGCGGCGTCGAGGACGGCGCCGAGGTCGACGCCGGCACCGACCCGCTCGACCCGGCCGACGACGACCCGGTCACCGGTGCCGACCCGGACGGTGACGGGCTGGACAACGGCGAGGAGGCCGCTGCCGGCACCGACCCGCTCGACCCGGACAGCGACGGCGACGGGCTGCGCGACGGCGCCGAGGTGAAGACCCACGGCACCGACCCGCTCGACCCCGACACCGACGACGACGGCCTGCGCGACGGTCGCGAGGCGAACGGCACCCGGACCGACCCGTTGGACAAGGACACCGACGACGACGGTCTCAACGACGGGCGCGAGGTCAAGCAGACCAGGACCAAGCCCCGCCAGAAGGACACCGACAAGGACGGCCTGAGCGACGGCCGCGAGGTCAAGCAGCTCAAGACCGACCCGCGGAAGAAGGACACCGACAAGGACGGCCTGACCGACAAGCAGGAGGTCACCGGCTCGGCCAACAAGCGCTACGGCCGGTGCTCCACCAACCCGAAGCGGGCCGACACCGACCGCGACGGCCTCAAGGACGGGGCGGAGGTGCGCAAGCACAAGACCAACCCGTGCGACCGCGACACCGACAACGGTGGCCAGAACGACGGCAAGGAGGTCCGCGCGGGCAGCGACCCGCTCGACCCGGGCTCCTGGCCGAAGAACCCCCGCCAGCCTGCTCGCAGGAGCGGCTGACCGGGACCCGACCGCACCTTGGCGGGGCGGGGGCGGGCGCGGACCTCACGGTCCGCGCCCGCTTCGCCTTTCTGGCGACGTCCCGTCGGCGGCCCGCCGATAGATTCCTCGCATGCCCCTCCTGCCCACCCTCCTCGACGCCGCGACGCTGCCGGTCCGCCTGGCGACCGCGGCCACGCAGACGACCCTCCAGCTCGGCCGCCTCGCCTCGCCCGACGGGCCCGTGCGTCGGCCCGGTGGCTACGCCGACCTGCTCCTGCGGGTCGTCGGCGAGCAGGGGTACGCCGAGCAGCTCACCCGCCTGCTCATGGACGAGGACGGCCCGTTCCGGCTCGCCGGCGCGCTCGCCGACCTCGTCGCCCCCGACCGCCCGTTGGGGCGGCTGCTGCAGCGCGACGGCGTGCTCGACCGGCTGCTCGCCGAGGACGGGCCGCTGGTGCGGCTGCTCGCCGACGGCGGCGCCCTCGAGCGGCTCCTGGCCGACGGCGGGCCGCTCGACCAGCTCGCCGCCCGCGAGGGCGTGCTCGACCGCCTCGTCGCGGCCGGCGGGGCGCTGGACCGGCTGACCGCGGAGGGCGGCGTGCTCGACCGCGTGCTCGCGCCGGGCGGGCTCGCCGACCGCGTGCTGACCGAGGACGGCTTCGTGGAGAAGCTGGTCGCCGAGGGCGGCACGCTCGACCAGCTCGTCGCCCTGGGCGAGACGCTCGAGGCGATCCAGCCGCGGCTCCAGGAGCTGGCGGCGCTCATCCCGTCGCTCGC
Source organism: Nocardioides sp. IC4_145 (assembly GCF_011250565.1). Lineage (GTDB taxonomy): Bacteria > Actinomycetota > Actinomycetes > Propionibacteriales > Nocardioidaceae > Nocardioides. The sequence continues at coordinate 3,642 of NZ_JAANMS010000012.1, forward strand.
GGACTCCGCCGACTCCCTGGGCCGGGCGGTCGGCCCGCTCGGCGAGCTGGCCGGCCGGCTGCCGCTCAACCGCCGGCGCGCGCTCGGCGCAGGACCGGCGTGAGCGGCACCGACGCCCGGCCTGACAACCGCGACGGCGACCCGGGCGCCCCGGACTCCCGCCACCACCCGCCGCTGCCGCCGGTGCGGGTCGAGCGACGGGCCGTGGACGAGGCGGAGTCCCGGCAGGCGAACGGACCGGACTGGGACCGCTACGCCGACGAGTACCAGGCGACGCACGGCGAGTTCCTCGGCGACGTCGGCTTCGTCTGGGGACCCGAGGGGTTCACCGAGGCGGAGGCGGGCGTGCTGGGCGCGGTCGCCGGGCGTGACGTGCTCGAGGTCGGCTCCGGCGCCGGGCAGTGCTCACGCTGGGTGCGCGCCCAGGGTGGCCGGGCCGTCGGGCTCGACCTCTCGATGCGCCAGCTCCAGCACTCGCGCCGCATCGACGACCAGACCGGCGTGGTCGTGCCGTCGGTCCGCGCGACCGCCACGGCACTGCCGTTCCGCGACGCGTCGTTCGACGTCGTCTTCTCCTCGTTCGGGGCGCTGCAGTTCATCAGCGACCTGGAGGTCGCGGTCGCCGAGACCGCGCGCGTGCTGCGGCCGGGCGGCCGCTACGCCTTCTCCATCACCCACCCGACGCGGTGGATGTTCGCCGACGACCCCGGCGAGGCGGGACTGGTGGCGAGCCAGTCCTACTGGGACCGCACGCCGTACGTCGAGGTGGACGACGCGTCCGGCGAGGTGTCGTACGTCGAGCACCACCGCACCCTGGGCGACTGGATCGCGGTGCTGGCCGGCGCCGGCTTCGTCGTGACCGACCTGCTCGAGCCGGAGTGGCCGGCCGGGCACGACCGCGTCTGGGGCGGCTGGTCGCAGGTCCGCGGGCGACTCACCCCCGGCACCGCGATCTTCGGCGCCACGCGCGCCTGAGCCGGCCGGGCCGAGGCCCGACCGGCTCAGGGGCTGGACGCGTGGTGGCTCAGGTCAGGCGGGCATCGCCGCGGCGCGCGGGCTCGCCGCGTGCCGGGGCCGGCCGACGAGCAGCAGGAGCGCGCCGAGGACCAGGGCGACCGCACCGCCGATGAAGCCGATCCGCGGGACGGTCTCGGTGATCAGCGTGAGGTTCGCGGCGTTGTCCTTGGCCTCGCTGATGCTGGTGGCCAGCTGGTCGTCGGTGAAGGCGACGTTGAGATCAAGGACCTGCGTGCCGTCCTCGAGGTAGCGCTGCTGCGACTGCTCCTGGTTGACGACCGCGCCGGTCAGGGGCTCGACGTAGATGTCGACGGCCTGGCTGTAGGTGCCGGGCGTGCCCTCGGCGACCTCGATCGCCTCGTCGGCGACGCTCGAGGCGAAGTGGTAGACGGTCAGCCCGTCCATCTCGGTCTCCTCGAGGAACTCCATGGGGACGGTCCGGCCCAGGGTGCCGTCCCAGTAGTGGTAGTCCTTCTTCTCGGTGTCGAAGGGGAACTTGTTGACGATGCCCTCGTACGGCGTGGAGCCGGCCGGCAGGTTCTCGTGGTCGCGCCCCAGGGCCGAGACGCGGTCGGTGGCGAAGGTGCCGACCGTCGCGGAGACCAGCCGCTCGTCCTCGCCGTCGACGCAGGCCGGGGCCGCGCCGTCGGAGTTGTCGACCACGCACGAGGTGTTGACCCAGATCGTCGTGTCGTCGGTCGAGGCCTCGCTGTCGGCCTTCGTGATGCTGGTGACGTTGACCGGGAAGGTCTCCCCCAGCTTCGTCGCCGTGCCGTCCAGGCGCGTGGTCTGGTCGACGTCGACCGGCGTCTTCTTCACCACCCCCGGTGCCCACGTGGTCGTGAGCAGCCCCGCCACCACCAGGAAACCGCCGATGGCGATCAGTACGCGTCCAGCAATCTTTCGCACCGCATTCCCTCCCCAGGAAAGTCGTCGAACGCGAACGTAACGCGCATCACACTCCGCGTGCACCGTTTCCTCGAAAACCCGCCGTACTTCGTCCGGTACGGGCGGGGACGGGCAGACTTCGCGCGTGCGCGCAGCGATGAGACGACTCGCCCGGGCGCCCCGCCGGGGCGCCCTGCCACCGCTCGACCCCCGGGCGGTCGTGCTGGGCTCGGCGGTGGCGATGGTGCTGGCGCACGTCGGCTTTCGCACCTGGGCGGTGTGGGGTGGGTTCTTCTACGGCGACGACTACCAGCTGGTCCGCGAGGGTCGGGAGGCCGGGCTGTCGGCCGCGGGCCTGGTCGAGCCGTACGCCGCGCAGTTCATGCCGTTCGGGCGGTTCCTGGGCTGGCTCGGGGCCGTGCCCGACCACCTCTCCTGGCCGCTGCTGGCCGCGACGAGCATCGTCATGCAGGCCGTCGCGGCAGTCGCGTGCCTGTGGATGCTGCTGACGCTCTTCGGGGTGCGCGGCCGGGTGCTGGTGCCGCTCGCGCTCTACCTGTCGACCGCGATGACGATGCCGGCGTTCATGTGGTGGGCCGCGGCGTTGAACCAGGTGCCGATGCAGGCGGTGTTCTTCGCAGCGGTCGCCGCCTGGGTGCACTACCTGCGCTCGCGCCGCCTGCGGTGGCTGGCGGTGACGCTGCTGGTCCTTGCCTTCGGGCTCTGCTGCTACGTCAAGACCCTCCTGGTCTTCCCGGTGCTCGCCTTCGTGGCCCTCTCCTTCTTCGCGACCGGGGGGCCCGTGCGCCGGGTGGTCACGGTCGTGCGCCACTACTGGCCGGCCGTCCTCGCCGGGATCGCCGGTGGCGTGGCGTTCCTCGTCTACTACGTCGTCGCCGTGCCGCAGATCTCCTCCGACGAGCGTCCGGTCGGCGCGGCGGAGCTGGCTGGCCGCCTGGTCGGCGACTCCTTCACGACCGCGCTCTTCGGCGGCCCCTGGCACTGGGACACCGACATCGCGCCGGTGTCCCGGGCGGTGCCGCCGACCTGGGCGGTCCACCTGTGCTGGACCGGCATCGCCCTGGTGGTCATCGGGATCGCGCTGCGCCGCGACCGCACGTTGCGCGCCTGGGTCCTGCTCGCGGCGTACGTGGCAGCCGACTACGTCCTGCTGCTCACCACCCGCGCCCCGGTGGTCGGGGCGGTCGTCGGCACGGAGTACCGCTACCTCACCGACGCCGCGTGCGCGGTCACCCTCTGCCTGGGCCTGGCCACGATGGAGCTGCGCGGGGCCGACCAGTCGAGCCGCACGCGGGCAGAACCGCTCCTGGCCCGCGCCCCGGGGCCGCGCTGGATCGCCGCGGCCACCGTGCTCGTCGCCGTCTCCGGGACGCTCAGCTCCTGGGCCTACGCCCGCGTCTGGCACGTCGAGAACCCCGGCAAGGACGTGCTCGCGGCGGCCCGGGACGAGCTCGACGGCTTCGGCGCCCTCGACCTGGCCGACCAGCCGCTGCCCTCGAACGTCAGCGGCGCCTTCGGCGCGCCGTACAACCTGACCTCGACGCTGCTCCCCATGCTCACCCCGGCCGCGCGCTTCCCCGACAGCACCGACCGGCTCCACCTGCTCACCGACGACGGGCGGGTCGTGCCGGCCGAGGTCGACGAGGCCACGGCGGCGCTGCCGGGGCCGGTGCCGGGCTGCGGCTGGCGCGTGCGCGGAGAGTCCCGGGTGCTGCCGCTGGAGACCCGCGCGGTCGGCGTGCCGTGGTGGCTGCGGATCGAGTACCTCACCTCCGGCGACACCGGCCTGCGGGTGACGGCCGGCGGCGACACGACCACGGCCGACCTGGCCGGGGGCCTCGGGACGGTGCTGGTGCGGATCGACGCGGAGCAGTCGTTCGGCGCGATCACCCTCGACGGCCTCGACCCGGGTGTCACTCTGTGCGTGGACGAGCTCGTGGTGGGCCAGCCCGAGACGGAGGAGGACCGATGACGACCGTGGCGGCGGCTCCCGTCGAGCTGGACACCGACGTCAGGCCCCGGTTCCCGGCGCTGGACGCGATGCGCGCGGTCGGCGCGCTCGCCGTGGTCACCACGCACGTGGCGTTCTGGTCCGGCGACTACGGGCGGCACGGCTTCTGGGGCGTGACGCTGGCCCGGCTCGACGTGGGCGTGGCGGTGTTCTTCGTGCTCTCCGGGTTCCTGCTCTCCCGGCCCTACCTCGCCCGAGCCGCGGCGGGGCTGCCTCGTCCGGCGACCCGGACCTACCTGTGGCACCGGTTCCTGCGGATCACCCCGGTGTACGTCGCCGCGGTCGTGCTCGCCCTGTCGTTCATCCACGACAACCGCGACCGCAGCCCCGGCGGGTGGGCCACGACCCTGCTCATGCTGGACACGTTCGTCGCACCCCGGCCTCCGGACGGCCTGACCCAGATGTGGAGCCTCGCGGTCGAGGTCTGCTTCTACCTGCTGCTGCCGCTGCTGATGCTGCTCGCTACCGGCCGCCGCGCCCTGCGGCCCCTGCGCGTCGCGCTCGTCCTGGCCGCGATGACCGTGGTGACCGTGTGGTGGCACCTCGACGGCGCCGACCGGGCCGACGGCCTCTCGGACGGCAGCCCCGAGCAGTGGCTCCCGGGCTACCTCACCTGGTTCGCCGCCGGCATCGGGCTGGCCCTCGTGCACGTGCTGGCCACCCGTGGCGCCCCCGCAGCGCGGCGGTTCCTCGCTGTGGGCCGGCAGCCCGGGGCGTGCTGGACCGTGGCCGGGGCGCTGCTGCTCGTCGCCTCGACCCCCCTGGCCGGCCCGGCGCTGCTCATCGCGCCGACGACGTCGGAGTCGCTGACCAAGAACCTGCTCTACACCGTGATCAGCCTGCTGCTGGTCCTCCCCGCCGTGGTCGCCGACGAGCGCAGCGGCTTCGGGCGGTTCATGGGCCACCGGGTGGTCCGCCGCCTGGGCCTGACGTCGTACAGCCTCTTCGCCCTGCACCTGCCCGTGCTGCACCTGGTGATGTGGCTGACCGGGTGGCAGATCTTCGGCGGCCACGGCCTGCAGCTGTGGCTGCTGACGATGGCCGGCAGCCTGGTCGCGGCCGAGCTGGGCTACCGGCTGCTCGAGGTCCCCGCGATGCGGCTCAAGCGCCTGGTCCGGCCGCCACGCGAGGAGCCGACGGCGGCCACGACGGCGACGAACGGCACCAGCGCGAGGTAACCGACCCACGCGTCGTTCCCGGCCCAGCCGGAGCTGCTCCCCCACGGCGTGACGGCGTACGCCGCGGCCGCGAGCAGCACGGGCAGCGCCAGCGCCCAGGGACGCACCTCGGGCGCGCGCCGCCCGAGCAGCACGAGCGCGCCGGTGGTGACCGCCCCGACCACAAGGCCGATGGTCCCGCCGACCAGCCCGGCGCCGGCGAGGGCGAGGACGACGGCGACGGCCGGCGGCACGCGCCGGTCCGTCAGCGGCGCGGGCGTCGGGCCGGTCCACCGGCGGCGGGTCAGCACGACGACGGCGAGCAGCGCGAGCAGGGCGACCGCGCCGCCGACCAGGCCCGCCCGGTAGGTCCGGTCGGGGGCGAAGTGGACCTCCACCGGCTCGTCGCCGGAGACCCGGAAGCCCTGCTGCCAACCGTCGAGGACGACGGGCTCGAGCTCCTCCCCGGCCTGGGTGGCGACCCAGCCCGGGTTGGCGTTCTCGCGCAGCGCGACCACCGTGTCGCCCGCCGCCGGCTGCAGCACGCGACGGACCGGGCCGGCCAGGTCCTCGGCCGCGGCGGTCGCGGCGGCGGCCGGTCCCGGGTCGTCGATCGAGGTGAGCACGACCGAGGCCGTCTCGAAGGCGCCGCTGCGGGCGGCCGTCACGTCGACCGTCCCGGCCGGCAGCAGGACCGGCGCGTCGCCGGTGAGGACGCCGCACGGCTCGGCCGGGACCTCGACCCCGCGCAGCAGCTGGAGCGGCGACGCGGTCACCGCGGTGCGCAGCCGGCGGGCGCCGACCTGCACGTCCGGGCCGGACCCGCACGGCTGCCGGACCTCCTCGGCGGAGGGACGCAGCGGGAAGTAGGGCACGCCGGTCAGGGTCACCTCGCCGACCCCGATCGGGACCTCGCTCGTGGAGCCGTCGAAGGTGAGGTCGCTGGCGCGCTCGGCCGACAGCACCCGGATGCGCACGCCGTCCGCGCGCACGCCCGCGAACGCCGACCGGCCGTCGCGGCCGAGCTCGACGTCGCGCTCGGCGACGATGCGCCCCCGCCGGGTGAAGGTCAGCACGACGTGGTCGGGCAGCCGGGCTGCGGTGTCGAGGTCGACGTCGAGGTCGATGCCGGTCACGAGTCGAGGGTCGAGCCAGGAGAGGACGAGCTCGACCTGCTCGTCGTCGGGGCCGGCGAGCCAGGCGCTGCTGGGGTCGCCGTCGATCGCGGCGACCGCCCCGGCCCGCGGGTCCGGCAGCGCCAGCGAGGACGCCGCGGCCGCGCCGGCCCGGTCCCGGAGGACCAAGGCATCCAGGGCGCCGCCGGCGCGGGGGCGCGCGGTCAGGGACACGTCGTACGCGCCGGCCTCGGGGAGCTCGAAGGAGCGGCGCACGACGGGGCCGTCCTCGGCGGACCGGTCGCGCCCGACGGCGCACCGGTCCTCGAAGCCGATGACCACGCAGCCGGTACGGGCGTCGAGGTCGGCGTTCATCACCACGACGTCGGGGCGGCCCCACGCCTCGGGCAGGGTCGGCAGCTCTAGGACCCGGCGCACCGAGAGCCCGGGCACGTCGACCTCCGCGAGCGCGAGGCGGTCCGCCGAGGGGCCCTCGACGGCCTCCACCCGCAGCCAGGTGACCCCCGTACTGCCGTCCTCGGCGAGCGGGAGCAGCACGCGGCGGGTGCCGCCCGGGCTGATCGTCACAGGCTCTGAGGCGCCGTGCTCGGTGACGGCGCGCAGGCGCTGCCGCCCCTCACGCGTGGACGCGGTGACGGTGAGCGACTCCACCTCGAGCGGCTCCTCGAGGTCGACCCGCCACCAGGGCGTGCCGTCGGCGCTGAAGCCGGAGTCCCACGCCGTGTCCACCGCGCCGTCGAGCGCGGCGACGGGCAGCGCGCCGCGGTGGCTGCCTCCGGCGGCGTCGGCGTCGGAGAGCGAGGTGGACGCGGAGACCGAGCGCGCGCCCTCGAGGCGGCCGGTGGTCGTCCAGCGGTCCATGTCCGTAAGCGGGTAGTCGCGGACCGGACGGTCGGCCTGCGGGCCGTCGCCCGGTGTCGAGACCGACGAGGTCCCGTCGTGGATGCGGGCGAACGAGCGTTCCCGGTCGCGCAGGCCGTCGGTGAGCACGACCCGGCCGGGCGCCGCCCCGTCGGGCGCGGCCGGGACGTCGGGCGCGAGCACGACCGGCGCGTCGCCGAGCACGTCGAGGTCGAGCAGGTCGGGCAGGTCCTCCGGTCCGGCGGCGACCACGGTCGGGTCGTCGGCGGAGACCGCTGCCAGCGGCGTCGGGGACACGGCGTACACCTCGACCGCGGCGTGCTCGGTCTGCCGTCCGCCGTTGACGAGCACCCGCTCCTGGCCGTCGCGCAGGTGCGCCTCGCCGCCGATCGGCGGTCCGAACTCGGCCACCCGCTCGATGCCGGGCGACGCGTCGAGGGCCTGGTGCACCAGCACCGGGTCCGGCACGTCGCTGGAGCGCTCGAGGTCGTTGCGGACGACGAGGTGCTGGACGCCGGCGCGGCGCAGGGCCGCGGTCAGCCCGGGCGAGCCGTCGCCCTCGGCCAGGCGCCGCTCGATGCCGTCGAGCATGCGGATCGTGGCGGGCGGGGTCAACGGGATGACGTTGCGGACCGCCCAGCGCGAGTCCGCCAGCCACTGCATCGGCTCGTCAGCGGTGTCGCCCCACAGGTACTCGCCGAACGGCGACCCCGGCACCAGCAGGGCCGTGCCGCCGCTGGACTCCGCGGCCACGTAGTCGGCGGCCTCGTGCCAGTACTCAGGCACGCCGAGGGTCGCCCCGGTCGGCTGGACCCGGCCCTGCACGGCAGGGGCCGCGCACCCGACCACGGCGACGACCGCGGCGGCCACCAGAACCCGTCGGTTGATGCGGTCCGCGCGCGGTGCGTCGGGCTGCTCGTGCAGTGCGGTCACCATGCGCTCGACGACGAAGGCGAGACCGAGCACGAGCGGCAGCCGGATGATCGGGTCGAACTTGTGCACGTTGCGCAGCGGCGCCAGCACCCCGTCGAGCAGGTCGGCCACCGGCGCGGCGAGCCAACCCTCGACGGCGCCGCGGTGCCCGGCGGTGACCATGACGACGCCGACCAGCAGCGACAGGCCGAGAAAGGCGCGGTGCGGGGTCCGGCGGTCCAGCAGCCCGGCGACGCCGAGGAGCAGCAGCACGCCGCTGAGCACGATGACCCAGGAGGTGCGGAGCAGGTCGTTGCCGGCGCGCGAGCCGGCGTCGGCGTACGGCACCCAGTTGGAGGTCCCGCGCAGGGCGTCGAAGACCGTCGTGGGGAACGTCGTCACCGTCGTGGTCTCGATGAAGTCGAGGAACGGCGGGCTGTAGGCGCCCATGACGAACAGCGGGACCAGCCACCACAGCGTGCCGAGCGCGGTGAACAGCGGCCACCACAGCATCAGCGCGCGACGCCGGGGCCCGGGGGTGCGGGTCAGCAGCCACACGATCCCCAGCGGCAGCACCGCGAAGGTGGCCGCGGCGTTCACGCCGCCGACCATCGCGACCGCCAGGGCGGAGAGCGCGGCGGCCCGGCGCGGCGATCCCTGCGTCGCGCCGCGCACCAGCGGGAGCAGCACCCACGGCGCGAGCGCGCTCGGCCACGCCTCGATCGAGATCGGGCCGAGCGTGGTCAGCAGCCGCGGCGAGAGCGCGAAGGCGAAGCCGGCGAGCAGGCAGGCCAGGTCGGAGCGGACGCCGAGCGCGCGGGCGACCTTCGCCGTGCCCGCGAACGCGACCGCCATGACCAGCCCCTGCCAGAGCCGCTGGACGACCCAGCCGGGCAGGTCGACGAGCCAGCCGAGCAGGAAGAACGGCCCCATCGGCCAGAGGTAGCCGTACGCCTGGTTCTGCAGCTGGCCGAAGGCGCCCTCGGCGTCCCACAGGTGGAGCGCGCGGGAGAGCCAGTCGGCAGGCGCCAGCGCGAGGTCGAGCTTGGTGTCCGCGGCGAGCAGGCCCGGGTCCTGCACGAACGCCAGGCCGACGAGGACCGCGCAGGAGGCCAGCAGCCGGAACCGGAAGGTCACCGCTTGCGCAGGACGATCACGAGGTTCCACGTCACCACCTCACGCAGGAGAGGCACCCGCAGCAGGAACCGCGACCAGCGCGGGTTGTAGCGCGGGGCGAGGTCGACGACCTCGGCCACGCCGAGCTCCTGCTGGGCCCGCGCCCAGCGCAGGCCGGCCCCGGCGGTGACGGCGAAGAGCGACTCGCCGTACCTGTTCTTCGGCTCGTGGCCGTGCTTCGCGGCGTACCTCCGCCGCGCCCGCCGCCCGCCGAGGTAGTGCCACGGCGCGGTCTCGTGACCGCCCCACGGGCCGAACCAGAGCGTGTAGGAGATGAAGACCGTGCCGCCGGGGCGCGTCACGCGCACCATCTCCTCGGCCATCCGCCACGGGTCGGGCACGTGCTCGAGGACGTTGGAGGAGTAGCAGACGTCGACCGAGCCGGTGCGGAACGGCAGCTCCATCCCGCTGCCGACGACCGTCCCCGAGGCGATGCCGCCGAGGCCGGCGAGCTCGCCGACGTCGGCGTCGAGGGCCCAGTACGTCGCACCCTCTGCGCGGAAGGCGTCGCGGAAGTAGCCCGGTCCCCCGCCGACGTCCAGGAGCACCGCGCCGTCCAGCGGGACGTAGGTCGACAGCTGGTCGGCGGAGTCCTCGGCCAGCGCGGTGTAGAAGCGCGCCGGGTCGTCCTGCTCGTGGCCGAACTCCCGGAAGAGGCGGACCGAGCGGCGCAGGGTGGCCTTCCAGGGCCGCCGCTGACGGGTCGTCGGGGACGGGGTCTGGCTCGGCACGCCGGAACCTTACCCACTGGTACCTTCGCGCGGGTGGGAGATCTGGGAGACGGGGCGACCGGCGGAGCGGTGGACTCCCTCGAGCCGTTGCGCGGCAAGCACGTCGCCTTCCTGAGCTGGCGCGACACGCGCAACCCGGAGGGCGGAGGCGCGGAGCGCTACCTGGAGAAGATGGCCGCCGGGCTCGTCGCCCGCGGCTGCCGGGTCACCATCTTCTGCGCCGCGCACGCCGCCGCGCCGCCCGAGGAGGTCGTCGACGGGATCCGATTCGTGCGCCGCGGCTCGAAGCTCTCGGTCTACCCCGCGGGCATGCGGGCGCTGGCCTCGGGCGAGCTGGCCGGCGCGGGCCAGGGCGAGGTGGACCTGGTCGTCGACGTGCAGAACGGGCTGCCGTTCTTCAGCCGGCTGGTCACCCGCAAGCCGATCGTCGTGCTCGTCCACCACGTCCACCGCGAGCAGTGGCCGGTCGTCTACAGCGGTCTCACCGGACGGGTCGGGTGGTGGATCGAGCGACGGCTCGCGCCCTGGCTCTACCGCCGCAACCAGTACGTCGCCGTCTCCCGCGCCACGCGGTCGGAGCTGCGCGACCTCGGCGTCCGCGGCCCGCGGGTCGCCGTCGTCCACAACGGCACCGACCCCGTCGTGCCCGTCGACCCGGGCAAGGCGCCCACGCCGACGATCGCCGTCGTCGGCCGGCTGGTGCCGCACAAGCAGGTCGAGCACGCCATCGACGCGGCGCTCGCGCTGCGCGCCGAGCACCCGGACCTGCGCCTGCACGTGGTCGGTGGCGGCTGGTGGGAGGCGGAGCTCCAGGAGTACGCCCGCGCCCGCGGGGCCGGCGACACGGTGGTCTTCGAGGGTCACGTCGACGAGGAGCGCAAGCACGAGGTCTACGAGCGTGCCTGGCTGCTGGCCCTGCCGTCGCTGAAGGAGGGTTGGGGGCTCGTCATCGGCGAGGCCGGCATGCACGCCACGCCCACCGTGGCCTACCGCTCCGCCGGCGGCACCCAGGAGTCGGTCGCCGACCACCGGTCGGGACTGCTCGTGGACACGCCCGAGGAGCTCACCGCGGCGATCGGACTGCTGCTGCGCGACCGCGAGGAGCGCGAGCGGCTCGGGAAAGGTGCGCGCGAGATGAGCCACGCCTACACGTGGCAGCACGCCCAGCACTCGTTCGCGCTGGTGGTCCTGGCCGCGCTCGAGGGAACGCCCGTCGACAGCCAGGACCCAGAAGATCCCGACGAGGTGCTCGCTCCGCGCCGACGTCGCCGGGGACCGGGACGCAGGCGCGGCTGAGGAGCCCGCGCCGGGATCGAGGGGGCTGTGGTCAGCCCTCGGTGCCGTACTGGATGACCGGCTGGTTGACGTTCGCCGGCGACTCGCCACTCGAGCTGGTCTGCGACGACACGACACCGACGATCGTGGCCGACGCGACGATGCCGCCGATGGCCAGGCTGCCGAAGGTGCTCAGGATGCTTCCCACGTGAAAACCCCTCCCTAGGTTCGGCCAGAACGGTAACAGCGGGAGACCATGCGCGCCGCATTTCGGAGAGATCCGTCACGTCGGCGGTGGAGGCAGCCTGTCCGGGGTCCCGCGACTGCTTCTCCGGCGCGCCGCCGCGAGCCCGATCGCCGCGAGGTACGACGCCGTCCACAGGGACCACGCGAGGGCCGCCGCGACCTCCCAGGACGTCGGGACCGGGCGCTCGCGCGCCCCGTCGAGCTCGACCACGAGCAGCTCCGCGCTGTCGAGCAGCACCCGTCCCTCGACGGACAGCGACGGGCCGGGCGCGAGCCGGTCGACCGCGATGACGCCGATGCCGAGGTCGGCCAGCCGCTCGGCGCGGTCGGCCGGCGTGCCCGCGGCGAGCGCGACGGCCGCCTCGCGCACGCGGGGGTCCTCCCCCGCGACCGTCACGTCGGAGACCACCAGCTCGTCGCTGGCCACCACGTCCCGCGGCAGGTGGCGCGGGAGCGGGTCGAGCACCTTGCGGTCGTCGTTCCACGACGGCTGGCGGTAGCTGGACAGCGGCAGCGCGAGCACGTCACCCGGCCCGGCACCGTCCACGGCGTCGCGCGCCGCGGCGTACGACGCCGGGTAGGTGGTGGGCTCGAGGCGACCGGAGAGGCCGAGCGCCGCGTCGGGCAGCAGCGTGACCGGCGAGACCGCGAGCGCGCCGGCGAGCACCAGGCGAGGGCCCGGGTCACGGACGTGGCGGAGCAGGGCGGCCGCGCCGCAGCCGGCGAGCACCGCGACGAGCGGCGCGCACAGCACGAGCAGGCGGGACCCGTCGCGGACGACACCGGCGCCGGGGACGCTCTCGGCGAGCCAGCCGACCGCGCCCGGCGCCGCCCAGGTCAGCAGGGCGAGGAGGAGACCGACGACCCAGCACCCGAGGAGCGCGACGACGTCGCGGCGGGCCGTGCCTCGCAGCCAGGTCCGTGTCCCGACCGCGGCGAGCACGACGAGGAGCAGGAGCCCGAGCCAGGCGAGCACGCCGTCGCGGGAGGGCAGGACGACCTCGTCGTTCCAGACCCCACCGAGCACGAGCGCGGCCAGCGGCGGCGGCAGGGCGCCGTCGGGCCCGAGGGCGAACAGCTCCGCCCCGGCGGCGTCGGTCCGCGCATCCGCGGCGTGCAGCGCGCCGGTGACCAGCCACGGGAGGTTCGCCACGAGCACGATCCCGAGCGCGGGGAGGGTGCGTCGGCCGCCGGCCGCGACCGCGAGCACCGCGACCGCCGTCGCGAGCCCGGCGCTCACGCTCAGGCACCCGAGCGGCGCGAGCACCAGCAGGGACGCGGGCAGCGTGCCGGTCTCCCGCCAGCGGCGACCGGCGAGCAGCACCCAGGGGAGGACGGCGTACCCCACCAGCACGGGCCAGTGCCCCAGCAGCAGCCGCTCGGTGACATAGGGGTTCCACTGGTAGACCGACACCGCCACCAGCTGGGCGGCGAGCGACTCCCCCGGCACCAGGCGCCGCGCGCCGAGGCCGGCGGCGACCAGGGAGGCGAGCAGCACGACCTTCTGCAGCAGCGCGCCGGGCACGACCTCGTCGAGGACCGCCACGACGGCGTCGGAAGGCACCGCGCGGGGCAGCCCGGAGCCGACGCCCCACACGTCCGGCCGCACGGCGAGGTCCGGCACCCAGACCATGTCGTAGGTCAGCAGGAACCCCGGGCCGAGCGCGGGACCGAGCAGCAGCAGCGCCAGGGCGAGCGACCACGCACGCGGCACCCACGCTCGCCAGTCGGACACGCGGCGATCCAACCATCCCGCGTCGGGCGTGGCGGGCCGCCCCTTAGGCTTCCCCGCGTGTCCGAGACCCCCGGCGGCTTCCGCGCGCTGCTGAGGAGCGGTGCGGCGATCGCGATCGCCATGGCCGTCATGAACGTCGCGACCTACGGCTACACCGTGCTGGTCGCCCACCTCGTCGGCCCCAGCGACTTCGGCGCGTTCTCGGCGATCATGGGCGTGCTGCTCGTCGTCAACGTGCTCTCCCTCGGACTGCAGGCCACCGGCGCCCGCCGGATCTCGGCCTCGCCGGAGTCCGTCGTCGCAGTCGAGCGCGTCGTGCTCGGCGTGTCCTACCGCAGCGCCCTCGTCCTCGCGCTCGTCCTGCTCGCGCTCGCGCCGGTGATGAACGCCGTGCTGCGGCTCGAGAGCCTGCCGACCGCCGCGCTGGTCGCCCTCACCGCCGCTCCGCTCACGATCATGGGCGGCCAGGCCGGCGTGCTCCAGGGCGAGCGACGCTGGGCGCCGCTCGCCCTGGTCTACCTCGCCCAGGGTGTCGGCCGGGTCGCGGCCGGCGTCGGCTTCCTGCTCGTCTGGCGCACCGAGTTCGCCGCCGTCCTCGGCGTCGCGATCGGCGCCTGGCTACCGGTCGTGATCGGGTACGTCGCCCTGCGCCGCCCCCGGAGCACCACCACCGCCACCCAGGTCTCCGCGGGCGAGCTGATCCGGGAGGTGGCCGGCAGCAGCCAGGCCCTGCTCGCGTTCTTCGCGCTCTCCAACGCCGACATCCTGCTCGCCCGCGCGGTCCTCGACGACCACACCGCCGGCCTCTACGCGGGCGGGCTGATCCTGGTCAAGGCGATCCTCTTCCTGCCGCAGTTCGTCGCCGTCATCGCCTTCCCCTCGATGGCCACCCGCGGCGCCGACAGCAGCACGCTGGTCAAGGCGCTCGTCGTCGCGCTCGCCCTCGGGCTGTGCGGCATGGGCGGCACGCTGCTCCTCCCGGACCTCGCGCTGGTCTTCGTCGGCGGCGAGGACTTCGAGGAGGTCAAGGACCTCCTCTGGCTCTTCTCCCTCGTCGGCACCCTGCTCTCGATGGTCCAGCTGCTCCTCTACTCCGCCCTCGCCCGTCAGCAGTGGCGCGCCATCCTGGCGATCTGGGCCACGCTGGTCGCGCTGCTCTGCAGCGCCCCGTTCGTCCACTCGGTCGAGGCCCTCGTCAGCCTGGTCCTCGCCCTCGACGCCGCCCTCTTCACCGTGCTCATCGCCGTCGCGGTCCTCGGCCGCCCCGCCTCCCCACCGGTCGAGCAGCGAGCCCAGGAGAGCGTCGACGGGACCCGCTGACCCACGGTGGGTCACGGTGGGTCACGGTGGGTCGAGGAAGGCGCGCAGCGCCTGTCTCGGGACCCAGCCCTGTCGCCCGGTGACCGGGGTCGCCACCCCTGCGAGGCGGCCTTCCTGCTCGACGGCGGTTGCGGTCAGGGCAGGAGGTGGATGGCGACGACCACGACGTCGTCGGTGCCGCCGTCGCCCGCGGACGCCTCGACGAGCGTGTCGACGAGGTGGTCGGCGTCCACCGCGTCGTCGGCCGCGACGGCCCGGCGGAGGCGCTCGAAGCCGACGTCGAGCGGTTCCCCGCGACGCTCGACCAACCCGTCGGTGTACGCGACCAGCGTCGTGCCGGGGTCGAGGACGCGGCTCGTCTCCCCGCGGTCGGCCGTGCCGAGGCCGAGGATCGTGCCGCGGGCCTCCCCCGGGTCGACGACCTCGACGCTGCCGTCGGGGTGGCGCAGCAGCAGCGGTGGGTGACCGGCGCTCGAGAACGTCAGCCGCCAGCGTCCCTCGGGCAGCGGCTCGACATGGGCGAAGAGCATGGTCGCCATCGGTGAGACCACGTTGAGCGCCGGGAGCAGCTGGTCGACCTGCTCCAGGACCGCAGCCGGCCTCAGCCGCTGCGACGTGGCGGTCGCCCGGAGGATGCCCTTGAGCTGGCCCATCGCCGCGGCGGCGTACACGTCGTGCCCGGTGACGTCGCCGACGGCCAACCCGAACGGTCGCCGGCCGCCGGCAGCAGCGCCCGCAGCGCCCGCCGGCAGCTCCAGCACCTCGTAGAAGTCGCCGCCGACCTCGGCCCCGTCCGCGGCGGCCAGGTACCGCGCCTCGACCCGGACCCCGTCGAGGTCGGGCAGCTGCGGCAGGAGGCTGCGCTGCAGCGTCTGGGCGATGAGCGTCTGGGCGGCGTAGAGCCGCAGGTTGTCGAGGATGAGCCCCGCCCGCCGACCCAGGTCCACGGCCACGTCCACGTCGGCGGCGGTGAACGAGCCGCCGCGGACGCGGCTCAGCACGACCACGTCGCGCACGCCGAGCCGGCCCGGGAGCGCCACCACCAGCGTGGAGCCGATGGCGAGGAGGTCGGTGGCGTCCCGGTCGAGCACCGCGTCGCCGACGTACGCCGCGTGGCGGCCGTCGAGCAGCCGGTGCGGCCGCCCGTCGAGGACCGTGTGCACGAGCCCGCCGGGCGGAAGCTCTCCGGTCAGCCGCTCGGCGAGTGCCTCGAGCACCGGCACCGCAGCCGGGTCGCGGTGGGCGACGTGGTGCTCGGTGACCGTGCCGTGCTCGTCGGTGTGGAGGAAGACGGCCATGTCCGCCAGCGCCGGCACGAGCAGCTGGAGCAACCGGGCGCGCGCCTCGTCGATGTCCAGCTCGCCGCTCAGCTGCTGGCTGGCCTCGGCCAGCAGCCGGAGCCGGCCCTCCGCGGCGTCGCGCTGGCGGTCGGCCTCGACGCGGCCGCTGACGTCGCTCTGCACGCCGACGTAGTGGGACAGCTCGCCGGCCTCGTCGAGGATCGGCGACATCGTCACCTGGTTCCAGAAGGCAAGGCCGTCCTTGCGGTAGTTCAGCAGCGTCGCCGTGACCGGCTCGCCCGCCCGCAGGGCGTCCCGCACGCGCGCGACCTCGGCGCGGTCGGTCCCGGGCCCCTGGAGGAAGCGGCAGTTGTGCCCGACGGCCTCCTCGAAGGAATAGCCGGAGGTGGCGCTGAAGGCCGGGTTGACCCAGATGAGCGGCATGTCGGGCTGCCGGGCGTCGGCCACGGTGAACGACAGGCCGGTCGCCAGCACGGCCCGGTCCCGCACCTTGGCCTCTTGGTCGGCGAACGCCTCCACCGCGGCGGCGGCGTGGCGCTCGCGGACGGCCAGGAGGACGACGAGCGCGTGGTCGTCGAGCATCGGCGCCCCGGACATCGGCAGGCCGATCATCCACAGCGGCTCGCGGGACTCCCCCATCTCGCTGGTGCGCTGCGCGGACACCCGCTGGCCCGGCACCGGTTCGGCGCGCAGCAGCCTGCTCAACGGGTGTGCCGAGCCCGACAGCGCCTCACCGGCGGCGTCCCGCAGCTGGGCGGCGTCCGACCACCGCTCCAGCGGCACCGGGAGCGCGACGCCCGGCGCGAGCTGCTGGGCGACCTCGTCGGCGTGGACCACGTGTCCGGTGGCGAGGTCGACGACGAGCACCGCGGCCGGGGCGTCGCCGATGACCGCGTGCAGGTCCGACGCCGTCTCGGCGCTGCTCATCCGTGGACCACCCTCCCGGGGTCGGCGTGCTGGTTCGACCTGCCGGACCGACCTGTCGGCCGACGTGCAGGCGGCGTCCGCGCGCGACTCCCCGCGAGTCGCGTCGCGGACACCGCAGGTGGTTCGGAGCGGGTCGCCCACCCGGATGGGTGGTTCTTCCCAACAGGTCAGTGACCGCTCAGTGCGCTGCCTCGTGCCAGCTGCGGCCGGTGCCCACCGACACGTCGAGCGGCACGGCCAGCTGCGCGGCGCCGGCCATCTCGCGGCGTACCAGCTCCTCGAGCGCCTCCCGCTCCCCCGCGGCGACCTCGAGGACGAGCTCGTCGTGGACCTGGAGCAGCATCCGCGAGCGCAACCCCGCCTCGCGCACCGCGCGGTCGACGTTGAGCATGGCGATCTTGATCAGGTCCGCGGCCGAGCCCTGGATCGGCGCGTTGAGCGCCATCCGCTCGGCCATCTCGCGGCGCTGGCGGTTGTCGCTGGTGAGGTCGGGCAGGTAGCGGCGGCGGCCGTAGATCGTCTCGGTGTAGCCGGTGCGTCGGGCCTCGTCGACCACCCCGCCGAGGTAGTCGCGGATGCCGCCGAAGGTCTCGAAGTACTCGTCCATCAGCACGCGCGCCTCGGACGGCTCGATGGCCAGCTGCTGGCCCAGGCCGTAGGCCGAGAGCCCGTAGGCCAGGCCGTAGTTCATCGCCTTGATCTTCGCCCGCTGCTCCGGGCCGACCTCCTCGGCCGGCACGTCGAAGACCCGCGCGGCGGTGACGGAGTGGAAGTCGTGGCCCGAGCGGAACGCCTCGATGAGCAGCTCGTCCTCGGAGAGGTGGGCCATGATCCGCATCTCGATCTGGCTGTAGTCGGCCGTCATGAGCGACTCGTGACCGGGTCCGACCACGAACGCCTCGCGGATCCGCCGGCCCTCCTCGGTGCGGATCGGGATGTTCTGCAGGTTCGGGTCGGTGCTGGAGAGCCGGCCGGTGGCCGCGATGGTCTGGTTGAACGTCGTGTGGATCCGCCCGTCGGGTGCCACGGTCTTCAGCAGCCCCTCGATCGTCTGCCGCAGCCGCGCGACGTCGCGGTGCCGCAGCAGGTGCAGCAGGAAGGGGTGCTCGGTCTTGACGTAGAGCGCCTGCAGCGCGTCGGCGTCGGTCGTGTAGCCGGTCTTGGTGCGCTTGGTCTTCGGCATGTCCAGCTCGTCGAAGAGCACCACCTGCAGCTGCTTCGGCGAACCGAGGTTGATCTCCTTGCCGATCACCGCGAAGGCGTCCTCGGCCGCGAGCTTCACCTCGCCGGCGAAGTGCCGCTCGAGCTCCTCGAGGTGCTCGGTGTCGACCGCGATGCCCGTGCGCTCCATCGTCGCCAGCAGGTCCACCAGCGGCAGCTCGATGTCCTCGAGCAGGCGGGTGCCGCCACGGTCGGCGAGCTCCTCGTCCAGCGCGGCGGCCAGGTCCAGCACGGCGCGCGCGTGGAGCATCTCGACCTGCCCGGCGGCCTCGTCGGTGAGGCCGTCGAGGCTGAGCTGGCCGTCGTCGGCGGCGCCGGTGCGCAGCTCGCGCTTGAGGTAGCGCACGGTCAGGTCGGCCAGGTCGTAGGAGCGCTGGTCGGGACGGGCGAGGTACGCCGACAGCGCGGTGTCGCGGGCGAGGCCGGCCAGCGGCATCCCCCAGGCGTCGAGCGCGAGCATCGGCCCCTTGGCATCGTGGAGCACCTTGAGCCGCACCGGGTCGGCGAGCCAGACGCGCAGCGCCTCCTCGTCAGCGGGGTCCATCGTCTCGGCGGTGACGTACGCCGCCGCGCCCTCGACCGTGGCCAGGGCGAGCGCGTCGACGTCGCCGCTGCCGGCACCCCACCGGCCCGCGACGTGCACGCCGACCCGCTCGGAGCCGGCCGCGTGCTCGGCGAGCCAAGCGGTCAGCTCGCCGGCGCCGAGGACGCTCATCTCGACGTCGAAGCCGGAGTCGTCGATCTCCTCCTCGGAGCTGAGCGTCTCGAAGAGCCGGTCGCGCAGCACCCGGAACTCCAGGCCGTCGAAGAGCGTGTGCACCTCCTGCCGGTCCCAGGGCCGGATGGCCATGTCGGCCGGGGCGAGGTCGAGGTCCAGGTCGCGCACCAGCGCGTTGAGCCGGCGGTTGCGGATCACGTCGCCGAGGTGCGCCCGCAGCGCCTCGCCCTTCTTGCCGGTGATCTTGTCGGCGTGGGTGATGACGTTGTCGAGGCCGTCGTAGGTGTTGATCCACTTGGCGGCGAACCCGACGCCGACGCCCGGCACCCCCGGCAGGTTGTCGGAGGTCTCGCCGACGATCGCCGCGATCTCGGGGTAGCGGTGCGGCGGCACGCCGTACTTCGCCTCGACCGCCTCGGGGGTCATCCGCGCGAGGTCGGAGACGCCGCGCATCGGGTAGAGCACGGTCGACCGGTCGGTGACCAGCTGCAGGGAGTCGCGGTCGCCGGTGAGGATCAGCACCTCCATGCCGTCCGCGAGGGCCTGGGTGGTGAGCGTGGCGATGATGTCGTCGGCCTCGTAGCCGTCCTTCTTCAGGAACGGGATCCGCAGCGCGTCGAGCACCTCCTCGATCAGCGGCAGCTGGCTGCTGAACTCCCCCGGCGTCTTGGCCCGCTTGGCCTTGTACTCGGCGTACTCCTCCATCCGGAAGGTCTGCCGGGAGACGTCGAAGGCGACCGCGAGGTGCGTCGGCTGCTCGTCGCGGAGCACGTTGATGAGCATGGAGGTGAAGCCGTAGACCGCGTTGGTGTGCTGGCCGGTGGTCGTGGAGAAGTTCTCCACCGGCAGGGCGAAGAAGGCGCGGTAGGCCAACGAGTGGCCGTCCAGCAGGAGCAGGCGCGGCGTCGCGGACGTCGGGGCCGAGGTGGGAGCGTCGGGCACCCGTCGACTCTATCCGCCGTCACCGACGGTCGAGGGGTCGGCGAGAATGCCCGCATGGACGTCGAGGAGTACCTGGCGCAGATGCCGCAGGGCATGGGCACGCTGAACGAGAAGATGGGCATCGAGCTGGTCGAGCTCTCGGCCGAGCGGGTCGTCGCGACGATGCCGGTCGAGGGCAACGGGCAGCCCTACGGGCTGCTCCACGGCGGCGCCTCGGTCGTGCTCGCCGAGAGCCTGGGATCGATCGGCTCGGGCATCCACGCCCACCCCGACCGGGTCCCCGTCGGCGTCGACATCAACGCCACCCACCACCGCTCCGCGACCTCCGGCCTCGTCACCGGCGTCGCGACGGCGATCCACCTCGGGCGCACGTCGGCGTCCTACGAGGTCGTCATCACCGACGAGCGCGGCAAGCGGGTGTGCACCTCGCGGATCACCTGCGCGCTGATCCCCAAGGAGCGGGTCGGCCTCTGAGCCCCTCGGGGCGGGCCGGCGCTAGCTCGTCGCCTGCGAGCGGCGCTGGGAGCGCCGGGCCGCCAGCACCTGGGTGAGCTGGCGCCCGCCCCGCTCGTGCGCCGGCCGCAGCGCCGTCAGCCGGGCCCGGAGCGCGTGCGTGCTGGCGACGCGCAGCACCGCCTGCGGGCCGAGCCCGAGGCGGGCCATGAACCGGTTCGCGTCGCGCGAGCCGGACGTCGCCGCGGTCGCGACGTGCCCGACCCCCTGCTCCTCGGCGAAGGTCACGGCCGCCTCCATGAGCGCGCGGCCCACGCCGTGGCGGCGGTACTTCGGCAGCACGTGCGGCGAGAGCGCCTGCACGGTCTGGTCGAGGTTGAGCGGGCTCAGCGTCGTGACCCGCAGGAAGACCGCGGCGGCCGGGTTGCCGTCGTACTCCGCGACGACGATGCGCTGCTCGGGCGACTGCGCGGCGGCCTTGATGATCAGCTCGAGGTCCGCCACCTGGTCGTGGCGGTCCGCCCGACGCAGGTCGTCGGCCCACAGGTCGGCCAGCAGCGCCGCGTCCGTGAGCTCGGCGCACCTCAACGTCACCACTGAGCGGTGCATGCGCCCTGCCTTCCCCCAGCCCTGCCGGGCCACTACGGATCCAACCGGTCGGCGTCCGGTCCCCGAGGACCCGACCTGCTCGGGCGAGACTACGCTCCCTGCGCCGGTCTTGTCAGACCCGAGTGAGGAGAAGCGTGGTCCCCGGAGTCGGAACCCTCGTCAACATCCTCGCCGTCCTCGCCGGCGGCCTGGTCGGCCTGCTGCTCGGCAACCGGCTTCCCGTGCGCACCCGGGAGGTCGTCACGGACGGGCTGGGGCTGGTCACGCTGCTCATCGCGGGTACGTCGGCGATGGCCGTGCTCGACGACGGACTCGCCGAGACGGTCGGCGACAGCGCTCCGGTGCTGGTCGTGCTCGGCGCCCTGCTGGTCGGCGGCATCACCGGGTCGCTGCTCCGCCTCGAGCAGCGGGTCGAGTCGCTCGGCGGGTGGCTGCAGCAGCGGCTGGCCGGCGGCCACGGGTCGGTCGACCGCCAGCGGTTCGTCGAGGGCTTCGTGGTCTCCTCGCTGATCTTCTGCACCGGACCGCTGACCATCCTCGGCTCGCTCAACGACGGGCTCGGCAACGGCGCGGAGCAGCTGCTGCTCAAGTCGGCGCTGGACGGCTTCGCCGCGATCGCCTTCGCCGCGTCGTTCGGCTGGGGCGTGCTCGCGGCGTGCCTGACGGTGGTCGTCGTCCAGGGCTCGCTGACGCTCGTCGGCGTGGCGCTCGGCGACGTCCTGCCCGATGCCCACCTCGCCGCCGTCACGGCCACCGGCGGGCTGCTGCTGGTCGGCGTGGCCCTGCGGCTGCTGCGCGTCCGCGACGTGCCCGTCGCCGACCTGCTGCCCGCGCTCGTGGTCGCGCCGCTGCTGGTCCAGCTGGTCGCCGCAGTCCGGTGACGCGCCTGGCGGTGTCGTTGACGTAACGGTTTGGTGACGAGAGGGTGCCGTTCGCCACACCGCTCCGCGACCGGTCCTACGGTGACCGAGCCATGACCGGCCTCCCGGGGGTCGGGAACCTGCGGTTGCACCAACCTGACAGAAAGGTTCACCACGTGAATCGAACCACCACCGCGTCCTGGGTGAAGCTGATGGCCGGCACCGCCGCGCTGTCCCTCGCCCTGGCGGCCTGCGGGTCCGAGGACGACAGCGAGCCCGCGGCCGAGGACACCTCGTCCGCGTCGGCGTCCGAGTCGTCGAGCAGCGATCCCTCGGGCGAGTTCACGAACGACAAGTGCGGCAACGGCACCACCAGCGCCGACACCTACAAGGTCGGCGGCATCCTGCCGCTGACCGGCAACCTGGCCTACCTCGGCCCGCCGGAGATCGCGGGCGTCGGCCTGGCCGTCTCCGACATCAACGCCGCGGGCGGCGTGAACGGCGCCGACGCCTGCCACCAGATCCTCGACTCCGGCGACACCACCGACCTCGCGGTCAGCACGTCGTCCGCCGGCAACCTGGTCAACGCCAAGCCGTCGATCGTCGTCGGTGCCGCCTCGTCCAGCGTCACGCTGAACGTCGTCGACACCTTCACCGACGCCAAGATCGTCCAGATCTCCCCGGCGAACACCGCGGTCGACCTGTCCGGCTACTCGCCGTACTACTTCCGCACCGCCCCGCCGGACGGCATCCAGGGCTCGGCGCTCGGCACGCTGATCTCCAGCGACGGCTACTCGCGCGTCGGCTTCCTGGTCTTCAGCGACACCTACGGCACCGGCCTGCGCAACGCCGTCCAGGAGACCGTCGAGGCCTCCGGCGGCGAGTGCACCTACGGCTGCAAGGGCGACGGCAACGAGTTCCCCGCCGGTCAGACGACCTTCTCGTCCGACGTCAGCGCGGTCCTCGCGACCAACCCCGACGCGATCGTGATCCTCGCGTTCGACGAGACCAAGGCGATCGTGCCCGAGCTCGTCTCGCAGGGCTGGGACATGTCGAAGACCTACCTGACCGACGGCAACACCGCGGACTACTCCGAGGACTTCCCGGAGGGCACGATGGAGGGCGCCCAGGGCACCATCCCGGGTGCTGACGCCTCCGAGGACTTCAAGGAGCTGCTCCAGGGCTGGAACCAGCAGGTCAACGGCGAGGAGCTGACCGACTACGCCTACGCGGCCGAGTCCTACGACGCCACCATCCTCGGCGCCCTCGCGGCGGTCAAGGGCGGCGCCACCGACCCGACCACCATCCAGGAGAACCTCGCGGACGTCTCCGGCGCCAGCGACGGCGAGGAGTGCTCCTCGTTCGCCGACTGCGTCGCGCTGCTTGACGAGGGTTCCGAGATCCGCTACACCGGCCCGTCGGGCATCGGTCCGATCGACGAGGAGAACGACCCGTCCTCCGCGTTCGTCGGCATCTACACCTACGACGGCAACAACAAGAACGTCTTCGCCTCCACCGTCGAGGGCACCAAGTGACCTCATGACCGCATCGGTCGACGGCTGAGCGATCGGCTGTTCTGCACGCACCACGGCGAGACCCCGGACCACTCGGTCCGGGGTCTCGTCGTTTCCGGGGGTCTCCCCCGGGGCTGGCGGCGGCACCTGCAACGGACCGTCCGGTGCTCTGCACGTGCGCTGCGGCGTGCCCACGGAGTGGGTAGCTGTGCGTCCCCATGCGGCGCGGCGGTCGGTCAGGGGCACCGGGGTACGACTCGAGCGGTACGACGAAACCGCCCGCCCCCACGAGGGGGACGGGCGGCTCGGTGTGTCGACGGCGTACGCCGGGTGGTCGGCGTACCGCGCTCAGGCCTGGCCGGACTCGCGCTGCTCGTCGACGTCCTTGGCGAGCGTGCCGAGGTACAGCTCGATCACCTTGGGGTCGTTCGCGAGCTCACGACCGGTGCCGGTGTAGGCGTCCCGGCCCTGGTCGAGGACGTAGCCGCGGTCGCAGATCTGCAGGCAGCGGCGGGCGTTCTGCTCGACCATGACCACGCAGACACCGGTCTTGTTGATCTGGCGGGTGCGGATGAACGTCTCGTCCTGGCGCACCGGCGACAGGCCGGCGGACGGCTCGTCGAGGAGCAGCACCTTCGGCTCCATCATCAGCGCCCGGGCCATGGCGAGCGACTGGCGCTCACCTCCGGAGAGGGCGCCGGCGCTGCGGTCGCGGCGCTCGTGCAGCGTCGGGAAGAGGTCCCACATCGCGCCGAGGCGCTCCTGCAGCTTCTTGGGGCGCAGGAAGAGACCCATCCGCAGGTTCTCCTCGATGGTGAGCGAGGGGAAGACGTTGTTGGTCTGCGGCACGAAGCCGACACCCATCTGCACCAGGCGGTTGGCCCGGTTGTTGGTGATGTCCTCGCCGTGCAGCGTGACGCTGCCGGAGTGGATCTTCACCAGGCCGAACATCGCCTTGAGCAGGGTGGACTTGCCGGCGCCGTTCGGCCCGATGATGCCGATCATCTCGCCGGGGTGGGCGACCAGGCTGCAGCCGTTGAGGATGTTGACCCCGGGCAGGTAGCCCGCCACGAGGTCCTTGGCCTCGATGACGGCCTGCTGGGACCCCGCCGCCGACGGGGTGGTCTGGGTCTGGGTCACGACTTGTCTCCCTGCTGGTCGTGCTTGGCGTGGTCGCCGTCGTGGGCGGCCGCCTTGTGGGCGGCCTCGTCGGCGCGGACCTCGGCCTCGATCTGCTCGAGCGCGCGGTCGGTGAGGACCTGGTCGTCGCCGAGGTCGGTGTCGTGGTGCGCACCGAGGTAGGCGTCGATGACCGCCTGGTTCGACATCACGGTGTCGGCCGGGCCCTCGGCGACGACGCGGCCCTCGGCCATGACGACGACCCAGTCGGAGATGTGGCGGACGACGTGCATGTCGTGCTCGACGAACAGCACGGTCATGCCCTCGTCGCGCAGCGACTGGATGTGCCCGAGCAGCGACTGGGTCAGCGCGGGGTTCACGCCGGCCATCGGCTCGTCGAGCATGATCATCTTCGGGTCGCTCATCAGCGCCCGCGCCATCTCGAGCAGCTTGCGCTGGCCGCCCGAGAGGCTGCCGGCGTAGTCGTCCTTCTTCTCCAGCAGCTTGAACCGGGCGAGGAGCTCCTTGGCCTTCTCCTCCACGGCCTTCTCCTGGCCGCTCCACAGCGGCTTGAAGACCGACTTGAGGAGGTTCTCCCCGGACTGGTCCTGCGCCCCCAGCATCATGTTGTCCAGCACCGTCATCCGGTTGAGGGACTTGGTGAGCTGGAAGGTGCGGACCATGCCGGCCTTGGCGACGCTCGAGGCGGAGGTCTTGTTCAGCGCCCGGCCGTCGAACTCCCAGTGCGCGCCGGACCCGGCCGAGCTGGGCTTGTCGAAGCCGGTGATGAGGTTGAAGAACGTCGTCTTGCCGGCGCCGTTGGGCCCGATCAGCGCGGTGATGATGCCGCGCTG
The DNA here is from genome assembly GCF_011250565.1 of Nocardioides sp. IC4_145. Classification (GTDB taxonomy): domain Bacteria; phylum Actinomycetota; class Actinomycetes; order Propionibacteriales; family Nocardioidaceae; genus Nocardioides. The sequence goes on from NZ_JAANMS010000012.1 coordinate 28,646, forward strand.
GACCTCGAGGTGCTCGACGTCGACCGCGGTGATGCCGCCGAAGCGGCGCTCGATCTTGTCGACCTTGAGGATCGGGTCCTGCTTGGCCGCACCGGGCTCCGGCGTGACGCCGGCCATGAGGGCGCGGCGGGCGGCCGGGTCGGCGAGCGACGGCGTACCGATGGTGGTCTCAGACATTGAACCGGAGCTCCCTCTTGTTGCCCAGGATTCCCTGTGGACGGAAGATCACGAGCAGGACCAGCGCGACGCCGACGACGACGAACGAGAACTGTTCGGTCTGCTGGGTGCTCATGATGCTGTCGGGCACCCAGGCACGGGCCGACTCCCGGATGAGGATGCGCGCCGAGAAGAACAGCACGGTGCCGAGCACCGGGCCGAGGATCGTCGCGGCGCCACCCAGCAGCAGGGCGGTGTAGGAGAAGAACGTGATCTGGCGGCCGAGCGCGTCGGGCTGCACGGTCGAGGCGAGCACGTAGACCATGCCGCCCAGGGCGCCGAAGAGGCCACCGATGACCAGCGACTGCATCTTCACGGCGAACACGTTGCGGCCGAGGCTGCGCATGGCGTCCTCGTCCTCGCGGACACCGCGCAGCAGGCGGCCCCACGGGCTGCGGACCAGCAGGTAGACGACCAGCGTGCTGAGCGCGACGAGCGTCCAGGCCACGGCGCGGACCCACCAGCCGTTGACGCCGGAGCGCCCGTAGGTGACCGGCATCGCGAAGAACAGCGCGTAGAGGCCGACCAGCACGAGCACCGCGGCGAGGACCTTGCCGAGCGTGCCGTCCAGGCCCGTGCGGGGCGCGGTGCGCGTCGGGTCGGCCGCCCGCTTCAGGCGCCGCCCGACGATCACGGTCGCCACGACGCAGACGACGAACACGAGCCCGCCGAGGGCCCGCACCCACCCGGCGCCGCCGGCGACGTCGGTGTAGTTGAACGGCGCGAGCGTCCAGGCGCCGTCACCGAAGAACGAGAGGTCCACGAAGGCCGGCTGGTAGGTGCGGCCCTGGATGCCCTGCGCACCGCCGGTGAGGTCCTTGAGGGTCGAGAGCCGTCCGACGAAGCGGATGATCTCCGCCGCCGAGATGGTCACGATCGCCAGGTAGTCACCGCGCAGCTGGAGTGTCGGGATGCCGAGCACCAGGGCGAAGACGAAGGCGAGACCGAGCCCGATCAGCACCGCGAGCGGCAGCGGGATGTCGTGCACCAGCGAGATCGCGAAGCCGTAGGCGCCGAGCAGCATGAAGCCGGACTGGCCGAAGTTCAGCAGGCCGGTGTAGCCGAAGTGCAGGTTGAGGCCGATGACCGCGATGGCCACCGCGGCCGTGCCGGGGCTGATCGCCTCGCGGATGACCGCGCTGAGGATTTCGAGGATGGTGTCCATGATTTGAGTCCCTCTCCCCTTCAGCCGACCCGCTCGGCGCGGCCGAGGATGCCCTGGGGCCTCACCAGCAGCAGCACGATCAGGATGGCCAGGGCAACGGCGTACTTGAGGTCACCGGGCGCGCCCAGCGGTCCGGCCAGCTCCACGACGAGCCCGATAATGATCGAGCCGACGAAGGCGCCGAAGGCCGTCCCGAGGCCGCCCAGGGTGACCGCGGCGAACAGCAGCAGCAGGATCTGCATGCCGGTGTCCCAACGGATGCCGTTGCTGATGACCAGGGCGTAGAGCACGCCGGCGAGGCCGGCGAGGCCCGCGGCCGCGGTCCAGACGAGGCGGATGATCTTGTCCACGTCGATGCCCGAGGCCGCGGCGAGCGCCGGGTTGTCGGAGACCGCGCGGGTGGCCTGGCCGATGCGGGTCTTGACCAGCACGAAGCCGACGAGCGCGATCGCGACGATCGCGACGCCCATCGCCAGGAACGAGAGGTTGGTCAGCGTCACGGGGCCGAAGGAGGTGGTGCCGAAGTCGCGGACGACGACCTTCTGCAGCGAGGCGCCCACGAAGTACTGGTAGGCGTACTGCGCGGCCAACGCGAGGCCGATCGTCACGATCATCAGCTGGGTCAGGCCCAGACCTCGCCGACGCAGCGGTTGCCAGAGCAACCGGTCCTGGACGTAGCCGACCCCCGCGCACAGGATCGTCGTGGCGACGATGCCGAGCCAGAGGTTCATCCCGGCGAGGTTGACCAGTCCGTAGGCGACCATGCCGCCGAGGGTGACCAGCTCCGCGTGGGAGAAGTTCGACAGCCCGGTGGTGCCGTAGATCAGCGACAGGCCGAGCGAGGCCAGCGCGAGCAGGAGGCCCAGGCGCAGGCCGTTGACCACCGACTGCGCGATCTGGTCGCTGAACGACTCACCGCCCGCGTCGTAGTCCTGGTCGCGGACCTCGACGATCGGCGAGACCGCCGAGCCGAGCTTCGCGGTGACCTTGACCGAGCCGTCCGGGCCGGCGATCGCCGCGCGCGGCGGCTGCTGCTCGAGGCCGTCGGGGAGGGTCTCGTCGTCGAGGACGACGAAGTAGTCGCCGGCCTCGGTGACGGTGAAGCTGAACTTGCCGTCCTCCTCGGTGGTGACGGTCTCGACGTCGGCGCCCTGCGCGTCACGCAGGATGACGTCGACGCCGGCCACCGGGTCGGACCGGGAGCCGACGGTGCCGCTGATGCAGCCCGTCTCGTCCGGCTTGGGGAGGCAGAGGGTCGCTGCACTCGCGCTCGAGCCACCGACCAGCAGGAGCAGCGGGAGCAGCAGGCCCAGCAGCATCGTGCCGACCAAGCCCTTCCTCACCGCCCTCGCACCGGCCGTGCGGACGTGGTGACGAGACTTCAAACCGGTCCTCCTCACTCGGGCACCCGGCGGGCACCGCGCGGAGGAGTCTAGGCGGACGGAACGTGGTCTGCGGCACATCGGCCCCACCGCGCCCGGCCTTTACCGGACCGTGACGTTCCGGTGACCTCCCGGTGCGGCGTACGCCGGGTGGCGCGGGCGCTCAGCCGGCGAGGCCGGGGCCGTGCTCGACGACCCCGTCGGCGACCTGGCGCATCGACAGGCGCAGGTCCATCGCGGTCTTCTGGATCCAGCGGAACGCGTCGGGCTCGGAGAGCCCCAGCTGCTGCTGCAGCACGCCCTTCGCGCGGTCGACCGACTTGCGGGTCTCGAGCCGCTCGGTGAGGTCGGCGACCTCCGACTCGAGCAGGCTCAGCTCGGAGAAGCGGCTCACCGCCATCTCGATCGCCGGCACCAGGTCGGACTTCGAGAACGGCTTGACGAGGTACGCCATCGCGCCGGCGTCGCGCGCCCGCTCGACCAGCTCACGCTGGGAGAACGCGGTCAGGATGACCACCGGCGCGATCCGGTCGCGGGCGATCGCCTCCGCCGCCGCGATCCCGTCCAGCACCGGCATCTTCACGTCGAGGATCACCAGGTCCGGCCGCAGCTCCTGGGCCAGCTCGATCGCGCGGGCCCCGTCCCCGGCCTGGCCCACGACGTCGTACCCCTCCTCGCCGAGCATCTCGGCGAGGTCCATCCGGATCAGCACCTCGTCCTCGGCGATCACGACGGTGCGCGTGGTGCTGCTGCTCGGGACGGCGGGCTCGGTCACGGGCGAAAGAGTATCGACCGTGGGAGCGGCGACGGCATCCCGCGGCATCGGCTAGGGTTGCCGCCGCCCAGCCGGGTTGGCGGAACGGCATACGCGGTGGTCTCAAACACCACTGTCCGGAAGGACTTGTGGGTTCGAATCCCACACCCGGCACCGCGCGCGTCGGTTCATCAAGGTATGCAGCCGAACCGTCGCTCCCCTCGGTGAGTTCACCCCGGGAAGTGGGGGCTTTGCTGCATACCTTGATGAACCGACGGCCCGCCGGCGCGCTCCTCGACCGGCCGGGGCGGGTCAGGTGGCGCGGCGATAGGCGGGGGCGACGCCCTTGATGGCGTCGCCCATCCGGTGGATGCGCAGGGCGTTGGTGGAGCCGGGGATGCCGGGAGGGGCGCCGGCGATGATGACGACGAGGTCGCCCTCCTCGACGCGGCCGATCCTGAGCAGCTGCTCGTCGACCTGGCGGACCATCTCGTCGGTGTGCTCGACGGAGGCGGTCTTGAAGGTCTCCACGCCCCAGGAGAGCGACAGCTGGGAGCGGACGGCGGCCTCGGGGGTGAAGGCGAGGATCGGCACGGAGCCGCGGAGACGGGACATGCGGCGGGCGGAGTCGCCGGACTGGGTGAAGGCGACGACGTACTTCGCCTCGACCCGCTCGGCGACCTCGAGGGCGGCCTTGGCGATCACGCCGCCCTTGGTGTGCGGGTCCCAGTCGATGGCCGAGACGTGGTCGACGGCCTCGGCGGACAGCGCGTGCCGCTCGGTGGCCTCGACGATGCGGGCCATGGTCTCGACGGTGTGCACGGGGTACTCCCCCACGCTCGTCTCGCCCGACAGCATCACCGCGTCGGCGCCGTCGAGGACGGCGTTCGCGACGTCGGAGGCCTCGGCGCGGGTCGGCGCGGGATTAGCGATCATCGACTCCAGCATCTGGGTCGCGACGATGACGGGCTTGGCGTTGAGGCGGGCCTTCTCGATGATCCGCTTCTGCAGGAACGGCACGTCCTCGAGCGGGCACTCCACGCCGAGGTCGCCGCGGGCGACCATGAACCCGTCGAAGGCCGCGACGATCTCGTCGAGGTTCTCGATGGCCTGCGGCTTCTCGATCTTGGCGATGACCGGCACCGAGACGCCGACCTCGCGCATGATCCGGCGCACGTCCTCGGCGTCGGCCGCGCTGCGCACGAAGCTGAGCGCCACGAAGTCGACGCACAGGCGGAGCGCGAAGCGGAGGTCGCGCTCGTCCTTGTCCGACAGCGCGGGGACGGACACCGCGACGCCGGGCAGGTTGATCCCCTTGTTGTCGCTGACCCGGCCGCCGACGAGCACCTCGGTGCGCACGTCGGAGCCCTCGACACCGGTCACCCGCAGGCGGACCTTGCCGTCGTCGATGAGGATCGGGTCGCCGACGTTCACGTCGCCGGGCAGGCCCTTGTACGTCGTGCCCGCGACCTCGGCGTCACCAGGGACGTCGCGGGTGGTGATCGTCCACTCCTGGCCACGTCGGAGCTCGACCGGCCCACCGGCGAACTTCTCCAGGCGGATCTTCGGGCCCTGGAGGTCGGCGAAGATGCCGACCCCGTGGCCGCTGGCGTCGGCCGCCTCGCGCACCAGCCGGTAGGCCTCGGCGTGGTCCTCGTGCGACCCGTGGCTCATGTTCAGCCGGGCGACGTCCATGCCGGCGTACACCAGCTCCCGGATGCGCCGGGGCGACGAGGTCGCGGGGCCGAGGGTGCAGACGATCTTGGCTCTACGCACCCACCCAGCCTAGCGAGGTCTTGGATCGATCAAACAACCTGCGTGCTCTCGAGCCGACGAGCGACGGCCGCCCTCCCAGGTCGCGGCGACCTGGGAGGCGGTCCGCTCGAGGTTGCCGACGGCATCCGCGAGCACGGCAGGCAGGTCACCCGGCGCCGCCACGCAGCCGAACACCGCCACGGCACCAGCGTCGACCACGTCGTCGAAGCCGGGGCCGAGGGCGCCGCCAATGACGACGACGGGCACGCCCAGCGAGCCGCACAGGGCGACCACGCCTGCGGGCGCCTTGCCGCGAACGGTCTGGGCGTCGACGCGACCCTCCCCCGTCACCACCAGGTCGGCACCGGCCAGCAGGTCGCGGAGACCGACCGCCTCGGCGACGACCTCGAAGCCAGGGCGCAACGTCCCCCCGAGCACGGAGACCACAGCCAGTCCGACGCCGCCGGCCGCCCCGGCGCCCGGCTCGTCGCGCCGGTCCTCGCCGGATGCCCGGGCCAGCACGTCGGCCCAGCGCGCGAGCGCGTGGTCGAGCACCTGCACGTCCGACGCGAGCACCCCCTTCTGCGGACCGAAGACCGCCGTGGCGCCCTCCTGTCCGAGGAGGGGGTTGTCCACGTCGCAAGCCGCCTCCACCACGACCTCGGACAGCCCCGGATGCAGGCCGGCGAGGTCGAGGTGCGCCACGCCCGCCAACGCAGCCCCTCCGGGGGGCAGCGGGTTCCCGGTCGCGTCGAGGACATGGGCACCGAGCGCGGAGAGGAGGCCGGCGCCACCGTCGTTGGTGGCACTGCCGCCCAGACCGAGGACGACGTGCCGCGCCCCGTGGTCCAGCGCGTCGACGACCAGCTCACCGGTGCCGTACGTCGATGCGCGCGCCGGGTCGCGGCGCGCAGGTGGCACCAGGTGCAGGCCTGACGCCGCAGCGATCTCCACCACCGCGGTCCTGCCGTCACCTACCAGGCCGTAGGCCGCGTCGACCGGCTGCCCCAACGGGCCACGCACCCGCCGCGTCACCAGCTCCCCGCCCGTGGCCCGCACCAGCGCCTCGACCGTGCCCTCGCCACCGTCGGCCAGGGGCACCTCGACGAAGTCGGCCGCCGGCCAGACCCGCGCCATGCCTCGCCTCATCGCCGCGGCCACCGCAGGCGCGGTGAGGCTCTCCTTGAACGAGTCCGGACACAGCACGACCCGCAACCCGCTCCCTCCCGGAGCGTTCACACCGGGACCACTCACACCAGCACCAGGGACAGCACCCAGGTGACGGCGGCCGCGCTGATCCCCATCAGCAAGGTGGCCGTGGTCTGGGTCCGGTAGGCCTGGGCGACGCTCATCTTCGAGAACTGGGTGACGACCCAGAAGTAGCTGTCGTTGGCGTGCGAGACCGTCATGGCGCCCGCCCCGATGGCCATCACGACCAGCACCCGACCCAGGTCGGAGTCCATCCCGATGTCCCCCACCAGCGGCGCCACCAGGGCCGAGGTCGTGACCAGCGCGACCGTCGAGGAGCCCTGCGCGCTCTTGAGCGCCGCCGCCACCAGGAACGGCATCAGCACGCCGATGCCCAGCTCGGAGAGGTTGGAGCCGAGGTAGTCCCCGATGTCGGTGGCCTGGATGACCGCACCGAAGGCGCCGCCCGCGCCGGTGATCAGCAGGATCGGCGCACTGGCGGTGATGCCGTCCGTGACCGCGTCGCGGAAGCTCTCCCGTCGCGTGCCACCCTCGCCGGGGCGCACCAGCAACAGAGCGAGCGCCAGGCCCACGAGCAGGGCGACCACGGGCTCGCCGACGAAGCGCACCAGGTCGGCCGGCGTGCCGTCCCCGAGCGGCGCGGCCGGCAGCGCCGCCACCGAGCCGAGACAGATGAGCAAAATGGGCACGAGGATCGGCGCGAGCGCCGCGACCGGACCGGGCAGCGCGCCGTACCGCTCCTTGAAGGACTCGAACTCCTCCGCGGCAGCGGCCAGCTCGTCGGCACCCTCGCCCTCGGGCTCCGCCTCCGTGAAACGGTTGGCCCAGAACAGACCCACGCCTGCGGCGACCACGGCCACCACGAGGCCGACCAGGATGACCAGACCCAGCTGGTCGGTGAGGCCGAGGTTCCCGGCCGCCGCGATCGGACCCGGGGTCGGCGGCACGAGCGTGTGCGTGGCGAAGAGGCCGGTCGCCAGGGCGACCGACATCGCGACCATCGAGGTGCTGGTGCGGCGGGCGATCGACTCCTTCAGCGAGTTGAGGATGACGTAGCCCGAGTCGCAGAAGACCGGGATGGAGACGATGAAGCCGATCACCGAGATGGTCAGCGTCGGGAATCGCTGGCCGAGCACCTTGATCACGACCTCGGCCATCGTGACCGCCGCCCCGCTGCGCTCGAGGACGACCCCGATGACCGTCCCGAGGACGATCACGATGCCGATCCCCCCGAGGATGCCGCCGAACCCGCCGGTGATCGTGGCGACGATCTCGTCGAGGGGCATCCGGAAGCCGAAGGCGGCGAGGAAGGCGCCGAGCAGCAGCGCGAGGAACGGATGGGTCTTGAGGACGGTCGTGGCAACCACGATGAGGGCGACGACGGCCACGAGGACGAGGACGAGGTCCATGATGCGCTCCGGGGACGGGGACAGGTGAGGCCCGTCACGCTAAGCCGCGCGACCGTCGGGTTGCACCCCCGGGGCGCACACAGGTGCACGGCCCGCGGCGCCCAGGTCAGTGCGGAGGCACAGGAGGAGGAGACGACCCGGCCCGGGCGCGCTCGTCACGGTCGAGCACGGGGACCGGCCTGCCACCCGCCGGGGCGCAGGCCGGTCCCTCCGCTCAGACCATCAGGGGGCGGTCGGTCGGCTTGACCGGCGCCGGCAGGGCCGTCTTCCCGGTCAGGTAGGTGTCGACCGCCGCCGCCGCGGCGCGGCCCTCGGCGATCGCCCACACGATGAGCGACTGCCCGCGGCCCGCGTCGCCGGCGACGAAGACGCCGGGCACCGACGACTGGTAGCCGGAGTCGCGGGCGACGTTGCCGCGATCGTCGAGGTCCACGCCGAGCTGCTCGACCAGGCCGGGCCGCTCCGGACCGGTGAAGCCCATCGCGAAGAGCACCAGCTCGGCGGGGATCTCCCGCTCGGTGCCCTCGATCTCGACCAGCTTGCCACCCTCGAACGTCACGTCGACCAGCTTCAGCGCACGGACGTTGCCGTCCTCGTCGCCGAGGAACTCCTTGGTCGACACGGCGTAGACCCGCTCGCCGCCCTCCTCGTGGGCCGAGGAGACCCGGAAGGTCATGGGGTACGTCGGCCACGGCTGTCCCGCGGGCCGGGTCTCCGGCGGCTCGGGCATGATCTCGAGCTGGGTGACCGAGGCCGCGCCCTGGCGGGTGGAGGTGCCGAGGCAGTCCGCGCCGGTGTCGCCGCCGCCGATGATGACGACGTGCTTGCCGGTCGCGGTGATCTGGCCCTCGACGGTCTCCCCCAGCGCGGCCCGGTTGGCCTGCGGGAGGAATTCCATCGCCTGGTGGATCCCGCCGAGCTCGCGGCCGGTGGCCTGGAGGTCGCGCGGGACGGTCGAGCCGATGGCGATGACGACGGCGTCGTACCGCTCGCGGAGCATCTCGGCGGTCAGCTGCTCGCTGCCCACCTCGACGCCGGCCCGGAAGACCGTGCCCTCGCGGCGCATCTGCTCCAGGCGCCGGTCGAGGTACTTCTTCTCCATCTTGAACTCGGGGATGCCGTAGCGCATCAGCCCGCCGATCTTGTCGGCACGCTCGTAGACCGCCACGGTGTGGCCGGCGCGGGTGAGCTGCTGCGCGGCGGCGAGACCCGCCGGGCCCGAGCCGATCACCGCGACGGTGCGACCCGAGAGCCACTCCGGCGGCTGCGGGCGGACGTACCCGGAGTCGAACGCGCGGTCGGCGATCGTGACCTCGATGTTCTTGATCGTCACCGGGTCCTGGTTGATGCCCAGGACGCAGGCCGTCTCGCACGGGGCGGGGCAGAGCCGGCCGGTGAACTCCGGGAAGTTGTTGGTCGCGTGGAGCCGGTCGATCGCGTCGTCCCAGTCCTCGCGCCACACCAGGTCGTTCCACTCCGGGATCAGGTTGCCCAACGGGCAGCCCTGGTGGCAGAACGGGATGCCGCAGTCCATGCACCGGCTCGCCTGCGGCCCGATGATCGGCAGCAGCGCACGACCCGCCGAACCCGGGTAGACCTCGTTCCAGTCCTGCACGCGCTCCTCGACGGGGCGCCGGGCCGCGACCTCGCGACCCTCCTTCAGGAATCCCTTCGGGTCAGCCATGCTGTGCAGCCCCCTCCATGGTCGAGCGGCCGGAGCCGCTCACGTCGTGCCGGTCAGTCGGGCGCCGCTCAGCCATGGAGTGCTCCCATCATCGCGTTGGCGGTCTCGTTCTCGTCCAGCCCGTCGGCCTCGGCCTTCGCCTTGGCCTCCAGGACCTTGCGGTAGTCGCTCGGCATGACCTCGGTGAAGCGCTCGAGCGCGGCAGGCCAGTCGGCCAGCAGCGCGGCGGCGATCTCCGAGCCGGTCTCCTCCCGGTGCTCGCGCACCAGCTGCTCGAGCTCGGCCGCGGCCCCGCCGGTGACCGGCGAGAGCTCGACGAGCTCGGGGTTGACCCGCCTCGGGTCAAGGTCGAGGACCCACGCCACGCCGCCGGACATCCCGGCGGCGAAGTTGCGGCCGGTCGGGCCGAGGACGACGACGCGCCCGCCGGTCATGTACTCGCAGGCGTGGTCGCCCACGCCCTCGGTGACCGCCCAGGCGCCGGAGTTGCGGACGCAGAAGCGCTCGCCCACCCCGCCGCGCAGGAAGATCCGGCCCGACGTGGCGCCGTAGCCGATCGTGTTGCCGGCGATGACCTGCTCCTCGGAGCGGAACGGCGCCGACCGGTCGGGGCGGACGACGACGCGGCCGCCCGAGAGGCCCTTGCCGACGTAGTCGTTGGCGTCGCCCTCCAGCCGCAGCGTCATGCCCTTCGGCACGAACGCCCCGAAGGACTGGCCGGCCGAGCCGGTGAAGGTGAGGTCGATCGTGCCCTCGGGCAGCCCGGCGCCGCCGTACCGCTTGGTGACCTCGTGACCGAGGATCGTGCCGACGGTGCGGTTGACGTTGCGGATCTCGACCTGCGCGCGCACCGGCTCGCCGCGCTCGAGCGCGGCCTCCGCCAGCGGCACGAGCGTGGTGACGTCGAGCGCCTTCTCCAGGCCGTGGTCCTGGCCGGCGGTGTTGCGCAGCGAGGCGCCCTCGGGCAGCTCCGGCACGTGCAGGACCGGCGTGAGGTCCAGGCCGGCGGCCTTCCAGTGGTTGACCGCCGCGGCGACGTCGAGGGTGTCGACGCGGCCGACGGCCTCGTCGATGCTGCGGAAGCCGAGCTCGGCGAGGTACTCACGCACCTCCTGGGCGATGAACTCGAAGAAGTTCACGACGTACTCGGCCTTGCCGTTGAAGCGCTCGCGCAGCACCGGGTTCTGCGTCGCGACGCCGACCGGGCAGGTGTCGAGGTGGCAGACACGCATCATGATGCAGCCCGACACCACCAGCGGCGCCGTGGCGAAGCCGAACTCCTCGGCGCCGAGCAGGGCAGCCACGACGACGTCGCGGCCGGTCTTGAGCTGGCCGTCGGCCTGCACGACGATCCGGTCGCGCAGGTTGTTGAGCAGCAGCGTCTGCTGGGTCTCGGCCAGGCCGAGCTCCCAGGGACCGCCTGCGTGCTTGAGCGAGGTGAGCGGCGAGGCGCCGGTGCCGCCGTCGTTGCCGGAGATCAGCACGACGTCGGCGTGCGCCTTGGAGACACCGGTCGCGACCGTGCCGACGCCCATCTCCGAGACCAGCTTCACGTGGACGCGGGCCGACGGGTTGGCGTTCTTGAGGTCGTGGATCAGCTGCGCCAGGTCCTCGATCGAGTAGATGTCGTGGTGCGGCGGCGGGCTGATCAGGCCCACGCCCGGCGTGGAGTGCCGGGTCTTGGCCACCCACGGGTAGACCTTGTGGCCGGGCAGCTGGCCGCCCTCGCCGGGCTTCGCCCCCTGCGCCATCTTGATCTGGATGTCGTCGGAGTTCGTGAGGTACTCCGCGGTCACGCCGAAGCGGCCCGAGGCGACCTGCTTGATCGCGCTGCGCCGCTCGGGGTCGTAGAGCCGCTCGGGGTCCTCGCCGCCCTCGCCGGTGTTCGACTTGCCGCCGAGCCGGTTCATGGCGATCGCGAGGGTCTCGTGCGCCTCCTGGCTGATCGAGCCGTACGACATCGCGCCGGTGGAGAACCGCTTGACGATCGACTCGACCGGCTCGACCTCCTCGACCGGGATCGGGTCGCGGCCGGTGATCTCCGCACCCTTGAACCGGAAGAGCCCGCGCAGCGTCATCAGCCGTGCCGACTGCTCGTCGACGCGCTCGGTGTACTGCTTGAACACGTCGTAGCGGCCCGCGCGCGTGGAGTGCTGCAGGCGGAAGACGGTCTCGGGGTCGAACAGGTGCGGCTCGCCGTCGCGGCGCCACTGGTACTCGCCGCCCGTCTCCAGCTCGCGGTGCGTGGGCGAGATCCCGCCGCGGGGGTACGCCGTGGCGTGGCGCCGGGCGACCTCCTCGGCGATGGTCTCGAGCTCGATGCCGCCGAGCTTGGAGGTCGTGCCGGTGAAGTACCGGTCCACGACCGCCGAGGAGAGCCCGACCGCCTCGAAGATCTGCGCGCCGGTGTAGGAGGCGACGGTCGAGACGCCCATCTTGGACATCACCTTGAGCACGCCCTTGCCGAGCGCCTTGACCAGGTTCTTGACCGCGGCCTCGGGGTCGGCCTTGACGTAGTACCCGTCGCGGGCGAGGTCCTCGACCGACTCCATGGCGAGGTAGGGGTTCACCGCGGCCGCGCCGTACCCGACGAGCAGGGCGACGTGGTGGACCTCGCGGACGTCACCGGCCTCGACGAGCAGGCCGACCTGGGTCCGGGTCTTCTCGCGGACCAGGTGGTGGTGGACGGCGCCGGTGAGCAGCAGCGACGGGATCGGTGCGAGCTCGGCGGTCGAGTGCCGGTCGGAGAGCACGATGATCCGGGCGCCCTCGGCGATCGCCGTGCTGACCTCGACGCAGATCTCGTCGATCCGGCGGGCGAGCGCCGCACCGCCGCCCTCGACCTCGTAGAGGCCGCGGGAGACGTGGGTGACGAAGCCCGGCATGTCGCCGTCGCGGTTGATGTGTCGGATCTTGGCCAGGTCGTCGTTGGAGATCACCGGGAACGGCAGCACGACCTGCCGGCACGAGGCCGGCTGCGGCTCGAGCAGGTTCGACTCCGGGCCGATGGTGCCGTTGAGCGAGGTGACGAGCTCCTCGCGGATCGCGTCCAGCGGCGGGTTCGTGACCTGCGCGAAGAGCTGGTTGAAGTAGTCGAACAGCAGCCGCGGCTTCTCGCTCAGCGCCGCGATCGGCGTGTCGGTGCCCATCGAGCCGATCGGCTCGGCACCGGTGTTCGCCATCGGCGAGAGGATGACCCGCAGCTCCTCCTGGGAGTAGCCGAAGACCTGCTGGCGACGGGTCACCGAGGCGTGCGTGTGCACGATGTGCTCGCGCTCGGGGATGTCGTCGAGGTGGACCAGCCCGGCGTGCAGCCACTCCTCGTAGGGGTGCTCCGCGGCCAGCTCGGCCTTGATCTCCTCGTCCTCGATGATGCGGTGCTCGTCGGTGTCGACGAGGAACATCCGGCCCGGCTGGAGCCGGCCCTTGCGGACCACCTTCGCGGGGTCGATGTCGAGCACGCCGACCTCGGAGGCCAGCACGACGAGGCCGTCGTCGGTGACCCAGTAGCGCGAGGGTCGCAGGCCGTTGCGGTCGAGCACGGCGCCGATCTGCGAGCCGTCGGTGAAGACGACGCAGGCGGGGCCGTCCCAGGGCTCCATCATCGCGGAGTGGAACTCATAGAACGCCCGGCGCTGGGAGTCCATCTCGCCGTGGTTCTCCCACGCCTCGGGGATCATCATCAGCACCGAGTGCGGCAGCGAGCGGCCGCCCATGTGCAGCAGCTCGAGCACCTCGTCGAAGGACGCGGAGTCCGAGGCGCCCGGGGTGCAGATCGGGTAGAGCCGCTCGAGGTCGCCGGGGATCAGGTCGGACTGCAGCAGCGCCTCGCGGGCGCGCATCCAGTTCCGGTTGCCCATCACGGTGTTGATCTCGCCGTTGTGCGCGATGTAGCGGAACGGGTGCGAGAGCGGCCAGCTCGGGAACGTGTTGGTGGAGAACCGCGAGTGGACCACGGCCATCGCCGAGGTCACGCGCTCGTCGCGCAGGTCCGGGAAGACCTCGTCGAGCTGGGCCGGGGTGAGCATGCCCTTGTAGACCAGGGTCCGCGAGGACAGCGACGGGAAGTAGACGTCGGTCTCCCGCTCCGCGCGCTTGCGCAGGCAGAAGGCCATCCGCTCCAGACCCAGGCCGGTCAGGCGCGAGCCCTTGCCGGCGACGAAGAGCTGCGCGAAGGACGGCATGACGCCGAGCGCGGTCTGACCCAGCGGCGAGGGGTCGACCGGCACCTCGCGCCAGCCGAGGACCTCCAGGCCCTCCTCGTCGGCGAGCTCCTCGACGCGGCGGCGCGTCGCGGCCACGGCCTCCTCGTCGCCGGGCAGGAACGCCGTGCCAACGGCGTACGCACCCCGCCCGGGGAGCTCGAAGTCCACGACCTCGCGCAGGAACGCGTCGGGGACCTGGATGAGGATGCCGGCGCCATCGCCGGAGTTGGTCTCGGCGCCCGCGGCTCCGCGGTGGTCGAGGTTGAGGAGCGCGGTCACGCCCTGGCGGACGATCTCGTGGCTCGCGGCGCCTGAGAGGTTCGCGACGAAGGCCACACCGCACGCGTCGTGCTCGTGGCTGGGGTCGTAGAGCCCTTGGGGCGGCGGGAACGCGTGCGAGTAGGGCACTGGGTTCTCCCGTCGTCGAGCCGGTCCCCGCACCGAGGCTCGCGAACGAGGCTCCGGGACGAGGCGGCCGGCTGGTCGGCACATGCAGGGTTCAGCGGGTCGGACCGGATCGGCCCGAGAAGCTGAGGAAGGTGCAGGGACGACGTTGGCCCACGCGGAGCCGTCAGGTTACCACCGTGTTGCAGGCCCTATTCACGATCCGACGTCGTCGCGGACGTCGCGGACCTCACGTCCGTCGGTGTGGACGCTGGTCTCCCGGCCCGGGTGCCGGCGTGTGGCCCAGGCGAAGTACGCCGCCGCGAGCACGAACAGCACGATCGAGGTCCACACGTTGAAGCGCAGCCCGCCGACGTCGGAGAGCTCGACGTCGTCGATCCGGAGCATCTCGATCCAGCCGCGGCCGAGCGTGTAGGCCATCACGTAGAGCGCGGCGACCCGACCGTGGCCGAGCCGCAGCCGACGGTCGAGCCAGATGACGACGGCGAACGCCGCGAGGTTCCACAGGCACTCGTAGAGGAACGTCGGGTGGAAGGTCGCCTGGTCGAGGTAGCCCGAGGGCCGGTGCGCCGGGTCGATCTCCAACGCCCACGGCAGGTCGGTCGGCCCGCCGAACAGCTCCTGGTTGAACCAGTTGCCCCAGCGGCCGATCGCCTGCGCGACCAGCACGGTCGGTGCGATCGCGTCGAGGACCGGCAACAGCTTGATGCCCTTGAGCCGGGCGCCGATGTAGACGCCGACGGCGCCGAGCGCGATCGCGCCCCAGACCCCCAGGCCGCCGCGCCAGACGTACAGCGCGGTGACCGGGTTGTTCCCCTCGCCGAAGTAGCGGCCGCTGTCGGTGGCGACGTGGTAGAGCCGGCCGCCGACCAGGCCGAAGGGCACCCCCCAGATCGCGAGGTCCTGGATGTCGCCGGGCGTGCCGCCACGGGCGACCCAGCGACGCTCGGAGAGCCAGACCGCGACGACGATGCCGAGGATGATCGCGAGCGCGTAGCCGCGCAGCGGCACGGGACCGAGGTACCACGTGCCCTCGCTGGGGCTCGGGATGCTCAGCGCCACCAGGCCCGCGACCAGGTCGGCGCTCACGCGTCCCCCAGCAGTCCCGAGATGTCGGAGGCGAACTGCGCGGCGGAGGTGTCCTGCCGCCAGAACATCGGCGCCTCGTCGTTGCCGTCGACGGCGATCACGTAGGTGCCGTGGCTGCCGAGGTCATAGCCCCCGGACTCCAGCTCCTCGCCGTCGGCGACGAACACGCCGACCGACTCCGCGACGGTCGCGATCGTGTCGAGGTTGCTGCGCGCGCCGACGTACGCCGGGTCGAACCGGTCGAGGTAGTCGCGCAGCACCCCGGCGGAGTCGGTCGCGGGGTCGGTCGTGACGAAGACGACCTCGACCTGCTCGCGCTCCTCGTCGCTGAGGCGGTTGAGCCCGGAGGTCAGCGTCTGCATCACCATCGGGCAGATGTCGGGGCACTGGGTGTAGCCGAAGAAGACCAGCGTCAGCCGGGCGTCGGTGTCGTCGGCCAGGGAGAACGGCTCGCCCTCGGTGTCGGTCAGCGGCGTCGCCGCGACCTCGAACGGCGGGTCGACGACGCTCCCGGTGAACCCGTCGTCGTCCCCGCCGCCGCCGGTGCTCCCGCTGCCGCACCCGGCGAGCAGGACCGCGGCGAGCGCGGCGGCCACGGAGGCGCGGACGGTGGATGGCCGCCGGGCGGACCTAGCCACGCCGCACCCCGACCGCGAGGTCCTCGGTCAGCGCGCCGAGGGCGCGGAGGCCGGCGCGCCGGTCGTCGGCGTGGTCGAGCAGGCAGCGGACGAAGGCGGAGCCGACGATGACGCCGTCGGCGCCGATCCCGTCCCTGGCGGCGAGCTCGGCGGCCTGGTCGCCGTTGCTGACGCCGAGGCCGACCCCGACCGGGAGGTCGGTGGCCGCCTTCGTGCGGGCGACGAGCGGGCCGGCGAGGTCGCTGGTGGTCGTGCGGGCGCCCGTGACGCCCATGACCGCGGTGGCGTAGACGAAGCCGCGGCAGGCCGCGGTGGTCATCGCGATCCGCTCGTCGGTCGACGACGGCGCGACGAGGAAGACCTTGTCCAGGCCGTGCTCGTCGGCAGCGGCGATCCACTCCGGGGCGCTGTCGGGGGTGAGGTCGGGGGTGATCAGCCCCGCTCCCCCGGCACTCGCGAGGTCCGCGGCGAACTGCGGCACCCCGTAGCGCTCGACGGGGTTCCAGTAGGTCATCACCAGGGTCGGCGTGCCGGTCGCGGCGACCGCCTCGACGGTGCGGAGCACGTCGGTGGTCCGCACGCCGCGCTCCAGCGCGGCCTGGGCGGCGGCCTGGATGGTCGGGCCGTCCATGACCGGGTCGCTGTAGGGCAGGCCGATCTCGATGACGTCGCAGCCGGCGTCGACAAGCGTGCGCAGCGCGTCGATGCCGCCGGCCACGTCGGGGTAGCCGGCGGGCAGGTAGCCGACCAGCGCGGCCCGGCCGTCCGCGCGCGCCTGCGCGAACACGGTCGCCGTCGTCGTACCAGCGCTCATCCCACAGGCTCCTCGGTCACGTCGTCGGAGACCTCGGCCTCGGTGCGGCCCAAGCCGAACCACTCGATCGCGGTCCCCATGTCCTTGTCACCGCGGCCGGAGAGGTTGACCAGCACGGTCGCGTCCGGGCCCTTCTCCTCGGCCAGCTCGCGCGCGACGCGCAGGGCGCCCGCGATCGCGTGGGCCGACTCGATCGCCGGGATGATCCCCTCGGTGCGGCTGAGCAGGGCCATCGCCTCCATGGCCTCGGCGTCGGTGACCGGGGTGTACGTCGCCCGGCCGGTCGCCGCGAGGTGGGCGTGCTGCGGCCCGACACCCGGGTAGTCGAGGCCCGCCGAGATCGAGTGCGACTCGATGGTCTGGCCGTCGGCGTCCTGCAGGACGTAGGTGCGGGCACCGTGGAGCACGCCCTTGTCGCCGGCGTGGATCGTGGCCGCGTGGCGCGGCGTGTCGACGCCCTCGCCGCCGGGCTCGAAGCCGTGGATCGCCACGCCCTCGTCCTCGAGGAAGGCGGTGAACAGCCCGATCGCGTTGGACCCGCCGCCGACGCACGCAGCGATGGCGTCCGGCAGCACGCCGTACTTGTCCAGGCACTGGGCGCGCGCCTCGTCCCCGATGCCGCGCGTGAAGTCGCGGACCAGGCTCGGGAACGGGTGCGGGCCGGCGGCCGTCCCGAAGAGGTACGCCGTGTGGTCGACGCTGGCGACCCAGTCGCGCAGCGCCTCGTTGATGGCGTCCTTGAGGGTGGCGCTGCCGGACTCGACGGGCACCACCTTGGCGCCGAGCAGGTGCATCCGCGCGACGTTGAGCGCCTGCCGCCGGGTGTCGACCGCGCCCATGTAGACGGTGCAGTCCAGGCCGAAGTACGCCGCCGCGGTCGCGCTGGCGACGCCGTGCTGGCCGGCGCCGGTCTCGGCGATGACGCGGGTCTTGCCCATCCGCTTGGTCAGCAGCGCCTGGCCGAGCACGTTGCGGATCTTGTGGGCGCCGGTGTGGTTGAGGTCCTCGCGCTTGAGCAGGATCCGGGCGCCGACCTGCCGGCTGAGCCGCTCGGCGTGGTAGAGCGGGCTGGGCATGCCGGCGTAGTCGCGCAGGATCGCGTCGAACTCCGCGACGAAGGACGGGTCGGCCATCGCGTCGTGCCAGGCCTCGGTGAGCTCGTCCAGCGCAGCGACCAGGGCCTCGGGCATGAAGCGCCCGCCCCAGCCGTGCTCGGGACCGCCGAACCAGCCGCGCTCGTCGGCGTCGTAGCTGGTCGTGCGGTCCACCTCGGTCGTCATCCGCCCACTCCTGTCATCGCGCGCACCGCGGTCTGCGGGTCGCCGTCCTTGACCAGCGCCTCGCCGACGAGCACCGCGCGGGCGCCCTCGCCCACGAACCGCTCGACGTCGGCCGGCGAGAAGATCCCCGACTCGGCCACCTTCACCCGGTCGTCGGGCACCAGCGGCGCGAGCCGCCCGAAGGTGTCGGCGTGGATCTCCAGCGTCTTGAGGTTGCGCGCGTTGACGCCGATCAGCTCGGCGCCGAGCTCGACAGCGCGCTCGGTCTCGGCCTCGTCGTGCACCTCGACGAGCACGGTCAGCCCCAGCTCGCGGGCCTCGTCGTGGAGGCGGCGCAGCTCGTCGTCCGGCAGCGCGGCCACGATGAGCAGCGCCAGGTCGGCACCGGCGGCGCGGGCCTCGACGAGCTGGTAGGTCGAGACGATGAAGTCCTTGCGCAGCAGCGGCACGTCGACCGCCGCCCGCACCGCGCGCAGGTCGGCCAGGCTGCCGCCGAAGCGCCGCTGCTCGGTCAGCACGCTGATGGCGGCGGCCCCGCCCGCGGCGTACTCCCCCGCCAGCACGGCGGGGTCGGGGATGTCGGCGAGGTCGCCCTTGCTGGGGCTGCGCCGCTTGACCTCGGCGATGACGCTCGCGCCCGGCGCTCGGAAGTGCGGCATCGGGTCCCGCGGCGGGTCCACGTCGGCGAGGGCCGCCCGCACGTCGGCGAGGGGCAGGGCCGCCTCGCGCTCGGCGAGGTCGGCACGGACCCCGTCGACGATGTCGTCGAGCACGGACACGGCTGCTCCTCAGGAGGTGGTTCGGGTGGCGGCAGCGCCGCCGGGGGTGACCCCGGGCGCCGGGCGGCGCCACGGTCGGGTCACCGCGAGGTCACTCGTGCAGGCCCATCTTGTCCATGGCGACGAAGATGACGAGCGCGCCGACGACCATCGCCACGCCGACCCAGAACACCACGAAGCTGACCGGGTCGAGCATCAGCCCGACGCCGCCGACCACGAAGCCGAGCAGGGCGACCACGACGGCGGTCCAGGCCGCGGGGGTGTTGCCGTGGTTGGCACTAGACATGCGGAGAGCTCCTCGATCGTGGGTCGTGGTGACGCCCCGATCCTAGCGACCGGGGCGCACGCTCAGGCCGTCGGGTCGCGCCCCTCGTCCATCGCCTTCCACAGGTCGATGTTGGTGGCGTCCTCCGGCGCGACCGGCCCCGGAGCGTCCGCGGACCCGTCTGCGGACCCGCCGGCCGGTGCGTCGTACCGGCTGCCCATCTCGGGCCAGGTCGGGACGAACCGCACGGCGGCGACCGAGGCGGCCAGCGTGACGAGCGAGCCGAGCGCGGTGGCCCAGGACCACGCGGTGCGGCTGACCTCGGGGGCGGGCTCCGCCGCGGCGTACGCCGCGCGCACGTCGTCGACGGTCGAGGACCAGCCGACCACGACCGCCACGACGAGCCCGACCGCGGCGACCGCCCCGAGCAGCGCGACCGCGCGGCGCACGCGGCGCCGCGTCACCAGCACCACGCCCCAGCAGGCCAGCACCACGAGCGCGAGGGCGGTCGCGGCCGGCATCTCGCCGATGTCGCCGGCCGCGTAGCCCGCGACCGAGGCGGCGACCCCGCCACCTGCCTCGGCCTCGGCCCACGCGCGGCTCCCACCGACGGCCGCCAGGGTCGCGCCGGCCAGCCCGGCGAGGACGACGGGGCCGAAGGTCCGGCGCGAGCGCTGGTCAGCCACGGGTCGGCAGCTCCACCGCGTCGAAGCAGGTCCGGTCGCCGGTGTGGCAGGCGGCGCCCTCCTGGTCGACCTTCACCAGCAGGGTGTCGCCGTCGCAGTCGAGGCGGACCTCCTTGACCCACTGCACGTGGCCGGAGGTCTCGCCCTTGATCCAGTACTCCTGGCGGGAGCGCGACCAGTACGTCGCACGGCCGGTGGTCAGCGTGCGGTGCAGCGCCTCGTCGTCCATCCAGCCCAGCATCAGCACCTCGCCGGTGTCGTGCTGCTGCACCACCGCCGGCACCAGTCCGTCGGCGGTGCGCTTGAGGCGGTCGGCGATGTCGGGGGCCAGGGAGCTCACCTGCTCAGTATCCCCGGACCGTCCCCGGTCCCCGTCATCGCGCGTGCCTCCGCCCCAGCCCAGCCTCGGCCTCAGCCGGGGATGCTGACCCGGACCCGCTTCTGGCCGGACGCCGTCAGCCGGTCACCGGCGTACCTCACCGTGAAGGCGTGCATCCCGTCGGTCAGCTTCGTCACGACCAGCCGGACCCGGCCGTCCTGGAGGAGCCCCGTGGCGACCACGCGGCCCCGCTCGAGCACCCGGACGTGACCGGTCGGGTCGGCCCCGGGGGCGGTGACGACGAGGCGCAGCACGGCCCTGCGGCCGTTCGCGTCCTTCGTCAGCCGCAGCCGCGGCGTCGCCTTGACCAGCGCAGCGAGGGAGGCGGTCCGCTGGGTCGTCGCTCGGGTCGGGTGGGTGTAGGTCACCCGGACACCGATCCGCCGACCCAGGTCGTCGGCGGTGACCCGGTAGGTGCCGCCGGTCGCGCCGGCGACGTCGCGGCCGTCGCGGAGCCACTGGTACGTCGCGGTCGCGTCGCCCGGGACCGAGGACCCGGCGTCGGCGACCAGCTGGGCCCCGACCCGTGCCCTGCCGGTGACCGACGGGCCACCGACGACGGTGACCGGGCTGTCCGCCACGGCGGCGGTGGGCAGCGAGGTCGCGGTGGCGTCCTCGTGGCCGGCGCGCCGGGCGGTCACGACGACGGTGAGCTGCCGACCGAGGACCGCGCTCGTCGGGGAGTACGACGCGCCCGTCGCGCCCGCGATCGGGGCGTCGCCGGCTCGCCACTGGTAGGTCACCGACGCCGGTGCCGGCGTCCAGGTGCCGCTGGTCGCGGTGAGCCTTCCTCCAACGACCGGCGTACCGGTGATCGTCGGCCGTGCCGTGTTGACGAGCTCCTCGAGATCGGCGACCACCGCGGGCGTCCGGGCGGACTCGGCGCTGGCCGCGCTCAGGCCGGTCCTGGTGGCGGTCACCCGCACCGAGACCTGCTTGCCGACCTGCGCGGCACCGAGCAGCAGCTCGTTGGTGGTCACGCCGGCGATCGGCGCGCCGTCGGCGAGCCACTGGTAGGCCAGCGTGGGGCCGTCGACCGACCACGTACCGCCGGTGGCGGTGAGCTTCTCGCCCTCGCGGGGGGTGCCCGTGACGGTCGGCAGCACGCGGTTCGTGATCGCGGCGCGGGTGACGGGCGCGGTGGCGGCCGAGGTGGCCGTCGCGGTGCTGCCACCCGTCGCCGTGACCTTGACCGCGATCCGGCGGCCGACCTGCGCCTCGGACGGGTCGAACGTCCTCGCGGTCGCGCCGGCGATGTTCGTCCCGTCGGCGGTCCACTGGTAGGTGAACGCGGTCGGCGTCGTGCTCCACTCGCCGTTGCTCGCGGTGAGCGTCGAGCCGGTCGCCGGGGTGCCCGTGATGCTCGGCGCGAGGCGGTTCTCGAACGGCGCGCCGGCGAAGAGGCCGGCGCTCGGACCGGTCTCCTGCGAGCTGACGGTCAGCGGCTCGAGCCCGGCCTGGGTGCCGGTGACCCGGATCGCGTAGCGCACGCCGGAGCTGTACCGCGACGGCGTGTAGGTGTCCCCCGTCGCGCCGCTGATCGGCGAGCCGTCGGCCAGCCACTGCACCGCGAGCGTCGTGCCCGGCGACCACGTGCCGGTGTTCGCGGTCATCGTCGTGCCGCCCTTGGCGCCGCCCGAGATCCAGGGGCGGGCGGTGTTCTGCACCTGCACGCGGCCGACGGTGAAGTCGACGTTCGGCATCGCGCCGTTCACGACCACGTCCGTGGCCCCGGCGCGGGTGCCGGACGACGGCCAGTAGACGCTGAACGGCTGGCTGCCCGAGGTGCCGGTGGCGCGGACGCGGTAGGCGCGGTGCGCGACGCGCATCGACCAGCCGCCGTCGGCTGCCGTGGTGTCCTGGGCGACCGGGCTGTCGACCTCGGTCGTGACCGCGACGCCGTCACGGATGTCGGTGACGAGGTTGTAGTAGGCCTCGACGGTGGCCGCCACGCCCGCGCCCTGGGGGTTGCGCACCGAGCCGGAGAGGACGCTGGTGGCGATGGTCCGCGCCGGGACGGCGGTGACCTTCTCGGCGGCGACGCTCACGTCGGCGGCCTTGTCCAGGCCCACCAGGCCGGGCAGGAAGCCCCGGCCCAGCCCGTCGGGCGCGGCCTCGACGCGGTACGTCCCGGCAGGGACCGCCAGCTCGTAGTAGCCGTCGCTCGTGACGACGGACCCGCCCCGGGGCGCCCAGGACGTCCGCACGGCGTTGGTCTCGGGCTCCCGGGTCCGCACCTCGCGGAAGAAGCGCAGCGTCGTGCGCCCCGTGAACGGCGTGCCGTCGGGGTTCACCAGGCGGCCCGTGACGCGGCCCAGCAGGGCGAGCGTCGCGTTGGTGCCCGGCTTGTCGCCCCTGTCCGCGATGACGACGTCGGTGCCCTCGTCCGCGCTGCTGCCGCCGCCCACGAAGGTCTCCCCGTAGCCGGGGTGGCTGAAGCCGATGCGGTAGGTGCCGGGGGCCAGCGTCAACGAGTAGGTCCCGTCGGCCGCGGTCTCTGCCGTGGTGCCCGGCACGGGCGCCCAGGTCTGCGAGCCGTCCTGCTCGATCACGAAGCGGTAGGGGGTGACCTCGGCGTCCGGGAAGGGCCGTCCCGCCACCGTGCGGACGGTGCCCGACACCGTCGCGCCGGCGGTGCGTGCGACGAGCGTCGCGGGGTCCAGCCGCTCGGACCCACCCGCGTCGACGACGACGTCGTCGGCGAGCTCACGCGTGGACCGGCCGTCGTACCACTCGGCGACGAACCCCGAGGCCACGAAGCCGACCTTGTAGGTCCCGGAGGGGACCGTCGCGGTGTAGGTGCCGTCCGCCGCGGTGGTGGCCCTCGTCGTCTGCGCCTCGGTCCACACCACGGCGCCGGACGCGTCGGTCGACCTGCGCTCGACGGTGATCGTGACGCCGCGGACGGGGACGCCCCCGTCCGTGGTCACCAGGCCCGAGATGGTCCCGGCCGCGGCTGGATCGGCGGCGGACGCGGGCGCGGCGCTCAGGGCGCCGAGCACGAGGGCCAGCGCGGTCAGCAGGACCGCGAGCGGTCCGCTCCGCAGGCGGGTGGACGGGCTGGAGGGCATGGGTCACCTCTCGTGACAGGGAGACACCCCAGGGGGTAGGGGCGGCGACCCTCCAACGACCCCGTCGGGGGCCTGTCACGGGCCCGGAGGCCGCGAAGGTGAAACCACCCGGCGGCACTAGCCCGACCGGGCCATGCCGCCCTGGGGTGCCCCGTCACCGATCCTGCTGGGCGACCCAGGACGCGTGCAGGCCGGCGTACACGCCGCCCTCCTCGGCGACGAGCGCGGCGTGCGGCCCGCGCTGGACGACCTGGCCGCGGTCGACGACGACGACCTCGTCGGCGTTCTCGGCGGTGGAGAGCCGGTGGGCGATGGTGACGGAGGTGCGGCCGTTCATCAGGCGCTCCAGCGCCCGGCCGATGCGCATCTCGAGGGCCGGGTCGACCGCGCTCGTCGCCTCGTCGAGCACCAACAGGTCCGGGTCGGCGAGGTGCGCGCGCAGCAGCGCCACGAGCTGGCGCTCCCCCGCCGAGAGCGACTCGCCGCGCTGGCCGACCTGCGTCTCGATGCCCCGGGGCAGGCCGGCGAGCCAGTCGCCCAGCCCGAGCTCCTCCGCGCTCGCGCGGATCTCGTCGTCGGTGGCGTCGAGGCGCCCGTAGCGGACGTTGGCGGCCAGGGTGTCGTCGAAGAGGAAGCCCTCCTGCGGCACCAGCACCACGCTGCGCCGCAGGGACGCCGAGCCGATGTCGCGCACGTCGATGCCGTCGAGCAGCACGCGCCCCTCGGAGGGGTCCATCAACCGGGTCAGCAGCTTGGCGACCGTCGACTTGCCGGAGCCGGTCTCACCCACGACCGCCACCCGGGTGCCGGAGCTGATCGCGAGGTCGACGTCGCGCAGCACCAGCGGCCCGCCGGGGTAGGCGAAGGACACGTGCTCGAACCGCACGTCGATCGGCCCGCGCGGCAGCACGGCGCCCGCCTCGCCGGGGTCGACCAGGTCGGCCGGGGTCTCGAGGATGCCGATGACGCGGCGCCAGCCGGCGATCGCGTTCTGCGCGTCGGTGAGGATCTGCGTGCCCATCTGCACCGGGCCGACGAACAGCGTCACGAGGAACGCGAACGCGAGCACCTGGCCCGCGGTGATGTCCCCGCCCCACAGCCGCCCCTGGCCGAGCCAGATGCCGACGATCAGCACGCCGGCGTTGGCCAGGCCGGCGGAGACGCCGCCCAGGGAGAACGAGAACGCCGTGAAGCCCTGCGCCCGCGTGCTGGCCGCCTTGTGCGCGTCGATCGCCTCGTCGATGCGCCGCTGGGTCCGGTGCTCGACGGCGTAGGACCGCACGACGGCCGCCCCGACGACCGGCTCGGACACGGCCGAGAGCATCAGGCCGACCTGGCGGCGTACGGTGCCGTAGGCGTCGGACAGCTTGCGCTGGAAGTAGCGCAGCGAGAGGAACAGCGGCGCGAAGCACAGCCACACGACCAGCGCGAGCTGCCAGCTGTAGACGACCATCACGACGGTCGCGACGAGCACCTGCCCCACGCTGACGACGAAGAGCAGGCCGCCGAAGACGAGGAACTGGCTGACCTGGTCGACGTCGCTGGTGACGCGGGAGACCAGCGCGCCGCGGCGCTCGGTGTTCTGGGTGAGCAGCGGCAGGTCGTGGACGTGGCGGAAGGCCTTGGTCCGCAGCGTGGCCAGGCCGCGCTCGGCGGAGGTGAAGAGCCGGGTGGTCATGCGGTAGGACGCGAAGCTGGTGACCACGATCGCGAGCGCGGCGATGACGCCGGCCCACACGGTGAACGACACGTCGGGCCCGTCGGGACCGTTGACGCCGCGGTCGAGGACCTGCTGCACCGCGATGGGCACGACGACCTGGCCGGCCGAGGCGAGCACCGCCAGCGCGAGCGTGCCCCCGATGCCCTCCTTGAGCTCGGGCGAGAAGTGCACGCCGCGGCGGATGGTCCGGATCGCGCCGATCTCCTCGCCGGAGTCCATCACCGTGCTCATGCCGTCACCCCCTGGTCGTCGTGTGTGTCGTCGTGCATGTCGTCGTGCTCGGTCTCGTAGGCGTTGACCAGGTGGGCGTAGGAGGGGCTGCGCCGCAGCAGCTCCGCGTGGGTGCCGCGGTCGACGATCCGGCCGCCCTGGAGGTGGACGACCTCGTCGGCCAGCGCGATCGTCGCCTTGCGGTAGGCCACGACGACCAGCGTCGGGCCCGCGCCGGTCTCGTCGCGCAGCGCGGCGAGGATCCGTGCCTCGACCTCCGGGTCCACCGCCGAGGTCGCGTCGTCGAGGACGAGCAGCCGCGGCCGGCGCACGAGCGCGCGCGCCAGCGAGATCCGCTGGCGCTGGCCGCCCGAGAGCGAGGTGCCGCGCTCACCCAGCCGGGTGTCGAGCCCGTGCGGGAGGGCGGCGACGAAGCCGTCGGCCTGCGCGGCCCGCAGCGCCGCCCAGACCTCGTCGTCGGTGACGTCGGCGCCGAGGGTGACGTTGCCGCGGACGGTGTCGTCGAAGAGGAACGGCGTCTGCGGGACGCTCGCGACCGCCTCGGCGAGCTCGCCGCGGGCCAGGTCGCGCAGGTCCGTGCCGTCGAGGAGGATTCGCCCGGCGTCGGGGTCGACGAGGCGGCTGAGCAGCATGGTCAGCGTGCTCTTGCCGGACGCGGTCGCGCCGACCACGGCCACGGTGCGGCCGGGGGCAACGGCCAGGTCGACCCCGTCGAGCAGCCGCCGGCCGGGCTCGTAGGAGTAGGCCAGCCCCTCGACCGCCAGGGACGCGCCGCGCGTGCCGGTCGGGGCGACCGCGGCCGCGGTGCGGTCGCCGTACGGCATCTCCCCGGTCGCGTCGAGCACGCCCCGCACCCGCCGGTAGCCCACGACGCTGCGGGGGAACTCGCCCAGCAGCCAGCCGATCGAGCGGATCGGGAAGGAGACGATGGTGAGCAGGTAGGCGACGGTCACGACGGCGCCGGCGTCGGTGGCGCCGCTGAGCACGCGCGAGACGCCGACGGCCAGGACGACGAGGACGCCGATGTTCGGCAGCGCCGCCAGGGTCGGGTCGAACGCCGCGCGGATCCGGCCGGCCCTGATGTTGACGTCGCGCAGCTCGCGGGCGCGGGAGCCGAAGCGGTCGGTCTCCTCCGGCTCACGACCGAGGGTCTTGACGACCATCGCCCCGTCGAAGGACTCGTGCGCGATCTCGCTGACCTCCGCGCGCAGCTGCTGGGCGCGGGTCATCCAGCCCTGGGCGAGCCGCTGGTAGGCGACGTTGACCGCGATGACGACCGGGAAGATCGTGAGGCCGACCAGGGCCAGGACGACGTCGGCGAGGAGCATCTGCACGATCGCGATGACCATCATCGCCACGGTGCCGACGGCCATCGGCAGCGGCGCGATCGGCCCCCAGGCGGCCTCGACGTCGGAGTTGGCGTTGGAGAGCAGCTGGCCGGTCGGGTGCCGCTGGTGCCACTCCATCGGCAGGGTGAGGTACTGCCGGGTGACGGCGCGGCGGGTGTGGGCTTGCATCCGGTACTGCATGATGCCGGCGCCGAGGCGCCGCGCGACGATGCCGACCGCGCGGAGGATCGCGACGCCGAGGAAGAGGCCGAGGACGGCCAGCAGCATGTCGGCGCCGACCTCACCGGTCTCGAAGGCCGGGAGGACGACGTGGTTGGTGGACCAGCCGAGGACCCAGGCGTCGGCGACGGTCAGCGCCCCGAAGAGGACGCTGCCGAGGGTGGAGAGGGTGAAGATCCAGGGCTCGCGCTTGATCGCCACCCACAGCACGCGGAACCCCGCGCTGGTCGACCCTCGGCCCTGCTGCCCGTGCTCGTCCGCCACCCGCTCCTGCTTCCCTCGATCACGGGCTCAGCGCCCGGACGCGCCACGATATTCCGGCCGCCGGAGGCGGCCGGAATCGGTGGCGTGCGGGTGGCGGCGGATGTCAGCCAGGATCAGCCGGGGTCAGCTCGGGTCAGCTCGGGTCAGCGGCTCTCGGCGGCGCGCTGGGTGGCGTCGAAGGTCAGCTTGATCGAGTTGGCCAGGCTCTTGAAGTTGTTGTCGGCGGCCTCGGGGAACGTGAGCGTCACGCGGAGGTTGGAGACCTTGGCGTCGTTCAGCGTCGCGGTCGCCTGGTCCAGCGGGAGGTTCGCGCCGACGACGGCGCGGGAGGCCAGGACCGGGGTGGTGGTGCCGGCGCACTGGAGCTTGCCGTTGTCGCGCTTCGTGTCGACCTTGGTCCACGCGGTCGAGCACTCGTCGATGCTGATCTGCAGGCCGTTGGTGGTGTCGGTGGAGAGCAGGTTGCTGGTCGCGGCGGTCGTCGTGAGGGACACGGTGCCGAACTTCTCGTCGTTGGCGCCGCGGGTCAGGACGATGTCGCGCTCGACGGTGTCACCGGGCACGAGGCCGGTGGCGGCGATCGAGGGGCCCTGGGTGGAGGTGCCCTGCTTGAGGTCGAGGGTGCCGGCGGCGACGGACTCGGAGGCCGACGTGGTCGAGGTGAACGCACCGAACGTGCCGAGGCCCGCGACGGAGGCGGCGCCGGCGACCAGGGCGACGGAGGCGACCAGCTTGGCGGCGGTCTTGCGGTTCTTGCGGGCGGCGGTGGTGTTCGTCATCGGGAGGAGCCTTTCGGGAGGGGGCCGCCGGTCTCTCCGACGGGGTGTTTCCTTGATGACCTGAACTCTGCCGAGCCCAGATCAAGGCACCCCCCGGCTCATCCCCGACGTTCCCTCAAGACGTCTGCAAGACCACCGAGCTGCCTCCCGAGACTCGCTTCTCGGCCTTTCTTGCCGCTCCTCGGCCATCGCGATGGCCGAGAAGCAGCGGCATCCCAGGTTCACTTGGGATGCCGCCGATCCCACCCGTCCCACCGGTCACACCAGCAACACGGGGTCGCCGAGGCGGATGGTGCCGGAGGAGAGCGCGCGGAAGATCGAGCCGCCGCGACGGCGCAGCGCCGCCGCTCCCCCGGGCCCCATCGAGGTCTCCATGATCCGGCAGGGCGCGGCGACGCGGACCACCTCGAGCAGCACACCGCCCTCACCGCCGACCAGCAGACGGGCGCCGGGCTCGGTGGGGACGTCGAGCCCCGCCACCGTGACCGTACGTCGCGTGGCGCTCGGCGGGACGGGCCGGCCGAGGTCGGCCGCGGCCTCGGCGAGCGCCTCGGCGGACTGCACCGAGACGTGCCGGTGCCTCGTGCCGAACCACCGGTCGCCCACGACGCCGCGGCCGGCGACGACCTCGATCGCGGCCCGCTCCTCCATCGGGGCGTGCCGCTCCGGCGCGACGTGCAGCGCGACGACCCTCATCGCTCGTCCGTCACCCGGTCAGCCGGGTCCGCCGGGCCGGACGGACCCACCGGCCACTCCACGAGTCGCGGGCCACGGGCGCGCCACAACCGCGCAATTGCGCGGAAGTGTCCGTGCGCAACCGCTTGCGCAACGACATTTCCGCGCAATTGAACGATCGCCGACGCCCGAGACCCCGGCGCGTACCCCAGGGCACAGACCCCGGCACAGACCGAGGACCGCGGACGGATCGTCACCGGACGGGGTGGCCGGCCTCGGTGAGCGCGTGCTTGACGTCGCCGACGCGCAGCATGCCGAAGTGGAAGACCGTGGCGGCGAGGACCGCGTCGGCGCCGGCGTCCACCGCGGGCGGGAAGTGCTCGACGCGGCCGGCGCCGCCCGAGGCGATGACAGGGATCGAGACCTCGCGGCGCACCGCCCGGATCAGCTCGAGGTCGAAGCCGTCCTGGGTGCCGTCGGCGTCCATGGCGTTGAGGAGGATCTCGCCGGCGCCGAGCTCGGCGGCGCGGACGGCCCACCCCACGGCGTCGAGGCCGGCGGACTGCCGGCCGCCGTGGGTGGTGACCTCGAAGCCCGAGTCCGTGCCGGGGGCGCGCCGGGCGTCGACGGAGAGCACGAGCACCTGGTTGCCGAACCGGTCGGCGATCTCGGCGACCAGCTCGGGGCGGCGGATGGCGGCGGTGTTCACCGCGACCTTGTCCGCGCCGGCACGCAGGAGCCGGTCGACGTCGGCGGTCGAGGCGACGCCGCCGCCGACGGTCAGCGGGATGAAGACCTGCTCGGCGGTCGCCGACACGATCTCCATCGTGGTCGAGCGGCCCTCGTGGGAGGCGGAGATGTCGAGGAAGGTCAGCTCGTCAGCACCCTCGGCGTCGTACACCTTGGCCAGCTCGACCGGGTCGCCCGCGTCGCGGAGGTCCTGAAAGTTGATGCCCTTGACGACGCGGCCGGCGTCGACGTCCAGGCAGGGGATCACCCGGACGGCGAGCGTCACGACGCGCCGCCGCGGGTGAGTGCGAGGGCGTCCTCGAGGGTGAACCGGCCCTCGTAGAGCGCGGTGCCGGCGATCGCGCCCTCGACGCCCTCGGGCACCAGGTCCATGAGCGCGCGGATGTCGTCGAGCGTCGAGACGCCGCCGGAGGCGATGACCGGGCGGTCGGTGACGGCGCAGACGTCGCGCAGCAGCTGCAGGTTCGGGCCGTCGAGCATGCCGTCCTTGTTGACGTCGGTGACGACGTACCGCGCGCAGCCCTCGGCGTCCAGGCGCGCGAGGGTCTCGTAGAGGTCGCCGCCGTCCTTGGTCCAGCCGCGGGCGGCGAGCGTCGTGCCGCGCACGTCGAGGCCGATCGCGATCCGGTCGCCGTGCTCGGCGATGATCCGCGCGCACCACTCGGGGTTCTCCAGCGCGGCGGTGCCGATGTTGACCCGGCGGCAGCCGGTCGCGAGCGCCGCCTCGAGCGACTCGTCGTCGCGGATGCCGCCGCTCATCTCCACGTCGATGTCGAGCGCGCCGACGATCTCCGCCTGCAGCTCGCGGTTGCTCCCCCGGCCGAACGCCGCGTCGAGGTCGACCAGGTGCAGCCACTCCGACCCGGCGTCCTGCCACCGGCGCGCGGCGGCCACCGGGTCGCCGTACACCCGCTCGGACCCGGCGACGCCCTGCGCCAGCTGGACCGCGCGGCCCTCGGTGATGTCGACGGCGGGCAGGAGCTGGAGGTAGGACATGGACTTCTTCCTGGCTGGGCGGGACGGAGGACGGAGTACGACGCGGGGCGGGGTCAGGCCTCAGAGCGAGGCGACCCAGTTGCGGAACAGCGCCGCGCCGGCGTCGCCGGACTTCTCGGGGTGGAACTGGGTCGCGGTGAGTGGCCCGTTCTCGACGGCGGCGACGAACCGGTCGCCACCGTGCTCGGCCCACGTCACCAGCGGCGCCCGGGTCCGGTCGTTGGTGACCAGCGTCCAGTCGCGCACGCCGTAGGAGTGCACGAAGTAGAAGCGCTCGTCCTCGATGCCGGAGAAGAGCGTCGAGCCCTCCGGCGCCTCGACGGTGTTCCAGCCCATGTGCGGCACGACCGGCGCCTGGAGCCGCTCGACCACGCCGGGCCACTCGTCGCAGCCCTCGGTCTCCACGCCGTGCTCGACGCCGCGGCCGAAGAGGATCTGCATCCCCACGCAGATGCCGAGCACCGGGCGACCGCCCGCGAGCCGGCGCCCGATGAGCCGGTCACCCTTGATCGCGCGCAGGCCCTCCATGCAGGCGGCGAACGCGCCGACGCCGGGGACCAACAGGCCGTCGGCGGCCAGGCAGGTCTCGAAGTCCGAGGTCAGCTCGACGTCGGCGCCGGCGCGCTCGACCGCGCGCACGGCCGAGCGGAGGTTGCCCGACCCGTAGTCCAGGACCGCCACCTTCGCAGTCACATCGACCCCACGAGATCGGGGCCCCCGCGGCGTTGTCCGGCGGAGGAGCGCAGCGGAGGAGCCGGAGAACGTCGTGGGGTGATCACAGAGCACCCTTCGTCGACGGGATGCCCGTCTCGCGCGGGTCGAGCGCCACGGCGTCGCGGAACGCGCGCGCGAACGCCTTGAACTGCGTCTCGACGATGTGGTGCGGCTCGCGGCCGGCCAGCACGCGCACGTGCAGGGCGAAGTGGCCGTGGAAGGCGATCGACTCGAAGACGTGCTGGGTCAGCGAGCCGAGGTACGCCGGCGTCGACCCGCCGAGCTGGACGTACTGCTGCCCCTCGGGCTCGCCGGTGTGCACGCAGTAGGGCCGCCCGGACACGTCGACGACCGCGTGGACGAGCGCCTCGTCGAGCGGCACGGTGGCGTCGCCGAACCGGCGGATGCCGACCTTGTCGCCGAGCGCCTGGCGCAGCGCCTGCCCGAGCGCGATCGCGGTGTCCTCGGTGGTGTGGTGGGCGTCGATCCAGTGGTCGCCCTCGGACTGCACCGTCAGGTCGACCAGGCTGTGCCGCGCGAACGCGGTGAGCATGTGGTCGTAGAAGCCGATGCCGGTGGAGACGTCGTGCCGGCCCGAGCCGTCGAGGTCGACCTCGACGAGCACCTTGGACTCGCTGGTCTGCCGCTCGATCCGTGCGGTCCGGCTCATCGCTTCTCCTCCATCGGCTGGATCAGTACGTCGGTCATCGCGTGCTTGAACGCATCCATCTCGTCGGGTGTTCCGATCGAGACCCGGAGCCAGCCGTCCGGACCGACCTCGCGGACCAGCACGCCCCGGTCGAGCAGGCCCTGCCAGACAGCATGGCGGTCGGCGAAGGTCCCGAACAGCACGAAGTTGGCGTCGCTGTCGGCGACCTGCAGGCCCTGCTCGCGCAGCCAGGTGACCGTCCGATCCCGCTCGCCGCGCAGCTCGTCGACCTTCCCGAGCAGCTCCGGCGCGTGCCGCAGCGCCGCGAGTGCGGCGGCCTGGGTCACGGCCGAGAGGTGGTACGGCAGCCGCACCACGCGGATCGCGTCGCAGATCGCCGGGTCGGCGGCGAGGTAGCCCAGCCGCAGCCCGGCGGCGGCGAACGCCTTGCTCATCGTCCGGGTGACCACCAGGTTGCGGTGGGTCGGCAGCAGCTCGAGCGCGCTCGGGACGCCGGCGCGGCGGAACTCGCCGTACGCCTCGTCCACCACGACCAGGCCCTGCGGCTCGTAGGACGCCGCCGCCTCGCACAGCACCGCGACCGCCTCGGGCGGCAGCGCGGTGCCGGTCGGGTTGTTCGGCGAGGGCAGCAGCACGACGCTCGGCCGGTGCTCGCGCACCAGCGCGGCGGCCGCGTCGAGGTCGAGGGAGAAGTCGTCGGCCCGGCGCCCCTGCACCCAGGCGGTCGAGGTGTCGCGGGCGTACTCCGGATACATCGAGTACGTCGGCGCGAAGCTCAGCGCCGAGCGGCCCGGCCCGCCGAAGGCCTGCAGCAGCTGCAGCATCACCTCGTTGGAGCCGTTGGCCGCCCACACCTGCTCGACCGCAACCCCGTGCGGGGTGTCCTGCGACAGGTAGTCCGCCAGGGCGGTGCGCAGCGCGACGTGCTCGCGGTCGGGGTAGCGGTGCAGCCCGCGGGCGGCCTCCGCGACCGACGCCGCGATGTCGGCGACGCAGGCCTCGGAGGGGCCGTAGGGGTTCTCGTTGGTGTTGAGCTGGACCGGCACGTCCAGCTGGGGGGCGCCGTACGGCTCGAGGCCGCGCAGCTCCTCCCGGATCGGGGGGAAGGTCATGGCGGTCCCGTCAGTCCTGGAACCGGACCCGCACCGCGGCGCCGTGGCCCGGCAGGTCCTCGGCCTCGGCCAGCGTCACGACGTGGTCGGCCACCTCGGCCAGCGCCCCGCGGGAGTAGTCCACGACGTGCACCGACTTGGTGAACGCGCGCACCGAGAGCCCCGAGGAGTGGCAGGCGCAGCCGCCGGTCGGCAGCACGTGGTTGGAGCCGGCGCAGTAGTCGCCCAGGCTCACCGGCGCGTGCGGCCCGACGAAGATCGCACCGGCGTTACGCACGCGCGCGGCCCAGCCGGCCGCGTCCTCGGTGTGGATCTCGAGGTGCTCGGCCGCGTAGGCGTTGACGACGTCGAGCCCCTGCTCGAGGTCCTCGACGAGCACGACGCCCGACTGCGGCCCGGTCAGCGCGGTGCGGATGCGCTCGCTGTGCTTGGTGGCCAGGACCTGGGTGTCCAGCTCGGCCTCGACCGCGGCGGCGAGCCGCTCGGACGGCGTGACCAGCACGGCGCCGGCCAGCGGGTCGTGCTCGGCCTGGCTGACCAGGTCGGCGGCGACGTACGCCGCGTCGGCGGTGTCGTCGGCGAGGATGGCGATCTCCGTTGGCCCGGCCTCGGAGTCGATGCCCACCTGGCCCTTGAGCAGCCGCTTGGCGGTGACGGTGTAGATGTTGCCCGGACCGGTGACCAGGTCGACCCGCTCGCACGGGCCGGTGCCGTAGGCGAACATTGCGATCGCCTGGGCGCCGCCGACGGCGTACACCTCGTCGACGCCGAGCAGCGCGCACGCCGCCAGGATCGTCGGGTGGACTTCGCCGCCGAAGTCCCGCTGCGGCGGCGAGGCCAGCGCGATCGACTCGACGCCGGCGACCTGGGCGGGCACGACGTTCATCAGCACGCTGGAGACCAGCGGCGCGAGGCCGCCGGGGACGTAGAGGCCGACGCGGCGGATCGGCACCTTGCGGTGCGTCACCCGCGCGCCCGGGCCGAGGTCGGTGACGGCGTCGCGCTCCAGCTCGGCCTCGCACGTCGCGCGGAGCCGGCGGACGGACTCCTCCAGCGCTGCGCGGATGGCGGGGTCGAGCCGCTCGAGCGCCTCGGTGGTGGCGCCGGCCGGCACGCGCAGCTCGTCGAGCTCGACGCCGTCGAACTGGCGGGCGTACTCCTTGATCGCGTCGACCCCGCGGGTGCGCACCGACTCGCAGATCGCATGCACCGCGGGCACCGCTGCCTCGACGTCGAAGTCGGCCCTCGGGACGACGTCGCGGTAGTCGACGGGACGCTCGGTCCCGCGCAGGTCGATGCGGCGGATCATGGGGCCGATCCTACGTTCGCGGCCGGTGCCGCCCCGAACCGGCGACGCCGGCCGGACCACCCACCCTCGTCGCACTAGGTTGGGTCCCGTGACCGACACGCTGCCGATGTTCCCGCTCAACGCGGTGCTCTTCCCCGGCGTCAGCGTGCCGCTGACCGTCTTCGAGGACCGCTACCGCGCGATGGTCCACCACCTCCTGCGCGTCGAGGACCCCGCCGAGCGCGTCTTCGGCTCGGTCGCCATCCGCGAGGGCTACGAGGTCGGCGACCACGGCGCGCAGTCGCTCTACCGGATCGGCGTGCGCGTGCAGCTCACCGAGGTCGAGCCCCACCCGGACGGCTCCTTCGACGTCGTCGCCGTCGGGCTGGACCGCATCGAGCTCGACCACCTCGACTCCACCGGGCTCTTCCCCGTCGGCCACGTCGTCGACCGGCCCGAGCCGACCAAGCCGGTGCCCGACGAGCTGCTCGAGCAGGCGCGCGCGACGTTCGTGGCCTACCGGGCGGCGCTCGCCGAGATCCGCGCCGACCCGTACGACGGCACTCTGCCGCGCGACCCGTCGTACCTCTCCTGGACGCTGGCGGCGTGCGCTCCCCTGCCCATGCCCGAGCGGCAGATGCTGCTGGAGGCCGAGGACGCCGAGGAGCGGCTCGTGCTCGTCACCGACCTGCTGCGCACCGAGCTGCGCGCGATGAACGTCATCCCGTCCCTGCCGGCCACCGACGTCGCCCGCACGCGCTGGTCGCCGAACTGATGAGCGCTGCCGGACCCGACGCGCCACGCCCGACCGACCGGTGGGCGCGCCACGACTGGTGGGGCGTGGTCCTCGACGCCCCGGACGTCGCCGTGCTCGCCGCGTTCTACGCCGAGCTCCGCGGGTGGACCGTCCACCACCTGGACGAGGACGACGCCTCCCTCGACCCGGGCGAGGGCGTGGTCTACCTCAACATCCAGCGCAACGACGACTACGTGCCGCCGACGTGGCCGGCTGGGCCGGACAGCCAGCAGATGATGGTGCACCTCGACTTCGAGGTCACCGACCTCGAAGTCGAGACGGAGCGAGCCGTCGCGCTCGGCGCCACCCTCCCCGCCCACCAGCCGCAGGAGGGTGTGCGGGTCCTGCTCGACCCCGCGGGGCACCCGTTCTGCCTCTACACCTCCTGAGGAGCCGGACATGGCGAAGAAGGGACGCGCCGGCGGCACTCCCGCGACCGTCGCGCTGACGGCAGCCGGGATCGCGTTCACCACCCACGAGTACGAGCACGACCCCCGCGCGGCGTCCTTCGGGCTCGAGGCGGCCGAGGCGCTCGGGCTCGAGCCGGCCTGCGTGTTCAAGACGCTGATGGCGAACGTCGACGGCAAGCTGGTCGTCGGGATCGTTCCGGTCGACCGCCAGCTCGACCTCAAGGCGCTCGCCCGCGCCCTTGGCGGGAGCAAGGCGGCGATGGCCGACGTGTCCGCTGCCGAGCGGGCCACGGGGTACGTCGCCGGGGGCATCTCCCCGGTCGGCCAGAAGCGCCCGCACCCCACCGTCGTCGACGCGACCGCGCTCGAGCACCCGACCGTCTACGTCTCGGGCGGTCGGCGTGGGCTCGACCTCGGCCTCTCCCCCGCCGACCTGGTCGCCGCCACGTCGGCCGTCGTCGCGCCGATCGGTCGCTGAGCGCCGGCGGTCGCGCGGGTCGGAGCACGAACCCGGCCACCGTCGTCGGACGGGACGAACGGCGGCCCCGGACCGACGTCGGGCTGCGCCGATGCTCCAGGACGCGCGTTGCTCCCGTCCGACGACGGGCGCCGGCGTACCGGGATGACCGCCTCAGGTCAGAAGCAGACGGAGGATCGAGGGAACCCCCGACCGTGCCCTCCCGTCCCAGCGGCATGAACACGCTCCCGTTCCTCGCGTCCGCAGCCGGCCTGGTCGCCGTCCTGACGTGGGCGCCCGGCGCCGCCGCCGTGCCTCTCGACGACGAGCACGCACCGCGATCGTTCGCCCGGGACGCGCCCGTCCACGACCAGGCGGTGGACATGCCCCTGGTGCTTCCGGGCCGTCCTCCGGTGCCGATGCCACGGTGGCGCACCGACCACCTCCCGCGTCCCGTGCCGATGCCCGAGCCGGCCCGCGGGCCCCGCGTCGGACCGCCGCGGACCCTCGGTCCCTGCCTCGACTCGCTCGTCGGATCCCCTCGGCTGCGCGTGACCTGCGTCCCCGGGCCCGCGCCGGACGTCGCCGCACCGCGACTCCGCTGAGCGCCGCCTGGGCGAACGCGGCGGACCGCGCCGTCAGTGCGGGTCGGTCCCGGCGACGGCGCGCTTGGTGGTGACGAGGAAGACGACCGCCATGCCGACGAGCGCGCCGCCCGGGAGGGCGAGCCAGGCGTGCGGCAGGTCGACGACGAGCGCGGACTCCAGCTCGGTGCCGTCGGGGACGGTGCGCGCGAGCACCTGGGGGTCCGCCGGGCTCCACTCCAGGCCCAGGCGGAGCATCAGCCACCCGCCGAGCCCCGCACCCACGATGGTCGCGGCGAGGGTGAGCAGCTCGGAGCGGTCGAAGAGGAACGCGGTGACCGCACCGACCAGGAAGCCGGTCAGCACCGCGACGAGCACGAACAGCCCGGTGCCGGCGAACGCGCTGCGCAGCCCGTCCTCGTTCGTGAACCAGCGACCGTCCTGGACCACGCCGGTCGACGGCGACCACAGCTGGAACCACACCACCGCCGCGACGAGCCCGGCGACCACCAGGGCCACCACCACGGCGAGGGCCTGGGCGACGAGCGCCAGCACCGGCGAGCGCCGGGGCGGCGACGCGAGCCCGGCCCGGGCCGGCGCGGTCAGCTGGTCAGGCACCCGGGCCCCAGCAGCTGCTTGAGGTCGGCGAAGAGCGCAGGGCTCGGGGTGACCCGGTGGTGGTCGCCGATGCGCATCACGAGGGTCTTGTCGCGCATGAGGACGCGCAGGTGCACCTCGGTCATGCCGGGATGGGTGGAGAGCACGTCCTTGAGGTGAGCCACCACATCGGTGTTGACACGGGTCTGCGGCACCTTGATCACCACGGGGCCCGACGGGCCCTCGGAGATGTCGGGGACCGTGACCTCCTGCCCGTGGATCTCCGGCTGGTCCTTGCTGCGCGAGAGCCGGCCCTTGACGGTGAGGATCGCGTCCTCGGTGAGGTAGGTGCTGGCCAGCTGGTAGGCGCTGGGGAACAGCAGCACGTCGATCGCGCCGTCGAGGTCCTCGAGCGTGATCAGCGCCCAGGCGTCGCCGCGCTTGGTGATCTTGCGCTGCACCGAGGTCACCAGGCCGCTGACGGTGATCGGCGACCCGTCGGAGCGGTCCTCGTCGAGCATCAGCTGGCCGATGGTGCAGTCGGTGCCGTCGGCCAGCACGTGCTCGAGCCCGAGCAACGGGTGGTCGGAGACGTAGAGCCCGAGCATCTCCCGCTCGTGACCCAGCAGGGTCATCTTGTCCCAGTCGTCGATGTCGGGGATCGCGACCGAGACCCCGAAGCCGGAGGTGTCGTCGAGACCACCGAAGAGCGAGTCCTGGCCGATCGCCTCGTTGCGCTTGATGTCGACGTACTGGTCCACAGCCGTCTCGTGGATCGCCACCAGCGCGCGCCGCCGGTGCTTCAGGTCGTCGAACGCGCCGGCCTTGATCAGCGACTCGATGACCCGCTTGTTGCAGACCTGGGCCGGCACCTTGTCGAGGAAGTCGTTGAAGTCGGTGTAGCGGCCCTTCTCCTCGCGGGCGGCCACGATGCCGTCGACGACGTTCGCGCCGACGTTGCGGATCGCGGTGAGGCCGAAGCGGATGTCGGAGCCGACCGGCGTGAAGTCGTGCGCGGAGGAGTTCACGTCGGGCGGGAGCACCTGGATCTTCATCCGGCGGCACTCGTTGAGGTAGATCGCCAGCTTGTCCTTGTCGTCCTTGGCCGACGTCAGCAGGGCCGCCATGTACTCGGCCGGGTAGTTGGCCTTGAGGTAGGCGGTCCAGTAGGTGATGACGCCGTACGCCGCGGAGTGGGACTTGTTGAAGGCGTAGTCGGAGAACGGGAGCAGGATCGCCCAGAGCGTGTCGATCGCGTCCTGGGGATAGCCGCGCTCGAGCATGCCGGCCTGGAAGCCGGCGTACTGCTTGTCCAGCTCCTCCTTCTTCTTCTTGCCCATCGCGCGGCGCAGGTTGTCCGCGGCGCCCAGGGTGAAGCCGGCGAGCACCTGCGCGATCGCCATGACCTGCTCCTGGTAGACGATCAGGCCGTAGGTCTCCCCCAGGACCGGCTCGAGCGCCTCGGCCAGCGCGGGGTGGATCGGGTCGATCGGCTCGCGGCCGTTCTTGCGCCGGGCGTACTTGTTGTGCGAGTCCGCACCCATCGGGCCGGGGCGGTAGAGCGCGCTGACCGCGGTGATGTCGGCGAACTGGTCGGGCTGCATCGAGCGCAGCAGCGCCCGCATGCCGCCACCGTCGAGCTGGAAGACGCCGAGCGTGTCGCCGCGGCCCATCAGCTCGTAGGTGGGCCGGTCGTCGAACGGCAGCTCCTCGAGGACGACCTTCTCGCCGCGGTTGGCCTCGATGTCGACCAGCGCGTTCTCCAGGATGTGGAGGTTGCTCAGGCCGAGGAAGTCCATCTTGACCAGCCCGAGCGCCTCGCACATCGGGTAGTCGAACTGGGTGATGATCGCGCCGTCCTGCGGCCGCGACATGATCGGCACGATGTCGATCAGCGGGTCGCTGGACATGATCACGCCGGCGGCGTGCACGCCCCAGTTGCGGATCTGCCCCTCGAGGCCGACGGCGGTCTCGTAGATCGTGCGGACGTCGACGTCGGAGTCGTGCAGCGCGCGGAACTCCCCGCCCTCGCCGTACCGCTTGTGCTCGGTGTTGAACAGCTCCTTGAGCGGCACGCCCTTGCCCATCACGTCGGCGGGCAGCGCCTTGGTGATGCGGTCGGAGATCGCGAAGCCGTAGTCGAGCACGCGGGCGGCGTCCTTGATCGCGGCCTTGGCCTTGAGCCGACCGAAGGTGGCGATCTGCGCGACGCGGTCCGCGCCGTACTTCTGGGTGACGTAGGCGATGACCTCGCCGCGGCGGTGGTCGTCGAAGTCGATGTCGAAGTCGGGCATCGAGGGACGCTCGGGGTTGAGGAACCGCTCGAAGAACAGCCCGTGCTCCAGCGGGCACAGGTCGGTGATGCGCAGTGCGTACGCCGCGATCGAGCCCGCACCGGAGCCGCGACCCGGTCCGACGCGGATGCCGTTGTCCTTGGCCCACTGGATGAAGTCGGCGACCACGAGGTAGTAACCGCAGTAGCCCTTGGCCGAGATGACGCCGAGCTCCATCTCGACGCGCTCGCGGACCTCCTCGGTCAGCCGGTCGCCGGGGTAGCGGGACTCGATGCCGCGCCAGACCTCCTTGCGGAACCAGCTCTCCTCGGTCTCGCCGGCGGGGATGTCGGCGCGCGCCATGTAGCCGCCGGTGGACTCGACGAACTCGACCTCGCAGCGCTCGGCGATCGCGAGCGTGTTGTCGCAGGCCTCGCGCATGCCGTGCTTGCCGGCCCACAGCTCGCGCATCTCCGCGGCGGACTTGATGTAGTAGCCGCCGCCGTCGAACTTCAGCCGGTTGGTGTCGGAGAGCCGCTTGCCCGACGCGACGCAGATGAGCGCGTCGTGCGCGGCGGCGTCCTCGGGGTTGTTGTAGTGCGAGTCGTTGGTGGCCAGCGGCGGGATGCCGAGCTCGCGGCCGAGGCGGAGCAGGTCGTCGCGGACCCGCTTCTCCACCGAGATGTCGTGGTCCATCAGCTCGAGGAACACGTTGTCGCGGCCGAACATGTCCTGCAGCTCGCCGGCCTCGCGGACCGCCTCGTCCCACTGGCCGAGGCGCAGCCGGGTCTGGATCGCGCCGCTGGGGCAGCCGGTGCTGACGATGATCCCCTCGCTGTGCTCGGCGAGGATCTCCTTGTCCATCCGCGGCTTGTAGAAGTAGCCCTCGAGGCTGGAGCGCGAGGACAGCCGGAAGAGGTTGTGCATGCCGGCGGTGTTCTCCGCCCACATCGTCATGTGGGTGTAGGCGCCACCACCGGCGACGTCGTCGCCGCCCTCCTCCTTGACGTCGCCCTTGCCCCACCGCACCCGCTTGCGCTCCCCGCGCGGGGTGCCGGGGGTGACGTAGGCCTCGATGCCGATGATCGGCTTCACGCCGTGCTTGCGGGCCTTGGACCAGAAGTCGAAGGCGCCGTGCAGGTTGCCGTGGTCGGTCATCGCGATCGCCGGCATCTCGAGGTCCGCGGTCCGCGCGAAGAGCCCGTCGAGCAGCGAGGCCCCGTCGAGCATGGAGTACTCGGTGTGGACGTGCAGGTGGACGAAGGAGTCCTTGGTGCCGGTCGACATCGGCGGTATCGAGCTCCTCTGGGTCGAAGCGGCAGGCGGGCAGCATCAGCCACCGGGTGGATGGCCCGGCGTCGATCCTTGGGGAAGGACGTCAGGCTACTTCACGGCTGCGGCCCATGCTGGCACTCGCCGCCGACAGTGCGGTCGGCTGTCACGCACGTCTCAGGCGGTCCGCGGGTGGGCTTGTAACGCGCCGTTCGCCCAACTGACGCGCCGTCTGAAGGACTACCGCGCCGTCCGACCAACGTCCGCGCCGTCCGACCGACTACCGCGCCGTTCGAACGGCGCGGCAGCTGCTTGGACAGCGCGTTACGAGCAGCACGCGCCGCCTGCTCAGTCCTCGGCGGCGGCGTCGAGGGAGGCGGTGATGATCGCGTCCATGACGGGCACGAGCCGGTCGGTGCCGAGCCGCGGGGCCCGGCGGGCGACCCGTTCGGCGACCTCCCGCTCGCGGGCGGGGTCGCGGGTGGGGTCGGTCTTGAGCGGCTGGATCGCCCGGGTGAGGGCTGCGCGCCGGGCGAGCAGGTCGCCCAGCTCCTCGTCGACCTCGTCGACCAGCCCGCGGAGGAACCGCAGGGGGTCGCGGCCGGGCCAGGCCATGCGCACGTCGGGTGCATGCTCCTCGTTCGCGGAGCCGTCGGTCTCCTCGAGCTCG
The DNA here is from genome assembly GCF_011250565.1 of Nocardioides sp. IC4_145. GTDB lineage: Bacteria > Actinomycetota > Actinomycetes > Propionibacteriales > Nocardioidaceae > Nocardioides. Next base: position 69,657 of record NZ_JAANMS010000012.1, read on the forward strand.
AGCAGGCCGTGGCGGGCGTAGAACGCGCGGGCGGGGGTGTTCGAGGCGAAGACCCACAGGCAGAAGCCGTCCGCGAGCCGGTCCTTGACGACGTCGAGCAGCAGCGACCCGACGCCCTGGCGGGCGGCCGACGGGTCGACGTACAGGTCGTCGAGCCAGGTCGAGGTGTGCCGGGCGTAGCCCAGGACCCGCTCCCCCGCCTCCGCGACCCAGACCTGGTCAGCACCGATCCGGGTGGCGAGGAACGGCGCGAGCGTGCTGTCGGGGTGCGCCGGCTCGGGCATCGGCGCCGCCCGCCGCGCGCGCAGGTGCACGGCGGCCAGCGCTCCGACGTCGCCCGGCACGGCCGGGCGGACCGTCACGTCGGGACCGGCGGAGGCGTCAGTGGGCGTCACGGATGACCTCGAGCGCGTGCGCCAGGTCGGCGGGGTACGTCGACTCGTAGCTCACCTGCTCGCCGGTCTCGGGGTGCTCGAAGCCGAGCCGCACCGCGTGCAGCCACTGCCGCTCCAGGCCCACCCGGCGGGCGAGCGTCGGGTCGGCGCCGTAGGTGATGTCGCCGACGCACGGGTGCTTGAGGGCGGCCATGTGCACGCGGATCTGGTGGGTGCGGCCGGTCTCCAGGTGCACCTCGAGCAGGCTGGCGAACCGGTGCGCCTCGAGGGTGTTGTAGTGCGTGACGCTGGCCCGGCCGTCTGCCATGACCGCGAACTTGTAGTCCGCCTTCGGGTGCCGGCCGATCGGGGCGTCGACCGTGCCCTCGAGCGGGTCCGGGTGGCCCTGGACGAGCGCGTGGTAGGTCTTGTCGACCGTGCGGTTGCGGAAGGCGTTCTTCAGCACCGAGTAGGCGTGCTCGGACTTGGCGATGACCATGACGCCGGAGGTGCCGACGTCGAGGCGCTGGACGATGCCCTGGCGCTCAGAGGCGCCGCTGGTGGCGATCCGGAAGCCGGCGCCCGCGAGGTGGCCGACCACCGTCGGGCCGGACCACCCGGGCGAGGGGTGCACCGCGACGCCCACCGGCTTGTCGATCACGACGATCGCGTCGTCGTCGTGGATGATCCCGATGCCCTCGACGATCTCCGGCACGATCTCCAGCGGGTCGACCATGCTCGGGATGGTCACGTCGAGCACGGCGCCGGGCAGCACCCGGTCGCTCTTGCCGACCTCGGCGCCGTCGAGCTGCACGTGGCCGGCGGCGATCAGGTCGGCCGCGCGGGTGCGGGAGAGCCCGAACATCCGGGCGATGGCCGCGTCGACGCGCTCGCCCGCGAGGCCGTCGGGCACGGACAGGCTCCGGTGGTCGACCTGCGTCACGCGCCCTCACCCTCCCGGGTGCCGTCGATCCGGATCCCGCGGAACGCCTGCAGCAGGATCAGCCCCGCCGCGACGTTGATGCAGATGTCGGCCACGTTGAAGACCGGCCAGTTCGGCACCATGAACATGTCGATCACGTGCCCGCGCAGCGGCCCGGGGGAACGCAGCAGCCGGTCGGTGAGGTTGCCGACGATCCCGGCGAGCAGCACGCCCAGGGCCACTGCCCACAGGACGCTCCCGACGCGGCGGGCCAGCCACAGGACGACACCGGCAGCCACGATCGCGATGCAGGAGAGCACCACGGTGTACTCCGTGCCCATGCTGAACGCCGCACCCGGGTTGCGCACCAGGTGCAGCACGAACAGGTCGCCGACGACCTCGACGTCCGGACGGCCGGCGAGGTGCTCGACCGCGAGGACCTTCGAGACCACGTCGACGGCGTACAGCACCGCGAACAGGCCGGCGAACAGCAGCCGGAGACGCGCCCGGCGCGGCGGTGAGGGTACGGCGGGACGGTCGGTGTCGTCGCTCAGCGACGTTCCTCGCGCTGCTTGCATGGCATGCAGAGTGTCGCACGCGGGAAAGCCATCAGCCGCATCTTGCCGATGGGTTCACCGCACGACTCGCACACGCCGTACGTGCCGTCGTCGATGCGCCCCAGGGCCCGGTCGATCTGGGCCACCTTGTCGCGCTCATTGCTCAGCACGGTGAGCTCGTGGTCCCGCTCGAACGACGACGAGCCGATGTCGGCCTGGTCCTGCCCGGCGCCGTCGCCGGAGTCCCGCATCAGGTCCGAGATCTCCTCGTCGAGGTTCTCGACGATGGACGCGCTGTGCTCGCGCTGCTCGTGCAGCTCGTCGATCACCTCGGCGAGCTCCTCGCTCGTCCAGGCCTCCTCGCCCTCCTTGACGACCAGGCTCGCCAGCGGCGCCTGGGTCGCCGCCGCCTCGGTGCTGCCCGCTCCCTTGCCCGCCGCCTTCGCGGTGGTCCTCCCAGCGCTGCCTGCCATCGGTCCTCCTCGGGCCGGTCGCCCGGCGACCTGCGGTCACCGTGTGGGCGGAGGGTAGCCGAGCGCGGGAGCCGGGCCAACCGCGAACCGCGGGAGGCGCCGGGATCGGGGCCCGGAACGCCGGACGGCCGGCCCCTGGTGAGGGGCCGGCCGTCCGAGAGTCGTGCGTGGTGCTGTGCGGTGCTGCGGGTCAGCTCTCGTCCTCGCCGAGGATCGAGCGGAGCCGCTTCGGGGCGGGCTGCTCGTCGTTCGGCGCGGCGCTCTCGGTGGAGCCGAGGGCCTCGAGCTGCTGGGTGAAGTAGGTCTTGAGGCGGGAGCGGTACTCGCGCTCGAACGAGCGGAGGGTCTCCACCTCGCTGCTGAGGCGGTCCCGCTCGCGCTCGAGCTCGCCGAACATCTGCTGGCGGCGCTCGGCGGTCTCGGAGTCGAGCATCTGCGCGCGGGTGCGGGCGTCGGACTCGAGGCGGTCGGCCTTCGACTTCGACTCCGCCTCCAGGCGCTCGGCCTTGGTGCGCGCCTCCCCGACGATCTTGTCGGCGTCGTTCTTCGCCTCCTCGACCAGCTCGTCGGCGTTGCGGGTGGCGATCTCGAGCAGGCGAGCCGCAGCGTTCGAGGCCTGCGGGACCGTCTCGACGCGGATCGTCTCGACCGGGCCGCCGACGTTCGCGGCGACGGGCTGCGCGACGGGGGCCGGCTCCGGCTCGGGCGCCTTCTCGACGACCGGCTCGGGGGTGGGCTCCGGCTGGGCGACCGGCACCGGCTGGGTGCCCGACTGCACGGAGGACAGCTTGGCCCGGAGGTCGTCGTTCTCCTTCGTCAGCCGCGCGAGCTCGGCCTCCACCTCGTCGAGGAACTGGTCGACCTCCCCCATGTCGTACCCCTCGCGGAGCCGGACGGGAGTGAATCGCTTGTTGCTCACGTCCTCAGGCGTCAGCGGCATGACCTCACCCATTCGTTGTCGTGTCGGTTGTGGCAGAGCGTTCGCAGTGCGGTCGCCGAGCGGTGGCGGAGCGTCGCGCAGCTGCTCCGTCGAACAATAGCGCTTGACCTGGGACTGGTGTGACCCGGCGGACGCGCTGGTCGGGCTCGGGACGCAGCGGCTAGAAGGCCAGCCCGCGGAAGATGTTGAGCAGGATCCAGGCGACGATCATCACCAGGATGAAGCTCAGGTCGAGCGCCACGCTGCCCAGCCGCAACGGCGGCACGACGCGACGCAGCGCCTTGATCGGCGGGTCGGTGATCGAGTAGACGACCTCGAGCACCACCAGCAGCGGACCCGACGGCGACCACGACCGGGCGAAGACCTGCACCCAGTCCACGACGAACCGCGCCCACAGCAGCGCGACGAAGACCCAGGTGAGGCCGTAAGCGATCTGCCAGACGGCGTTCAATGACTCCTCAGCTCTGGTTGAAGAAACCGCCCTCGGCGATCCGCTGCTTGTCCTCCGCGGCCACCGAGACGTTGGGCGGCGACAGCAGGAACACCTTGTTGGTGACCCGCTCGATCGTGCCACGGGTGGCGAAGACCAGGCCGGCGGCGAAGTCGACGAGACGCTTGGCGTCGGCGTCGTCCATCTCCGAGAGGTTCATGATCACCGGGACGCCCTCGCGGAAGTTCTCCCCGACGGTGCGCGCCTCGTTGTAGGTGCTCGGGTGCAGCGTGGTGATCCGGCTGAGCTCCGCGACCACGCCGGGCGACGGCACGGGGGCCACGGGCGCGACCGGACGGCGGCGCTCGGCGAGGTCCGCCACGGGGGCCGGGCCGGCGGCGCGGGGCCGCTGGGAGCGCGCTGCCGCGGCGACCGGCGTCGTCTCCTGGGTGTGGTAGTCGTCGCCGTCGTACTCGTCGTCGTACCGGCCGGTGTCCTCGAGCAGGCCGAGGTACTCGCCGATCCTGCGCATCGCGCCGCTCATGGGTGTGACCTTTCGGGACTCAGCGCCCGCAGGGGGCACTCCTTGGATGTTCCGGACACTACTTCCCCGCAGGCCTCGAACCGAGGACCGCGGAGCCAATCCGCACGTGTGTCGCGCCGAGGCGGACCGCGTGCTCGAGGTCGCCGGACATGCCGGCGGACAACCAGGTCGCCGCCGGGTGCTCGGCGACGAACGCCGCCCGCACCTCGGCCAGCCGGGCGAACGCCGTCGCCGGGTCCTCCCCCAGCGGCGCGACGGCCATCAGGCCGCGCAGCCGCAGGTCCTGCTCCTGCGCGACCCGCTCGGCCAGGGCCGGCAGGGCGTCGGGGTCGACACCGGCCCGCCCCTCGCGCCCGGGCGGGTCCAGGCTCACCTGGAGCAGCACGTCGAGGGGCTGCTCGCGGACCGCGGCCCCGCGGGCCAGGGGACCGACCAGCTTGGCGCGGTCGACGGACTCCACGACCGAGGAGTACGCCGCGACCGCGGCCGCCTTGTTCGACTGCAGGCCGCCGATGAAGTGCCAGCGCAGACCCAGGTCCGCACACTCCTCGGCCTTGGCCTCCGCCTCCTGGTGGCGGTTCTCCCCGACGTCGGTGACGCCGAGGTCGGCCAGCAGCCGCACGTCGGAGGCGGGGAAGAACTTGGTGACCACCACGAGGGTGATCTCGTCGGGGGCGCGACCGGCCTCGTCGCACGCAGCCGCGATCCGCTCGCGCACCGCGGCCAGGCCCGCGGCCAGCTCCTGGCGCCTCACGGGAGCCTCCTGACCAGTCCGGCGTGGCGACCGGCGCCTCGGCCGTCGCGTCGGTGGGAGTAGAGGTCGGGCGACTCCACCGTGCAGCGGGAGACGTCGACGACCTCCACGTCGAGCCGCTCGAGCTGCGCACGGACACCGGCGCCGAGCGCGAGGGACGGCGTGCCCCACGTCGTCGTCGCGACCGTCGTCGGCTCCACCGACCCCACCTCCTCCTGCATCTCCTGCGGCACCTCGTAGCAACCCCCGCACACGTGCGGGCCGATCCACGCGACCACGTCGGTCGCGCCCAGCTCGCGCATCCGCTCCACCGTCGCCGGGACGACCCCGGCGGTGACGCCCACCCGGCCGGCGTGGGCGGCCCCCACGACCGTGCCGCCCGAGAGCAGCACCGGCACGCAGTCGGCCGCGCGGACCATCAGGACGACGTCGGTCCGGGTGGTGACGAGCCCGTCCCCGGGCACGCGCTCGACCGGCCCGTCCGCGGTCACGACCTCGCGGCCGTGCACCTGGCGCAGGTCGGCGAGCGCCGCGTCCGGGGCGAAGTCCGCGAGCACCCGGCGGAGGTTCTCCGTGCGGGCCTCCTCCGGGTCGTCGCCCTCGATGGCCAGGTCCAGCTCGTCCCACGGCGCGGCGCTCACCCCGCCGGAGCGGTCGGTGAAGGCGAGCTCCACGGACCGGCCGGCGGGGCCGTGCGTCGTGCGGAAGGCGTACAACCCGACTACTTCAGGAAGTCCGGCACGTCCAGGTCGTCGTCGTCGAACTGGACCTGGCGCGGCGCCGGGCGGGCCGCAGGCTGGGCCGGCTGCGCCTGCTGGGCGGGCGCGGCCTGCTGGAACGGGGCGGCCTGCGGGCGGCTCGCCGCCGCGACCGGCTCGCGCTGCTCCGAGCGGGCGGGCGCGTCGCCGCGGCCGGCCGCGAGCGCCTGGGCGGCGTTGCGGGTCTCCTCCTGGCTCTGCTGCGGCTTGGGCTCGCGGCGCAGCACCGTGCCTTCGTCGCGGCGCTTCGGCGTACCCCCGTCGAAGCCGGCGGCGATGACCGTGACCCGCACCTCGTCGCCGAGGGCGTCGTCGATGGTCGCACCGAAGATGATGTTGGCCTCGGGGTGGACCGCCTGCGCGACCAGCGCGGCGGCCTCGTTGATCTCGAACAGGCCGAGGTCGGAGCCGCCGGCGATCGAGAGCAGGACGCCGTGCGCGCCGTCGATGGACGCCTCGAGCAGCGGGCTGGAGACCGCCATCTCCGCGGCGGCGACCGAGCGGTCCTCGCCGCGGGCCGAGCCGATGCCCATGAGGGCCGAGCCGGCGTTGGCCATGACCGACTTGACGTCGGCGAAGTCGAGGTTGATCAGGCCGGGGGTGGTGATCAGGTCGGTGATCCCCGAGACGCCCTGGAGCAGGACCTGGTCGGCCTGCTTGAACGCGTCGAGCACCGAGACGTTGCGGTCGCTGATCGAGAGCAGGCGGTCGTTCGGGATGACGATGAGGGTGTCGACCTCCTCGCGCAGCGCGGCGATGCCCTCCTCGGCGGAGTTGGCGCGGCGGCGGCCCTCGAAGGCGAACGGCCGGGTCACGACGCCGATGGTCAGCGCACCGAGCGAGCGGGCGATGCGCGCGACGACCGGCGCCCCGCCGGTGCCGGTGCCGCCACCCTCGCCGGCGGTCACGAAGACCATGTCCGCGCCCTTGATGACCTCTTCGATCTCGTCGGCGTGGTCCTCGGCGGCGCGGCCACCGACGTCGGGGTTCGCGCCGGCGCCGAGGCCGCGGGTGAGCTCGCGGCCGATGTCGAGCTTGACGTCGGCGTCGCTCATGAGCAGGGCCTGGGCGTCGGTGTTGATCGCGATGAACTCGACACCCTTGAGCCCCACCTCGATCATCCGGTTGACGGCGTTGACGCCGCCACCGCCGATGCCCACGACCTTGATGATGGCCAGGTAGTTCTGTGCAGCTGCCACGGCGGCTTCGCCTTTCGGTGGAGGTCGGTTCAGGTCTGGGTGCGGTGCGTGCGGGCGGTGGCCCGCGCGGGGAAGTCGTCCGACTCGGCGTGTCCGCAACTCTGACCCTCAGGTGGAGGGTTATAGTTATGTCAACCTCGTCGTGCGGACGACACTAGGCAGCACAGACCGCCCGATCCGGGAGGACACGCCGCGTGTCGTGCGTGTCGTGCCCCGCCGACCTGGCGGTGCTGCACGTCGTTCCCTGCGCGAGCGCCACCTCGACCCTGCGCGAGCGCCACCTCGACCCTGCGCGAGCGCCACCTCGACCCTGCGCGAGCGCCACCTCGACCCTGCGCGAGCGCCACCTCGACCCTGCGCGAGCGCCACCTCGACCCTGCGCGAGCGCCACCCCTCGGCGGGGTCAGTCGTCGCCGCAGACGGCGGGCTGGGTGCAGACGGTGGGCTGGCCGGGGACGGAGACGTCGTAAATCGGGGCCCGCTGGGCGGCGAGGAGGCCGGCGAGGACCTGGGCCTTCTGCTCGGAGGCGTCCGCGCTCCCCCACCGGACGGTGCGGCCGTCGCGCAGCGCGAGCGAGACCTGGTCGACGGTGCGCACCTCGACGTGGTCGACCTTGGCCGCGAGGTCCCCGGGCAGCGCGGCGACGATCGCGGCGGCCTCGACCAGCGCGTCGTCGGCCACGTCGGCGGAGACCTCGACCCGCGGCATCCCGGGCGGGGCCTTGCGGAAGCGGTCGAACACGACGCCCTCGGCGTCCAGGCCGCGGAACTCCCCGCCGATGGAGACGACCGCGACCGGGGTGCGCTCCTCGACGTCCACCAGCACCGCGTCGGGCCACTGGCGCGAGACGTCGACGCTGCGCACCGGGGCGAGGGTCTCGATCCGGGCCTCGATGGCCGCCAGGTCGAGCGTCGCGAGCGGCTCGCCGGTGGGCACGGCCGCCGCGCTGCGCACCTCCCCCTCGCTCAGCGTCTCCGTGCCGCGCACCTCGACCCCCTGGACGGCGAGCCGGTCGGAGAAGAAGACCAGCCACAGCCCGCCGACCACCAGGGCGAGCAGGAGGACCACGACGAGCAGCAGCCGCCAACGGCGTCGCCGGCCGGCCCGCTGCCGGCGGACGAACCGGCGGCGGGTCCGCTCGAAGGTGTCGGTGCTCGACCGGTCAGCCATGGTCGCGCAGCAGCTCCAGCACGCGGGGGCCGACGGCGGTGATGGTGCCGGCGCCGAGGGTCAGCACGAGGTCGCCGGGGCGCGCCCGGCGAGCCAGCTCGGCGGCCACGTCGTCGAGGTCGGGCACCACGGCGACGCGATCGGCGGGCAACGGCACCGAGCGGGCGACGTACGCCCCCGTGACCTCGGGATCGGCCTCCTCGCGGGCGAGGTAGACGTCGGTGAGCACGACCTCGTCGGCGGCGCCGAGGGCCTGGCCCATCGCCTCGCCGAAGATCCGCGTCCGCGAGACCAGGTGCGGCTGGAAGGCCACGACGAGCCGCCCCTCCCCCGCGAGCGCCCGGCCGGACTGCAGGTCCCCGACGATCTCGACGGGGTGGTGGGCGTAGCTGTCGTAGACGCGGACGCCGCCGGCCTCGCCCTTGGGCTCCATCCGCCGCTTCGTCCCGGTGTACGCCGCCAGGCCGGCCACCAGCGCGGCGCGGTCGAGCCCGAGGGTGAGCCCGGTGGCCAGCGCGGCCAGCGCGTCGGCGAGGTAGTGGTCCCCGGGTGACCAGAGCGTGACCCCCGCGAGCGCGTCCGGCCCGACGTCGACGGCGTCCCCGCTGCCGGCGCGGGTGGAGACGGTGACGACGCGGCGGCCGAGGGCCCGGTGCCGCTCGGCCAGCGCCGCCGCTCCCGGGTCGTCGACCACGCAGACGAGGAACCCGTCGGGCGAGACGGTGTCGGCGAACCGGTCGAACGCGGCGGCGTACGCCTCGGGCGTGCCCCACTGGTCGAGGTGGTCGGCGTCGACGTTGGTGACGATCGCGGCGTACGGGCTGTAGTGCAGGAACGCGCCGTCGCTCTCGTCGGCCTCGGCGACGAAGAGGTCGCCGGTGCCCTCGGCGGCGTTGGTGCCGGTCGCGGCCAGCTCGCCGCCGACGGCGTAGGTCGGGTCGGCGCCGGCGGCCTGGAGCGCGACTGTCAGCAGCGAGGTGGTCGTGGTCTTGCCGTGGGTGCCGGCGACGGCGACGACGCGGCGGCCGGCCATGACCGAGGCGAGTGCCGAGGAGCGCGGCAGCACGCGGAGCCCGCGGCGGACGGCCTCGACGTGCTCCGGGTTGTCCTCGCGGACGGCGGTGGAGACCACGAGGGTGTCCGCGTCGCCCACCTGGGCGGCGTCGTGGCCCACGAAGACGGTCGCGCCGGCGTCGCGCAGGGAGGCCAGGGTCGGGCTGTCGACGCCGTCGCTGCCGCTGACGGCGATGCCGCGGGCGAGCATGATCCGGGCGATGGCGGAGAGACCGGCACCGCCGATGCCGACGAAGTGGACGCGGCCGAGCTCCTTGGCGGGCGGGACGACGTCCGGGACGGGGACCCTCACGCGCCGGCCCCGCCGACCTCGAGCACGATGCGCGCGAGCTTCTCGTCGGCGTCGCGCGGGATGAGGTCGCTGGCGGCGGCACCCATCGTGGCGAGCCGCTCGCGGTCGTTGGCCAGGCCGGGGACGGTCGCGGCGACCCACTCGGCGGTGAACGCCGCGTCGGAGACCAGCAGCGCTCCCCCGGCGTCGACGACCGGCCGGGCGTTGTGCTCCTGCTCGCCGTTGCCGATGGGCAGCGGCACGAAGACGGCGGGCACGCCGGTCGCGGCGGCCTCGGTCACGCTCGACGCGCCCGCGCGGCAGACCATGAGGTCGGCGGCGGCCAGCGCGAGGTCCATCCGGTCGACGAAGTCGACGACGACGTACGGCGTGCCGGTGGCGGCGGGCGTGGCCTCGCCCTTGGGGCCGACGACGTGCAGCACCTGCACGCCGGCCTCGCCCAGCGCGGCGGCCGCACCGGAGACCGACTGGTTGAGCCGCCGGGCGCCCTGCGAGCCGCCGGTGACGACCAGCGTCGGCAGGTCGGGGTCGAGTCCGAAGAACGCGCGGGCCTCCGCGCGCAACGCCGGGCGGTCGAGCGTGGCGATCATCCGGCGGATCGGCAGGCCGACGTGCTCGGCCTTCGGCAGCGGCGTGTCGGGGAACGACACCGCGACCCGGCGGGCCACCCGGGCGCCGACCTTGTTGCCGATGCCGGGCAGCGCGTTCTGCTCGTGGACGACGACCGGCAGGCCCCGACGGCGGGCGGCGAGGTAGGCCGGGACCGAGACGTAGCCGCCGTACCCGACGACCACGTCGGGCCGGACGCGGTCGAGCACGTCGTTGGTCGCGCGGACGGCGGCGCGCAGCCGGCCGGGGACCCGCAACAGGTCGGCGCCGGGCCGGCGCGGCAGCGGCACCGGCGGCACGAGCTCGAGGGGGTAGCCGGCCTCGGGCACGACGCGGTTCTCCAGCCCGCGGGGCGTGCCGAGGCAGGTGACCTCGACGTCGGGCCGCAGCCGCCTCAGGGCGTCGGCGGTGGCGAGCAGGGGCGAGGTGTGGCCGGCGGTTCCACCACCGGCGAGCAGGACGCGCATCGCGGGTCAGCCTACGAGCGAGCGGGCGCGGTCGCGCTTGCGGTGGGCCAGCGCGCGCGCCGCCTCCGGCTCGCGACGGGCGAACCCGATGAGCAGGCCGAGTGCCACCAGGGACGGGAGCAGGGCGGAGCCGCCGTAGGAGACCAGCGGCAGCGGGATGCCGATCACCGGCAGCAGGGCCAGCACCATGCCGACGTTGATGATCATCTGGCCGACCAGCCACACCACGATGCCGAAGGTGCAGTAGCGCACGAACGGGTCGGCGGTCTCGCGGGCGACCCGCAGCGCGGCGTACGCGATGGTGAGGAAGAGGCCGACGACGAGCAGCGTGCCGAGCAGGCCGAGCTCCTCGCCGAGGACGGCGAAGATGAAGTCGGTGTGGGCCTCGGGCAGGTCACCCCACTTCTGCTGGCTGGCGCCGATGCCCTGACCGAAGACGCCGCCGGTCGAGAGCGCGTAGAGGCCGTGGGCCGGCTGCCAACCCTTGTCGTGGTAGTCCTGGAACGGGTCCACGAAGGTGGTGATGCGGCCGAGCCGCTCGGAGCTGGTCGAGGCGATGAAGATCGCGAGCACGCTGAGGACGGACAGGCTGAAGGTGAAGAACCGTGCCGGCGCGCCGACCACCCACAGCATCCCGAGCAGGATCGCCATGAAGACCAGCGCCGTGCCGAGGTCGCGTCCGACGACGACGAGCCCGGTGGCCAGCAGCAGGCCGGGGACGACCGGCACCATGATCTGGTGCAGCTGGCCGAGCCGGCGCTCCTTGTTGGCGTAGGTCGCGGCCGCCCAGATGACGAGCGCCAGCTTGGCGATCTCCGAGGGCTGGATCTGCACCGGACCCAGCGCCAACCAGTTCTGGTTGCCGTTGACGGTGATGCCGAGGAAGGCGGTCATCAGCAGCAGCACGAGCGCGACGAGGTACGCCGGGAACGCGAGCCGCTTGAGCCACCTCGTGCTCATCCGGCTGGCGACGTACGCCGCCGGCAGACCGAGCGCGACCCAGGTCAGCTGGCGGGTGACGATCGCGTAGGAGTTGTCGAAGATGCGGAACGAGTAGACGCTCGAGGCGCTGAGCACCATGACCAGGCCGATGGTCAGCAGCAGGCCCGAGGCGCCGAGCAGCAGGTAGTACGCCGTCAGCGGCTTGTCGAGCGCCTCGCGCGCGGCCGCGAACCAGGCGAACCGGCCGGGCCGGCGCTCGTCGGACCCGGCGGACGGGTCGGGCCGGGTGGCGGGCGGCTCGACGGTGGTGGCCACTGCCCGCCTCCTCGCATCCGCTCGACTCAGTCCTGCCCGGTCCTCCTGCGCACGGCGGCCGCGAACTGCTCCCCGCGGTCGGCGTAGCTGGCGAACAGGTCCATGGAGGCGCAACCAGGAGCCAGCAGGACCGTGTCGCCGGGTCGGGCCAACGTGGCCGCCGCCTCCACGACGCGCTCCATGGGAGCCTGTTCGGGACCAGTCTCACCGGCACCGACGTCGATCACGGGCACATCCGGCGCGTGTCGCGCGAGCGCCTCGGCGACGACCCCGCGGTCGCGGCCGAGCAGCACGACGCCGCGCAGCCGGTCGCGCACCGAGCGGACCAGGTCGTCGAAGCGCGCGCCCTTGGCCAGGCCGCCGGCGACCCACACGACCGGGTCGTAGGCCTGGAGCGAGGACTGGGCGGCGTGCGGGTTGGTGGCCTTGGAGTCGTCGACCCAGGTCACGCCCTCGTGCTCGGCGACCACCGCGATCCGGTGGGCATCGGGGCGGAAGGCGCGCAGGCCGTCGCGCACCGCCTGCTGCGAGACGCCGTGGGCGCGGGCGAGCGCGGCGGCGGCCAGCGCGTCGGCGACGAAGTGCGGCGCAGGGCTGGCGAGGTCGGCGACGGTGCACAGCTCGGCGGCGCTCGTGCCGCGCTCCTCGATGAACGCCCGGTCGACGAGGATGTCCTCGACCAGGCCGAGCATGCCGACGCCGGGCATCCCCAGGGTGAACCCGATCGCGCGGGCGCCCTCCTGCACGTCGGCCTCGCGGACCAGCCGCTCGGTCTCGGGGTCGGCGACGTTGTAGACGCAGGCGCGCTCGACGCCTTGGTAGATCCGGCCCTTGTCGGCGGCGTACGCGCGCATCGGGTCCGCACTGTTCGCACCAGGACCGGCGGCCCAGTCGCCGGCGTACCAGTCGAGGTGGTCCTCGGCGAGGTTGAGCACCGCGGCGGACTCGGCGGCCATCGACCGCGTGTAGTGCAGCTGGAAGCTCGAGAGCTCCACGGCCATCACGTCGTGCGGCGTGGGGTCCATGACCGCCTCGACCAGCGGCAGGCCGACGTTGCCGGCCGCGACGCTGCGCAGGCCGGCGGCCCGCAGGATCGCGTCGAGCATCTGCACGGTCGTGGTCTTGCCGTTGGTGCCGGTCACGGCCAGCCAGGGCGCGGCGTGCTCGGGGTGGCGCAGGCGCCAGGCGAGCTCCACCTCGCCCCAGACGGGTACGCCGCGTGCGTGCGCCTGGGCGAGCAGCGGCGCGTCGGGGCGCCAGCCGGGGCTGGTGACGAGCACGTCGACGTCGTCGGGCAGGACGGCGGTCGCACCCTCCTCGAGCCGGATCGAGGCGCCCAGCACCTCGAGCAGCTCGGCCTTCTCCTCCTTGCCCGCGGCCGACTCGTCGAGCGCCGTCACGGTCGCGCCGAGGTGGAGGAGGTTGTCGGCCGCGGCGAAGCCCGAGACGCCGAAGCCGGCGACGACGGCCCGCACGCCCTCCCAGGAGTCGAGCTGGCCGAGGGTCTGGAGGCGATCGGGATCGCGCACTAGATGCCTGCCACCCACTCGGCGTAGAAGATGCCGAGCCCGGCGGCGACGCAGAGGCCGGTGACGATCCAGAACCGGATGACGACGGTGACCTGCTCCCACCCGAGCATCTCGAAGTGGTGGTGGATGGGCGCCATCCGGAAGATCCGCTTGCCGCCGCTGATCCGGAACCAGCCGACCTGCAGCATCACCGAGAGGGTCTCGACGACGAACACGCCGCCGAGCACGACGAGCAGCAGCTCGGTGCGGGTCAGGATCGCGAGGCCGGCCAGCGCCGAGCCCAGCGCGAGCGAGCCGGTGTCGCCCATGAAGATCTGCGCGGGCGAGGCGTTCCACCACAGGAAGCCGAAGCACGCGCCGGTGATGGCAGCGGCGATGACCGCGAGGTCGAGCGGGTCGCGCACCTCGTAGCAGGTGGCGCCGGGCGAGATCTCGCAGGACTGGTTGTTCTGCCAGATGTTCACCAGCGTGTAGGCGCCGAAGACCATCACGCTCGCGCCGGTGGCGAGCCCGTCGAGGCCGTCGGTGAGGTTCACGGCGTTCGAGGTGGCGGTCACGATCAACCAGATGAGCGCCATCACCACGACGGTCGGCAGCGCGAACGCGGTGAAGTCGCGGATGAACGAGATGTGGTCCGAGGCGGGCGTGCGGCCGCGGTCGTCCTCCAGCCACGGCGAGAGCGCCAGGAAGCCGAAGACCAGCGCGATGACGGTCTGCCCGACCATCTTGGCCTTGCTGCGCAGGCCGAGGCTGCGCTGCTTGGAGATCTTGATGAAGTCGTCGAGGAAGCCGACCAGGCCCATGCCGACGAAGAGGAAGAGCAGCAGCAGCGCGGACGCGGACGGCTCGCTCATCGTGATCAGCTTCGCCGCGAAGTAGCCGATCACCGTCGCGGCGATGATGACGACGCCGCCCATGGTGGGCGTGCCCCGCTTGGTGTGGTGGCTGGTCGGGCCGTCGTCGCGGATCTCCTGGCCGTAGCCCAGCCGGGTGAACTGCGAGATCGCGACCCGGGTGCCGAGCAGGGAGATGAGCAGGGCCAACCCACCCCCGAGCAGTACGGCTCTCACGTCACGTCCTCCAGCAGTCCCTCCGCGAGGACCTCGAGCGCGACGCCGCGCGAGGCCTTGACGAGGACGGCGTCCCCGGCCGCAGCATTCTCCCGCACCCAGGCGAGCGCATCGTCCCGCCCCGCCGTGAGCATCGCCTCACCGCGCCAGCCCGCGACCGCCCGGGCGCCCTCGGCGATGCCGGCAGCCGGCTCACCGACCGCGACGACGACGTCGATGCCGGCCTCGGCCGCGGCCCGACCGACGGCGACGTGGTCGTCGTGGCTGGTGGGGCCCAGCTCGCGCATCTCCCCCAGCACCGCGACGGTACGCCGTGTGCCGCGCCGGCCGAGCGCGGCGAGCGCCTCGACGGCGGCGACGGTCGACGCCGGGTTGGCGTTGTAGGCGTCGTTGAGCACCACCAGGCCGTCGGCGCGCTCGCGCAGCTCCATCCGCCAGCGCGAGGCGCTCTCGGCGGTCGACAGCGCGGCCGCGACGTCGGCGGCGTCGCACCCGACGGCCACCGCCATCGCGGCGGCCGCGGCGGCGTTGGCAACCTGGTGCGCACCGACCTGGCGGAGCGCGACCGGGTGCCACTGCCCGGCGTGACCGAGCTCGAAGGTGGGACGGCCGAGGTCGTCGAGGCCCAGGCCGCGCCAGGTGACGTCACCGGCCTGGCCGAAGGTGAGCACGCGGGCCTCGGTGCGCGGCGCCATCGCGGCGACGAGCGGGTCGTCCGCGTTGAGGACCGCGGTGCCGGTGGCGGGGAGCGCCTCGACGATCTCGCCCTTGGCCTGCGCGATCGCGTCGCGGGAGCCGAACTCCCCGAGGTGGGCAGTGCCGACGTTGAGCACGGCGGCGACCGCCGGCGGCGCGACCTCGCACAGGTAGCCGATGTGCCCGATGCCACGGGCCCCCATCTCGACGACGAGGTGGGTGGTGTCGGAGGTCGCGCGCAGCACGGTGAGTGGGACGCCGATCTCGTTGTTGAAGTTGCCTCGCGTCGCGACGACGCCGTCGGGCACGCCGCTGCCCGCGACCGTGGCGAGCACGTGGGCGAGGTAGTCCTTGGTGCCGGTCTTGCCCTGGGAGCCGGTGAGCGCCAGCACGGCGGCCCCGGTGGCGTCGACCACGTGGCGGCCGAGCCGGCCCAGGGCCGCGACCGGGTCGTCGACCAGGACCGACGGGCGCCCGGTCGGCCGGCTGCCAAGCACGGCGTGCGCGTGCGCGGCGTACTCGTGGCCGTCGACGCGCTCCCCCGCGATCGCCACGAACAGCCCGCCCACGACGGGCTCGCGGCTGTCGAGGTACGCCGGTCCGGTCACCCGGGTGGTGCCGTCGCCGTCGACGGTGCCGCCGACGACCGCGGCCACCTCGTCGAGCGTCAGGGGGATCACGACCGCACCGCCTCCAGCTCCTCGCGCACGACCTCGCGGTCGTCGAACGGGTGGACCACGCCGGCCACCTCCTGGCCGGTCTCGTGCCCCTTTCCGGCCACGAGCACCACGTCGCCGGCGCGGGCCCGGCCCAGCGCCTCGCGGATGGCGGCGCGGCGGTCACCGACCTCGAGCACCTCGGCTCCGCCCGTAGCGCCGGCGAGCACGGCGGCGCGGATCGCGGCGGGGTCCTCGGTGCGGGGGTTGTCGTCGGTCACGACGAGGAGGTCGGCGAGGCGGGACGCGATCTCTCCCATGATCGGGCGCTTGCCCGGGTCCCGGTCGCCGCCGGCGCCGAGCACGACGAGCAGCCGGCCCTCTGTCACGGGACGCAGTGCGGCGACGGCCGCCTCGACGGCGTCGGGCTTGTGGGCGTAGTCGACGACCACGACGAAGTCCTGGCCGGCCTCGACCCGCTCCAGCCGTCCGGGGACACCGGCGCCCGTGGCCAGGCCGTCCGCGACGGTCGCGGCGTCCAATCCGGCCTCGGCGCACGCGGCGACAGCGGCCAGGGTGTTGGCGACGTTGAACCCACCGGGGATCGGGCAGGCCGCGGGGACGTCGACGCCGCCCGGGCCGAGCACGCGGAAGCGGGACCCGTGCGGGTGCAGCTCGACGTCGACGGCGCGCCAGTCGGCGCCCACGGCGCCCTCCGCGGAGAACGTGCGGACCGGCAGCGTCGTCTCGGCGGCCAGCCGTCGGCCGTGCTCGTCGTCGAGGTTGACCAGCGCGAGCCGGGCGCGCTCGGGGGTGAACAGCGAGGCCTTGGCGCGGTAGTAGTCCTCGACGTCGGCGTGGAAGTCGAGGTGGTCCCGCCCGAGGTTGAGGAAGACCGCCACGTCAAAGACGATCCCGTCGACGCGCCCCATCACCAGCGCGTGGCTGGAGACCTCCATCAGGCAGGTGTCGACCTCCTCGTCGACCATCGCGGCGAAGAGGCCGTGCAGGTCGGGCGCCTCGGGGGTGGTCAACGTCGTCTCGACGTCGGTGCCCCGGACGCGGGTGCCGACGGTGCCGATCACCGCCGCCGGCACGCCCGCCGCGGTCAGGCCGCTCTCCGCCAGCCGGGTCGTCGTCGTCTTGCCCTGGGTGCCGGTCACGCCGACCATCCGCATCCGCGTCGCGGGCTCGCCGTAGACGCGGGCGGCCAGGCGTCCGAGGAGGCTGCGGGGGTCGTCCGCCACCACGAGGGGTACGCCGGCGGGCGCCCGGTCGGCGCCGGCCGGGTCGGTCAGCACCGCGACCGCCCCCGCCTCGACGGCACCGGCCGCGTAGTCGATGCCGTGCACGCGCGCGCCGGGCAGGGCGGCGTACAGGTCACCGGGCCGGACCCGCTGGGAGCTCAGCGAGACGCCGGTGACCACGGCGTCGCCGCCCCGGGTGCTCAGGCCGCCGACGGTCGAGGCG
>NZ_JAANMS010000013.1 GCF_011250565.1 Nocardioides sp. IC4_145
GCGGGAGGCGCGCGGCGGGCACGTGCGACCCGCAGGTCGGGCAGGTGGCGAGGGCGGTCGGGCTCATGCCGACCATCGCACCGCGACGGGTGGTGACAGCGGATCGGGGCGACGGCTCAACCCGGCTGAGTACCCGTGCTCAGCCGTCCGGCGCCGATGCGGCGGACCCGTGGGTAACCAGCATGCTGGCGGACATGCCCAGCGCACCGTCGGTGTACGGCGTCCTCGCCTCGGTCGTGCCGCCCCTGGCGCGCGCCGTGTGGCGACCGACCGTCACGGGGCTGCACCACGTGCCGCCGACCGGGCCGGTGATCCTCGCCAGCAACCACCTCAGCTTCGCCGACTCGGTCGTGATCCCGGTCGTCGTGCCGCGGAAGGTGGTCTTCCTCGCGAAGTCCGACTACTTCACCGGGACGGGCGTCCGCGGACGGCTGCAGCGCGCGTGGTTCGAGGGACTCGGGATGCTCCCGGTCGACCGCGACGACACCCGGGCCGCGATGGCCAGCCTCGACACCGCGCTGGACGTCCTGGCCCGGGGCGAGGCGTTCGGCATCTACCCCGAGGGCACGCGCTCCCGCGACGGCCGGCTCCACCGGGGCCGCACCGGCGTCGCGCACCTCGCGCTGACCGCCGGCGCGCCGATCGTGCCGGTGGGACTGCGTGGCACCGAGCGCCTGCAGCCCGTCGGCGCCCGCCTGCCCCGGCTGGCCCACGTGGACGTGGCGTTCGGCGAGCCGATCGACCCGCGCGGGCGTTACGACGGCCTACCCCTCGGTCGTGCGCGGCGGCTGCTCACCGACGAGGTCATGGCGGCCGTCCAGCGGCTGAGCGGCCAGGAGGTCGCGGACGGTTACAACGAGCGTCCCGCCGACGCCTGAGCGGCGCCGGGCGGGAGCGGTGGGTGCGATCGGTCACGTCGACCGGTTCGGCCCCGGGGAAGGCGTTCCCTGGGTCAAGATGGTGGCGCTCAGCGGCGACGGGCCCCGGTGCGGGACCCGCCGGGAGCCCCCCGTCCGTGCTCCCTGGAGGTCCTGTGCGTCGCCGCCGCCGCCTGCTCGCTGCCGCCCTCGCCCTGGTCGCCTCGTCGACCCTCGCGGTCGGCGGGCCGAGCCACGCCGAGCCGGCCTCGGTCGGCATCCACTGGTCGGAGGTCGGCCCGTCGGTCCGGGTCGGCGACCCCGTGGCCGCCGTGCTGGAGGTCGACGGCGGGTCCGAGGTCGCGGTCGTGGAGCTGAGCGCGACGGGGGCCCGGTTCACGGCGCTGCCGGCGGGCTGCACGCCCAGCTCGGTCATCCACGAGCGCTCGAGCATCAGCGCCGACGGCGACACGATGCGCTGCCTGGTGCAGCCGCGCGACCTCCGGCTGAGCGTCCCGCTGGTCGTGACGGCCGCCTACGGCGAGCAGGTCGCGGTCGAGGCGTCGACGGGGCGGTCCGGTGCCGCGACCACGGGGCTGCTCTCGCTCGGCGGCCGCGCCGAGCGGGCGGCGTACCGCTTCCTCTCCAGCCCGGACTTCCTCAACGCCGACGTCGGCGACCTGCGCCGCGGGCCCACCTCGTGGAGCCCGAGCCGGTCGGAGAACTCCACCAACGCGGCCTACCGCACGGCGCTGGACCGCGTCCTCGACGCGTTCGTGGCCGAGCGCGCGGGGTCCGTGCTGGTCGCCGGCGACCTGGTCGAGGGTCACTGGCAGACCGACAAGACCGGCGCGCGGGTCTTCGGCCCGGTGGCGACGCACCGCGAGCGCAAGCAGGCGATCCGCCGGGCGGCGGCGACGTACTACCCGCAGTGGCTGGAGCGGTTCCGCTCCCGCGGGCTGTCCGTCCTGCCCGCCATCGGCGACCACGAGCTCGGGGACAACCCCTGGCGCAAGCGCGACCGCGCGCTGGTGCCGGCGTTCGAGCAGGCGTGGGCGCGGTGGTTCGCCCGGCGTGCCGACGGCTCGCCGCGGTGGAAGGACCGCCCGCGCGGCTCGCGGCACGAGATGCTCGCGTACGCCGTCCGGCCGGTGCCCGAGCTCCAGCTGGTCACGCTCGACGTCCTCGACATCACCGCCCACCGCGCGCGGGTCCAGGTCGACCGGGCCCAGCTGGCCTGGCTGCGCGGCGTCCTCGAGCGAGCTCGGCGCGACGGCGTCCCCTGGGTCGTCGTGCAGGGCCACGCGCCCGTCCTCGCGGTGCCGCGGTCCCGCGGCTCGAGCGGCCTGACGGTGGAGGGCGGACACCGGTCGGCGCTGTGGCGGACGTTCCGCGAGTACGGCGTCGACCTCTACCTCGCCGGCGAGGTCCACGACGTCTCCGCCGCCACCCGCGACGGGGTGGTGCAGGTGACGCACGGCGGGATGTTCCAGTACGGCCTGACCAACTACCTCCGCGCCGACGTCCACGCCGACCGGCTCGAGCTGCAGCTGCGCGACTTCGACGTCACCTGGGCCGACGCCCCCGACGGGTCGCGCCTGTGGCAGACGCGGCCGAGCGGGATCCCGAAGGTGGTGCGCGTGCGCCCCGAGCCGTTCACCATCGGCACGATGACCCTCGACGCCGACGGCCTGCGCGAGTCCAGCGGGGTGCTGCGGCCGATCGGCTGACGGGCGCTCCGGCGGGCCTCACGCCCCGGCGATGCCCCAGCGCTCCTCGAACTCCGCGACCGGGCACCCGGCCAGCTGCTCCTCGAGCGCCTGCAGGGTGAGCGCGGCCTCCTCGTCGGCGCCGGCCTCGACCCGGAACGCCTCGGTGCCGTCCGAGCGGCGCCGCACGACGTACTGGCCCACCGACGGGCCGTCGAGGTGGCCGAGCGTCGCGGCGCTCGCCAGCGCCCAGGCCGACACCACGGCACGACGCCACCGACGCCGCTCGTGGGCCTCGAGCGCCACGACGTACACCTCGCCCGCGGTGGTCATGACCGGTCAACGACGGGCGGGGCGCGGGAGTTCCGCAGCGGCGTCCGGCGCGCGAGGATGCTGCGCGTGGACGACGTGGACGACGTGGACGACACCCGGGCCGGCCGGCCCCGCACCCTGGTCACGGGCGGCACGCGCGGCATCGGGGCGGCGGTCGCGCGGCGGCTGGCGCGCGACGGGCACGACCTGGTGCTGGCCTTCCGGGCCGACGAGGAGGCCGCGGCCCGCACCCGCGCCGAGGTCGAGGGGCTCGGCGCCTCGTGCGACGTGGTGCGCGTCGACGTGGTCGACCCGGGCGAGGTGGAGCGGCTGTTCGCCGCGGCCGGCCCGCTCACCGGTGTGGTGTCGAACGCCGGCGCCACCCTGCACGTCGGCCCGCTGGCCGACGCCCCGGTCGAGGTGGTCGCGCGGACCGTCGAGCTCAACCTCACCTCCGCGCTGTACGTCGCCCGCGCGGCCGTCCGCGCGATGGCGACCAGCCGGGGCGGCTCCGGCGGGGTGCTCGTGACGATCTCGTCGGTGGCGGCGACGACCGGGTCGCCGGGGGAGTACGTGCAGTACGCCGCGGCGAAGGCCGGCGTCGACGCGATGACCCTCGGGCTGGCGCAGGAGGTGGCCCGTGACGGGGTGCGGGTCGTCGCCGTGGCGCCCGGGATCGTCGACACCACGATCCACGCCGACGCCGGTGAGCCCGGACGGCTGGCCCGGGTCGGGCCGACCGTGCCGCTCGGCCGGGCCGGGGACCCGCGGGAGGTCGCGGACGCGGTCGGCTGGCTGATGTCCGACGAGGCGTCGTACGTCACCGGCACGACGCTGCGGGTGGGTGGCGGCCGCTGACCGCAGCGCTCGTCAGGGCTCGACGAGTCCGGCGCGGATGGCGTAGCGGGTGAGCTGGGTGCGGTCGTTCATGCCGAGCTTGGCGAGGATGTTCGCGCGGTGCCGCTCGACCGTCTTGGGGCTGATCGTCAGCAGGCGCGCGATCTCGCGGGTGGAGGCGCCCTCGGCGACCAGCTTGAGCACCTGGTCCTCGCGGGCGGTGAGCACGGTCTCGGGCACGCGCTCGCCGCGGCGCAGCCGCTCGAGGTAGTCGCGCACGAGCGTGCCCATCGCGCCGGGGTAGACGAACGCCTCGCCGCGCACCGCGGCCCGGCAGGCGCCGACGAGGTCCTCGTCGGCGACCGACTTCAGCACGTAGCCGCTGGCGCCGGCCTTGAGCGCCTCGAAGAAGTACTGCTCGTTGTCGTGCATCGACAGCATCAGCATCCTGGGCGGGTGCGGGCGACGGCTGATCTCGCGCGCCGCCTGCAGACCGGTCATCCGCGGCATCGCGATGTCGAGCACCACGAGGTCGACGTCTATCTCCCGCAG
Organism: Nocardioides sp. IC4_145; assembly: GCF_011250565.1. GTDB lineage: Bacteria > Actinomycetota > Actinomycetes > Propionibacteriales > Nocardioidaceae > Nocardioides. The sequence goes on from NZ_JAANMS010000013.1 coordinate 4,268, forward strand.
CGCTGCGACGGCCTCGGCCCCGTCGCCGGCCTCGGCGACGACCTCGAGGTCGGGCTCGGCGTCGAGGATGAGGCGTACGCCGCGGCGCACCAGCGTGTGGTCGTCGGCGAGGAGGATCCGGGTGGTCCCGGGCGTGCCGCTCACACCGGCACCGCCAACCGGACGGTCGTGCCCTGGCCGGGCGCGCTGTCGATGGTGAGCGTCCCGCCGACGAGGACGGCCCGCTCGCGCATGCCGAGCACCCCGGACCCGGCCGTCGGGAACGGTCGCCCGTGGCCGTCGTCGCGGACCTCGAGCACCACGGAGTCGCCGACGCGGGTCAGGGACAGCCCGACCTCGGTCGCCCCGGCGTGCCGGGCCACGTTGGTCAGCGCCTCCTGCGCGACGCGGTAGACCACCAGCTCGGCCTCTGCCGACAGCGGCGGCAGGCCGGGGCTGGTGGTGCGCGTCAGGTGCCCGCGGCCGAGCGCGGCGAAGTCGTTGGCCAGCGCGGCGAGCGCGCTCAGCAGGCCGAGGTCCTCCAGGACGCCGGGCCGCAGCCGGCGCGCCACGCGGCGTACGTCGTCGAGGCCGGCGCGGGCGCTCTCGCGCACGAGAGCGAGGTCCTCGGCGACGTCGGCCAGCTCGGGGGGCACCCGGTCCTCGGCCCGCTTCAGCCCGAGCAGCACGACGGTGAGGCTCTGCCCGACCTCGTCGTGGAGGTCCTGGGCGATCCGGTGCCGCTCGGCCTCCTGGGCGGCCAGGGCCTTCGCGGCGCCGGCGGCGCGCTCGGCCTCGAGCCGGTCGAGCAGCGCGTTCCAGCCGGTGACCAGCGAGGCGCCGGGGCCGGCGGGCGGCTGCTCGAGCCGGCGCTCGGGGCGCACCAGGTCGATCGTGCGCATCTCGCGGATCACCCGGTCGATCGGGCGCAGCGTCGAGCGCAGGAGGAAGGCGTTGAGGACCAGCATCACGGTGAGCCCGACGGCGAGCACGACCGCCTCGGAGGGCAGCACGTCCTCGGACACGCGGGCGGGCGTGAGGGCGAGCGCCACCGTCCCGGCGAGGAACACCGCGCCGTTGGTCAGCACGACCTTCGAGTAGAGCGAGAGGCGGCGCACGGGTCCAGCCTCCCAGAATGGGTGGCAGCACCCATGGGCTCCGCGCCCGGGACCGGTCACGCTGGCAGCGTGACCACTCCCGTCGGCCTCGTCCTCGCCCTGGCCGTGGTGGGCCTGCTGGCGTGGACGTCCGTCGCGTGGGCCGGCGCGGGCCGCGGCGTCGCCGTGCTGCGTCGGGGACGCGTCGTGCGCGTCGGCGACTGCGGCCCCGTGCCGCACGTGCCCGGCCTGGAGGAGGTGCGCGAGTGGCCGACCGGCGAGGTCGTGCTGCCGCTGCTGACCCGGGCGACGACGCGCGACGGCGCCGACGTGCGGGTCCTCGCCGAGCTGCGCACCGAGCTGGCCGCGCCCGCGCCGGGGACGGCGTACGACGACCCGGTCGCCGTCGCGGAGGAGCGCGCGGAGCGGCTCGTGGTCGCCGCGGTCGCCGAGCGCGACGCGGACCTGCTGTTCGACGACGTCGACGGCCTGTCCTCCGCGCTGCCGGCGGAGCTCGAGCTGGTGGAGGTGGACGCCGTGCTGGGGCGGGGGCACGCGCGTGGGGCTGGCTGACCTCGGGGGGTTCGACGGCCGCTTCGAGGCGGCCGACCTGGACACCGTCGTGCTCGTCGCCGCGCTCGTGGTCCTCGCCGCCGCCGCGGCGGTGCGTCTCGCCTCCCGGGCCGGGCTGCCCAGCCTGCTGCTCTACCTCGGCATCGGCCTGGCGCTGGGGGAGTCGGGGCTCGGGCTGCGGTTCGAGGACGCCGAGCTGACCCAGGTGCTCGGCAACCTCGCGCTCGCGGTGATCCTGGCCGACGGCGGGTTCACGACCCGCTGGGCGGCGGTGCGGCCCGTGGCGCCGATGGCGGCGGTGCTCGCGACGGCGGGCGTCTTCGTGAGCGTGGCCGTGACGACCGGGCTCGTGCTGCTCGTGCTCGACGTCGACCTGCGCACCGCGATCGTGCTGGGCGCCGTCGCGTCCTCGACCGACGCGGCCGCGGTCTTCTCGGTGCTGCGCGCGATGCCGGTGCGCGGGCGGCTGCGGTCGCTCGTCGAGGCGGAGTCGGGGTTCAACGACCCGCCGGTGATCGTGCTGGTCACGGTGGTCACCAGCGACGCCTGGGAGGACTCGGGGGCGCTGAGCATCGCGGGGCAGATCGGCTACCAGCTCGTCGTCGGTCTCGTCGTCGGCGTCGCGGTCGCGCTGGCCGGGGTGTGGCTGCTGCGCCGCAGCGCGCTGCCGGCCAGCGGCCTCTACCCGCTCGCGACGCTCGCGATCGCCTTCGTCGCCTTCGCCGTCTCCGGCCTGGTCGGCGCGAGCCCGATCATGGCGATCTACGTCGCCGGGCTGGTGCTGGGCAACGCCGACCTGCCGCACCGCAGCACCACCGAGGGCTTCGTCGAGGGCATGGCTTGGCTCGCGCAGATCGGCCTCTTCGTCCTGCTCGGCCTCCTCGCGAGCCCGGGCCGCCTGCTCGAGGCGCTCCCGTGGGCCCTCGTCGTGGGGGCGTCGCTGACGCTGGTCGCGCGTCCGGTCTCGGTCCTGACCTGCCTGCTGCCGTTCCGGGTGCCCTGGCGCGACCAGGTCTTCATCAGCTGGGCCGGCCTGCGCGGCGCCGTGCCGATCGTGCTCGCCACCATCCCGATGAGCGTCGGGCTGCCCGGCGCCGAGCGGGTCTTCGACGTCGTCTTCCTGCTCGTCGTCGTCTTCACGCTGGTCCAGGGGCCGACGCTGCCGTGGGTCGCGCGGCGCACGGGCGCGGCCGCGGCGGAGAACCCCCGGGCGGTCGCCATCGAGTCCGCGCCGCTGGAGGACATCGACGCGACGCTGCTGCAGTTCACCGTCGCGCCCGAGTCCCGGCTCGCCGGCGTCGAGGTGGCCGAGCTGCGGCTTCCGCCGGGCGCCGTCGTCACCCTGCTGCTGCGCGACGACCAGCTCTTCGTGCCCACGCCCGCGACCGCGCTGCGCGTGGGCGACCACGCCCTGGTCGCCACCGACCGGACCCACGTCGCCGACATCGAGGAGCGGCTGCGGCAGGTGAGCCAGGAGGGCCGGCTCGCCGGGTGGTACGCCGGGTTGCCCGGGCGGCGCGGCCCGGCCGCCGCCGAGGCGGCTACGGCCAGAGCCACTCCATCTCGGCCACGGTGACCTCGCGGGCGGCCGGGCCGGCCAGCCGCTCGACGACCTCCAGCGCGAGGTCGACGCCGGCCGAGACGCCGGCCGACGTCCACAGCCGCTCCGCGCTGTGGACGAACCGCGGGCCGCGCTCGACGACCACGCTCGGGTCGAGGGCGGCCAGCTCGTCGTACGCCGTGTGGTGGGTGGTCGCCGGCAGCCCTGCGAGCAGACCGGCTCGCGCGAGCAGCATCGAACCGGTGCACACCGACATGAGCAGCTCGACGGCGTCGTACCGCTCGCGCAGGAAGGTGGCCAGCTCCTCGTGGTCCACCAGCGCCCGGGTGCCGGCGCCGCCGGGGACCACGAGCACGTCGACCGGCGGGCAGTCGGCGAGCCGGTGGTCGGGCAGGACGGTGAAGCCGCCGCGGCCGACCGCGGGCTCGCCGGTCAGGCCGACGGTCACCACCTCGAACGGCCGGCCCTCGCCGAGCTCGCCGGCGACGTTGAAGACCTCGTAGGGGCCCGCGAAGTCGAGGACCTCCATGTCGTCGAAGGCCAGGATGGCGACGGTGCGCGTGCTCACGGCCGCCATCCTGGCAGGTCTGCCACGCACTGTCGGCGCTCGATGTTGTGATGGGTCCATGACCGCCACCGCCGCCGCACCAGCCGTGAGGATCCCGGGTACGACGTACCGCCTCGCGCGCCGTCCGGTGGCTGGTGCCGTCCCCACCCTCGACGAGCACCAGCAGCGCGTCGTCGACCACGCCGGCGGGCCGCTGCTCGTGCTCGCGGGGCCGGGCACGGGCAAGACGACGACACTGGTCGAGGCGATCGTGCGCCGGATCGAGGAGGGCGCGCGGCCCGACCAGGTGCTGGCGCTGACCTTCTCCCGCAAGGCCGCCGAGCAGCTGCGCGACCGGGTGACCGCGCGGCTGGGCCGCACGATGGCGACCGGGCTGTCCTCGACGTTCCACTCCTTCGCCTACGCGCTGGTGCGGCGCTACGCGCCGGCGGAGCTGTACGCCGCGCCCCTGCGCCTGCTGTCGGCCCCCGAGCAGGACGTGGTGCTGCAGGAGCTGCTCACCGACGCGCCCGAGTCCGTGCGCTGGCCCGACCACCTGCGCGCGGCCGTCGGCACGCGCGGCTTCGCGCGCGAGGTGCACGCGGTGCTGGCCCGGGCCCGCGAGCGCGGCCTGGACCCGGCCGACCTGGCCGCGCTGGGGCGGGCCGAGGGCGTGCCCGAGCTGGAGGCGGCCGGGCTGTTCCTGGAGCAGTACCTCGACGTCCTGGGCGACCAGTCCGCGATCGACTACCCCGACCTGGTCGCGCGGGCCGTCATCGAGGCGCAGGTGCACCGCGAGGAGCTGCGGTCGCAGCTGCGGCACGTCTTCGTCGACGAGTACCAGGACACCGACCCCAGCCAGGTGGCGCTGCTGCGGGCCATCGCCGGCGACGGGCGGGACCTGACCGTCGTGGGTGACCCGGACCAGTCGATCTACGGCTTCCGCGGCGCCGACGTGCGCGGGATCCTCGACTTCCCCCGCGAGTTCCCGACCCGGGAGGGCGAGCCGGCGCCGGTGGTCGCGCTCGGCACGACCCGACGGTTCGGGTCGCGGCTGCTGCGCGCCTCGCGCACGATCGCCGCCTCGATCGGCGTCACCGGCTCCATCCCGCTCGAGCAGTACACCGCGTTCCGCAACCCGGTCCCGGCCGACAACGCCCACGGCCCGGGCAGCGTCGAGGTGCTCACCTTCGACACCCACCGGGCGGAGACCGAGCACACCGCCGACCTGCTGCGCCGCGCCCACCTCGAGGACGGCGTCCCGTGGTCGGAGATGGCGGTGCTGGTGCGTTCCGGCCGGGCCTCGATCCCGGGTCTGCGGCGCTCGCTCGCGGCGGCCGGCGTGCCCGTCGAGGTCGCCGCCGACGAGACGCCGCTGGTGCGCGAGCCCGCGGTGCTGCCGCTGCTCGGCGCCCTCGGCGTGGTCGTCGATGCGGAGGTCGAGGACCCGGCCGACGGGGACTTCGTCGGCGCGGACCGGGCCGAGGCGCTGCTGACCTCGCCGCTGGGCGGCCTGGACGCGACCGACGTGCGCGCGCTGACCCGCGCGCTGCGTGCCGCCTCGCCGGGCACGCCGGCGCGCGAGCTGGTCCGGCGCGCGGTGCTCGACCCGGCCGCGCTCGCCGGGCTCGACGGCGAGCCGGCCCGCCGGGCCCTGCGCCTGGCCGACCTGCTCGCCCGGGCCCGGCAGGCGCTGGCCGACGGCGCCACCGCCGAGGAGGTGCTCTGGCTGCTGTGGGACGGCACCGACTGGGGCCGCCGCCTGCGGCACGCGACGACCGCCGGCGGCCAGGCCGCGCGCCTGGCCCACCGCGACCTCGACGCGCTGTGCGCGCTCTTCGAGGTGGCCGCGCGCACCGAGGAGCAGCAGGGGCACCGCAGCGTCCGCAGCTTCCTCGAGACGCTGCGCGCCCAGGAGATCCCGGCCGACACCCTCGCCGACCGCGGCGTGCGCGGGGAGGCGGTCCGGCTGCTCACGGCGCACCGCTCCAAGGGCCTGGAGTGGCGGCTGGTCGTCGTCGCCCACGTGCAGGAGGGCGCCTGGCCCGACCTCCGCCGCCGCGACTCGTTGCTCCAGGCCGACCGGATCGGCAGCGACGGCCTGCTGCCGCCGCTGACCCGGGGCGCGATGCTCGCCGAGGAGCGCCGGCTCTTCTACGTCGGGGCCACCCGCGCCAAGCAGCGCCTGGTCGTCACCGCGGTCAAGTCGCCCGACGACGAGGGCGAGCAGCCCTCCCGGTTCCTCGCCGAGCTCGGCCGTGAGCCGGTCCACCGGGTCGGCCGCCCGCGCCGCCCGCTGTCGATGGCGGGGCTGGTCTCCGAGCTGCGCCGCACCGTCGCCGACCCCGGCGAGCCCGAGGCCCTCCGCCGGGCCGCCGCTCGACGGTTGCGGCTGCTCTCCGAGCTCGACGTCCACGGTCGCCCCGTGGCTCCGCAGGCGGAGCCCGCGACCTGGTGGGGGCTGCGCGCCCCGAGCCGGTCCGAGCGCCCGGTGCGCCCGGCCGAGGAGCCGCTCACGCTCTCGGCGAGCGCGCTCGACGGCCTGCTGACCTGCCCCGCGCAGTGGTTCCTCCAGCGCGAGGCCGGCGGCGAGGTCGTCAGCTCCAGCGGGCAGGGCTTCGGCAAGGTCGTCCACGCGGTCGCGGAGCGGCTCGCCAACGGCTCCCTCGGGGTCGCGGCCGAGGACGTCGACGTCGAGCGCGACCTGATGCCGCTGGTCGACGAGGTCTGGGGACGGATGGAGTTCCGCACCCCCTGGTCCCGCGCCCGCGAGCGCGAGGCGGTCGCCGCCGCGCTCGAACGCTTCCTCACTTGGCACCGGCGGCCTGGAGCCCGCACGGTGCTGGCCGTCGAGCCGAAGATCCGGGCCGAGGTGACCCTGCCGGACGGCCAGGTCGTCCGGCTGCACGGGTACGCCGACCGGCTCGAGCTCGACGAGGACGGCCGTGTCGTCGTCGTCGACCTCAAGACCGGCAAGTACGCCCCGACCGGGCCCGAGGTGCAGCGGCACTCCCAGCTCGGGCTCTACCAGCTCGCCGTCGACGCCGGCGCCGCCGACGAGCACCTCCGCGCAGCCGGCGTGGAGGGCCCCGGAAGCTCCGGCGGAGCCGAGCTCGTCCAGCTGCGGCTGGGGGAGGAGCTGCCCAGGGTGCAGCACCAGCCGCCGGCCGACGGCGACGCGCCGCGCCTCGTCGAGGAGCAGCTGGCCGCCGCGGCGGCCGCGCTCCGCGCCGAGGAGTTCGTCGCCCGCCCCGGCGGCCACTGCGACCGCTGCGCCTTCACCGCGATCTGCCCCACCAAGGCCTCAGGGACGGTGCTCTCGTGACCTCGACCATGCCCGACCGGACCCCGGCCACCGGCGCGCCGGACATCACCACGCCCGAGCAGCTGCGCGACCTCATGGGCGTGCGGTGGACGTTCAGCGAGCAGCAGTTCGCCGCGGTCACCGCGCCCCTGGAGCCGGCCGTCGTCATCGCGGGAGCCGGCTCGGGCAAGACGACCGTGATGGCCGCCCGCGTGGTCTGGTTGGTCGCGACCGGCCGGGTCGCCCCCGGCGAGATCCTCGGCCTCACCTTCACCACCAAGGCGACCGCGGAGCTCCAAACCCGGATCCGCGACAGCCTGCGCCAGGCCGGGCTCCTGCCCGAGCGCGGCACCCGCGCGCCCGGCCCGGACGGCGAGGAGCAGGAGGTCGAGGAGCCGACGGTCGCGACCTACCACTCCTACGCCTCGGCGCTGCTCTCCGAGCACGGCCTGCGCATCGGCCACGAGCCCGACACCCGGCTGGTCGCGGACGCCAGCCGCTACCAGCTCGCCGCGCGTGCGGTGCAGCGGTACGCCGCGCCCGTGGACCAGCTGACCGACTCCCCGCGCCACGTCGTGCAGTACCTCCTCGCCCTCGACGGCGAGATGAGCGAGCACCTCGTCGGCCCCGCCGAGGTCCGCGCCCACGACGAGCGGCTGCGCCCGCTGCTGCTCGAGGGCATGGCCACCGAGCACCGCAAGACCTACCGCGCACTCAACGAGAAGGCGGTCGCGGCGATCGACAAGCGGGCCGAGCTGCTCGGGCTGGTCGAGGCCTACCGCGCGCTCAAGCGGCACCACGGGCTGATGGACTTCTCCGACCAGATCGCGCTCGCCGCCCGACTGGCCGAGCAGTGCCCCGAGGTCGGCGAGGCCGAGCGCTCGAAGTTCAAGGTCGTGCTGCTCGACGAGTACCAGGACACCTCCGTGGCCCAGGCGCTCATGCTGCGCCGGCTCTTCTCCGGTCCCGACCCGGACACCGGCCTGGGCCACCCGGTGATGGCCGTCGGTGACCCCAACCAGGCGATCTACGGCTGGCGCGGGGCGTCGGTGTCGAACATCCTCGAGTTCACCCGCGAGTTCCCGGCCGCCGACGGCGCGCCCGGCACGACGTACCCGCTCACGGTCAACCGCCGCTCGGACGAGCGGATCCTGGCCACGGCCAACCACCTGGCCGCCGAGCTGTACGCCGGCCGCCCGGACCTGCGGCCCCTCGAGGCGGCACCGGACGCCTCGCCGGGCGAGGTGCGCGCGGTCGTGCACGAGACCTGGGACGACGAGCTGGCCTGGCTCGGCGACCGGGTGCTGGAGACCCACGCGGCGCTCTCGGCGACCAAGGACGGCCCGTGCTGGCGCGAGATCGGCGTGCTCACCCGCGACAACGCGCACGCCGCGGCCGTCTTCGACGCGTTGAGCGAGCGGGAGGTCCCGGTCGAGATCGTCGGCCTCAAGGGCCTGCTGCGACTGCCGGAGGTCTCCGAGGTCGTCGCGACGCTGACGTTGGTCCAGGACGTCACCGCCAACGCCGCCCTCCTCACGCTGCTCGCCGGCCCGCGCTGGGCGATCGGCCCGCGCGACCTCGCCCTGCTCGGCCGGCGGGCGCGGGAGCTGGCCGGCGACACCTCGGGGGCGACGGCCTTCGCCGACGTGCGTGCCCAGCTGGCTGCCGCCGTCGAGGGGGCCGACCCGACGGAGATCGCCTCCCTGTGCGACGCGCTGGAGGACCCGGGCGACCTGGCGTACTCGCCCGAGGCACGCGAGCGGTTCGCTCTGCTGGCCGCCGAGCTGCGACGACTGCGCCAGGCGGTCGGCGAGCCGATCCTCGACCTGGTCCGGCGCATCGTCGACACGACTGGCATCGACGTGGAGCTGGCCTCCTCGGTCAGCCCCGCGGCCGCCGCGCGGCGCGACAACCTCGACCTGTTCGTCCAGGCGGTCGCGGAGTTCCAGGCCGTCGACGGCCAGGTGACGCTGCCGGCGCTGCTGGCGTGGCTCGAGGCCGAGGACGAGTTCGGCCAGGGGCTCGACGTCGCGACCCCGTCGGAGGCCGACTCGGTCAAGCTGCTGACCGTCCACCGGGCCAAGGGCCTGGAGTGGGACGCGGTCTTCCTCGTCGGCGTGACCGAGCGGAAGTTCCCGACCAACCGCACCCGGTCGAGCTGGCTGACCGTCCCGTTCGTCATGCCGACCGCGCTGCGCGGCGACGCCCGGGACCTGCCCCAGCTGGCCGGCCACACGCCCGAGGACATCAAGGCCCTGGCCGGGGCGGTCAAGGAGCACGAGGCGCTCGAGGAGCTGCGGCTGGGGTACGTCGCGTGGACCCGGGCGCGGCACTCCCTGTGGGTCTCGGCCTGGCGCTTCGCGCCGCACCTGAAGAGCGGCCTCGGCCCCTCGGCGTACCTCTGCGCGACGCGGGACGCGATGGCGGCCTGGGGCGCGGAGCCGGACCGCTGGGCCGACTGCGCGGTCAAGGGCGAGGAGAGCCCGTACGCCGACCGCTCGCCCGACCTGCCCTGGCCGATCTCGCACCGCACCGCCGAGGTCGAGCGGCGCATCGCGGCCGCCCGGCGGGTGCGCGAGGCCGACCCGGTCACCGACGCCGAGCTGGCCGGCGGCATCGAGGACGGGATCGAGGACGTCCTCGAGCTGGAACGGGTCCAGCAGTGGGACGAGGAGATCGCCCGGCTGCTCGACGAGGCCCGGCGCGACCGCTCGTCGCACGTCGAGGTGGAGCTGCCGAGCAGCCTGTCGGCGACCTCGCTGGCCCGGCTGCGCGACGATCCCGACGAGCTGGCTCGCGACCTGGCCCGGCCGATGCCGCGGAAGCCGTCGTCGGCGGCACGCTTCGGCACCCGGTTCCACGCCTGGGTCGAGGCGCGGTTCGGCCAGCAGCTGCTGCTGGACCCCGACGAGCTGCCGGGCCGCGCGGACGTCGACATCGACGACGACGCCGACCTCCAGGAGCTGATCGCGCGCTTCGAGGGGGGTCCGTTCGCCGAGCGCGTCCCGCACGCGGTCGAGCCGTCGTTCGCGCTGGTGGTCGACGGCCAGGTGGTCCGTGGCCGCGTCGACGCGGTCTACCGCGAGGACACCGAGGACGGGGAGGGCTACCTCGTCGTCGACTGGAAGACCGGTCGCTCGGGGGAGGCGGACCCGCTCCAGCTGGCGATCTACCGCCAGGCGTGGGCCGAGCTGCACGACCTGCCGGTCGAGCGGGTGCGGGCGGCGTTCTACTTCGTGCGCAGCGGGCGGGTCGTCGAGCCGACCGACCTGCCGGGGCGTCAGGAGCTGGCGGCCCTGCTGCGGGTGGCGGACGCACCGGAGAGGTAGCGCCGCACGGCCGTCGCCGCCGTCCGCCCGGCCCGGTTGGCGCCGATCGTGCTGGCCGAGGGGCCGTAGCCGACCAGCTGCACCCGCGGGTCGGCGACGGCGGTCGTGCCGTCGAGCTGGATCCCGCCCAGCTCCGAGCGCAGCCGCAGCGGCGCCAGGTGGGCGACGGCGGGGCGGAACCCGGTCGCCCAGAGGATCGCGTCGGCCCGCTCGAGCGAGCCGTCGGGCATCCGCACGCCATCGGGCTCGACCGCGGTGAACATGGGGTGCCGGGCGTAGGCGCCGAGCCGGGCCGCCTCCTGCTCCTGCGGCCGCAGCGACAGCCCGGTCACGCCGACGACGCTGGTGGGCGGCAGCCCGCGGCGTACCCGCTCCTCGACCATCGCGACCGCCTCCCGCCCCCGGTCGGGGGTGAAGTCGTCGGTGCGCCACACCGGCGGGCGACGGGTGACCCACAGCGTGTCGGCGACGAGCGCCAGCTCGCCGAGGTGCTGGACGGCCGACGCGCCGCCGCCCACGACGACGACGCGCTCGCCCCGGAAGTGCTCCGCGCCCGGGAACGCCACGGTGTGCCACTGCTCGCCCAGGAACATCTGGACGCCGGGGTAGTGCGGCACGAACGGTCGTCGCCACGTGCCGGTCGCGTTGACCAGCGTGCGGGTGGTCCAGCTGCGGTCGCCGGCGCGCACGAGGAGCAGGTCGTCCGGCCCGTCCTCGACGCGGTCGACCTCGACCGGGCGCACGACGGGGAGGTCGTGGATCCGCTCGTAGTCGGCGAAGTACGCCGGCACGACGACGTTCGCGCGGCCCGCGTCACCGGCCGGCGGGTCGGCATCGGGGAGCGCAGCGACGCCGTGGACGTCGTGCATGGTCAGCGAGTCCCAACGGTGCTGCCAGGCCCCGCCGGGCGCGGGCTCGGCGTCGAGGACGACGTGGTCGAGACCGAGGCGGCGCAGGTGGTACGACGCGGAGAGGCCGGCCTGGCCGGCGCCGACCACCACCGCGTCGTACGTCCTCATGCCGTCCTCAACGCCGGGGCGACGGGGGTTAGTCCGTCGGACCACTCACCCCGCCGTCGCGACGACCTCGTCCGGGGTGTGCGGCAGCCGGTGGGTGTCCACGACCTCCCCGGAGGCGAGGTCGACGACGTGCAGCCGGTCGCGGGCGGGCTCGGTGACGTACGCCGTGTCCCCGACGACCTGCACGGTCGGCCGCGGCTGCTGCCAGTCCATCGGCTCGCGCCAGGGCTCGACCACGGGGAACGAGCGGCTGACCTCGGCGCGCCGGACGTCGACCACGTGCAGGGCGCCGTCGGTGCCGAGGACCAGGCCGTCGCCGTCCGGGGTCCGGGCCAGGGACCGGAAGGAGTAGCTGGCCGGCAGGTCGACCAGTCGCAGGGCCGCGTCGCGGGTGTCGACGACCGAGACCTTTGTGGGCCGCTCGAGCTCGGCGTCCGGGTCGCTCTTGTAGTCACCGAGCACGAACGGCGAGGTCTCGTGGCCGGCCTGGTTGCCGATCCGGCCGTACGCGTCCGGGCTGTCGACCTTGGTGATGGTCCGTCCGTCGACGACGAGCAGGCCGTCCTCGCACCCGACGACCGCGACGTCGCCGGCGAAGGCCTCGCCGTGCACGCCCGGGCACTCGTCGCTCGCGGCCAGCTCCGCACCGGAGGCGGTGACCACCCGGACGCCGGAGCGGGACTCGGCGTCGCCGACGGTGTGCAGCAGGGTGCCCACGGCGCTGCGGACCGCGACGCCGTGGTGCGGCTCGGGGAGGGTGGTCGTGTCCACGACCGGGTCCTCGCCCTCCGCGATGCGGAACGGGTCGACCACCGTGACGTCGCCGGTCCCGTCGTCGAACAGGGTGGTGAGCCCGTCGTGGGCGACCGCGTGCCCGGGCTCCTCGGCCGGCACGGAGAAGGACGTCAGGGTCGGGTCCGTGCTCCAGGAGTGGCCGTGGTCGCCGTGCGCCTCGGTCCAGGAGCCGAGGTCGAGCGCGGTGAACGCACCGGCGGCGGAGACGAACGCGTGCCGGTCGTCGCCCGCCGGGTTGAGCCGGACGTAGCCGTCGAGCGGCTCGTCGAGCAGCACCTCGCCCGACTCCGGGTCGAGCACGAGCACGCCGCCGTCGTACGACACCGCCACGCGCGGCTGGGGTCCGGCCTCCTCGACCGCCGTCGGCCCCGCCTCGGACGTCGGCGAGCGGTCGGCCGGGCTCGGTGCGCTCGTGGGATCGGAGGCCTCGCCGCAGGCGAGGAGGGAGGCCGACACGAGGGTCAGCAGGGGTGGCAGGAGCAACGCTCGATTCATCTTCATGAGAATGATTCTCAGAGCAAATGAGAATGATTGTCAACTGAGACCCGTACCGGCCGGCCGGTCAGGGCGGCCGGTTTAGCCTCCGGACGTGACCGCCCCCCACCTCAGGCTGGCCCAGGACCCGCACGACCGTGTGGCGGTCCACCGCAAGGACGACGCCTGGCTCGCCGAGCGCTGGGCCGACGAGGACACCCGGGTGCTGGTGGTGTCCGGGACCCGCGTGCGACCGGCGGACGGGCGGGTCGCCTGGGTGCCGCCGTCACAGGCGCCCGACGGGCTGCGGGTCCTGCTGGGGGAGCGCGAGGGGCGGGCGTGGTTCGCCGTCGTCACTGGCCCGGAGGAGGCGAAGGGGGACGCGTCCTGGTTGCCGCTGCGCGGCCTGCTGCCGTCGCTCTCGGACGACAACCTCGCGGTCGCGCCGTTGGTCCTCCACGCGCTCGGTCTGGCGGAGTGGCACTTCGCGACGCGCTTCTGCCCGCGCTGCGGCGGTCGCCTCGAGGCGACCGCGGCGGGTCACGAGCTGGTGTGCACGCAGTGCGGGAAGTCGCAGTTCCCCCGCAGTGACCCGGCGGTGATCATGGTCGTCACCTCGGGCGAGCCGGGGGCCGAGGACGAGCGGTGCCTGCTGGGGCGCCAGGCGATGTGGCCGGAGGGGCGCTACTCCACGCTGGCCGGCTTCTGCGAGCCGGGCGAGACGCTGGAGGACGCCGTGCGCCGGGAGGTGGCCGAGGAGACCGGCGTGGTCGTCGGCGAGGTGGAGTACTTCAGCAGCCAGCCGTGGCCGCTGCCCGCCAGCCTGATGGTCGGCTTCGTCGCCCGCGCGACCTCCACCGAGATCACCGTCGACGAGGTGGAGATCGAGGACGCCCGCTGGTTCACCCGCGCCGAGATGCGCGAGCAGGCCACCTCCGGCGAGCTGGTGCTCCCCGGCGGGGTCTCCATCAGCCGCTCGCTCATCGAGCACTGGTACGGCGGGACGCTGCCCGGCCAGTGGTGATCGCCCCGCCGCCGGTCGCGCCGGCCGCCGTGGAGCATGTAACGGACAGTTCGCCACTGTGTAGGCACGCTGCAACGTGCCTACAGAGCAGCGAACTGTCCGTTACAAGTCCGGCGGGGGACGCGGGCAGCTCGAGCCCGGGCGGGCTGGGCCGCCGCGGATCAGGCCAGCGCGGCCAGCTTCTCCTTGACCTGGGCGAGGGAGGGGTTGGTCTGGGCGGTGCCGTCGGCGTAGACGAGCGTGGGGACGGTCTGGTTGCCGTTGTTGGCCGACTCGACGATCTTCGCGGCGTCGGGCGCCTGCTCGATGTCGACGACGTCGTAGGTGATGCCCTCGCGGTCGAGCTGGCTCTTGAGCCGGTGGCAGTAGCCGCACCACGGGGTCGTGTACATCGTGAACTGGCCGCTCATCTGGACTGTCGCCTCCGGCGTCTAGGGTCTGGAACACCGATCAAACCACCGTTCCCCAGGAGTTGTTCCCTTCCATGACCGGCCCCGACGACCTGCTCGCCGCGCTCGACCCGGAGCAGCGCCGGGTCGCCGAGGCGCTGCGCGGCCCGGTGCGGGTGCTGGCCGGTGCGGGCACGGGCAAGACCCGCGCGATCACGCACCGGATCGCGTACGGCGTCGCGACGGGTGTGTACGCCCCGACCGAGGTCCTGGCGGTCACGTTCACCACCCGCGCGGCCGGCGAGATGCGCGGGCGGTTGCGCACGCTGGGGGCCGGGGGCGTGCAGGCGCGCACGTTCCACTCCGCGGCGCTGCGCCAGCTGCGGTACTTCTGGCCGCACGTGCACGGCACCGAGCTGCCCCAGCTCATCGAGTCCAAGATCGGCCTGCTCGCGACCGCCGCCCGCCGGCAGCGGATCTCCGCCGACCAGGCGCTGCTGCGCGACCTCGCCTCGGAGGTCGAGTGGGCGAAGGTGAGCAACGTCCAGCCCGACGACTACCCGCGGGTGGCGGCGGCGCGCGGGCGCAGCGTCACCAACCTCGACCACCACGCCGTCGGCCGGGTGTTCAGCAGCTACGAGGACGCCAAGCGCGAGTCGGGGCGGATGGACATGGAGGACGTCCTGCTGCTGACCGCCGGCATGCTCGCCGAGGACGAGCGGGTGGCGGCGCAGGTGCGCCGGCAGTACAAGTTCTTCGTCGTCGACGAGTTCCAGGACGTCTCGCCGCTCCAGTCCGCACTGCTCGACCTGTGGCTCGGCGGCCGCGACGAGCTCTGCGTGGTCGGCGACCCGGCGCAGACGATCTACTCCTTCGCCGGGGCCAACGCCGACTACCTGCGCGACTTCCCGAGGCGCTATCCCGGCACCACCTCGGTCGAGCTGGTCCGCAACTACCGCTCCACGCCCCAGGTCGTCGACGCGGCCAACACGCTGCTCGCCGGGACGCCGAGCCAGGGCGTCGACCTGCGCGCGCAGCGGCCGTCCGGCCCGCCGGTCACCTACTCCGCCCGGCCCGACGAGGTCGCGGAGGCCGAGGACGTCGCCGCGCGCATCCTCAAGCTCCGCGACGCCGGCCGCCCGCTCGGCGAGGTCGCGATCCTGTTCCGCATCAACGCCCAGTCCGAGGCGTTCGAGGAGGCGCTCGCGGCGCGCCGGATCCCGTACGTCGTCCGCGGCGCCGCCCGCTTCTTCGACCGTCCCGAGGTGCGCGAGGCGGTGACGCGCATCCGCGGCGCCGCCCGCTCCGGGGAGGGCGTCGGCGTCGTCGACACCGTCACCGCGACGCTGGCCGGCATGGGCTGGACGCCCGAGGCGCCGGCGGCCCGCGGCCAGACCCGCGACCGCTGGGAGTCCTGGCAGGCGCTGGTCGACCAGGCGTCCGAGTTCGAGGCCGGCGGGGGAGACCTCGAGGCGTTCGTGGCCGACCTCGACCGCCGGGCCGCCGAGCAGCACGCGCCGGTCGCCGACGGTGTCACGCTGGCGACCTTCCACGCCGCCAAGGGCCTGGAGTGGGACTCGGTCTTCCTCTGCGGCCTCCAGGACGGCACGCTCCCGATCACCTACGCCGACACCCCGCTCGCGGTCGAGGAGGAGCGGCGACTCCTGTACGTCGGCATGACCCGTGCCCGCCTCGACCTCGCGCTGTCGTGGGCGGCTGCGCGCAACCCGGGCGGCCGCGCGTCGCGGCGGCCCTCGCGGTTCCTCGACCCGCTGCTGCCGGAGGAGTCCCGCGCGCAGGACCAGCCGCGGCGGCGCAAGGTCGCCGGCTGCCGCGAGTGCGGCAAGCCGCTGACGAGCGCCATCGAGAAGAAGCGCGGCCGCTGCCACGACTGCCCGGCGTCGTACGACGAGGAGCTCTTCGAGCGGCTGCGCACGTGGCGCAAGGAGCGGGCCGACTCCGAGTCGGTGCCGGCGTTCGTCGTCTTCACCGACGCCACCCTGCAGCTCATCGCCGAGCACAAGCCGCAGACGCCCGAGGCGATGCTGCGGATCAGTGGTATAGGCCGCTCGAAGGTCGAGAAGTACGGCGAGGACGTGCTCGACCTCGTCGGCTGAGGGCGTTTGCGCAGGTCAGCCGAGACGGGGCCGGGCACGCCCGGGCAGCCGTAACGGTTGCCCCGGAGACGGTTGAAGAAGAAATCGGCGAAATGCCCAATAAATGGTTTGCCCCTTACCGAGCAGGGGCGCTAACTTCACGTCACCAGTCAACGCGCACGACGGTCCTGACAAGACCGGCGCCCGAAGCACCGAAGGAGGTGGCCCGCGATGAACAGCACCGTGAACCTGTGGATGACGGCTCAGACCCCGTCCCGCTTCGCCATGCCCACGTGCGGCCACGCCTCGATCGGCGCCACCGGTGTCATCGTCCGCGATCGCCGGGAGGACTCCGTCCTTCCCGCGGCCATCGCCGGCAAGCGCGACGCGGCCCGCACGCAGGCCTACTTCCCGGGTACCACCGCCTGGAGACCACCGATCTGCTGAGACTCCTCAGCACCGGCGACCTCCAGGCCGCGGAACCCGAAACCCGGGATCCGCGGCCTTTCTGATTTCCCGCACACCCGCGATCAGAGCAATCAAGGAGGTGAAACATGACCATCAGCGTTCTCGACCGCAGCCCTGCAGCGGAGCCCACCCTCGGCCTCCTGCACGACCAGGCGGCCTCGGTGGACGACGAGCTGCTGCCCTGCCGGGTGAACAACCCCGAGCTGTGGTTCGCCGAGTCCCCGTCCGACGTGGAGCACGCCAAGGCCCTCTGCCAGGAGTGCCCGGTCCAGGCCCTGTGCCTCGACGGGGCCCTCGACCGCCGCGAGCCCTGGGGTGTCTGGGGCGGACAGCTCTTCCTCCAAGGAGTGGTGATCCCCCGCAAGCGGCCCCGTGGCCGTCCCCGCAAGAACGACGCCGCCTGACCGGCGGCCGGCACCCGCAGCACCCGCAGCACCCGACCAACATCCCTCACTCACGACAAGGACGTCGCGATGAACCACCTGACCGTAGAGATCGCCCGCGCGCACATGGACGCGCGCCTGGGCGAGGCGACGCGAGCCCGCAGGTCCTCCCAGCTGGCCCGCTCGATCCGGAACCACCGCAAGGCCGAGCAGGCCGTGCAGCAGGCCCGGACCGCCCTCGCCCGAGCGCTCTGAGCGCGCTTGACACCCGAAGGACCGACCTCGCCATGACCACCGACCCGAACCGGAGCACCGACATGAATCTTCTCCACGAGAACCTGGCCCGCGCACAACAGGCCGCGCGCCTGGGAGAGGCGCAACAGTCCCGCCGCGGCCACGAGCTGGCCCGTGCCCTCCGCCTGAGCCGCAAGGCCGAGCGGGCCGCGCAGCAGGCGCGCCTCGCCCTGGCCCGTGCCCTCTGACGCGGACCGACCTCACCCTGATCGCGGGTGATGCAAGAGAGGAGCCCGGCACCACGAGGTGGTGCCGGGCTCCTCGGCGTCCCCGGCCGGTCTCGTTACCCTCGGACGATGGACGACCCCGAGCTGCCGCGCACGTGCGCCTGGTGTGGCCGGCAGGAGACCGACCTGGTCCGCAGCCTCGCCTGGACGACCGCGATCGAGAACGGCCGACCCCGCACCTTCTGCGACACCTGCTCCCGGGAGCACCTCCGCGCGATGGAGGGCAAGCTCGACAGCGAGCACTGGTAGCGGCTCGCCGCCTGTGGAGGACCGTTCGCGCGCCCCGCGACGCCGTGTGACGCTGCCGGCATGAGCCGCACGCTGCGCCCCGGACTGGTCGTCGCCCGTCGCGACGACGGGCACCTGCAGGTCGGGCTCGACCCGCCGCGGCGAGTGGTGCTGCCCGACTCCCCGGAGGTACGCCGCGTGCTCGACGCGGTCGTCCGCGGGACCCGGCCCGAGGGCGGCCCGGTGGCCGACCGCGTGCTGGCCGCGCTCGGGGCGGCGGACCTGCTCGTCGACGCCCGGCCGCGGGGGAGCGCGTCGGTCGAGGCCGCCCGCGCCCGGCACGGCGACGACGCGGCCCGTCGGCTAGCGCGACGGGCGGCGACCTCGGTCTCGGTCGACGCGCCGCCGGCCCTGGTCGACCAGGTCGTCCCGCTGCTGGTCGCCGCCGGCCTGCGGGCGACCAAGCCGGGTCCGGGGAGCGTGCACCTGGTGCTGGCGCACGGCGTGGTCGCTCGCGACCGGCTCGACGGCTGCCTGCGGGCGGGCGTCCCGCACCTGGCCGTGGCCGGTCACGAGGGCGGGTGCACGGTCGGCCCGTTCGTGGTGCCCGGGCGGACCGGCTGCCTGCGGTGCGCGGACGCGCGGCGTGCGGAGGCCGACCCACGGCGGGCGGTCGTGCTCGAGCAGCTCGCCCGGGCCCCCGCGGCTGCCTGCGACCCGGTGGTCGTCGCGCTCGCGCTGGCCTGGGCGGTCCGTGACCTGGTCGCCTGGGCGGAGGGCGACCGGCCCTCGACCTGGGGTGCGGCGTACGAGCTCGGCGGGGTCGTGCCCGACCGGGTCGCCGTCGACCCGCACCCGCACTGCGGCTGCGCCTGGGCCGACCTCGGGGCCGCCCGCACCGCGTGACCACCGACCGACGGTCGCCGACCGCCCGTCGTCAGCGGAGACGACGACGGCGGCGCTCCCGCGGAGGGGAGCGCCGCCGGACAGCGTCTCGGTGCGTGGGGCGCGGTGCCTCAGGCCTTGCCAAGGATGCGGTTGAGGTTGGTGCTGCAGACGGGGCACACGGCCTTGGCCATGCGGGTGCCCTTGTCGTTGACCTTGACCTCGCCCTCCGCCTCGCGCTTCTCCTTGCACTTGACGCAGTAGAACTCGCCGCTCCAGGTCTCCGCCATGACGGCCTCCTTGCCTAGACCCACTCGGGTCTTCCTCGGGTCTCACTCGGTGGTCGCGACGGGACGCAGGGGATGCCCGCCGGTGTCCCACGGCGAGACGCCGCCGGACCGTTCTCGACGATACGACACCGCGCCGTTCCGGGCCCGCAGGCGCTCCGCGGCCCAGCGGGCGCCGTCGGTAGCCTGCCGCCCATGGCTGACCTCACCCACCTCCGTCTGGACCGGACCGACGACGGCGTGGCCGTCCTGACCCTGGACAACCCCGACATGCGCAACGCGATGTCCGACGAGATGACCGCCTCCTGGGTGCGGGCGATCGACGAGCTCGCGGCCGACAGGTCGGTGCGCGCCGTGGTCGTGACCGGCGAGGGGTCGGCGTTCTGCTCCGGCGGCAACACCGGCTGGATCGCGAGCGAGCCGGACGCGTCGGTCGACTACCTGCGGACCCGGATGATGGCGTTCTACCGCGCCTGGCTCTCGATCCGGAAGCTCGAGGTGCCGACGATCGCCGCCGTCAACGGCGCGGCCATCGGTGCCGGGCTGTGCCTGGCCCTGGCTTGCGACATCCGGTACGCCGCCCGCGGCGCCAAGCTCGGGGCCCCCTTCGTGAAGCTCGGCATGCACGCGGGCATGGCCGGAACCTACCTGCTGCCCAACGTGGTCGGCGAGGCGCACGCGCGCGACCTGCTGCTGACCGGTCGGGTGGTCCAGGCCGACGAGGCGCTGACCCTGGGCATGGTGTCGCGGGTCATCGAGCCCGAGGGCTTCCTCGACGAGGTCATGGAGACCGCCCACGGCATCGCCGCGACCGCGCCGATCGCGAGCAGGCTGACGAAGCTGGCGCTGCTCGACGGCGGCCACCGCGACTTCGAGGCGTGCATCCAGTGGGAGGCGATGGCCCAGCCGATCACGCTCGCCACCGCCGACCTGCAGGAGGGCATCCGCGCCAGCCGCGAGAAGCGGCCCCCGGCCTTCACCGGCGAATGAGCACCGGCGAGTGACCGTGCGCCACCCGCGCGTGGCGAGGCCCCCGGCCGCCGCGTGACACCCGCCTTCCCCTTGCGGATGTCGTGCGCCGGACCCGGGGGCCCCGTCTGGTCCTCACGCTAGGTTCGGCAGGGGCGGCGGTCAACGCCAGTGATCCTCAGCCTGTGGACGAACCTGTGGACACGGCTGTGGACCGAGCGCCGGACCCGTGGACGACACGCGGCGGAGCGCGGGAGGAGCCTGGGGAGGACACGCCCGAGCGGCGCGCCGCCCGGCGGCTGACCTGGGACGACGGTCCTCCACGGGCTGTGGAGGAGAAAAGACGGACGGAGGTGGGCTGTGGGCGAGCAGCCCGAGGTGCCGGCGGCGTACACCGCGGGGCCGGTCGCAGCGCTGCGACGGATCGCGTTCCTGCTCGAGCGGGCGCGCGAGGACACCTACAAGGTCAAGGCCTACCGCGGGGCGGCCGCGACGATCCTGCCGCTGCCGGACGACGAGGTCGCCCGGATGGTCGACGAGGGCACGCTGACCGACCTGCCGGGGGTGGGGAAGTCCTCGGGGCGGGTCATCGCCGAGGCGGTGCGCGGGGAGACGCCGCGGCGGCTCGCCGAGCTGGAGGCCGAGCACGCCGGACCGCTCACAGAGGACGAGCACGGCGCCCATGACCTGCACGGGGCGCTGCGCGGCGACTGCCACTCCCACTCCGACTGGTCCGACGGCGGCTCGCCGATCGAGGAGATGGCGATCACGGCGATGGAGCTGGGCCATGAGTACCTCGTGCTCACCGACCACTCGCCGCGGCTGAAGGTGGCGCGCGGCCTCAGCGCGGAGCGGCTGGCCCGCCAGCTCGACGTGGTCGACGCGGTCAACGAGCACCTGGGCGGTTCGTTCACCCTGCTCAAGGGGATCGAGGTCGACATCCTCGACGACGGCGGGCTCGACCAGACCGAGGAGATGCTCGACCGGCTCGACATCCGGGTCGCCAGCGTCCACTCCAAGCTGCGGATGGACCGCGACGCGATGACCCGACGGATGGTCGCCGCGACCCGGAACCGGCACATGAACGTCCTGGGCCACTGCACCGGCCGCCTGGTGACCGGCGGCCGCGGCACCCGCCCGCCGTCGGAGTTCGACGCGCGTGCGGTCTTCGAGTCCTGCGCCGAGCACGACGTCGCGGTGGAGATCAACTCCCGTCCCGAACGCCGTGACCCGCCCACCGGGCTGCTCGAGCTGGCCCGCGACATCGGCTGCGTCTTCTCCATCGACAGCGACGCGCACGCCCCGGGGCAGCTGGACTTCCTCTGGTACGGCGCGGAGCGGGCCGCCGCGGCCGGCATCGAGCCCGACCGCATCGTCAACACGTGGCCGAAGGAGCGCCTCCTGGCGTGGGCGACGAAGTAGGTTCCCGCACATGGGAGTGCGCCAGGACGTGGAGGTGCGCCGCTCGAAGCGGCGGCGCCGCACGGTCTCGGCGTACCGCGACGGCGAGCGGATCGTCGTCCTCGTCCCGGCCAGCCTGTCCCGCGCCGAGGAGGCGGACTGGGTGGAGAAGATGGTCGCGCGGCTGGAGCGGTCCGAGCGCCGCCGGAACCCCTCGGACGACGACCTGCTGGCCCGGGCGCGGCTGCTGAGCGACCGCTACCTCGGCGGCATCGCCGTGCCCGAGTCGGTCCGCTGGGTCGACAACCAGAACGCGCGCTGGGGCTCGTGCACCCCCGGCGACCGCTCGATCCGCCTGTCGGTGCGGCTCCAGGGGATGCCGTCGTGGGTCGTCGACTACGTGATGGTGCACGAGCTCGCGCACCTGATCGAGGCCGGCCACGACGCGCGGTTCTGGGCGTGGGTGGACCGCTACCCGCACACCGAGCGGGCCAAGGGCTACCTGCTCGGCTGGTCCGCGGCCGCGCGGGTCGACCCGCCCGCGTCGATGCAGGACGAGGTCGACTGACCCAGCCGGTCCAGCGCCCATCGGTCCAAGCCCAGCGCGACCAGCTCGGCGAGCTCGGGGTTCGGCAGGTCGTCGACCGGCCACCACCGCACGTCGACCGACTCCTCGCTCACGGCGTACGCCGCCTCCGCCGGCGCGACCGCGAGGAACCGGACGTCCAGGTGGTGCACGGGCCGTCCGTCGGCCAGCGGCCCCCCGCAGAACGGCACGGCGTGCTCGGAGAGGTGCACCGGTTGCGGGTCGACCAGCAGGCCGGCGATCCCGGACTCCTCGGTCGCCTCGCGCAGCGCGGCGCCGGCCAGTGTGGTGTCGCCCGGCTCGCAGTGCCCGCCGAGCTGGAACCACTCCCGCGCCTTGGCGTGCAGCGTGAGCAGCACCCGCTCGCCGGCCGCGTCGACGACCAGCGTGCTGGCCGTGACGTGGTCGGGTCGGCAGGACCGCTCGAGCCCGTCGGGACGGGCCCGGAGGTGGGCGACGTACCGCTCGCGCAGCGCCTCCTGCGCAGGCCCGGGCGCCGTCCAGCCGGTCAGCAGCGCCAGGGCGTCGGCGTGGAGGCTCACTCCTCGCCGGAGCCGCTGGAGCCGTCGGACCCGGGCTCGAGCAGCTTGCGCAGCTCGGCGTCGAAGGCCTCGTCGGTCAGCTCCGCGGGGGCGCCGGCGTCCTCGCGGAAGCCGAGCGGGTCGTCGAGGTCGGCGGCGGTCGGCAGCAGGTCGGGGTGCATCCACACGCCGTCGCGGCCCTCGATGCCCTGGCGGCTGCGCAGCGAGCCCCAGAGGGTGGAGGCGTCGCGCAGCCGGCGGGGGCGCATCTCGAGCCCGACGAGGGAGGCGAAGGTCTGTTCGGCCGGCCCGCCGGCGGCGCGCCGGCGGCGTACCGCCTCCTGCATCTTGGCCGCGGCCGGCATCCGCTCGGCGGTGGCCTGGCCGACGACCTCGTCGACCCAGCCCTCGACGAGCGCGAGCGCGGTCTCGAGCCGCTGCAGCGCCGCCTCCTGGCGCGGGGACTTCGGCATCTCGAACAGGCCGCCCTCGAGCAGCTGCTGCATCGACTCGGGGTTGGTCGGGTCGACGCCGCGCATCTGCTCCTCGATGCGGGACTGGATCGCCTCGGCGTTGATCTCCACGCCCTTGGCGAAGTCGGTGACCGCGGCGATGACGTGCTCGCGCAGCCACGGGACGTGGGCGAAGAGCCGCTGGTGGGCGGCCTCGCGCAGCGCGAGGTAGAGCAGCACGTCGTCCTCGGTGACGTCGAGGCCCTCGGCGAACGCCGCGACGTTGGTCGGCAGCAGCGCGGCGCGGCCGGGCTGGGCCAGCGGCACGCCGACGTCGGAGACGCTCAGCACCTCGCCGGCCAGCGCCCCGAGCGCGGAGCCGACCTGGCTGGCGAGCATCGCGCCCATGGCCTTGCCGAGGATGCCGAGGATCGGTCCGGCCTGGGCCTTGGCCTCCGGCGGCAGCGCGTCGGCGATGCCCGAGGTGGACTGCTCGGCGACGGGCGCGACCAGCACCTTCCAGACCTCGGCGGTGCCGACGACCCACTCGGCGCGGCTCCACGCCGTCGTCGAGGTGACGCCGGAGGGGAAGGTCGTGGTGTCGTCGAGCCAGTGGTCGGCGAGGCGGAGCGCGTCGGCGACGGCGTCCTTCTGCCGCTGGGTCGGCGTCGGGTCGGGCTGGGGGACGGCCTTGCGGGCGGTGTCGAGTGCGAGGTCCCAGTTCAGCGGACCGTCGTAGGGCTGCATCATCGCCTGGATCTGGCCGAAGAGCTGCGAGAGGTCGGGCATGCCGCCACCGGCGCCGCCCGGGAAGCCGCCCGGGAAGCCGCCGGGGAGACCGCCCGGGAAGCCACCGGCGCCACCGGAGAAGAAGGCCTCGAAGGGCGTGCCCTTGAACGGGTTCTGGCCCGGGTCCTGGCCGTCGTCGGGACCGTCCGACGGGTTGTTCGTCATGCTCCCACGGTACGCGGCGGGCCCAGCGGCGAGCGCGCGACTAGGGTCGGCCCCATGACCCATCCGGCCGTCCGCCTCGTCGGCCTGCGCGAGACCGCGCTCGACGTCGACGAGGTGCTCCGCTCGCTCGACGACGACGCCTCCGGCGGGCTGGTCCTCTTCGTCGGCCGCGTCCGCGACCACGACGGCGGCAAGGGCGTGACCGGCCTCGACTACTCCGCCCACCCGACGGCACTGGCGAAGCTGGCGGAGGTCTGCGACCGGGTCGCCGAGGAGCACGACGTGCACGGCGTCGCCGCCGTCCACCGCGTCGGCAGCCTCGCCATCGGCGACGCCGCCGTCGTCGTCGCGACCGCCTCCGCCCACCGCGGCACCGCCTTCGAGGCCTCCCGCGCCCTCATCGACACCCTGAAGGACGAGGTGCCGATCTGGAAGCACCAGCGCTTCGGCGACGGCAGCGAGGAGTGGGTCGGCTCCCCGTAGCCGTTCGTCCACAGGTGGTCGGGCTGGTCGCCCGTCGTCGGCGTAGTCCGTGACGTTCCGCAAGCAGATCCGGCCGCGACACCTGCGGAACGTCACGGACTACCCCGCCAGCTCCCGCCCGGCTGTGGGCGACCGGCGGCAGCGGGCGTGGCTCCGCCGGAACGAGCGGCCCGCCGCCTAGCCTTCGAGGCGTGGAGATCCTGCTGTGGCTCGTGCCGCCCGCCGTGGTGACGGTCGTGGCGATGGTGTGGGTGTCGTGGCTGGGGCGCGAGGGTCGCGGGGAGGTCGACCGCGAGGTGGCCGTTCGGCGGCTGGGGGCGGCGATCGAGCGCGGCCGGCGGCCGACGTACGCCGCACCCGCGCGACGCGAGGACCGCAGCACCGGCGTCGCCGTGCGCCCCTCCCGCCGCGCCTCCTGAACCGGCCGGAGCCCGGCTTGCCGCCTGATGAGAAGGTGGCGCCATGACGCAGCGCACGATCGCCGCCCTCCTGGCGGTGCCGCTGGTCGTGGCGCTGCTCGTGGCGGCGGCCCGCCACCCGCTGCCGTACGTCACCTACGAGCCCGGCCTGACCGTCGACGTCCTGGGGACCGACGGCGGCAAGGAGATCGTCGAGGTCGACGGGGAGCAGACCTACCGCGACGACGGCGAGCTGCGGATGACCACCGTCTTCGTCTCCCGGCCGAACGCCGACGTGTCGCTGTTCGAGGTGATGAAGGGCTGGCTCAGCGACGAGGACGCGGTCTACCCCTACGAGGCGGTCTACGAGGAGGGGACGACCGACGAGGAGAACGAGGCCGAGGGCGCGGTCGACATGGTCACCTCGCAGGACGCCGCGACCGCGGTCGCGCTGACCGAGCTGGGGTACGACGTGGAGCCGGCCGTCGAGGTGCTCCTCGTGACCGAGGGGACCCCGGCCGAGGGACGGCTGCGGGTGCGTGACGTGTTCCTCGAGGCCGACGGCGTCGAGATCGAGGAGCCGCAGGACCTCGTCGACGTCGTGAAGGCGGCCGAGCCCGGCGAGCCGGTGACCTTCCGCGTGCTGCGCAAGGGCGAGGAGCGCACCGTGCAGGTCGTGCCCGAGGAGGTCGACGGCCGGCCGCAGGTGGGCGTCCGGCTCGGCACCGGGTTCACCTTCCCGTTCGAGGTCTCGGTCAACGTCGACCCCCAGATCGGCGGCCCGAGCGCCGGGCTGATGTTCAGCCTGGCCATCTACGACACGCTCACCCCGGGCTCGCTGACCGGCGAGACGATCGTGGCCGGCAGCGGCACGATCGACCCGGAGGGCAACGTCGGGCCGATCGGCGGCATCCAGCAGAAGATCGTGGGAGCACGCGACGCCGGTGCTGCGTTGTTCCTGGTGCCGCCCGACAACTGCGCGGACGCGCTCGGGGCGCCCGCCGACGACATGCGGCTGGTGCGCGCGGAGACGATGCACGACGCGGTCGAGGCCATCGAGGCGTGGGTGGCCGACCCCGGGATCAAGGACCTGCCCAGCTGTGAGAAGAACTGACGAGAGACGAGACGTGACCGAGGACCAGACGTGACCGAGGACCAGCTGCCCGACCCGACCGCGGACGCCGACGACAAGCACGGGGACGACAAGGACGGCCTGCTCGACGACCTGGACACCGACCCGGCGCTCGCGTCGGCGGTGCTGGAGATCGAGTCGCACCTGGCCGGTGACGGCTGGGACCAGCCGGCCCGGTTGTACGCGCTGGTCGAGACCGGGGCGCTGGTGCGCCAGGAGCCCGTGCTGGCTGCGCAGATGGGGCTCGACGCGTCGTCGGAGCAGGGGTCGCTGACCGCGATCGAGCAGGACCAGCTGGCACCCGACGTCCCGCTGGAGCAGGTGCTGGAGACGATCCTGTGGCCCGCCGGCGTGACCGGCTGCGCCGCGGTCGTGGAGCGGCTGGTGCTGCCGCCCGGCGCGGACACCGAGGTGCCGGAGGACCCGGCGGAGGCCGAGGCGTTCGCCCGGGAGCACCCGGACCGCCAGGAGGTCCGCATCGTCGCCGGGGCGACCCGCGACGGATCGACGTACTGCGCGCTGCGGTTGCGCGCGCACGACGACGACCAGTCGGTCGTCGGGGGCGCCGACCTGGTGCCCGGCCTGCTCGCGCTGCTGCAGGCCACGCTGGAGGAGGACGAGGGAATGAACCACACGACCGCGCCGACCGACGGACGCACCGACCAGCCGGGAGGGTCCGCGTGAGCGAGCTCTTCGCCGACGACCCCCGCGACACCCCGCCGCCGGAGCGGGAGGTGCCGCGCCGGTCGCGCGCGCTGGTCATCACCGCCGCCGTGGTGGTGCTGGCGTTCTTCGGCCTCACGACGTTCGCGTCGTTCTACACCGACCGGCTGTGGTTCCGCGGCGCCGACTACGGGTCGGTCTTCACCACGTTGTTCTGGACGCGGACCGGCCTGTTCCTGGTCTTCGGCGCGCTCATGGCGATCGTCGTCGGCCTCAACATGTGGCTGGCCTACCGCTACCGCCCGGCGTTCCGCATCCCGGGCTCGGACCAGAGCGGCCTGGAGCGCTACCGCGAGGCGGTCACGCCGATCCGCACCTGGCTCCTGGTCGGGGTCGCGCTGGTCATGGGCGTCTTCGCCGGCACCTCGGGGTCGGGGGAGTGGCGCAACTACCTGCTGTGGCGCAACGGCAACGCGTTCGGCACGGACGATCCCTACTTCGAGCGCGACATCGGCTTCTACGTCTTCGACCTGCCGTGGCTGCACTTCCTCGTCGACTTCACCATGGCGGTCGTCGTCGTGGCGCTGCTCGCGGCGGCCGTCGTGCACTACCTGTACGGCGGCATCCGGCTCCAGGTCTCGACCGACCGGCTCTCGGGCGCGGCGCAGGTGCAGCTGTCCGTGCTGCTGGGGATCTTCGTGCTCGCCAAGGGTGTCGACTACTACCTCGACCGCTTCGACCTGGTGACCCAGGGCGGGGAGCTGTTCACCGGCATGAGCTACACCGACGACCACGCGGTGCTGCCGGCCAAGAACATCCTCATGGGCATCGCGCTGGTCTGCGCGGTGCTGTTCTTCCTCAACGTCTGGCGCCGCACCTGGATCCTGCCGTCGATGGGCCTGGCGCTCCTCGCGCTGTCCGCGGTGCTGCTGGGCCTGGTCTGGCCGGGCATCGTCCAGCAGTTCCAGGTCAACCCCTCCCAGGCCGACAAGGAGGAGCCCTACATCCAGACCAACATCGACGCGACGCGCGCCGCGTACGGCGTCGCCGACGTGGAGGTCGAGGAGTACTCCAGCGACCCGGACCTCGACGTCAACATCGGCACGCTCGACGGCGGCACCGCGTCGGTCCCGCTGGTCGACCCGCAGCTGGTGCGCGCGGCGTTCGAGCAGCGCCAGCAGGTCCGCGCGTTCTACTCCGTCGCGCCGGTGCTCGACGTGGACCGCTACGAGATCAACGGCGAGGACCGCGCGCTCGTGCTCGGCGTCCGCGAGCTCGACCAGGACAACCTGGGCGACGACTCGCGCAACTGGTCGAACCTGCGCACCGTCTACACCCACGGCAACGGCATCATCGCGGCGTACGCCAACCAGCGCCCGGAGGACAACTCCGCGCAGGCCGAGGCCGGCGAGGAGGCCGACGAGGCGGACAGCGTGTCGGAGGCCGACAACGTGCAGTGGGCCGAGGGCAGCGGGCCGGGGCAGGCGGACCTGACCGAGGCCACCGGCGGCTACGAGACGCGGGTCTACTACGGCGAGCAGAGCCCGGAGTAC
Organism: Nocardioides sp. IC4_145; assembly: GCF_011250565.1. GTDB lineage: Bacteria > Actinomycetota > Actinomycetes > Propionibacteriales > Nocardioidaceae > Nocardioides. The sequence continues at coordinate 32,339 of NZ_JAANMS010000013.1, forward strand.
TCCATCGTCGGCAAGGCCGACGAGGACAGCCCCGACGTCGAGCTGAACCTGCCGACGCCGGGCGCCGAGGACCAGGGCACGGTCACGACGTACGAGGGCGACGGCGACGTCGCGATCGGCGGCTTCTTCAACCAGCTGATGTACGCCGTGAAGTTCGGCGAGCCGAACTTCCTGCTCTCGGGCCGCGTGAACGAGAACAGCAAGATCCTCTACAACCGCGAGCCCCGCGACCGCGTCCGCAAGGTCGCGCCGTGGCTGACCGTGGACGCGGACGCCTACCCGGCGGTCGTCGACGGACGGATCCTGTGGATCGTCGACGGCTACACGACGACCGACCGCTACCCGCAGGCGCAGCGCGAGTCGCTCGACGAGATGACCGACGACTCCCTCGACACCCCGGGCGCGCTGCGGACGATCCCGACCGACGAGATCAACTACATGCGCAACGCGGTCAAGGCGACCGTCGACGCGTACTCCGGCGAGGTGACGATCTACGCCTGGGACGAGGAGGACCCGATCCTGGAGGCGTGGAGCAACGCCTTCCCCGGCACGGTCACGCCGAAGGGGGAGATCTCCGAGGAGCTGATGCAGCACCTGCGCTACCCCGAGGACCTGTTCAAGGTGCAGCGCTTCCAGTTCGCCCGCTACCACGTCACCGACCCGCGTGACTGGTACCAGGACAACAACCGGTGGGAGGTCCCGGAGGACCCGTACACGCGGGGCACGCTGCAGCCGCCGTACCGGCTCTTCGTCCGCAACCCCGGGGACACCGAGGAGACCTTCGCGCTGTCGTCGGTCTTCGTCCCCTACAACAAGGACAACCTCGCCTCGTTCGTCTCCGTCGACGCCGACGCGTCGAGCGAGAACTACGGGCGGATGCGCGTGCTGCAGCTGCCCAACGAGCAGACCGACGGGCCGGGGCAGGTGGCCAACGCCTTCGCCACCGACCCGCAGATCGCGGACCTGGTCGCGGACTTCAACCGCTCCGGCGCGCGACCGGTCTACGGCAACCTGCTCACGCTGCCGGTCGCGGACGCGCTGCTCTACGTCCAGCCGGTCTACTCGATCCGCGAGATCACCGACTCCGGCTTCCCGATCCTGCGCTACGTGCTGGTGCGGTACGGCGACGAGGTCGGCGTGGGCACGACGCTGCGCCGGGCGCTCGCCGACCTGCTCGGGGTCTCCGCGGGCTCGGCCGGCTCCGGCTCGGGCAACGGCTCGGGCGGCCCGGACGAGCCCGAGGGCGAGCTGACCGGCACCCGTGGCGAGCAGATCGCGCAGCTGCTCGAGGACGCGGAGGACGCCTTCGCCGCCGCGCAGGCCGCCCTCGCCGACGGCGACCTGGCGACGTACCAGGAGCGCGTCGAGGCCGCCGAGCGTGCCGTCGCCCGCGCGCTGGTGCTCTCCGGCCAGGCCGCCGGCTCGGGTGAGGGCTCGGGGGAGGGCTCGGGTGACACCGACGAGGAGTCGACCGAGCCCAGCGCGGACGCCTCCGAGGAGGCCGCCGGGTAGACCCCGATTTGGTGGCTCTCCGCCCCGTGTCGTAACGTTGGGTTCACCGACGCGGGGTGGAGCAGCTCGGTAGCTCGCTGGGCTCATAACCCAGAGGTCGCAGGTTCAAATCCTGCCCCCGCTACACAGATGAACGGCCCGGACACGATGTGTCCGGGCCGTTCTGCGTTGCGCCGTTCTGCTTTGCGCCGCCGCACCTGGGTCGACGGGCTCAGGTGAGCGGGCGCAGGCACAACCGATCGGTCCGATGCACCAGCGGTCGCGCGGCTTCGCGGGTATCGTCGAGGAATCGCGACGAGCCCGTGCGAGCGGGCGCCATGGGGTCGCGACGAGGGAGACCGTGATGGTGCGTCGACCGAGAGCCCTCGTGGCCGCCGCGAGCCTCGTGCTCGCGGCGACGGTGCTGCCGTCCGTCCCCGCCGCGGCCGACCCGGTACTCCCCGGCACCGCGCGCGCGACGCTGCCGCCGGGGGACCGGTTGGCGTCGGACTTCCCGCGGATCGGCACGCCGCACGTCATGGACGGCGCCGTCCGGGGGATCGCGCAGGTCGGCGACCGAATCGTCGTGGTCGGCTCCTTCACCCGGGTGAGCCCGGCGGCGACGTACCACCGGCGGGGCGACGACCTGACCCGCCGGCACGTCTTCGCCTTCGACGCTCGGACCGGCGCCATCGACCGGTCGTTCGCGGTGTCGCTGAGCGGCGGTGAGGCCACGGCGGTGGACACCGACGGCACCCACGTCTACGTGGGCGGCGACTTCACCCGGGTCGACGGACGGGGCGGGCACGCGCGGCTGGTCAAGCTCACTCCGTCCGGCGCGGTCTTGCGCGCCTTCCGGGCGAGCGCTCGCGCCGCGGTCGAGACGCTCGTCGTGCGGGGCGGCCGGGTGTACGTCGGCGGCGCGTTCGACAGCATCCGGCACGGCGGCCGCGACGTCCCCCGCCGCGGGCTGGCCGCCCTCGCCACCCGGGACGGCGCGGTGCTCGGCGCGGTGCGCGTGCCGTTCACGGGCGTCCACACCACGCGGTTCGGGCGGAGCAAGGTCCGGCGGCTCGACGTCTCCGTCGACGGCTCGCGGCTGGTGGCCATCGGCAACTTCACGAAGGTCGGCGGCCGCTCCCGCCCGCAGGTCGCCGTGCTCGACCTGCGCGGCCGGCGGGCACGCGTGACGGGGTGGCGCGCCGAGCGCTTCGACGCCCGCCGCAACCGCTGCAGCCAGCGGTTCGGCAGCTTCGTCCGCGACGTCGACCTCGCGCCGAGCGGCACGTGGTTCGTCGTGGCGACCACCGGCGGGTACGGCGGGGGCGCGCGCTCCGGGACGCTCTGCGACACGGTGTCGCGATGGTCGGTGCACCAGGGACGCCGCCCGGCCTGGGTCGCCCACACCGGCGGCGACACCACGACCGGCGTCGAGGTCGCGCGGGGCGCGGTGTACGTCGGCGGCCACATGCGCTGGTTCAACAACCCGTTCGCGAAGGACCGGGCCGGGCCGGGCGCCGTGCCGCGGCCGGGGCTCGCAGCGCTGGACCCCGTGACCGGTGTGCCGCTCTCCTGGAACCCGGGCCGCGCCCGCGGGGTCGGTGCCGAGGCGTTCCTGGCGACCGCGGAGGGTCTGTGGGTCGGCAGCGACACGACGCTGCTGGCCGACCAGCGGCGGGGGCGGATCGCGCTGCTCCCCTGGGACGGCGGGCGACCGATCCCGCGGACGGCGCGGGTGCGCCTGCCCGGCGAGCTGTTCGTCGCGCCCCGGCGCGGCGAGCTGCGGCAGCGGCCGCTCCGCCGGGACGGCACGCCCAGCGGACCGGCCAGGCGGGTGCCGACCGGCCTGGACTGGTCGAAGGTCCGCGGGGCGACGTACGTCGCCGGCGAGCTCTACTACGGGTGGGCCGACGGCGGCCTCTTCCGCCGCAGGTTCGACCCGGCCACCGGCGATCTCGGGCCGCGGCGCGTGGTGCGCACGCGTCGCCTGCCGTTCCCGAGCAGGCGGCTGACCGGGCTCTTCCACGACCCGGTCAGCCACCGGCTCCACTACACGGTCGCGGGCGACCGCCGGGTGTACTCCCGCGCCTTCAGCGTGGAGAGCCACGTGCTCGGCGCGGTCGAGCAGGTCTCCGACCGCCGCGGGACGGGTCTGGAGCGGGCCGCCGGCGTGACCCTGGTCGGCGACCGGCTCCTCTACGGCTCCCGGGACGGCGCGCTGCGCTCGGTCGCTTTCCGCGGTGGGCGCGTGGTGGGCGCGCCGCGCCGGCTCAACGGCGACGGGACCTGGCGGGCCCGCGGGTTGTTCGTGCCGGGGAGCTGACCGGGCGCGAGCGGCTGCTTCCGCGCGCTTCCAGACGCGCACGTAGCCGACCTCGACCGTCGAGGGGACCGTCAGCCAGGATCGCGGGCGGCGCGGAACTCGTGACGGAGAGCGGCGAGACCGCCCAGGACGGCGCCGGCGACGGCGCCGTGGAACAGGCCGTCGGAGAGGCCCTCGGCGAGCGTGAGGTCGTAGGCCGCGCCGACGATCAGCCCGCCGACGACGCCGATCGCGACGCAGGTCCCGATGACGGAGAAGACGGTCGTGAAGAGCGAGCGCATGCCGGTCTGGTTCCCCATCGCGCCCAGGTCGACGCCCGGGCCGGCGGGGCGGTCGGGAGCTTGCCGACGCCTGCTGTGCGGTCACCGGCGTCGGTGAGCGGATGTCGTTCCTCTTCAGCGGGGGTTCAGCGGCGGTGGGGGAGGATGGCGGCCCGCCCACCCGGAGGTGTCCCATGCGCGTGCTCGTCGTCGACGACGAGGTGCGGCTCGCCCGTTCGCTGCGGATCGGCCTGGAGGCCGAGGGGTTCGCGGTCGACGTCGCGAACGACGGCACGGACGGGTTGTGGCTGGCGCGGGAGAACACCTACGACGCGATCGTGCTCGACCTGATGCTGCCGGGGATCAACGGCTACCGGGTCTGCGAGACGCTGCGCGCGGAGGAGGACTGGACGCCGATCCTCATGCTCACCGCCAAGGACGGCGAGTGGGACCAGGTCGAGGGGCTCGACACGGGCGCCGACGACTACCTGACCAAGCCGTTCTCGTTCCCGGTGCTCGTCGCGCGGCTGCGGGCGGTGGCCCGGCGGGGCGCCCGCGAGCGCCCGACCGAGCTGGTGGTGGGGGACCTGCGGGTCGACCCGGCCGCCCGGCGGGTGTGGCGCGGCGAGGCCGAGGTCGAGCTGACCGCGCGGGAGTTCTCGCTGCTGGCCTTCCTCGCCCGGCACGCGGGCGACGTGGTCTCCAAGCGGCAGATCCTCGAGGCGGTGTGGGACGTCGACTTCGACGGCGACCCGAACATCGTCGAGGTCTACGTCCGGCACCTGCGCAACAAGATCGACCGGCCCTTCGGCCGCGAGGCGATCCAGACCCTGCGGGGGGCGGGCTACCGGCTGGCGAGCAACGGTGGCTGAGGCGTTCCCCGGGGCCGCCCGAGCCGGGCGCTGGTCCGGCCGGGCCTCGGTCCGCCTGCGCACCACCGCCGCGGCCGTCCTCGTCGTGGCGGTCGCCCTGCTGCTCGGCGCGCTCGTGCTCGTCGCGATGGTCCGCGGCTCGCTGCGCGAGGGGGTGGAGGCCGGCGCCGAGCAGCGCGCCGCCGACCTGGCCGGCCAGGTCGAGGCCACCGGGCCGCCCGGCTCGGCGGAGCGGGACCAGGACGACGACGGGGACGACGGCGAGCCCGAGGAGCTGGTCTGGCAGGTCCTCGACGGCGACGGCCGGGTGGTCGCCGCGTCGCAGCCGCTCCGCGTCACGCTGCCGCGCGACGAGGACGAGGTGCGGCTGCCGGGGGCCGACGAGCCGTACGTCGTCGTGACGGAGGACGCCGACGGTGACGAGGACGGCGGCGCGGCGGCGTACGACGTCGTGGTCGCCGCGTCGCTGGAGGACGTCGAGGAGTCGACCGACGCGCTGGTCGCGCCGCTGGCGCTCGGCCTGCCCCTGGTGCTGCTGCTGGTCGGCGGCACGACCTGGGTCGTGGCCGGCCGCGCGCTGGCGCCGGTGGAACGGATCCGTCGCGAGGTCGAGGGCATCACCGGCGACCGGCTCGACCGCCGCGTGCCCGAGCCGCCGGCGCGCGACGAGGTCCGGCGGCTCGCCGTCACGATGAACGCCATGCTCGCGCGGCTGGAGAGCGCCAGCGAGCGGCAGCAGCAGTTCGTCGCGGACGCCTCGCACGAGCTGAGGTCGCCGCTGGCGAGCATCCGGCAGACCGCCGAGGTCGCCCGTGAGCATCCCGGCGCGCTGCCCGAGGGGGAGCTCGCCGAGGCGGTGCTCGAGGAGTCCGCGCGGATGCAGCGGCTCGTCGAGCAGCTGCTCCTGCTCACCCGCGCCGACGAGGGCGCGCTGGTCCGCGCCCAGCGCGACGTCGACCTCGACGACCTGGCCCTGACCGAGGCCAGGCGGGTACGCCGTGCCGGCCTCGCCGTGGACACGGCCGCGGTGGCGCCGGGGCGGGTGCAGGGCGACCCGCTCGCGCTGGCGCAGGTCGTGCGGAACCTCGTCGACAACGCCGCCCGCCACGCGACCTCCGCCGTCGCGGTGGCCGTCACCGACCACGGCGACGCGGTCGAGCTGGCCGTCGCGGACGACGGGACCGGCGTGCCCGAGGCGGACCGCGAACGGGTCTTCGAGCGGTTCGTCCGGCTCGACGACGCCCGTGCGCGCGACGCCGGTGGCAGCGGCCTCGGGCTGGCGATCGTGCGCGAGACCGTCGCCGCGCACGGCGGGACGGTGGCCGTGTCGGCCTCCCCGCTCGGCGGTGCGCGGTTCGTGGTGCGGCTGCCGACGACGTACCGGGACCCGCGTTCCTGAACGGACCTTCAGGAGCGTTCAGGGGAGGTTCAGCGACCTCGGCGCAGGGTGGGACCACCCCCAGGCAGGACGACTCCGAGAGAGGTTCCACCATGAACACCAGCAAGCTCCGCACCAAGCGCGTCATCGTCCCCGCGATCGCCACCGTCGCCGTCCTCGGCATCGGCGGCACCGTCTGGGCGACCACCGCCGCTGCCGACGGCACGGTCGACGGCACCGAGCGGGACCGTGTCGCCGCCGCGGCCGTCGAGGCGGTCGGCAGCGGCGAGGCCGTCGACGTCGAGACCAGCGACGACCCGGGGGAGGCGTACGAGGTCGAGGTCCGCCTGCCCGACGGCGCCGAGGTCGACGTCGCCCTCGACGGGGACCTGGCCGTCGTCAGCCAGGACCGCGACGACGACACCGACGACGACGCGGACGACCGTGACGACGACGCCGACGACCGCGCGCTCAGCGCTGACGAGCGGACCGCCGCGGGCGAGGCCGCGCTGGCGGCCGTGGGCGGCGGCACGGTCGTCGACGTCGAGGCGAGCGACGACCGGGGTGAGGCGTACGAGGTCGAGGTCCGCGACGCCGACGGCACCGAGTGGGACGTCGAGCTCGACGCCGACCTCGAGGTGCTCGACAAGCGCGCGGACCACTGATCGGCGCGGTCCCGAGCAGCGGGTCGTGTGCCTGGGGACGCACGCGAGCGCGTCCGGGGGCACACGACCCCCTTGCGTCCACGACCCCCTTGCGTCGTGCTGGGTCGTCGACGAGACCCGGCCGGCAAAGGCGCGGACCGTACGCTCCACGACGTGGCCCTCGACCGTGACGACCTGACCGCCTCCCTCGTCGCCGTGCGCGAGCGGCTGCTGCCGGAGTCCGGGGGCGAGGTGGGCGACCCGGCCGTCGAGGGCTCGGAGGATCGCTTCGGGCTCGCCGTCGTCACCGTCGACGGCGAGGTGTGCCGGACCGACGACGCGGACGTGACCTTCCCGGTGCAGTCCGTGGTCAAGCCGTGGGTGTACGCCGTCGCGCTGGCCGACCAGCGCGACGCGGTCCACGACGCGATCGGCGTCGAGCCGACCGGCGAGCCGTTCGACGCCCTGGAGCTCGAGCTCGAGACGGGCCGGCCGCCGAACCCGATGGTCAACGCCGGCGCGCTGATGGCGGTCTCGCTGGTCGCCGGCTCGGGGATCGACGACCGGGTCGCGCGCGTGGTCGACGTCTGCTCGCGGGCCGCCGGCCGCCGGATGCACGTCGACGAGGACGTCGTCGCCGCCGAGCTGGAGGGCGCCGACCGCAACCGGGCGCTGGCGCACCTGATGCGCGGCGGCGGCATGCTCCCCTGCCCGGTCGAGGAGGCCGTCGAGGTGCTCGCGCGGGTCTGCTCGATGCGGGTCACCGCCACCGACCTCGCGACGATGGCGGCGACGTTCGCCGGCTGGGGGGTCCGCCCCGGGAGCGACGAGCGGGTCCTGCCCGGAGCCGTCGTCACCGAGGTGCTGAGCGTGATGGCGACGTGCGGGATGTACGACGGCAGCGGCCGGTGGATCCACCGCGCCGGCATGCCGGCCAAGTCCGGGGTCTCCGGCGGGCTGATGGCCGTCGCCCCTGGCGTGCTCGGTCTCGCGGGCTGGAGCCCGCGGCTCGACGAGCAGGGCAACAGCGTCCGCGCCCTCCGCGCCGGTGAGCGGCTCTCCGAGGAGCTCGGGCTGCACCAGTTCGCCCCGCACGGTTCGTAGCCGGACCGCCCGGGCGGCCGGCCGGCCGCGGCGAGGTCACCACCCGTCCGCCGCTCAGCCCCGCGGCGCACGCCGCCGGCGCACCAGCCACACCGCCGCGCCGCCGGCGGCGACGACCGCCGCGGTCGACCCGGCCAGCACGGCCGGGGCGTCGAACGGCGCACCGGTGGCCGTCCCGGACCGCTCCCAGGCCGACCCGTGCCCGGAGACGACCCACGCGTTGCACGGGTTGACCCGCCACTCGCCGTCCTGCTCGTAGGGCGCGAACAGCCAGGTCCGGTCGGAGCGGTAGCCGTCGGCGAGCCCGTCGTCCTCGCGCGGCCACACGCCGTACTCGGGGATCTCGACGACCAGGCGCACGGTCCCGCTGTCGGGGTCCACGGGCGGCTCGCTGCGGCGTACCTCGGACACCTCGACCTCGAGCGCGCCGTCGTCGGTGTCCACCACCCGGCCGGTGAAGAGGACCGTCGCGTCGGCCACGACCCGTTCGCGGCCCACGCAGGACAACGCCTCGGCCGGGATGGCCACGGCGGCGAGGCCGACCGGGGTGGCGGCGAGGAGCGCGAGGGCGGCGAGGGGGCGCGCGGACGGCATGCCGGTCCGACGTGCGGGACGGTCGGCGGGTTCCCACGCCCGGCGGCGACGTGCAGGCGCAGACCAACGTGCAGGTGCTGCTCAACATCCTGGTGTGGGGGATGGACCTGCAGGAGGCGGTCGAGGCGCCGCTCCACGACGCGCTGCACGAGGCGCTCGAGGACCGGGGCTACGAGGTCGAGCGGGTCGACCGCTGGGACCACGTGCTCGGCGGCGCCGGCATCGTCCGGCGGCAGCCGGGCGGGCGCGTCCAGGCCGGCGCCGACCCGCACGAGAGCACCACGGCGTTCGTGCGCTGAGCCCCGGCGCCGGTCACAGGGTCGAGGCGCGCGCCACCAGCTCGGGGGTGAAGGTGACCTGCTGGTGCTCGTGGTCGGGGTCGGTCGACTCCTCGAGGACCAGCGCCGCCGCGGTCCGACCCAGCTGGTGCCGGGGCTGGCGGACCGAGGTGAGCGGGACCGCCGCAGCAGCGGCGAACTCGATGTCGTCGTAGCCCACGATCGCCAGGTCACCGGGGACGGACCGCCCGCTGCCGATCGACTGCTGGAGCAGGCCCAGCGCGAGCAGGTCGTTGACGCAGAACGCCGCGGTGGGACGCCGCCTCGACGGCATCCCGGCCAGGCGCTCGCCCGCGGAGCGGCCCTCGGCCACGGTCATCGCGTCGGTCGCGACCACCACGAGGTCCTCCGCAGGGAGTCCGGCGTCCGCCCAGGCGGCCCGCGCCCCGGCGTACCGGTCGCTGACCTGGCCGATCGTGGTGGGACCGCCGACGACGGCCACCCGCCGGTGCCCGCGGTCGACGAGGTGCTCGACCGCCAGTCGTCCGCCCAGGACGTCGTCGACGGCGACGGTGCAGAAGTCCTCGAGGCGCCGCGTGCGGTCCACCACCACGATCGGGGTGCCTCGGCGGGCCACCTGGTCCAGGGCCACGGCGTCGGCGTCCACCGGTGTGATCAGGATGCCCTGCACCCGCTGCTGCTCGAGGAGCGCGAGGTGTGCGGCCTCGCGGTCGGCCCGGTTCGCGCTGTTGCACAGGAACAGCGAGAGGGCGGCGTCGTCGGCCGCGTCGTCGATGCCGGCGGCCACGTCGGTGAAGAAGGGGTTGCCCGCGTCGAGCATCACGTAGGCGAGCGTCCGGCTCTTGCCGGCGCGCAGCTGCCGGGCGGACTCGTTGCGCACGAACCCGAGCTCGAGCATCACGCGCTCGACCCGCTCGCGGGTGGCGGGGCTGACCCGGGAGGGCCGGTTGAGCACGTTCGAGACGGTGCCGAGGGAGACGCCGGCCGCGGCCGCGACGTCCTTCACCGACGCACTGCGCACGGACATCGCACTCCTCCTCGGGCCTCGAAAGGTAAAGCGGAGTGAAACGGTACACACTCGGGCGCCTCGGCGGGCGTGCTGTCTCGCCGGACCAGACACACGTTGGAAACTTGGCGGAAACCCTTGACGCCTGTGACGACAGCCACGTACGGTCCCCGCATCGCTTTTTGAAACCTTTCACTGACAGGAGGCGCCGTGGTCGAGCAGTCCCGCGTGGCCCTCGAGCTGCGCGACGTGGCCAAGTCCTTCGGCGCCGTCGCGGCCCTGCGCAGCGGCACCCTCGTCGTCGAGCGCGGCTCCATCCACGCCCTCGTCGGCGAGAACGGCGCCGGCAAGTCGACGCTGGTCAAGATCGTCGCCGGCGTGCACCGCCGCGACTCCGGCACCTTCCGCCTGCACGGCGAGGACGTCGACTTCGCCTCGACCGCGGAGTCCAAGGGCTCCGGTGTCGCGGTCATCTACCAGGAGCCGACGCTGTTCCCGGACCTCTCGGTCACCGAGAACATCTTCATGGGGCGCCAGCCGCGCAGCCGGTTCGGCCGGATCGACCGGGGCGCGATGCACCGCGAGGCGCTCGAGCTGTTCGCGCGCCTCGGCGTCGAGATCGACCCCCGCAGGCCGGCGCTGGGCCTGTCGATCGCCGACCAGCAGATCATCGAGATCGCCAAGGCCATCTCGCTCGACGCCAGCGTGCTGATCATGGACGAGCCGACCGCGGCGCTCAGCGGCGTCGAGGTGGAGCGGCTGTTCGCGGTCGCGCGGAGCCTGCGGGACGAGGGGCGCGCCCTGGTCTTCATCTCGCACCGGTTCGAGGAGGTCTTCGCGCTCTGCGACACGGTCACCGTGATGCGCGACGGCGCCTACGTCTCCACCGACCCGATCGCCGAGATCACCGTCGACGACATCGTCTCCCGGATGGTCGGGCGCGAGGTCGCGGACCTCTTCCCCAAGACCCCGGCCACGATCGGCGAGCCGGTGCTCGAGGTCGAGGGGCTGGAGCGGGCGGGTGTCTTCCACGACGTCAGCTTCACGGTCCGCGCCGGCGAGATCGTCGGCCTGGCGGGCCTCGTCGGGGCCGGCCGCAGCGAGATCGCCCGCGCGGTCTTCGGCGTGGACGGGTACGACGCCGGCTCGGTGCGCCTGGCCGGCCGACCGGTCAAGCCGCGCAACCCGCGGGCGGCGATCCGGTCCGGGATGGCGTTCGTGCCGGAGGACCGCCGCAAGCAGGGTCTGGTCACCGACGGCTCGGTCGCGCGCAACGTCGCCGGTGTCATCCGCGGCGGCCTCGCCCGTGCCGGCCTGCTCACCTCCGCGGCGGAGAATCGCGCCGCCGGGCCGTGGGCGGCCAAGCTCGAGGTGAAGACCAGCGCGCTGGACATGCACGCGGCCACGATGAGCGGCGGCAACCAGCAGAAGGTCGTCATCGCGAAGTGGCTGGCCACCGACCCCACGTTGCTGATCATCGACGAGCCCACGCGCGGCATCGACGTCGGCACCAAGGCCGAGGTCCACCGGCTGCTCTCCGAGCTGGCCGGCGAGGGCCTGGCGATCCTGATGATCTCCTCCGAGCTCCCCGAGGTGCTCGGGATGGCCGACCGCGTGCTGGTCGTCTGCGAGGGACGGATCACCGCCGACATCGACCGTGCCGACGCCACCCCGGAGAACGTCATGCGTGCCGCCACCAACGCGACCAGCCACACGGCCGAGGAGGTCCCGGCATGAGCGACACCGCAGTCCGTCCGAGCGCGGCCTCGCCCGTGTCCCGCGTCCTCAACGACCTCCTGCGCTCCCGCGAGCTCGCGGTCGCGGTCGTGCTCGTCCTGCTGGTCGCCGTCACCACCCTGAACAGCAGCTCGTTCCTGTTCGGCTCGACCGGGTGGCGCGACCTGCTGCTCACCCCGTCGATGCTCGTGCTGCTGGCCGTGGGCCAGACCTGCGTCCTCATCACCCGGAACGTCGACCTCTCGGTCGGCTCGACGCTCGGGCTGACGGCCTACCTGACCGGTCGGCTGTTCATCGACACGAACCTGCCGATCGTCGTCGTGGTGCTCGCCGGGATCCTGATGGGCGCCGTGCTGGGCCTGGTCAACGGCGTCCTGGTCGCCTGGGGCCGCGTCCCGGCCCTCGTCATCACGCTCGGCACCATGTACATCTACCGCGGCGCCTTCCTCACCTGGGCGGGGAGCGACCGGATCAACGCCGACGACATGCCCTCGACCTTCCGGAACCTGGGCACCGAGTCCGTGCTCGGCATCCCGGTGCTGACGATCGTCGCGGTCGTGGTGCTCGCCGTCGTCGGCTACTACCTGCGCACCGCCGGGGGAGGCCGCGAGCTCTACGCCATCGGCTCGGACCCCGACGCGGCCGCGCTCTACGGCCTCAAGGTCCGCCGGCGGATCCTCTTCGCCTTCGTGCTCAGCGGCGCCCTCGCCGGCCTGGCCGGGGTCGTCTCGGCGGCGCGCTTCGGCACGGTCTCCTCCAGCGTCGGCACGGGCGTGGAGTTCGAGGCGGTCGGAGCCGCGGTCATCGGCGGCGTCGCCATCTTCGGCGGCAGCGGGACCGTGTGGGGAGCCGCCCTGGGCGCCTTCCTGCTGGTCACCATCAACCGGGCGCTGCCGGTCCTCGGCATCTCCGACTTCTGGCAGCAGGCCGTCGTCGGCGCCCTGATCGTCGCCGCGATCATCCTGGACCGCGTCCTGGTCCGGCGCCAGGAGAAGGCTCTCGTCGCCGCCCGCGACACCCCGGCGGGGTCGACGAGCCCCGGCCCGCCGACCGCGACGCCCGTCGTCGCCGGCGCCTCCCCGTCCACCAGCGGCACGCAGGAGGCCGTCCGATGAGCACCCTGACCCAGCCGACCGGCACGGCGAGCACGCCGGCGCCGGAGGTCCGCACCTACGCGTCGTACTCCCGCCCCTACTGGCAGCGCGTCGTGCTGAGCCGCGAGTTCGCGGTGATCGCCCTGCTGGTCGCGGTGTTCGTCTACTCGCAGTCGCAGGTGGACTACTTCGACGGCCCGCAGACGCTGTACTACCTGTTCCGCGACACGGCCTCGATCCTGCTCCTCGCCCTGCCCATGACGGCGATCATCGTCACCGGCGAGATCGACCTGTCCGTGGCGAGCATCGTGGGCCTGACCAGCGTGGCGTTCGGCATGCTGCACGTCGACGCTGGGATGTCGGTCACCCTCGCCGCCGTGCTCGCCGTGGCGATCGGTGCGGTGTGCGGCGCCTTCAACGGCTTCCTGGTCGCGTACGTCGGGCTGCCGTCGATCGCGGTGACCATCGGCACGCTGGCGCTGTTCCGCGGGATCGGCGCCGGCCTGCTCGGCACGGAGTCCCGCACCGACTTCCCGGACTCCTGGACCGACCTGGCGAAGGAGCGGATCGTCGAGGGCCAGCCGTACCCGATGATCCTCATCCCGTTCGCGGTGCTGGCCGTGCTGTTCGCCCTGATGCTGCACTTCTCCTCCTTCGGCCGCGGCATCTACGAGATCGGGCTCAACGACGAGGCGGCCCACTTCACCGGCGTCGACGTGGCCCGGACCAAGGCGGTGCTGTTCGTCCTCTCGGGGACCGTCGCGGGGTTCGTCGGGATCTACACGACGCTGGTGACCGGTGTGGCCCGGGCGGAGAACTCGACCGGCCTGGAGCTGCCCGTCATTGCGGCCTGCCTGCTCGGCGGTGTCTCGATCTTCGGCGGCAAGGGTGCGCTGCACGGGGTCATCGCCGGCGTCCTGCTCATCGGCGTCATCCAGCGGGCGATGCTCCTGGAGAGCTTCACGATCAACATCATCAACATCACGATCGGCGTGCTCCTCGTGCTGTCGGTGATGTCCACCAGTCTCCTCGCGCTCGGCCGCCGTGCGGTCGCCGCGGGCAGGGGGGCACGCGACTCGCGGCGTCCCCCGTCAGCGCCGGCAAGCGGTCGCTGAGCTGATTCCGGCGCTCGCCGGATGGATCCGAAAGGTACGTACATGAAGTTCCAGAACCGACGCCTCGCGAGCCTGGCGGCCGCGGCGCTGGTCACCAGCCTGGCCCTGACCGCTTGCGGTGGCGACGACGAGTCCGGCTCGTCGGACGCCGGCGGCAGCGGGGGTGGCGACGGCACCACGGTGACCTTCATCCCGAAGAACCTGGGCAACCCCTACTTCGACACCAGCAACGCCGGTGGCAAGGAGGCCGTCGACGAGTTCGGCGGGTCCTACGAGGAGGTCGGGCCGGCCGAGGGCTCGCCCGACGGCCAGGTGCAGTACATCAACACCGCGACCCAGCAGGGGCGCAACGCGCTGGTCGTCTCCGCCAACGACCCCGACGCCCTGTGCGACGCGATCGGCGAGGCGATGGACGCCGACATCAAGGTCGTGACCTACGACGCGGACACCAACCCCGACTGCCGCGACATCTTCGTGAACCAGGCGGACTCCGCCGGCATCGCCAAGGCGCAGGTCGACCTGATCGCGGAGCAGATCGGCGACGAGGGCCAGATCGCGTTCCTCTCGGCGGCCGCCAACGCCACCAACCAGAACGAGTGGATCGACCTCATGAACGAGGAGATCGAGGCCAACCACCCCGACATCGAGGTGGTCGACACCGTCTACGGCGACGACGACGACCAGAAGTCGTTCGACGCGACCGCGGCGCTGCTGCAGAAGCACCCCGACCTCAAGGGCATCGTCTCGCCGACCACCGTGGGCATCGCGGCCGCGGCGCGCTACCTGTCGACCTCTGACGCCAAGGGCAAGGTCGCGCTGACCGGGCTCGGCACCCCCAACCAGATGCGTGAGTACGTCGAGGACGGCACCGTCACCGCGTTCGCGCTGTGGAACCCCGCCGACCTCGGGTACCTCGCCGCCTGGACCGCCAAGGCGCTCGCCGACGGCGACATCGAGGGCGAGGGTGACTCGTTCGAGGCCGGCCGTCTCGGCGACTACACCGTCGGCGAGGACAACGTCGTCCTGCTCGGCGACCCGTTCGTGTTCGACAAGTCGAACATCGGCGACTTCGACTTCTGATCCGCACCGTCGAAGGCACCACCTGCTGAGTCCGTCGGGGCGTGCGACCCACGCCCCGACGGACCGGACCCGCAGCCGAGCCCGCCCCACCCCCCGAGAACGAGGAGTCGTCGTGCCCCGCGTCTGCTTCCAGCTCCAGGTCAAGCCCGACCGGATCGAGGAGTACAAGGAGCGCCACCGTGCGGTCTGGCCCGACATGGTGCGGGCGCTGCACGAGACCGGCTGGCACAACTACTCCCTCTTCCTGCGCCCCGACGGACTCCTGATCGGGTACGTGGAGACGCCGTCGCTCGAGCAGGCACAGGCAGGCATGGCCGCCACCGCGGTCAACGCCCGCTGGCAGGCCGAGATGGGGGAGCTCTTCGAGGAGCTCGACGGCGTCCCGCCCGACCAGGGCTTCCTGGTCCTCGAGGAGGTCTTCCACCTCGAGGACCAGCTCGCCCGGCTGGACGCCTGACGACCGGCCCGGCACCCCGCCGCAGCACCGCCCCCGCACCCACGACGCGCGCCCGCCACCGCGGGCACTCGCGCCGTGCGGTATGAAACGTTTCAAACGGAGATGAGATGACTGACTTCGCCACGATCGCCCCGCAGCTCGAGGGCCAGGCCATCGAGCTGCCCTCGTGGGCGTTCGGCAACTCCGGCACCCGGTTCAAGGTGTTCGGCTCGCCCGGCACGGCCCGCACGGTGGAGGAGAAGGTCGCCGACGCCGCGACCGTCCACCGCTTCACCGGCCTCGCCCCGTCGGTCGCCCTCCACATCCCGTGGGACCTCGTCGACGACTACGCCGCGCTGCGCCGCTACGCCGAGGACCGGGGCGTGCGCCTGGGCACGATCAACTCCAACACCTTCCAGGACGACGACTACCGGCTCGGCGCGCTCACCCACACCGACGCCAAGATCCGCCAGAAGGCGATCGACCACCACTTCGAGTGCATCGACGTGATGGGTGCGACCGGCTCGCGCGACCTGAAGATCTGGCTCGCGGAGGGCAGCAACTACCCCGGCCAGGCCGACCTGCGCGGCCGCCAGGACCGGCTGCACGAGTCGCTCTCGGCGATCTACGACCGGCTCGGCGAGGACCAGCGGCTGGTGCTGGAGTACAAGTTCTTCGAGCCGGCCTTCTACCACACCGACGTCCCGGACTGGGGCACGTCGTACGTCCAGGTGGCCGCCCTCGGCGATCGCGCCGTCGTGTGCCTCGACACCGGCCACCACGCCCCGGGCACCAACATCGAGTTCATCGTCATGCAGCTGCTGCGACTGGGGAAGCTCGGCTCCTTCGACTTCAACAGCCGCTTCTACGCCGACGACGACCTCATCGTCGGCGCGGCCGACCCGTTCCAGCTCTTCCGGATCCTCTTCGAGGTGATCCGGGGCGGCGGCTACGGTCCCGCGAACCCCGACGGGCACAGCGACGTCGCGTTCATGCTCGACCAGTGCCACAACATCGAGGCGAAGATCCCCGGCCAGATCCGGTCGGTGCTCAACGTCCAGGAGATGACGGCGCGCGCCCTGCTCGTCGACCGTGACGCACTGACCGCCGCCCAGGAGGCCGGCGACGTGCTCGCCGCCCACGAGGTCTTCATGGACGCCTTCTCCACCGACGTCCGCGCCGACCTCGCCGCCTGGCGAGAGGAGCGCGGCCTCCCCGCCAACCCGATGCGCGCGTACGCCGAGTCGGGCCACCAGCAGCAGATCGAGGCGGACCGCATCGGCGGCACGCAGGCAGGATGGAACTGAGGACATGACCGAGTCCAGCACCGCGAACCAGACGAACCCGGCGGCCGCCGCCCTCATCGAGCGGTCGAACCGCCTCGGCGCCGACCCGAAGAACACCAACTACGCCGGCGGCAACACCTCCGCCAAGGGCACCGAGACCGACCCGGTCACCGGCGAGCCCGTCGAGCTGCTGTGGGTCAAGGGCTCCGGCGGCGACCTCGGCACGCTGAAGGAGTCCGGCCTCGCGGTCCTGCGGCTGGACCGGATGCGCGCGCTCGTCGACGTCTACCCGGGCGTCGAGCGCGAGGACGAGATGGTCGCGGCGTTCGACTACTGCCTGCACGGCAAGGGCGGCGCCGCACCGTCCATCGACACCGCCATGCACGGCCTGGTCGACGCCGCGCACGTCGACCACCTCCACCCCGACTCCGGGATCGCCATCGCGACCGCCGCCGACGGCGAGGCGCTGACCAAGGAGATCTTCGGCGGGAAGGTCGTCTGGGTCCCGTGGCGCCGACCGGGCTTCCAGCTCGGCCTCGACATCGCGGCGATCAAGGCGGCGAACCCGAGCGCGGTCGGCTGCATCCTCGGCGGCCACGGCATCACCGCCTGGGGCGAGACCAGCGAGGAGGCCGAGGCCCGCTCGCTGTGGATCATCGACACCGCGGCCGACTACATCGCCGAGAACTCGAAGGCCGAGCCCTTCGGCCCCGCCCTCGAGGGGTACGCCGCGCTGCCGGACGCCGAGCGCCGCGCCAAGGCCGCCGCCCTCGCGCCGACCATCCGCGGGATCGCGTCGGCCGACCGGCCGATGGTCGGGCACTTCACCGACGCCGACGTGGTGCTGGACTTCCTGGCGCACGCCGAGCACCCCCGCCTGGCGGCGCTGGGCACCTCGTGCCCCGACCACTTCCTGCGCACCAAGGTCAAGCCGCTCGTGCTCGACCTGCCCGCGGACGCCTCGGTCGAGGACAGCATCGCTCGCCTCAAGGAGCTCGCGGTGTCCTACCGCGAGGACTACCAGGCCTACTACGACCGCCACGCGACGTCGGACAGCCCGGCGATCCGCGGCAAGGACCCGCTCATCGTGCTGGTCCCGGGCGTCGGCATGTTCTCCTTCGGCAAGGACAAGCAGACCGCCCGCGTCGCCGGCGAGTTCTACGTCAACGCCATCAACGTGATGCGTGGGGCCGAGGGCCTCTCGACGTACGCCCCCATCGACGAGGCGGAGAAGTTCCGCATCGAGTACTGGGCGCTCGAGGAGGCCAAGCTCCAGCGGATGCCGAAGCCCAAGCCGCTCGCCACCCGGATCGCGCTGGTCACCGGTGCCGCCGGCGGCATCGGCAAGGCGACGGCCAAGCGGCTCGCCGCCGAGGGCGCCTGCGTCGTCGTCGCCGACCTGTCGCTGGAGAAGGCCGAGGCCGCCGCCGCCGAGATCGGCGGCCCGGACGTGGCCGTCGGCGTCGCGGCGGACGTCAGCAAGGCCGACGCCGTCCGGGCGATGGTCGACGCGGCGGTGCTCGCCTTCGGCGGCCTCGACCTGGTCGTCAACAACGCCGGGCTCTCGCTGTCCAAGGCGCTGCTCGACACCACCGAGGCCGACTGGGACCTCCAGCACGACGTGATGGCCAAGGGCTCGTTCCTGGTGTCCCAGGCGACCGCGAGGGTGATGGTCGAGCAGGAGATGAGCGGCGACATCGTCTACATCTCCAGCAAGAACTCGATCTTCGCCGGCCCCAACAACATCGCCTACTCCGCCGCGAAGGCCGACCAGGCCCACCAGGTGCGCCTGCTGGCCGCCGAGCTCGGCGCCCACGGGATCAAGGTCAACGGCGTCAACCCCGACGGCGTCGTCCAGGGCTCGGGCATCTTCGCCAGCGGCTGGGGGGCCAACCGGGCCGCGGTCTACGGCGTGGAGGAGAAGGATCTGGGCAAGTTCTACGCCCAGCGCACCATCCTCAAGCGCGAGGTGCTGCCGGAGAACATCGCCAACGCGGTCTTCGTGCTCTGCAGCTCCGACCTGTCCCACACCACCGGCCTGCACGTGCCCGTCGACGCCGGCGTCGCCGCGGCGTTCCTGCGGTGACCGCTCCGACCCGGCCGGTACGCGTCGCGGCCGTCGACCTCGGGGCCACCAGCGGCCGCGTGATGGCCGGCCGGGTCGGACCGCGCTCGCTCCACCTGGAGGAGGTGCACCGCTTCCCCAACGGGGGGGTGCGGGCGCACGGCTCGCTCTTCTGGGACGTCCTCGGCATCCACCGCGAGGTGCTGGCCGGGGTCCGCGAGGTGGCCCGCACCGGGCCGTTGGACGGCATCGGCATCGACTCCTGGGCGGTCGACTACGGCCTGCTCGACCGGGACGGCCACCTGCTCGGCAACCCCTACAGCCACCGCGACGCCCGCACCGACGGCGTCGCCGCCCGCGTGCTGCGCCAGGTGGACGCCTCGGAGATGTACGCGACGACCGGCCTGCAGCAGCTGCCGTTCAACACGATCTACCAGCTCGTCGCGGCGCGCGGCACCGCTGCGCTCGAGGCGGCCGAGGCGCTGCTGCTGCTCCCGGACCTGCTCGGCTACTGGCTGACCGGCGCCGTCGGGGCGGAGCGCACGAACGCCTCGACCACCGGGCTGTACGACGTCCGCTCGCGGTCGTGGGCCACCGACCTCGCCGCGCGGGTCGGCATCCCGTGGTCGGTGCTGCCGCCGCTGCGCGACCCCGGCGAGCTGGTCGGCCCGGTGCTGCCCGAGGTGGCCGCCCAGCTCGGGGTGGACCCGACCGTGCCGGTCGTCGCGGTCGGCTCGCACGACACCGCCTCCGCCGTCGTGGGCGTGCCGGCGACCGAGGACGACTTTGCCTACATCTCCTCGGGCACCTGGTCGCTGGTCGGGCTGGAGCTGGACGCCCCGGTGCTGACCGAGGCGGCGCGGCTGGCCGACTTCACCAACGAGGGCGGCGTCGACGGCACCGTCCGGTTCCTCAAGAACGTCATGGGCCTGTGGGTCCTCTCGGAGTCGGTCCGCGCCTGGGCCGACGAGCGGATCGTCGGCGCGGACCTTCCTGCG
The DNA here is from genome assembly GCF_011250565.1 of Nocardioides sp. IC4_145. Taxonomy (GTDB): domain Bacteria; phylum Actinomycetota; class Actinomycetes; order Propionibacteriales; family Nocardioidaceae; genus Nocardioides. The sequence continues at coordinate 52,121 of NZ_JAANMS010000013.1, forward strand.
CTGCTGGCCGGCGCCGCCGACGCCGCGCCGCTGCGCACGGTCGTCGACATCAACGACCCGCGGCTGCTGCCGCCGGGCACCTCGGCGGCGACCAGCATGCCGGCACGGATCGCCCGGCTCGCCGAGGAGGCCGGGGAGCCCGTCCCGCGGACGCCCGTCGCCCTGGCCCGCTGCATCCTCGACAGCTTGGCGCTGGCCTACCGCCGGCACCTGCGCGTCGCCGCGGAGCTCGCCGGGCGGGCTCCGACGGTCGTCCACGTCGTCGGTGGCGGGTCGCAGAACCACCTGCTGTGCCAGCTGACCGCCGACGCCACCGGCCTGCCCGTGCTCGCCGGCCCGTCCGAGGCGGCCGCGCTCGGCAACGTGCTCGTGCAGGCCCGCTCGTTGGGCGCCGACCTGCCGGACCTGGCCGCGATGCGCGACCTCGTGCGGCGCACCCACGAGCTGCACCGGTTCGAGCCCCGCCCAGGCCTGGACTGGGACGCCGCCGAGGCGCGCGTCGCGAGCACCTGAGGGACCGCCGGCGTCGTGAGCAGTCCCCCCGAGGAGCGGTGGCGCCCCGAGGTGCACGAGCGCGACCTCCTGGGTCTGCTCGCGCGCGGGCAGACCGTGGACGCCGCGGCGCGACAGCTCGGGATCTCCTCGCGCACGGCGCGCCGGCGGTTGCGCGCGCTCGCGGACGGCCTCGGCGTCGACACCACGATCGAGGTCGTGGTCCGAGCGGTGCGCGACGGGCACATCTGAGCTGCCGGCTGTCCGGATGCGGCCACGACCGCCTCGAGCCGTTGACGTGACGGCTGTCACGAACCTAATGTCGGGCCGCCGGGACCCCTGAAACGATTCATATGATCGTGACGCGACCGTCCACCGCAAGCCCACCCGCGGGCCGCCGGTGTGCGCCGTGGCCCCGGACCGGCGCACCCCCGCGCGCCACATCCCCTGCCGCCGCACCACTCATCTCCCGGGAGATCCCATGAGCCAGCCCCCCACGCTCGCCGTCCGCCGTCGTTCGCTCTTCGGTGCCGCCGCCGCGGCCGCCGGTGTGGCCGCCGTGGTCGGCGGGACCACCGCCGCGTCCGCCGCGCCGAGCAAGCCGCACCCTGGCTCGTTGCCTCGCGACCTGGTCAGGGCGTTCGGGGCGCCGGGCACGGAGACCGCCGCCGGGTTCCGCTGGTGGTGGCCGCACGGCGCGGTCGACCCCGTCGAGGTGGCCCGCGAGGTGGACCAGGTCGCCGACGCCGGTTTCGGCATCCTCGAGGTCGCCGACGTCACCCACTCGCTGCGCGCCCGGAACATCGAGATCGACCTGGAGCGGCACGGCTGGGGGAGCCCGTCGTGGATCGCGGGCGTCAAGGCGGCGCTCGAGCGGGGTGCGAAGCGCGACGTCCGCATCGACATCACGGTCGGCCCCTCGTGGCCGGCAGCCGTGCCGACGATCACCCCCGACGACGACGCCGCGTGCACCGAGCTGGTCCACGGCCGCGCCGACGTCGCCGGAGGGGCGACGTACGACGCCGTCCTCCCCGAGCCCGTCGTGGCGCCGGAGCCGGCCGCGACCCGGCGGCACCTCGTCGCCGTCCAGGCGCACCGCGTCGTGGCGCAGACCGCCGCGCTCACGACCGTCGACGCTGACTCGTGGGTGGACCTCACCGACCGGGTCCGCGACGACCGGCTCACCTGGACCGCGCCCGAGGGCGGCACCTGGGTCCTGCTCGCCATGTGGCGCCGCGGCTCCGCGCAGGAGCCGGAGGCCGGTCCGCACACCAACCCGCGGTCCTGGGTCGTCGACCACTTCAGCGCCGCGGGGTCGCGGGCCGTCGTCGACCTCTGGGAGGACCGCGTCCTCGACAAGGAGATGCGCCGGCTGCTCGGCAAGGCCGGCGGCTACCTCTTCGAGGACTCCCTCGAGATCGAGACCGAGGCGACGATCTGGACGCCTCGGATGCTGGAGGAGTTCCGCGAGCGCGCCGGCTACGACCTGCGGCCCTGGCTCCCGGTGGTCCTCGAGGTGCACGAGAAGTACCAGTTCGCGGTCGAGGGCGTGCGGCTCAACCAGGTGCGCGACGACTTCAACCAGGTCCTCTCCGACCTCTACCGCGACCACCACCTGCTGCCGCTGCAGCGCTTCGCCCGCAGCCTCGGCATGGGCCTGCGCGTGCAGCCCTACGGCCTGGAGACCGACACCGTCGAGCACTCCGCGCTGCTCGACGTCCCGGAGACCGAGTCGCTGGGGTTCAAGAACCTCGACGACTACCGCGTGATGGCCGGCGGCCGCGACCTGGCCGGCAACACCGTGCTGTCGTGCGAGGCCGCCTGCTACTTCGGCGCCGCCTACAACACGACCTGGGACCGGGCGCTGCAGACGCTCAACAGCATTTTCGCCGCCGGCGTGAACTCCGCGGTACTGCACGGGTTCGCCTACGCCGACGCGCCGGGCGTCACCTGGCCCGGCTTCGCCGCGTTCTCGCCCTACTACAACGGCGCGATCGGGTACGGCGAGGCCTGGGGCCCGCGCACGCCCCAGTGGCGGCACATGCCTGACGTCGCGGCGTACCTCGCCCGGACCCAGCTGGTGCTGCAGACCGGCGTGCCGAAGTACGACGTCGTGTTCCTGCGGCAGAAGGGCTGGGCCTCCACCGGCATCGGCCCGCACTGGATCACCAACAACGGGACGCCGGTCGGCTGGTCGCACTCCTTCGCCACCGCGGCCCTGCTCGACCTCCCGCTCGCCACGGTGCGCGACGGCGTCCTGGCGCCCGACGGCCCGGCGTACAAGGCGATGGTCGTCGCGCCGGACAAGCTGCGCAGCCAGGAGCTGACCATCGAGCTGGCCGCCGCCCGCCGCCTGGTCGAGCTCGGCCGCGCGGGACTGCCCGTGGTGCTCCTGGGCGACTGGACCCAGGCCCGTCCGGTCGGCCTGTCCGACGACGCGGCGGTCGCCGAGGTCCGGAGGCTCGTGGCGCAGGTCGCCGCGCTGCGCACCACCCGCACCGTGGCCGCCGAGACGGAGATCGGCGCGGCCCTGGCCGACCTCGGGGTGACCCCCGACGTCCGCCACGCGACCTCGACGGTCATGCACGTGCGGCGCGTCGTCGGCGACACCGACCTGTACTACCTGGCCAACGCCAAGCACGCCGAGAACCGGCGGTTGAGCCGGGTGACCCAGGACGTGTGGCTGACGTCCACCCGCGGCGACGCCGTGCCGTACCTCCTCGACGCCTGGACCGGCGCCATCACGCCGATCGCGGCGTACGAGCGCCAGGGCCGCCAGGTCCGGGTCCAGGTCGACCTGCACCCGGGACAGTCGACCGTCGTCGCCCTGGGGGCGCCCCACCCGGGCGACCGGACCCCGGCCGTGGTCGCCGCCACCGGCGACGTGCGACGCGACGACCGCGGGCTGCTGCTCCGGGCCACCGCGCCGGGGCGGCACACCGCCACCCTCACCGGCGGTCGGCAGGTCGCCACGACGGTCCGCCGGGTGCACGCCCCGGTCGAGCCCGCGTCGTGGGACCTGGTGGTCGAGGACTGGCAGCCCGGTGCGTCCGCGACCGAGACGGTGCGACCGCTGCGGCGCGTCACCCTCTCCACGCTGGCGCCCTGGTCGAAGATCCCCGGGCTCGAGGACGTCTCGGGCGTGGGCCGCTACCGGACCGTCGTCGAGCTCGACGAGTCCTGGACGTCCGAGGACGGCGCCGTGCTGGAGCTGGGCGAGGTCAACGACACCTTCCGGGTGACCGTCAACGGCCACGCCCTCCCGGCCTGCGACGTGCTCGACACGACCGTCGACCTCGGGCACGCCCTGCGGGCCGGCCGCAACGTCATCGAGGTGGAGGTGACCAGCACGCTCATCAACCGCCTGCGCACCGTGACGCCCGAGGTCTACGGCGTCGCCACGCGGCAGGATTACGGGCTCGTCGGCCCGGTCCGGCTCGTCCCCTACGTCGAGAGGAAGCTGACCACCTGATGGATCCCCACCGGAGTGCGAGGGTGGAGCCATGCGCGTCGCGTTGATGGTCACCTGCGTCAACGACGCGATGTTCCCCGAGACCGGCAAGGCGGTCGTCCGGCTGCTGCGGCGGTTGGGCGTGGACGTGGAGTTCCCGGCGGCGCAGACCTGTTGTGCGCAGCCGATGGTCAACACCGGCTACCTCGACGAGGCGGTGCCGGTGGTGCGGACCTTCGTCGACGCGTTCGCGGGGTACGACGCGGTGGTGACGCCGAGCGGCTCGTGCGCAGGTTCGGCGCGGCACCAGCACGGGTTGGTGGCGCGCCGGGCCGGCGATCCGGGGCTGGCGGCGGCCGTGGCGGAGACCTCGCCGAAGGTCTACGAGCTGAGCGAGTTCCTGGTCGACGTGCTGGGCGTGGTCGACGTGGGGGCGTACTTCCCCCACCGGGTCACCTACCACCCGACCTGCCACTCGCTGCGGATGCTCGGGGTGGGGGACCGGCCCCGGCGGCTGCTGGAGAACGTCCGGGGGTTGCGGCTGGTGGACCTGCCGGAGGCCGAGCAGTGCTGCGGGTTCGGCGGGACGTTCGCGGTGAAGAACGCCGACACCTCGGTGGCGATGGGTGCCGACAAGGCCCGGCACGTGCGGGAGACCGGCGCCGAGGTGCTGGTGGCCGGGGACAACTCGTGCCTGATGCACGTCGGCGGCGTGCTGTCGCGCCAGCAGGCCGGCGTACGCGTCGTCCACCTGGCGGAGATCCTGGCCGCCACCGAGGCGGACGCGGGTGGTCCGTCCGGGCACCCGCAGGTCGGGCTGGCGGGGGAGGGCGCCGCGTGAGCGGGACGTTCGTGGGGATGCCCGCGTTCCCGACGGCGGCGCGCGCCGCCCTGGCCGACACCCAGCTGCGCCACAACCTGGCGCACGCCACGGGCACGATCCGCGCCAAGCGGGCTGCTGTCGTCGGCGAGGTCGAGGAGTGGGAGGAGCTGCGCCTCGCGGGGGCCGCGGTCAAGGAGGCCGCGCTGCGCGACCTCGAGACCCACCTCGTGCGGCTGGAGGAGTCGCTGACCGCCCGCGGCGCGACCGTGCACTGGGCACGCGACGCCGCGGAGGCGAACGAGATCGTGGCCAGGGTCGCTCGCGACCACGGCGTCGACGAGGTCGTGAAGGTCAAGTCGATGGCCACCCAGGAGATCGGGCTCAACGAGGCGCTGGCCGAGCACGGCATCGCGGCGTGGGAGACCGACCTCGCCGAGCTCATCGTCCAGCTTGGCGACGACCTGCCCAGCCACATCCTGGTGCCCGCGATCCACCGGAACCGGGCCGAGGTGCGCGAGATCTTCCTGCGGGCGATGGGCTCGGTGGGGCGCCCCGCCCCGGCTGACCTGACCGACGAGCCGGCCGTGCTGGCGGCTGCGGCGCGCGAGCACCTGCGGGAGAAGTTCCTGCGCGCGAAGGTCGCGGTCTCCGGGGCGAACTTCGCGGTCGCTGAGACCGGCACCCTGGTCGTGGTGGAGTCCGAGGGCAACGGCCGGATGTGCCTGACGCTGCCCGAGGTGCTGGTGAGCGTGGTCGGCATCGAGAAGGTCGTGCCGACCTTCGCCGACCTCGACCCGCTGCTGCGACTGCTGCCGCGGTCCTCCACCGGCGAGCGGATGAACCCCTACACGTCCACCTGGACCGGCGTCACCCCCGGCGACGGCCCGCAGGAGGTGCACGTGGTGCTGCTGGACAACGGCCGGACGCGTGCGCTCGCCGACGACGTCGGTCGCCAGGCGCTGCGCTGCATCCGCTGCTCGGCCTGCCTCAACGCCTGCCCGGTCTACGAGCGCACCGGCGGCCACGCCTACGGCTCGGTCTACCCCGGCCCGATCGGCGCGATCCTCAACCCGCTGATGAAGGGGACGGGTGACCCGCAGACCGACTCGCTGCCGTACGCCTCGTCGCTGTGCGGCGCCTGCTTCGAGGTCTGCCCGGTGCGCATCGACATCCCCGAGGTGCTGGTGCACCTGCGCTCGAAGGTCGTCGACGGTCACCGTGGCGACACCGTGCCGAAGGCGGAGGCGGTGGCGATGAAGGCCGCGGCGTACGCCTTCTCCGACAGCCGGCGCCTCGGTTGGGTCGAGAAGGCCTCCGGGCTCGCCGGGCGCGCCCTCACCCGCCTGGGACGCACGACGCTGCCCGGCGGCCGCTCGGCGGCCGGGAGGATCCCCGGTCCCGGCGCCGCCGCCTGGACCGGTGCCCGCGACCTGCCCGCGCCGCCGCGGGAGTCCTTCCGCGCCTGGTGGCGCCGCACCGACGGAGGACGCTCGTGACCACCGCCCGCGACGAGATCCTGGCGCGGGTCCGCTCCGCCCTGTCCGGTGTCGACCGCACGCCCCCGCTGGCTCCTGCGCCGCGGATCGCGGCGGTGCCCGACCTCGTGGGTCACTTCGCCGACCGCGTCGAGCACTACCGCGCCGTCGTGGAGCGCTGCGCCGCGGCGGACCTCGAGGCCACCGTGGCGGCCGCGCTGGCCCGGCATCTGCCGGCCGGTTCGGGCACGGTCGTCGTGCCGGACGGGCTGTCGTTCGACGTGCCGGGTGCCGTGGTCGACGGTGCGGCCGGGCCGGGCCTCACCGCCCTCGAGCTCGACCGGGTCGACGCGGTCGTGACCGAGGCCGCGGTGGGCGTCGCCGAGACCGGCACGATCGTCCTCGACCACGGCGCCGGCCAGGGTCGTCGTGCGATCACCCTCGTCCCCGACCGGCACGTGTGCGTCGTCCGCGCGGAGCAGGTCGTGCCCGACGTCCCGGACGCGCTCGCCCGCCTCGACCCGACCCGGCCGATGACCTGGATCAGCGGGCCGTCCGCGACCAGTGACATCGAGCTCGACCGGGTCGAGGGCGTCCACGGCCCCCGCACCCTCCACGTCGTGGTGGTCGACCCGGGCTGACCGCAGGACCCGGGGGCTGAGCCCGGACGCCGGGCTCAGCCCATCGCGCTCAGGTCCATGTGCATGACCTCCCAGAGGTGCCCGTCGAGGTCGCGGAAGGACCCGCCGTACATCGGACCCTCGCCGGTGCGCTCGTCGGTGTCGGTCGCGCCGGCGGCCGCGGCACGCGTGCACAGCTCGTCGACCTCCTCGCGGCTCTCGGCGGAGAGGCAGATGAGCACCTCGGTGCCGGCGCCGGCCGACGTCGTGGCGTGGAAGGAGTGGAAGAACTCCTCCTGCAGCAGCATCACGTGGCACAGGTCGTTGAGGACCAGGCAGCAGGCCTTGCCGTCGCTGAACTGCTCGTTGAACGTGAAGCCGAGCGCCGACCAGAAGGCGCGGGCGCGCTCGACGTCGGCGACGGGCAGGTTCGGGAAGACCATGCGGCTCATGAGGGGCTCCTGGGGCTCGGGGAGTGGCTGGCCGTGCAGACCGGGGCGAGGTCGCGGACTCATCGCTGCGCGGCCCGCCGTCCTCCGCTACGCTCAGGAACAAACAGTCACGCCTGACTTTTTCTGACGTCGTCGGAGGGTCAGCGAGAGCGTCTTGGAGAGTGCATGAGCGAGTCCGACCTGCCCACCCAGCTCGCGGGCTACCCCCGCGTGGTCCGCGCCGGCGCCGACGTCGCCGCGCCGCTCGCGCTGGCGCAGGGCCTGGTCGCCGACCTCGCGCGGTACGCCGCGTGGGTCACGATGCACTCCTCCTTCCGCGGCTCGCCGCCGGAGGTCGCGAGCGTGGGGGACACGTTCGAGGAGCAGGTCTCGCTCATGGGCATCCCGGCCGACATCGCGTGGACGGTCGTCGAGGCGGAGGACGGCCTGGTGGCGCTCGACGGCACCGGCCCGATGGACCTCTCGCTCGGCCTGCGGATCAGCGTCACCGGCAGCGGTGACGCCGAGAGCGGCTCGGTCCGCGTCGCGGTCGAGGCCGGCATCGGCGGTGACCCCGTCGCGGGCCCGCTCGGCGCGACCGTCGCCGCCAGCGTCGAGGAGGCGCTGACCGAGTCGGCGACGAGGTTCGCCGTGCTCGCGGCCGAGCTCGCCGCGGACCCGGCCGTCTCCGCGGGCGGGCGGTTCCCCCGTCGTACCGTCGTCCACGAGCGCACCGGCGCCCGCCTCGACCCGCGCACGCCCGTGCTCGTCGGCGTCGGCCAGGTCGCCCAGCGCGAGCCCGACCTCGGCGCCCCGAAGGACCCGGTCGCGCTCGCCGTCGAGGCGCTGCGCCGCGCCGGCGAGGACAGCGGCGCCGGCGCGCGCCTGCTCGCGGAGGCCGACGCGGTGTACGCCGTCGCGAGCGCCTCGTGGACCTACCGTGACGCCGCTGCACTCGTCGCCGAGGCGCTCGGCGCCCGGCCGGACGAGACCGCGATGTCGGCGCCGTACGGCGGCGACGCCGGCCAGGTGCTGATCAACACCGCCGGCCAGGCGGTCGCCGGCGGCCGCGCCGACGTCGTGCTGGTCTGCGGCGCGGAGGCCGGCGCGACGCTCGCCGCCGCGCAGAAGCAGGGGATCGACCTCGACTGGCCGTCCCAGCCGGCCGACGTCGCCCCCGACCGGGTCATCGGCAGCGACCGCGAGGCCAACAACGGGCCGGAGTCCGCGGCCGGGCTGACCGTGCCGGTCTACACGTACGCGCTGATGGAGTCCGCGGTGCGCGCCAAGGCCGGCGAGACGCCCGAGGAGCACCTGCGCACGATCACCGGCCTGTGGTCGCGCTTCTCCGAGGTCGCCGCTGGCAACCAGCACGCGTGGCTGCCGCAGGCGTTCACGCCCGAGGAGCTCGCCACGCCCGACGGCGGCAACCGGATGATCAGCGAGCCCTACCCGAAGCTGCTGTGCGCGAACCTGACCGTCGACCTCGCCGCCGGTGTGGTGGTCGCCAGCGTCGCGGCCGCGGAGGCGCTCGGCATCCCCCAGGACAAGTGGGTCTTCCTGCACGCCGGCGCGGCGGCGTACGACGAGTGGTTCGTCTCCGAGCGCCGCGACCTCGCCGCGTCGCCGGCGATCCGGGCGGTCGGCGAGGCGGCGTTCGCGCACGCCGGGATCGGCCCCGACGACGTGCGCCACGTCGACCTGTACTCCTGCTTCCCGGCCGCGGTGCAGATCGCCGCGGACGAGCTCGGCTTCCCGCTCGACGACGCGGAGCGACCGCTCTCGGTGACCGGCGGGCTGACCTTCGCGGGTGGGCCGGGCAACAACTACGGCACGCACGCCGTCGCGACGCTGGTCGGCCGGCTGCGCGAGGACCCGGAGTCCTACGGGCTGTCGACGTCCCTCGGCTGGTTCGTCACCAAGCACGCGCTGGGGATCTACTCGGCGACCCCGCCGCGCTCGCCGTACCGCGCCCTCGCGCCGGTGCTGCTGCCCGAGCGCTCGCGCCCGGCCCTCGACACGTGGAGCGGGCCGGGCGTGGTGGAGGCCGCGACCGCGCAGTACGACCGCACCGGCGCGCCCGAGCACGCGATCCTCTCCGTGCTCACGCCCTCCGGGGAGCGGGTGCTGGTGCGGTCGGCGCAGCCGGAGGTGCTCGAGCAGGTCGTCGGCGGCGACCCGCTGCACCTGCCGGTCGAGGTGTCCGACGCCAAGACGTTGCGGTTCACCGGCAGCGAGCGGCAGGAGCTGCCCGAACCGCCGGTGCCGCCGGTGCTGACCGAGCGGCGGGGGCCGGTGCTGGTCATCACGATCAACCGGCCCGAGCGGCGCAACGCGATCGACCTGCGCACGGCGCAGCTGCTCGAGCGGGTCATCGACGCCTTCGAGGCCGACGAGACCGCGCGGGTGGCCGTGCTGACCGGCGCGGGCGGGACGTTCTCGGCGGGGATGGACCTCAAGGCGGCCGCCGCGGGGTCGTTCGCGCTGACGGACAAGCGCGGGCCGCTCGGCATCGCGGCGCTGCCGATCAGCAAGCCGGTCATCGCCGCGGTCGAGGGCCACGCGCTCGCCGGCGGCTGCGAGCTCGCGCTGGTCGCCGACCTGGTCGTCGCCTCGACCGGCTCGCAGTTCGGCATCCCGGAGCCCAAGCGCGGCCTCGTCGCGGCCGCCGGCGGCGTGCTGCGGCTGACCGAGCGACTGCCGCGCAACGTCGCCATGGAGCTCGCGCTCACCGGCAACCCGATGCCCGCCACCCGGATGGCCGAGCTCGGGCTGGTCAACCGGCTCGCCGAGCCGGGGACGGTGCTCGACGCCGCGCTCGCACTGGCCGACGAGATCGTCGCGAACGCGCCGCTCTCGGTCGCCGCCAGCCGCCGGATCGTGCTCGAGTCGCCGTCCTGGGCGCCCGACGAGGCGTTCGCGAAGCAGAGCGACCTCGCCGGGGTGGCCGTCATGTCCGAGGACGCCGCCGAGGGGATCGCCGCCTTCGCCGAGCACCGCGAGCCGGTCTGGAAGGGCCGCTGACACCACCTCGTCCCACTTCTCCGCCCGACGCCACGCGCTTGCTGGCGGCTGGCTGGCGGGCCGGTGTCCGGCTTGAAACGGACAGTTCGCCGCTCTGTAGGCACGTTGCAGCGTGCCTACACAGTGGGGAACAGTCCGTTACAAGCCCGCCCGGGCGCCCGGACGGTGCCAGCCGAGGCAGCACCAGCCGGTCAGGACCACGCCTCGACGGCGCGCTCGAGGTTGACCCAGACGGCGGCGGCGGGCAGGTGCTTGTCGTCGGCGGAGGCGAGCCGCCAGACGAGCACGCCGAGCTCCTCGACGGCCCGCTCGGCGTCGGCGGTGGGGACCGCGGCTGCGTCCTCCTCGACCGGGTCCTCCTCGGCGCTGCGGAGCATCGTGCCCACGGCCCGCATCGCCCGCGCGATCGTCTCGCGCAGCTCCTGGGCCGACTCGTCGTCGGCGTGCACGGCGGAGCGCTGGTCCGAGACGAGCGCCGAGACCTCGTCCACGCAGCCGGCGAGGCGCTCGAGCGCGCGGGCCTGCGCGTAGCGACGGTCCGCGGTCTCCGACCAGTGGCCGGCGCGCCAGTTGCCCCGGCGGGCGTCGTTCGCCTCGGCCACGAGCGCGCGCAGCTGGCTGACGTGCGGCTCGATCCGGAGGCGCTGCCGCTCCCAGGCCGACTCGTCCAGCAGCTCGTCGGCGAGCAGCCCGTCCCCGAGCGCGTCGAGCTCGTCGGCCAGGCGGTGCCGCAGGCGGGCCTGCGCGCGGGTGACCGGGGTGAGCGGCAGCTGGGGCACCAGCGCGTTGACCACGATGGCGACGACGGCGCCGAAGGCGGTCAGGCCGACGTACGCCGCGACGTACGCCTCCGGGTCGTGCCCGCCGATGACGAGCACGAACAGTGCCGCGACCAGCACCCAGCCGCCCATCGCGCCCAGCGGTCGCAGCCCGGCCAGCATGGTCGCCACGGCGATCGTGAGGGCCAGCGCGAGCCAGCCCGGCACGTCCAGCAGTCCGGCGCCGGTCGCCAGCGCGGCGCCGAGCGCGATCGCCGCGACGGCCTGCGCGGAGGTCCGCGCCGAGCCGATCACGCTCGTCGACATCGCGGCCGCGGCACCCATCGGCGCGTAGTACGGGTAGTCGCCGAGCGGGCCACCGAGCGGTTGGACGAGCAGCCAGGCGAGCCCCGCCGCGGTCGCGGTCTTGAGCGCGAGCAGCCACCGCGGGTGGGCCCACGACGCCGCTCGCGCGCGACGCCAGAGGTCGAGTGCGGGCATGCCCCCACGGGTACCCGCCCCGTCCCACCCGTCACCCGGCGGGGTGAGCATGGTCACACCGCGATCGAGGCACGGTGGGACCATGACCTCGGGAACCCAGGCCGGCCCGGTCCGGCTGCGCACGCTCGCCCGCGAGGACCGGCGCGACCGGCCCGCCTTCTGGTACGACGAGGCGGGTGCGCCGCGCGACGACGTGGAGGCGGTCGCGGAGGTGCTCGCCCACCAGGGCTACGACCTCGACGCGATCACCGGGTGGTTCACCCGGCCGAACGCCGGCCTGCCCGGCATGGCCGCCCCCGTCGACCTGCTCCCCACGCACGTCGGGCGGGTCCTCGCCCTGGCCGGCTCCGACCGGCCCTGCGGTCGCCCCTGACGCTCGGCCCGCCGGAGCTGCCGACTCGGCGCGCCGGGAGTGGCGACTCGGCGCGCCGGGAGTGGCGACTCGGCGGCGGGGGTCGTGCTTGGATCGGCGGATGGACAAGGTGATGGCGTCGGCCGCCGAGGCGGTGGCCGACATCGCGAGCGGGTCGACGGTGGCGGTCGGCGGGTTCGGGTTGTGCGGGATCCCGTCGGTGCTGATCGAGGCGTTGCTGGAGGCCGGGGTCGACGAGCTGGAGGCGGTGTCGAACAACGCCGGCGTCGACGACTGGGGCCTGGGCCGCCTGCTCGCGGCCGGGCGGCTGCGGCGGATGGTGGCGTCGTACGTCGGGGAGAACCGGGAGTTCGCCCGGCAGTACCTCGCCGGTGAGCTCGAGGTCGAGCTGACCCCGCAGGGCACGCTCGCGGAGCGGATGCGCGCGGGCGGCAGCGGGATCCCGGCGTTCTTCACCGCGACCGGGGTCGGGACGCAGGTGGCCGACGGCGGGCTGCCGTGGCGCTACGACGCCGAGGGCAACGTGGTGAAGGCGTCGCCGCCGAAGCAGACGCAGGTCTTCGAGACCGCCGAGGGGTCGAAGGAGTTCGTGCTGGAGCACGCGATCGTCGCGGACTTCGGGCTGGTGCGGGCCTGGAAGGGGGACCGGCACGGCAACCTCGTCTACAAGGACGCGGCGCGGAACTTCAACCCGCTCGCCGCGATGTGCGGGCGGACCACGATCGCGGAGGTCGAGGAGCTGGTGGAGCCCGGGGAGATCGACCCCAACCACGTCCACACGCCGGGGGTGTTCGTGCAGCGCGTGGTCGCGCTGACCCCCGAGCAGGCCGCCGACAAGCGGATCGAGAAGCGGACCGTGCGAGCACGCCAGGAGGCGCAGGCATGAGCTGGAGCCGCGAGGAGATGGCCGCGCGGGCCGCGAGCGAGCTGACCGACGGGTCCTACGTCAACCTGGGCATCGGGTTGCCGACGCTGGTGCCTAACTACGTCGCCGACGACGTGGAGCTGGTGCTGCAGAGCGAGAACGGCATCCTCGGCGTGGGCGCCTACCCGGTCGAGGGCGAGGAGAGCCCCGACCTGGTCAACGCCGGCAAGGAGACCGTGACGGTGCGGCGCGGGGCGAGCTTCTTCGACTCCGCGACCAGCTTCGGGATGATCCGCGGCGGGAAGGTCGACGCCGCGATCCTCGGTGCGATGCAGGTCAGCGCGGCCGGCGACATCGCGAACTGGATGATCCCCGGGAAGATGGTCAAGGGCATGGGCGGCGCGATGGACCTGGTCCACGGCGCGAAGAAGGTGATCGTGCTGATGGAGCACGTCGCCCGCGACGGGTCCTACAAGATCGTCGAGGAGTGCTCGCTGCCCTACACCGGCCGCGGCGTGGTCCAGCGGATCATCACCGACCTCGCCGTCATCGACGTCGTGCCTGCCGCCGAGGGCGGGGGCCTGCGGCTGGTCGAGCTCGCCCCGGGCGTCACCGAGGACGAGGTCCGCGAGAAGACCGAGCCGCCGCTGCGCTGACGCGGCAGGATCGGCGCATGCCGACACGCCCCAGGACCACCACCACGCTGACGCCCCTCCCAGCGGGCGAGCACGGCCTGCTCGCCGCCCGGCCGGGACCGGACCTGCCCGCGGCGGGGTACGCCGAGACCGAGCTGGTCGCGGCCGGGACGGCGCCGTCGTACGCCGCGGACGCCGCCGGGCTGCCGCAGGACGGGCGCTGGTCGCTCGTCGAGCGGGACCGCGCCGACTTCGCGACCCGCGTCCTGCTGCGCGCGCCGGTCGACCCGGCGGCGTACTCCGGCACGCTCGTCGTCGAGTGGCTCAACGTCAGCTCCGGCACCGACGCGGCACCGGACTGGACCTACCTGGCCGAGGAGGTCGTCCGCGGCGGGCACGCCTGGGCCGGCGTCTCCGCGCAGCACGTCGGCGTCATGGGCGGCGTCTCCGCGGTCGGGCTCGGCGGGCCGAGCGCGGGGCTGCGGGGGCTGGAGCGGTACGCCGCGCTGCACCACCCGGGCGACGCCTGCTCCTACGGGATCTTCGGCGAGGTCGCCGGCGCGCTGGTCGACCACCTCGCCGGCGGCCTCGGCGCGACGACCTGCCTGCTGGCGATCGGGGAGTCGCAGTCGGCGTATGCCCTGACCACCTACGCCAACGGCGTCCAGCCGCTCACGGGTCGCTTCGACGGCTTCCTCGTCCACTCCCGCGGCGGCGCCGCGATGCCGCTGGGCGAACCGGGGGCCGCCGTCGACATCGGCGTCTTCCGCAACGACCCGCCGACGCGGATCCGCGACGACCTGGCCGTCCCGGTCGTCATGGTGCAGACCGAGACCGACCTGACCGGACGGCTCGCCTACCTGCCGGCCCGCCAGCCCGACGCCGAGCGGGTGCGGCTCTGGGAGGTGGCCGGGACGGCGCACGCCGACAAGTTCCAGATCGGCGACTTCGAGGACTACCTCTCCTGCCCGCGGGCGGTGAACCGCGGCCAGCAGGCGTACGTCGTGCGCGCGGCGCTGCGGCACCTCGAGACGTGGGCGCGGGGCGGGACGGCTGCGCCGACCGCCGAGCGGCTCGAGGTGGTCGACGGACGGTTCGCGACCGACGACCTCGGCAACGCCCGCGGCGGGGTCCGCACGCCCGCGGTCGACGTGGCCGTCGAGGTGCTGTCGGGCGACACCGAGCCCGGCGCGCCGGTGATCTGCGAGCTGTTCGGCAGCACGGTGCCGCTCGCGGCGGAGCGGGTCGCGGCGGCGTACCCGGAGCTGTCGGCGTACCTCGCGGCGTACGAGCGGGCCACCGACGCGGCGATCGCAGCAGGCTTCGTGCTGCCCGAGGACCGGGCCGAGCTGCTCGCGGAGGCGCGGGTGGACGAGGTCGCCGCGGCCCTGGGCGGCGTGTGAGCCTCAGACCGCCCAGCTCGGCACGATGAAGACGCCCTCCGCCTCGACGGTCACGCCGTGGGGGTCGGCGAGCGTGGCGACGACGAAGACCTTGCGGCCCTCCTCGCGGTCGATCCGGGCCTCGACGCGGACCGGCCCGAGCGGGGTGGCACGGACGTAGCGCATCGTCAGCGTGCCGGTGAACGTCACCCGCTTCCGCGCGCTCGCGGCGACCCCCATCACGTGGTCGAGCAGCAGCGCGCCGACGCCGCCGTGGACCATGCCGGGCGGGCCCTCGTACTGCACGCCCAGCACCACGTCGGCGTGCACCAGGCCGTCGGGGTCGCGCACGACCCGCAGCGGCGGCGCGATCGCGTTGCGCTCGCCGACCACCGCGTTGCCCCAGCTCCAGGTGCGGCCCTGGGCGTTGTAGTGGACCCCCGCGGGGCCCTCGGTGCGGCGGGCGCGCAGCCGCGCGACGAGCGCGTCGACCTCGGCGCGGACCGCGCGGACCTCGTCCTCGTCGACGCACGTCTGGATCGTCGCCTCGACCAGCGCGCGGACGCTGTCGGCCAGGGGGGCGTGCACCGCCTCGAGGCGGTCCACCTCGGCGGTGCTGACGTCGTCCTGGACGAAGATGGAGGCGTAGCCCGTCGACGGCGTGCCCGCGGGCGCGCTCATGCCGGGGCCGCCGCTCCGCGCTGGGTGACGGGCTGGGTGACGGGGAAGATCGGCAGGGAACGGCGCGGCTCGAACGCGAACGACGCGCCCGTGCTGATCCGGGTCACCGCGACCTCGTCCGGCTCCTTCGCCGGCTCGTCGAGGGTGCGGAGCGTCGCGGTCCAGGCGTCGGCCGAGCCGGTGACGTCCACGTCGAGGTACGCGCTGACCCCCCGGACCGCGGCCTGCAGCGGCCCGGTCGCCCCGGGCCCCACGAGGGTGATCCAAGCGCCGTCCTCGTGCGCCGCCGACGGGCCGACGTCGATCGAGCAGGCCCCGCGGTCGACCGACGCGGCGACGTACGCCGCGGGGTTGAGGAGGGGGTGCAGCCGCAGCACCTCGACCGCCCCGGCCGCGTCCGCGGGCAGGTCGAGCGCCCGGCGGATCCGGTCGGCGGCGACACCGGCGATGCCGGTGAGCTGCTTGGTGGCGATCGTGCGGGCCTGCGTGCGCCCGGCCTCGTCGTCGCCGGTGCGGGCGCGCAGCGCCAGCAGGAACGCCAGGTTGAGCAGGTGCATCTGCAGGCAGACCTCGTCGGCGATCCGCACCAGCGCGGAGTGGCTGAACGCGGCGAAGTCGAGGTCGTCGACCAGCGGTCCGGCGTAGTCGGCGGCGCCCTCGTCGAGCGGGTCGATCGGGTCGAGCGCGAGCGTCGCGGCGCGGGAGCGCTCGTTGACCGCGAGGGCCGGGATGCCGCTGACCGGGGGGTGCGCCGGGTCGATCCGCACCGTCCACGCGCAGTGCGGCGTGCGGTCGGCGGGCAGCCGCGGCGGGCGGTGGATCGGCCGCACCTGCGCCCGCGGGTTGGTCGCGACGGCGGTGGCGTCGAAGGTGGGGTCCTCGATGGTGTGGCACATCGACCGGACGTAGTCGGGACCCATCGGCTCGACGTCCATGAGGGCGCCGCAGTGGTCGAGGTGGAACTTCCCGGTCCAGCGGTCGTGCACGGTGTAGCGGAAGTCCATGAACTGCGGGGGAGCGCCGATGTCGAGCTGGAGCCCCTTGAAGATCGTCACGACGTCGCCCGCGTCGGGCGGACCGGCGTACCCGAGGGCGTGCTGCATCCGTCGGGTGTAGATCGGCGAGGCCGCCGCCCACTCCTCGATCGCGATCTGCGCCATCTCCTCGCGGCCGAACGCCGAGATGCACCACGCCATCCCGGACCGGTCGATCAGCTGACCGATGAGCAGCAGCTCGGGGACGAGGGCGGCGACCTGGGCGCGCGAGAGATCGGCGTACCGGCTGGTCATGCGGGCATCGTCGGCCCTGGCCGCGGGGGTGTCAACACCGTTGACCCAGGGTGGTGGTTCCTGGGTGAGAAGTCCGGCGGATGTGCCCGAACCGGTTGACGCGGCGCCGATGTGCCGACATCTTGACGCGTGTCGAGTGACCCGAGTCACACCCCGGGCCTCGACCAACGACCGGGTCAAGGGGAGGCAGGGGCATGGCGGAGAACGTGCAGCAGCTGGTGCGGGAGCGGGCCGAGGACGACGGGGTCGCGATCCGGTACGGCGACCGGACCTGGACCTGGCGCGAGCACGTCGCCGAGGCCTCGGCGGAGGCGTCCGCGCTGCTCGGCCTCGTCGACACCCACCGGCCCGTGCACGTCGCCGTGCTGCTCGGCAACACCCCCGACATGCTCCGGTCGATGGCGGCCGCGGCGCTGGGCGGCTACGTCCTCTGCGGCATCAACACCACCCGGCGCGGGGCGGGCCTCGCCTCCGACGTACGGCGGTGCGACGCCCAGGTGCTGCTCACCGACGTCGAGCACCGCCCGCTGCTCGACGGGCTCGACCCCGATCGGGACCTCGGCGGCGTGCGCGTCGTGGAGATCGGCTCGGACGAGCACGCCGCGCTCGTCGCGGGCGCCGGGCCGCTGGTCCCGCTCCGCGAGGTCGAGGCCATGGACACGTTCATGATGATCTTCACCTCCGGCACCAGCGGCGACCCGAAGGCCGTGCAGGTCGCGCACCTGATGGTGCTCTTCTCCGGCATGAACCTCGTGGACCGGTTCTCGCTGACCTCCGAGGACGTCTGCTACCTCTCGATGCCGCTCTTCCACTCCAACGCGGTCGTCGCGGGCTGGGCGCCGGCCCTCGGCGCGGGCGCGACGATGGTGCCGGCGAAGTTCTCCGCCTCGCGGTTCCTCGACGACGTGCGGCGCCACGGCGTGACGTACATGAATTACGTCGGCAAGCCGCTCGCCTACGTGCTGGCCACGCCCGAGCGGCCCGACGACGCCGACAACACGCTGCGCGTGGCGTTCGGCAACGAGGCCAGCGACCGCGACATCGAGGAGTTCTCGACGCGGTTCGGGTGCGACGTGATGGACGGCTTCGGCTCGACCGAGCTGGCGGTCATCATCCTGCGCGAGCCCGGCACGCCTCCGGGCTCGATCGGCAAGGGCATGCCCGATGTCGGCATCTACGACCACGAGACCGTCACCGAGTGCGAGGTCGCGCAGTTCGACGAGCACGGCGCGCTGGTCAACGCCGACCGGGCCGTCGGCGAGCTGGTCAACACCCAGGGCGCCGGCTACTTCCAGGGCTACTACAACGACCAGGGCGCCAACGAGGAGCGGATGCGCCACGGGATGTACTGGTCCGGCGACCTCGCCTACCGCGACGCCGACGGCTGGATCTACCTTGCCGGTCGCACCGCCGACTGGATGCGTGTCGACGGGGAGAACCTCGCCGCCGCCCCCATCGAGCGGATCCTCCTGCGCCTCCCGCAGCTCAACCGGGTCGCCGTGTACGCCGTCCCCGACGGCAACGTCGGCGACCAGGTCATGGCCGCGATCGTGCTCCAGGACGACGCCACGCTCTCGCCGGCCGAGCTCGAGGCGTTCCTCGCCGACCAGCCCGACCTGTCCCCGAAGGCCTGGCCGCGCTACGTCCGCATCGCACCGGACCTCCCCGCCACCGCCACCAACAAGGTCGTCAAGCGCGAGCTCATCGCCCAGGGCCCCACCGCCGGCAACGGCGAGCTCTGGGTCCGCGAGGAGCGCGGCCGCTCCTACGCCCCCGCCGGCGCGGCTGTCCCCGCCTGACCCCTCCGCTGGCTGAGCAGCGAAGGCCCTCTGGCGGCCTGAGCGTGTCGAAGCCCGGTGGGGGGCGCAGGGCCCTGCCCGAAGTCGCCGGGTTTCGACACGGCTCGCCGGCGCTCGCCTGCTCAACCAGCGGTCGCTCGCGTCGCTCGCCTGCTCGACCAACGGGTGGGGAGTTGTCCAGAACTGGTTGCACTGCGCCGAGAACACGTTCTAGATTGGACATGTGTCCAGTCAGGTGTCCACCAGTCCTCGCCAGGGGCTCGGGTCCAAGCGCGCGGAGACCGTCGAGCGGCTCTTCGCCGCAGGCCTCGAGGAGCTGGACGAGGTCGGGCACGGGGCGCTGACGATCCGGTCGGTGGCGAGCCGGGCGGGGGTGTCGCCGGCGACGGCGTACACCTACTTCGCCTCCAAGAACCACCTCTTCGCCGAGCTGTTCTGGCGCTACCTCGCCGAGGACGCCGACCACGACCCGCAGGGCGCGGACGCGGTCGCCCGCGTCCAGGACGTCACCCGTCGGATGGCCGAGCGGCTGGCGGCCAGCCCGGCGCTGGCGGCCGCGGTGACCCCGGCGCTGCTCAGCTCCGACGCCGACGTGGCGCGGCTGCGGCTGCGGATCGGCGGGGAGTTCCTGGACCGGTTCGCCCGGGCGCTGGGGGAGCAGGCGGACCCGGCCGTGCTGGAGGCGCTGGTGCTGGCGTTCTCCGGGGCGCTGCTGCAGGCAGGCATGGGCGTCATGACCTACACCGACATGGGCGAGCGGCTCGACGCCGTGGTCGCCGCGATCCTGGAGGGCCACGCGTGACCACGACTGCAGACCCCGCGGCCGCGCCGCTGGTCCTCGACCCCTACGACTACGCCTTCCACGAGGACCCCTACCCGACGTACGCCCGGCTCCGCGCCGAGTCCCCGCTCCACCACAACGCCGAGCACGACTTCTGGGCGCTCAGCCGCCACGCCGACGTAGCAGCCGCGGTGCGGGACGACGAGACGTTCTCCAACGCGATGGGTGTCTCGCTCGACAGGAGCGCCTGGGGCCCGCACGCCCACAAGGTCATGTCGTTCCTCGCGATGGACGCGCCGCACCAGTCGCGGCTGCGCTCGCTGGTCTCCCGGGCGTTCACCCCGCGCCGGGTCCGCGAGCTCGAGCCGCGGGTGCAGGCGCTCACCGAGCACTACCTCGGGCTCGCGCTCGACGGGGCCGCCGGCGGCGACGAGGTCGAGCTGGACTGGATCACCGCGTTCGCCGGCAAGCTCCCCATGGACGTCATCTCCGAGATGATGGGTGTGCCGCCGGCCGACCGCGACGAGGTACGCCGCCTGGCCGACCTGGTGGTTCACCGCGAGGAGGGCGTCCACGACGTCCCGCCGGCCGGCATGGAGGCGGCGCTGACGCTGGTCGGCTACTACGCCGAGATGCTCGCCGAGCGCCGACGCGCGCCGAGCGAGGACCTCACCAGCGCGCTGCTCGAGGCCCGGATCGACGACGGCAGCGCTGACGGCGACCGGCTCGGTGACGACGAGATCATCGCGTTCCTCTTCCTCATGGTGGTCGCCGGCAACGAGACGACGACCAAGCTGCTCGGCAACGCGCTGTTCCACCTCACCGCGAACCCGGCCCAGCTCGACGACGTGCTGAGCGCCGGGCCGGGGTCGGACGGGCTGGTCGTGCCGTGGATCGAGGAGACGCTGCGCCACGACACCTCCAGCCAGATGGTGGCCCGCCACCTCAAGCGCGACCTCGAGCTCCACGGCACCGTGGCGCCGGCCGGGTCCAAGCTGCTGCTCCTGCTCGGCTCGGCCAACCGCGACGAGCGGGTCTTCACCGAGCCGACGGTCTTCGACCTGCACCGCGACAAGGCGGAGCTCTCGCAGATCCTCAGCTTCGGGGGCGGCCGGCACTTCTGCCTGGGCGCCAACCTCGCCCGGCTCGAGGCCCGGGTCGTGCTGGACCACCTCGTGCGCACCGCCGGCGGGCTCGAGGTCGACCACGACGCCGCGGTGCGCGTCCACTCCACGAGCGTGCGCGGCTTCGCCTCGCTCCCGACCCGCATCCGGTTGAGGTGAGGACGCGATGAGCGCGAGCAAGTACGCCCAGCCCGAGCGCCGCCCGGCCGTCGTCGCCGGCGCGTCGTCCGGCATCGGCGCCGAGACGGCCCGGGCCCTGGCCGGGTCGGGCTTCCCGGTCGCGCTGGGCGCGCGGCGTACCGACCGGTGCGAGGAGCTTGCCGCAGCCATCCGCGCCGACGGCGGCGAGGCCGTCGCCCACCCGCTGGACGTCTCGTCCGACGAGTCGGTCGCCGACTTCGCGGCCAAGGTGCAGGCCGACCTCGGCGACGTCGAGGTGGTCATCAGCAACGCCGGCCTGGTCGGTCCCGGCCGGCTGCTCAAGGTCGGGACCGAGCGGTTCGGTCGCGAGCTCGACGTCAACCTCGTCGGCCCCTACCGGTTGCTCCACACCTTCGTGCCCGGCATGGTCGAGCGGCGCCGCGGCGACATCCTCTTCGTCTCCTCCGACGTCGCGCTGCGGGCCCGGCCGTTCATGTCGGCCTACAGCGCCGGCAAGTCCGGCCTCGAGGGGCTCGTCGAGTCGCTCCAGATGGAGCTCGAGGGCACCGGCGTCCGCGCTTCGGTCGTCCGGCCCGGGCCCACCTGGAGCGAGATGGGCGGGGACTGGGACGCCGACGAGGCCGCCTTCGTGCTCGACCAGTGGGTCCGCTTCGGGCTGGCCCGCCACCCGCACTTCCTCAAGGCGCGCGCGATCGCCGACGCGATCACCACTGTCGTCAGCGCCCCCCGCGGCGTCCACATCAGCCCGGTGGACGTCAACCCCGAAGCACCAGTGGAGGAACCGTCATGAGCACCACCACGCCGCAGGACCTGCTGGCCGACGTCCCGGAGGTCTCGACGGTCCTCGACGACCAGAGCCCCGAGGTGCCGGAGATCATCCGCGGCACCGGCCACCTGCCCGAGATGCGGGTCGACCCGATCGGCCTGTTCCACCGGGTCCGCGAGGAGTGCGGCGACATCGGCCGCTTCCGGCTCGCCGACAAGGACGTCGTGCTGGTCACCGGCGCGGAGGCGAACGAGGCGTTCTTCCGTGCCCCGGACAGCACGCTCGACCAGGCGGCGGCGTACCCCTTCATGACCCCGATCTTCGGCCAGGGCGTCGTCTTCGACGCCAGCCCGGAGGAGCGGCAGCAGATGCTGAAGAACCAGGCGCTGCGCGGCGACATGATGCGCGGCCACGCGCAGACCATCGAGGCCGAGATCCGTCGGATGGTCGCCGACTGGGGCGACGAGGGCGAGATCGACCTGCTCGACTTCTTCGCCGAGCTCACGATCTACACCACCTCCGCGTGCCTGATCGGCAAGCCGTTCCGCGAGGAGCTCGACGTCCGGTTCGCGCAGCTCTACCACGAGCTCGAGCACGGCACCGACGCGATCGCGTACGTCGACGCGTACGCCGACATCGACTCCTTCCGCCGTCGCGACGCCGCCCGCGAGGGGCTCGTCGCCCTCGTGCAGGGGATCATCGACCGCCGCGTCGAGCGCGGGCCGGTGCCGCGCGAGGAGCGCGACCTGCTCGACGTGCTGATCTCGCTGGAGATGTCGGCCGACTACGTGACCGGCATCTTCATCTCGATGATGTTCGCCGGTCACCACACCAGCAGCGGCACCGCGTCCTGGGCGATGATCGAGCTGCTGCGCCACCCCGACGTGATGGCGCAGGTGGTGGCCGAGCTCGACGACCTCTACAGCGATGGCTCGGAGGTGTCCTTCCAGGCCCTGCGGTCGATCCCGGTGCTGGAGTCGGCGCTCAAGGAGACGCTGCGGCTGCACCCGCCGCTGGTCATCCTGATGCGGCTGGCCCAGGAGGACTTCGAGCTGCTGGGCCGCACGATCCCCGCCGGCACCGTCGTCGCCTCCTCGCCGCGGGTCTCGAACCGGATCGAGGAGGACTTCCCGAAGGCGGACGCCTTCGACCCGGGCCGCTACCTCGACCCGCGCCAGGAGGACCTGCAGAACCGCTGGACCTGGATCCCGTTCGGCGCCGGTCGGCACCGCTGCGTCGGCAACGCCTTCGCGATGATGCAGATGAAGGCGATCTTCTCCGTCGTCCTGCGCGACTTCGAGTTCGAGGCGGCGCAGCCCCTGGACTCCTACCGCGACGACTTCACCAAGATGGTGATCCAGCTCGAGCAGCCCTGCCGCGTGCGCTACCGCCGCCGGCCCGGCCGATGAGCGGGATGCGCGTCGTCGCCGACCTCGACCTCTGCCAGGGGCACCAGCTCTGCCAGGGCGAGGCGCCGGACGTCTTCGGCTTCGACGAGGACGCCGACGTCGTCGTCGTGCTCGAGAAGCACCCCGACGAGGCGCGCCGCGCCGACGTCACCCAGGCCGTGAAGTACTGCCCCGCCTTCGCGCTGACCATCGAGGACGGGGCCACCGAGGAAGAGGACCGACCATGACCGGGACCACCACCGACCTGACCCGCGCCGAGCTCGAGGCCTTCTGGGACGGCTGGCTGGCCGTCAACCGCGAGGCCGAGCGCCAGGGCGACTGGCGCGTGCTCGCCGAGGAGTACGCCGAGGACGCCAGCTACGGCTGGATGTACTCCGTCGACGAGCACTTCATGGCCGTCGGTCGCGACCAGATCCGCGACTGGGCCATCGGCATCGAGATGGACGGCTTCGACGGCTGGCACTACGACTACGTCGCGACCGTCATGGATGAGAAGAACGGCATGGTCGTCGGCTTCTGGAAGCAGCGATCGGGGATCGTCGACGACGCCACCGGCAAGGAGTACGAGATCCTCGGCATCGGCGGCTCGTGGTTCGGCATCGAGCGGCAGACCGGCGGCGCGGACGACGGGCAGCTGAAGATCGCCTGGCAGCGCGACTGGTTCGACATGCCCTCGACGGCGCACACGTTCATGGAGATCCTCAAGTCCGGGAAGGCGCCCGACACGCTCCTGGCGCGGATGAAGGTCTCCGGCCACGGCGTCCCCGGGCACTACCACCTCGCCGACATCCCCTCGCCGGTCTGGCCGCCGCCGGTCGAGGCCGGCCTGCACGTGCGGCCCGGGCCGACGGCATGAGCGGGCTGGCGAGCCCGCCCGCCCAGCAGCTGGTCGACGGCAAGCTGGTCCCGGCGAGCGACGGGACGACGTACCCCATCCTCAACCCCGCCACCGGCGAGGTCATCGGCCACGCCCCGGACGGGACCGCCGCGGACGTCGAGGCGGCGATCGCGGCGGCGCGGCGGGCGTTCGACGAGAGCGCGTGGTCCACCGACGTGGCGCTGCGCGTGCGCTGTCTGCGCCAACTGCACGCCGCGCTGCTCGAGGAGGCCGAGGCGGTCAAGGCGCTGACGACGGCCGAGGTCGGCATGCCGGGCTTCATGATGGGCGCGGCCGGCTTCGACGTCCCCGTCGACGGGCTGCGGTGGGTCACCGACCTGCTGGAGGACTACGAGTTCGAGACCGACCTCGGTGTCGCGAAGCCGATGGGCATCGCGTCGCGACGGACGGTGCGGCGCGAGCCGGTCGGCGTCGTCGCCGCGATCAGCCCGTGGAACGTGCCGACCCAGATCAACCTCGCCAAGATCGGTCCCGCCCTGGCCGCCGGCTGCACGGTCGTGCTGAAGCCCGCCCCGGACACCCCGTGGGTCGCGGCCGAGCTGGGACGGCTGGTCGCCGAGCGCACCGACATCCCCGCCGGCGTGCTCAACGTCGTCACCCCGCGCAGCAACGAGGTCGCCTCCGTGCTCGCCAGCGACCCGCGCATCGACATGGTGTCCTTCACCGGCTCCACCGCCACCGGACGGGCGATCATGGCGGCGGCAGCGCCGACGCTGAAGAAGGTCTTCCTCGAGCTCGGCGGCAAGTCCGCGGCGATCGCGCTCGACGACGCCGACGTGGCCTCGGTCGCCGGCGCCACGGCGTTCGCGGCGTGCATCCACGCCGGGCAGGGCTGCGCGATCACCACCCGGCTGGTGGTGCCGCGTGAGAAGTACGACGAGGCGGTGCAGGTCGCGGCGGCGACGATGGAGTCGATCGGCATCAAGGACCCGGCCGACCCGAGCGCGATCTGCGGGCCGGTCATCTCGCAGGTCCAGCGCAACCGCGTCGAGGCCTACCTGCGGCTGGCCGAGGAGGAGGGCGGCACGTTCGCCACCGGCGGCCACGTCCTCGACGACCGGCCCGGCTACTGGGTCGCGCCGACCGTCGTCGCGGGCCTCGACAGCTCCTCGCGGCTCGCCCAGGAAGAGGTCTTCGGACCGGTGCTGGTGGTCCTGCCGCACGACGGGGACGACGACGCCGTCCGGATCGCCAACGACTCGGCGTACGGGCTCTCCGGGTCGGTCGACTCCGGCTCGCTCGAGCGCGCGAAGGCCGTCGCCGACCGGATCCGCACCGGCACGCTCGCGGTCAACGGCGGGGTGTGGTTCAGCCCCGACGTGCCGTTCGGCGGCTACAAGCAGTCCGGGCTTGGCCGGGAGATGGGCGTCGCCGGCTTCGAGGAGTACCTCGAGACCAAGACCCTCGCCTTCCCCGCGTGAATGCCCTTCCGGCTGGTTGGGGAGGTTGCGCAGCAACGCACCGGCTGGTTGAGGAGGTTGCGCAGCAACCGTCTCGAAACCCCAAGACCTACGAAGAAGGACCACCATGAGACTCCAGGACAAGGTCGTCGTCGTGACCGGCGCGGCGCAGGGCATCGGCGAGGCGTACGCCCGGGCGCTGGCCGCCGAGGGCGCGTCGGTCGTCGTGGCCGACCTCAACGCCGAAGCCGGCGAGAAGGTCGCCGCGGACGTCGGCGGCCTCTTCGTGCGCACCGACGTCTCCTCCCACGAGGACGCGGCGGCGCTTGTGACCGCGACGTTCGAGCGGTACGGCGGCATCGACGGGTTGGTCAACAACGCGGCCATCTACGGGGACATGCAGTTCGACCTGCTGATCAGCGTCGACTGGGACTACTACCGCACGTTCATGAGCGTGAACATGGACGGCGCGCTGGTGATGACCCGCGCGGTCTACCCGGAGATGCAGAAGCGCGGTGGGGGCGCGATCGTCAACCAGAGCTCGACGGCGGCCTACCTCTACTCGGGCTTCTACGGACTGGCCAAGGTCGGCGTCAACGGCCTCACCCAGCAGCTCGCCCACGAGCTGGGCGGCATGGGCATCCGGGTCAACGCGATCGCGCCGGGCCCCACCGACACCGAGGCGACCCGCACCCAGGCGGGCGGGGCGTCCAAGGAGCTGGTGAAGTCGCTGGCGATCAAGCGGATGGGCCAGCCCGAGGACATGGTCGGCGCCTGCGTCTTCCTGCTCTCCGACGAGGCCTCGTGGGTGACCGGCCAGATCCTGGCCGTCGACGGCGGCCAGACCTTCCGCCCGTGACCACCTCGACGACACAGGTCGGGTTCGTCGGGCTCGGCAGCATCGGCAAGCCGATGGCGCTCCGGCTCGCGGCCGGGGAGGCCCTCGACGTCCACGTGTACGACGTCGCGACGGGGCCGCTGGCCGAGCTCGAGGCGGCGGGGGCGAAGGTCGGCGGGTCGGTGGCGGAGGTCGCTGCCGCGGTCGACGTGCTGTGCGTGATGGTGCGCGACGACGACCAGGTGCGAGCCGTGCTCGACGAGGCGCTGACCACCGCCCGCGAAGGGATGGTGTTCGTCGTGCACTCCACCGTTGCGCCCGGCACCCCCAGTGAGCTGGCCGACCTCGCCGCGCGCTCCGGCGTACGGCTCCTCGACGCGCCGGTCAGCGGCGGCCCCATGGGCGCGGCCGACGGCACGCTGGCAATCCTGGTCGGCGGGGAGGACGAGGCGTTCGCGGCGGCCCGGCCGGCGCTGGAGGCGATGGGCACCAAGGTCGTGCACACCGGCCCGGTCGGGTCGGGCACGCGCTTCAAGCTGGCGCGCAACCTCATGCACTTCGTGTCGTTCACCGCCGCCACCGAGGCGCAGCGGCTCGCCGAGGCCGCCGGGCTCGACCTCAAGGCGCTCGGCGACGTCGTGCGCCACACCGACGCGATCACTGGCGGGCCGGGCGCGATCATGCACCGCGAGACCGCTGCGCCGATCGCGCCGGACGACTTCTGGCACGGGGTGTTCTCCCACGTCGTGGCGCTGGGGGAGAAGGACCTCGGGTTCGCGGTCGCGCTGGCCGACGAGCTCGGCGTCGAGGTGCCGCTCGCGCGGCTCGCGGAGCAGCGACTGAGGAAGGGACTGGGACTGTGAACGAGGACCGCACCGCCAAGTTCGACCACCTCCCCGAGACCCGCCGCCGTGGGCTGGAGAAGATGGAGGAGGTCTACGGCTTCGAGATGTCCGACGGCGACGGCGACTTCTTCCGCTACACCGCCGACCACCTCTTCGCCGACATCTGGACCCGCCCCGGCCTCTCCGACCGTGACCGGCGGCTGCTGCTCATCGGCATGCTCGCCGGCCAGGGCGCCGCGGACGTGCTCGGCATCCAGGTGCCCGCCGCCCACGCCAACGGGGAGCTCGACGACGAGGCGCTGCGTGAGATCGTGGTGTTCGTGAGCCACTACGCCGGCTGGCCCAACGGGGCCCGCCTCAACTCGATCGTCGAGGACACCATCGCGAAGGCAGCCCGTCGAGCCGCGCGCGCGGCCGACCGGGCCGAGCAGGCGGGGGAGCAGTCCTGAGCACTGCGACCGCCGTCCGTCCGCTCACCCTCGCCGACCTGGACCGGGTCGTCGCGCTCCTCGAGCGTCGCCTCACCCGCACGGCCGCTTGGGCGCCGCGGTTGTGGCGACCTGCCGAGCAGGCGTCCGCGGTGCTCCGGGCGATGGCAGAGCGGATGCTCGCCGCGCCCGACGCCGTCTGCCTCGGCACCGACGACGCGGTGCTCCTGGGCGTACGCCGCGGCGCCGGCGTCGTCGTCGACCACCTGGAGTCCGCCGGCGACGACCCCGATGCGCTCGCCCGGCTGCTGACCAGCGTGCCGGCCGACGCGGGGGAGGTGCGCGTCTTCACCCCGGTCGCCGACGAGGTGCGGATCGCCGCGACCGACGCCGCCGGCCTCGCCGTCACCGGCCGCTGGTGGGTCCGCGACCTGCCCGTCACCCTCGCGGTCGCCGCGAACCTCGCCGCCCCGAGGCCGGGCTACTCCCTCGCCCCGGCCCCGCCCTTCCACGACCCCGGCGGCCCGATCGCGGTCATCGGCAAGGCCACCTCGGCCCAGGAGCTGGTCGAGCTCGGCGTCGACGCCGCCGCGCGCGATGCCCGGGTCGCCGTCGTCATCGCCGGCGCGGGCTCGCCGCTCGAAGAGCTCGCCGCTGAGGCGGCGTACCGCCCGGTTGCGGAGCTGCGGGTGCGCTGACGGTCGCCGGCCCAGCACCGCCCTCAGCGTCGACCGGCAACTACGTCGCTCCGCCGTTGGTGCGCCAGGAGGTGTCGGCGCCCCAGTGCGACTCGAGCAGCGGCCTCGTCCATCTGGATCGGGCCGCGACTCCCGAGCCCCTACACCACCAACCTGTTGACGGACTTGGTGATCCGCCCGTCCTTGTTCTCCAGGAACACGATCTCCCCGAACTCGACGTGCGACCAGCCGTCGCTGTCCTCGGTCAGGGCCTCGGAAGCGAAGATGGCGGCCGACGCCTCGTCCTCGTCGCAGGCCACGAAGTCGTAGGACGTGTCGTCGCTAGGGACGTGGCGACCGATCAGCAGGTACATCGGCTCCAGGAGCATCGAGAGGGCGAAGTCGTCCGTGCCCGGGCCGGACTCTCGTAGCTCCTTCCAGTCACCGACCGGGTTCGCCTCGCCCTGGTGCCCGAGGCCGACGTTGATCCCGACGATCCGGTTCGGCGAGACCAGGGCCATCTTCAGCTTGGTCAGGGCCGGGAGGTCGAGGTCCTTCATCGCTTGCGCGATGACTCCGACCATGTGCTCGACCGCGCGTTGGACGTCCTCGTCGCTGTCGCCGTCGAGGAGGGAGAGCAGGAGCACGTAGAGGAACTCTGTGTCCGTCGAGCCCCGCATCTGCTTCAGGTACCTGTCCTGGCAGTGCTGCAGCAGCTCCCGCTGCAGGAGCATCCAGTTCGGCATGTCGCCGTTCTGGGCGACGATCCAGGGAGTCTCGTCGAAGGAGAAGGGGTGGCAGTTCTCGTCGACCATGACGGTCGTCGAGTTGTAGAGGGCTGCGCGCACGTGGGCGAGCATCGTGCTCGCCTGGAGGCTCGGGATGATGTGGTCGGCGTTGTCGTCGTAGAACGCAGGCATGGGCCGGCGGTAGATGAGGGGATCCTCCGGCTTGAGCAGGTGCTCGCTCCAGGCGCCGAAACCCCAGCCCGCCAGCTGGAGGTCCGGGTAGTGCTCAGGGTCGAGCGCCTGGTTCACCAGGCTGTTCGACGGCGTGAGCAGCAGGCTCTCGAGCGGGGTCTCGGGCCCGATGTAGGCGAGCACTCGGCACATACGGGTCCTTCGCTGCCGGGGAACGGGACGCGACTGCGTCCGCGAGCGTCGCCACCCTACGGGCAGGTCGGGAAGGGG
>NZ_JAANMS010000014.1 GCF_011250565.1 Nocardioides sp. IC4_145
CGCCGTCGCGTCCCCCTCCCGTCGACACCGCGTCCCCGTGGCGTCTCCGCCGCGTCAACGACGCCCCGAAAAGCCCCACGGGGTATGGATGAGAGCCGTGCTCAGGGGAACTGCCGGGGCATGGACCTGGCGCCGGCCCCGCAGCTGCGGCTGTCACTGATCGGCGGCTTCTGCCTCCGCTTCGGCGAGGACGAGCTGGACCTCACCCGTCCGGCGCAGCGACTGCTCGTCCACCTGGCGGTCGTGCACCGGCGGGCGAAGGTGTCGCGCGTGACCCTGGCGGAGCGGCTGTGGGCCGACGCCGAGCCGGCCCGGGCGACGGCCAGCCTCCGCACGGTGCTGTGGCGGCTGCCGCGACCGCGCGGCCGCATGCTCGTGCAGTGCACCTCGACCGCGGTGCGGCTGAGCGACGACGTCGTGGTCGACCTCTGGGAGGCCGAGGAGGCCGCGCAGGAGCTGCGGGAGGGGTTGCGGCCGGGCGTCGCGCAGGCCCGGTTGTGGCGGGAGGACCTGCTGCCGGGCTGGCGCGACGAGTGGCTCGACGTGGAGCGGGAGAGCTACCGGCAGCTGCGGCTGCACGCGCTCGAGCGCTCCTCGGAGGTGCTGCGCGTGGACGGCCGGCACGAGGAGGCCCTCGGCGCGGCGCTCGAGGCGGTCCGCTCCGAGCCACTGCGCGAGAGCGCGCACCGCCGCGTCGTCGAGGTGCACCTGGCCGAGGGCAACCACGCGGAGGCCCTGCGGCAGTACGACCACTACCGCCGGCTCCTCGCCGACGAGCTCGGGCTCTCGCCCTCCCCGGTCATCCGCCGGCTCGTGGGGCCGATGCTCGGTCGGCCGCTCGACAGCGCCTGAAGCGCCTGCGACTGCGGTCGGTTCATCAAGGTATGCAGGCCAACCGTCACTTCCCACGCTAACCTCACCGTGGGAAGTGGTGGTTCAGCGACATACCTTGATGAACCGACGCCCCCGGCGCCGCGCCCGCAGGGCCAGCCGGATGGACCGACGGCCCGGTCAGAGCCGGACGAGCATCTTGCCGATGTTGTCGCCGCGGTGCAGGCCGAGGAACGCGTCGACGGTGCTGTCGAGCCCCTCGGTGAACGTCTCGCGGTGCTTCACCTTGCCCTCGGCCACCCAGGCGCCGGCCCGGGCGTAGAAGTCGCGGGCGGCGTCGCCGTGGTCGGTGACGATGAAGCCGCGCAGGCTGATCCGCTTCTGCACCACCATGAACATGTTGCGGGGGCCCGGCGTCGGCTCGGTGTCGTTGTACGACGCGATCGCGCCGCAGGCAGCGATCCGCCCGAAGTCGGCCATCCGCTGGATCGCCGCCTCGAGGTGCTCGCCGCCGACGTTGTCGAAGTACACGTCGACCGGCCCGTGCTCCTTGAGCTGCGCGGCGACCGGGCCGTCGTGGTAGTCGAACGCCGCGTCGAAGCCGAGCTCCTCGGTCAGCCAGCGCACCTTCTCCGGCGACCCGGCCGAGCCGACGACCTTGCTCGCGCCCAGCTCGCGGGCCACCTGGCCGGCCACCGAGCCGACCGCGCCCGCGGCGCCGGAGACGAAGACGGTGTCGCCCTCCTGGACGGGGGCGATGCGGGTGAGCCCGACGTACGCCGTGAGCCCGGGCATGCCGAGCACGCCCAGGTAGGCGCTGGCCGGGACCTGGGAGACGTCGACCCTGCGGACCTGGTCGGCCGGCAGCAGGGCGTGCTCGCGCCACCCGGCCTGGTGCAGCACGGTGTCGCCGGGGGAGAGGCGGTCGTCGCCGGAGGCGAGCACCTCGCCGACCGCGCCGCCCTCGAGCGGGGCGTCGAGCGCGAACGGCGGGACGTAGGACTTCGCGTCGTTCATCCGCCCGCGCATGTAGGGGTCGACCGAGAGGACGGTGTTGCGGACCAGGACCTCGCCCGGCCCGGGGTCGGCGAGCTCGGTGGTCACGGTGCGGAAGTTCTCCGGCACCGGCCAACCGGTGGGACGGGAGGCGAGGTGGATCTCTCGGGTCGTCGTGGGCATGACGCCGATCCTGCCAACCGGGTGGGCGCCCGGCCGAGCCAGGGACGCAGCAGCAACGCGCCAGGGATGCAGCAGGGCCCCGACCGTGGCGGTCGGGGCCCTGCCGGGTGTCACGGGTCGCGTCAGGGCTGGAGGCCCAGCGCGAACTCCACCTTGCCGGTCGGGTCCACGGCGGCGTCGAGCACCTTGTCGTCGAGCATGACGGCGGCCGCCTCGTCGAGGTAGACCGTCGCGCCCGACTGCTCGACCACCTGGTCGCCCGGCTCGGCGGCCGGGGCGGCGGTGACGGCGAAGGTCGGCTCCGTCGCGCTCTCGGAGGTGATGCGCAGGCCGGCCGTCTCGGGCTGCCCGGGCTGGGTGGAGATGTCCTTCACGATGGTGCTGGCGTTCTCGGTGAGGGTGAGCACAGCTCGCCTCCTCCAGATCGTGTGCAGGTCCCGACCCACCGTTCCTGACACGTCCCGACGGCACAAGTCGAGCCCGGGGCCCGGGCGTGTCGTGGCAGGCTGGCGCCCGTGCCGAAGCTGCCCGAGATCCACCGGACCCGCGTGCCCCGCTGGCAGGAGGTGCCGCCGCAGGACGGTCGGCGGTTCGCGGTGACGGGGGCGAGCAGCGGGATCGGGCTGGAAGTCGCGCGAGCGCTGGCAGGGGCCGGTGCCCAGGTCGTGCTCGCGGTGCGCGACCGCGCCAAGGGGGAGCGGGTGGCCGCCGACCTGCCCGGCCGGGACGAGGGCCGCGTCGAGGTGCGGGTGCTCGACGTGTCCGACCTGGCGTCGGTGCGGGCGTTCGCCGACGACCTGGACCGCGTCGACGTGCTCGTCAACAACGCCGGGGTGCTGGGCATGCCGTACGGCCGCACCGCCGACGGCTTCGAGACGACGCTGGCCACCAACCACCTCGGCCACTTCGCGCTGACCAACCTGCTGCTGCCGCGGCTCACCGACCGCGTCGTCGTCACCGGCTCGCGCGCCCACCTCCACGGCCACCTCGACCCCGACGACCTCGACTGGGAGCGGCGCACCTACCGCCCCTACGCGGCGTACGCCGCCTCGAAGCTCGCGAACCTGCTCTTCCTCGCCGAGCTCCAACGGCGGTTGACCGCGGCCGGCTCGACCCTTCGCGCGACCGGCGCCCACCCCGGCTCGACGGCGACGGCGATCACCGCGAGCTCCGGCAACGCCGTGCTCGCCTGGGTCGGCTCCTGGGGCCACCGCCTCGCCGGCATGCAGCCGCGGCAGGGCGCACTGCCGACGCTGTACGCCGCCACCATGGACGTCCCGGGCAACACCTACGTCGGGCCGCACGGCCCCGGCGAGATGCAGGGCTGGCCGACCACCGCCCGCCGCGCCCCCGCCGCCCTCGACCCCGACCTGGCCCGCAGGCTCTGGGAGCGCTCCGAGCAGCTGACCGGCGTGCCGTTCCCGTTCTGAGCGTTCTGCCGCTGGCCGAGCAGCGAGCGGCGGGATCCGCTGGTCGAGCGGGCGAGCGCCAGCGAGCCGTGTCGAAACCCGGTGACTGTGGTTGCGGCCCGGCGCCTCTCACGGGGGGTTTCGACACGCTCTGGCCGCCAGACGGCCTTCGCTGCTCGACCGGCGGCGGGTGCGTCGCTGCTCAGTCCGCGATCGTGACGGCGGAGATGTCGACGGGCTCCGCGGGGGTGACGCCGTCGGGGCCGTTGCCGGCCTTGGCGACCTGCTGGACGGCCTCCAGTCCGGCCTGGTCGACGGTGCCGAAGACGGTGTACTCCGGGGGCAGCGGGGTCTCGCCGTACACGATGAAGAACTGCGAGCCGCCGGAGTCGGGGGCGGCCGTCTTCGCCATGGCGAGCGTGCCGTCGGGGTAGGTCTCGTCGCCGGTGACCTCGTCGTCGATGGTGTAGCCGGGGCCGCCCATGCCGGTCGCGGTCGGGTCGCCGCACTGCAGGACCTGGATGCCGGCGGCCGCGGTGGTGAGCCGGTGGCAGGTGGTGTCGTCGTAGTAGCCCTGCTCGGCGAGCGACACGAAGCTGTTGACGGTGCACGGCGCGCCCTCGGCGTCGAGCTCGAGGCCGATGTCGCCGATGTTGGTCGCGATCGTCCCGGACACGGTGCCGCTGACGGTCGCGTTGCTCGGCGGGAGCTCGACCTCCTTGGCCGCCTCCTGGCCGTCCTCGCGGTAGGTGCAGCTCGGGCCGTCGCCCTCGGGCGCGTCGGAGGCGGTGGATCCCTCGTCGTCGCCGCAGGAGGCGAGCAGCGAGACGGCGGCGAGCGTGGCCAGGACGGCGAGAGGGCGCTTCAGCATGGCGCCGATCGTAGGCGGCGGCCTCAGCAATTCATCCCACGGGCCGCGACCGGCCAGGCGCGCAGCGCTCCGGCCTCCTCGACCCACAGGTCGTCGACGAGGTTGACCGCGGAGCACACGTGGTTGGGCACGACGTCGACCTGGGTGCCGAGCCGGGGGAGCGGGGCGCCGGCCATGTCGACGACGGCGCGGTGCTCGGCGACAAGCACGATGCGGGCGTCGGGGTACGCCGGCAGCCGGCCGTGCCCGGTCGACCAGCTCGCCCGGTCGGCACCGAGCAGCTTGCTGCCGGCGTCCAGCACGGCCCGCCCGCCGCTGTGGCTGACCACGGTCGACCGGCAGGTCAGCGCGATCCGGTCGGGCGTCGTCGTACCGAGCTCCCACTGCTGGGCGTCGCCGAAGACGTAGACGCCCGGCCGTAGCTCGGTGACGACCGAGGTGTCGGTGTGCGCGAAGGTCGGGGTCGACCCGCCGCTCACCACCCGCACCTCGATCCCGGCGGCCTCCACCGACGACCGGGCGGCGGCGAGCGCGGCGGCCTCGTCCCGGGCGGCGGACTCCGCGGCGCCGGGCGCATAGGAGTGGCCGGGGAACGTGAACACCCCCCGCACCTCGAGCCCGGCGCGGGCCGCGGTCGTCGCGACCGCGCCGGCCTCCTGCGGGGCGACGCCCGTGCGGTGCTGGCCGCTGTCGACCTCGACCAGGACCTCGACCGGCGTGCGGCCGAGGAGCCGGCCGGCGTTGGCCGCCGCCGCGGCCGAGTCGACCGCGAAGGCGACGCGCGCCTTCTCGGTCAGCTCGCGGACCCGGCCGGCGGCGCGCTCGTCGAGCCACAGCGGATAGGCGATGAAGACGTCCTCGCAGCCGTGCCGGGCGAACAGCTCGGCCTCGCCGATGGTGGCGACGGTGATGCCGGCGGCGCCGTGGACCAGCTGCAGCCGGGCGATCTCCGGGCTCTTGTGCGTCTTGACGTGCGGCCGCAGCGCGACCTGCTGGGCCGCGGCCCGTTCGGCGACGACCCGCACGTTGCGCCGCAACCGGTCGAGGTCGACACAGAGGTACGGGGTCGCCGCCGGCACGTCACATCTCCTCGTGCGTGTCCGGGTCGCCGTCGAAGAGCCGCCCGTCGGGCCGGCCGAGCGCGGTGATCGCCTCGACCTCGTCGTCGGCGAGCTCGAAGCCGAGGACGTCGAGGTTCTGCCGCTGCCGCGCGGGCGTGGCCGACTTGGGGATCGGGACGTTCCCGAGCTGGAGCTGCCAGCGCAGGATCACCTGCCCCGGCGTCACGCCGTGGCGCTCGGCCGCCTCCGCGACCGGGGGCTCGTCGAACGGCGCCTGCCGCTTGCCGAGCGGGCTCCACGACTCGGTGCGGATCCCGAGCCGCTCGTGCACCGCGCGCATCCCGACCTGCGGGAAGTACGGGTGCAGCTCGACCTGGTTGACCGCCGGGGCGACCCCCGTGGCGTCGATGACGCGGAGCAGGTGTTCCTCGGTGAAGTTGGAGACCCCGACGGTGCGCACGAGACCCTCGGCCCGCAGGTCGACCAGCGCGCGGTAGGCGTCGGCGTACCTGCCCACGCGCGGGTTGGGCCAGTGGATGAGGTGCAGGTCGATCCGGTCCAGCCCGAGCGCCTCCAGCGACCCGCGCACGCTGGCGACCGCGTCGTCGTACGCGTGCGCCCGCCCCGGCAGCTTGCTGGTCACCACCAGCTCCTCCCGGGGCACGCCCGAGCGGCGGATCGCCTCGCCGACCTCGCGCTCGTTGCCGTAGTTCACCGCCGTGTCGACCAGGCGGTAGCCGGCCTCGATCGCCGACTGCACGGCGGTCACGCACTCCTCGCCCTTCAGCGGGTAGGTGCCGAAGCCGATCGCCGGCAGCGTCGTGCCGTCGTTCAGCGTGTGCACCAGGAGGCCGCTCACTTGTCGGGAGGGGTCTCGGCGGGGGTGGCCTCGTGGTGGGTCGCGCCGTGGGTGCGGCGCTCCTCCTTCATCTCGGCCTCGTACAGGTGCCGGCGACCGCCGACGAGCGCCTCGCGGGCCTCCCGCTCGACGTCCTTGAACGCCGAGTAGTAGGTGTCGTCGTACGCCTCGACGATCTGGAAGGTCCAGCGGCCCTCGATGACGTTGCGGCCGATGATCTCCGTGCGGACCTTCTCGGCCAGCTCGGTGTGCCCGGCCTTCTGCAGCAGCTCCACGGCGTCGCCGGCGGTGAGGTCGGCCGTGCCGCTCATCCGGTGGAAGTTGTAGAGGAACCCACGGGCGGCCTCGACCGCCTCGAGCGCCTCGGACAGCTTCCCGAGCGCCTCGACGGTGGCGTCGGTGACGCCGTCCGGCCGGGTGTGCCGCTCGTCGGGGCCGCTGCTCAAGACAGGACGCTCTTCGCGTCGACCACCCCGTGGCGGGACTCGATGGCGTCGGCGAGCTTGGCGATGTCGTCGTCGCTGAGCTCGATGCCGACCTCGTCGGCGCCCTTGCGGAGCTCCTCGGCGACGGTGCCCTCGGTCGCGCCGTCCTGCCAGGAGGAGACCCGGTCGACGATGATCTGGACGGCTTCGTTCTTCTCGGCGGCGTTCTCGTCAGTCATGCGCCACCTGTACCCACCTGCTCGCCACGCACCTACGCTCGGTGCATGGCCACCGCCCGACCGAGCGTCCCAGGGCTCGGCGGTGCGCTCGTCGGTGCGCTCGTCCTCGGCGCCGGCGCCCTGACCGCATGCTCCGGCAGCACGTCGGCGGGCACGGCGGCTCCGGCGGCGACGTCCGCCTCCTCGTCCTCGAGCGCGACGCCCGGTCCAGCGCCCAGCCGGGCGCCCAGCCGGACGCCCAGCCCGACGCCGGAGCCGTACGTCGCGAGCGACGGCCGGCCTCGTGCGGCGACCCTGTCGGTGCCGGCGATCGGGCTCGCCGGCCTCGCGGTCGTGCCCTACCGCGGCTGGACCGACGACGCCCCGGGCACGGCGATCCAGGACGCGGGTGACGCGGCCAGCCCGCACGGGCCGCGTGGCGGCACCGGCCCCGGCGGGATCGGCAACTACCAGGTCACCGCCCACCGGCTCTCGTCGACCCGCGCCTTCGAGCGGCTGCCCGAGCTCCGGCGCGGGGACGTGGTGCACGTCGAGGCGGGCGGGGTGCGCTACACCTACCGGGTCACCACGACCCGGGAGACGTCGTTCCGATCGGCCTCGTCGCTGCGGGCCCAGCGGGCCCCCGTGCCGGGACGGCCGGGGGAGCGGGCCACGCGGCCGATGATCACGCTGTCGACGTGCGCGACGCCCGAGGACCACGCCGTCGGCAACTACTGGTCGGACCGGTTCGGCAACCCCGAGCACCGCATCGACAAGGTCGGCGTGCTCGTGCGCAGCCGACCGCTGGCCCGGGCCGCCCGCGGCTGAACGTGCCTCGGGCGGCCGGCGGTCACCGGGCGGCGACCCCTGCGGCCTGCGGCTCGGCGTCGGCCTGGTCGGCGGCCCGGCGCCGCGGGATCGTCGCCGCGATGCCGACACCGACGAACGCGGCGATCGCCCCGACGAGGAAGCACAGCCGGAACGCGCCCTCGGTCGGGATCTCGAAGCCACCGCCCATCGGCGTCGTGTTGCTCGTGAGCAGGGTGCCCATGACGGCGGCCGAGACGGTGGTGCCGACCGAGCGCATGAGCGCGTTCAGGCCGACCGCGGCGCCGGCCTCGCGCGGCGGCACCGCGTCGAGGATGAGGGTCGGCATCGCGGCGTACCCGATCCCGACGCCGGCGGAGAGGATGCAGGAGACGAGCAGGAGCTGCCAGGGCGCGTCCATGAGGACGTACGCCACCAGGTAGCCGGCACCGAGCACGGCCGCGCCGATCATCAACGTGATTCGGGCGCCGATGGTGGCGATGAGCCGGCCGGAGACCGGCGCGAACAGCATCATCACCAGGCCGCCGGGGGCCATCCACAGGCCGGCGGCGAGGATCGACTGGCCCAGGCCGTAGCCGGTGGCCTCGGGCAGCTGGAGCAGCTGGGGCACGACGATCGCCTGCGCCATCATGCCGAAGCCGATCGCCACCGCGGCGACGTTCGTCATCAGCACCGGAAGCTTCGCCGTCGCGCGCAGGTCGACCAGCGGCTCGGCCTGCCGCATCTCGAAGGCGCCCCAGACGAGGAGGACGACCACGCCGGCGACCATCGCGCCGAGGGTGCGGGCGTCGCCCCAGCCCCAGGTGGTCGCCTTGGAGACGCCGACGAGGAGCGACACGAGACCGACGGCGAGGCCGATCGCTCCGACCCAGTCGAAGCGGCCGGGCGCCCCGTCGTGGACGTGCGGGATGGCCAGGGCGGTGAGCACCGCGATGAGCGCGGCGAGCCCGGTGGAGACCCAGAACAGCGCGTGCCAGTCGCCGACCTCGACGATCCAGGCGGACAACGGCAGGCCGATCGCACCGCCGACGCCGAGCGTCGCGCTCATCGCCGCCACCGCGCTGCCGGCCATCTGCGGCGGCACGACCTGCCGGATCAGCGAGATGCCGACCGGGATGAAGCCCATCGCCAGGCCCTGCAGCGCCCGGCCGGCGAGGACGGGGACGAGGGTCGAGGAGAGCGCGACGAGTGCCGAGCCGACGACGAGGAGGGCCGCGCTCGCGACCATCACCCGCTTCTTGCCGAAGAGGTCCGCGAGCCGGCCGGCGATCGGCATCGCCACCGCGCCGGCGAGCAGGGTGACCGTGACGACCCACGCGGCGTTCGCGGCCGAGGTGTCGAGCAGGCGCGGCAGGTCGCTCTGGATCGGGATGACCAGCGTCTGGGTCAGCGCGGCGGTGAGGCCGCCGGCGCAGAGGACGGCGATCGCGAGACGCGGGTTCGGCGTCCGGGTGGGGCTCGGCACAGGTGTTCCTCTTCGGTAGTGAGGTGCCTACCGTAAAGATGATTGCTCTCGACAACCAAGTACCCCCGGTGTGACCCCGGCCGCACCCACTTGTCAGGGGAGTCCCTCGCTCACCACGGAAGATCTGCGGTGGTAAGCGCTGGGGTCACCGGTGAACCGGTGACCCCAGCGCCCCACCCGGCCGCCTCAGACCGCGGTCGGGAACCGGTCCCAGACCCGGTGGAAGGCCATCTGCTCCGAGACGCCCGCGAAGACGTCGGCGGGGGAGTCGCCGGTCACGATGCCCGCGTCGTCGGCCGCGACACCGGCGCCGCCGAGTGCGGTGACGCCCTCGCCCCAGGCGCCGATCACCTTCGCGTGGCGGTGGCACTCCTGGACGAGCAGCGCGACGCGCGGGTCGAGCGCGGGGGAGCCGGGCGCCCCGGCCTTGGCGTCGCGGTTGGTGAGCGCGTCCGGCGCCGGCTTCGGGGCCCCGGCCAGCAGCAGCACGTCCACCTCGACCGAGCGGCCGGTGGCGAAGGTGCGCTGCACCGGCATGCCCTCGATGGTGCCGCCGTGGGGACCGAAGACCAGGGGCACCATCCCGGCGCCGTGGATCGTGCGGCGCAGCGCGTCGACGCCGCTGAGGTCGCCGTCGGGGTCCACGACGATGCCGACCATCCGGCCGTCGGGTGGGAACGGTCCCTTGACCTGCGACAGCGCCGGGCTCGGCTCGAGGTCCTCGAGCGGCACCGTCGGCTCCGGGGCGGGCAGGCCCAGGCCGGTGGCCACCTCCTGGCACAGCACCGGGTCGATGTTGGCCAGGCTCTGCAGCTGGCGCTCCTTGACCGCCTGCTCGTAGCACTTGCCGAGCTCGAAGGTGTAGGCCCGGATGATGTGCTCCTTCTTCACCGGCGTCATCGACAACCAGAACTGGCGCACCTGGCTGTAGTGGTCGTCGTACGACGCCGGGTTGGCGCGCACCTTGGTCGCCTCGGAGACCTTGACCGCCGCTTCGACGAACGCGCGGGTCTCCTCGTCGGAGAGGTCCGCGCCCGCGGCGAAGGGGCAGCCGCCGTCCAGCGAGTTCGGCTTGTAGGGCGCCACGCCGGAGTGCACCGCGTGCTGGTGGAACCCGTCGCGGAACATGTCGTTGGTCGGCACGTGCGGCCGGTTGACCGGGATCTGGTTGTAGTTCGGGCCGCCGAGCCGGGACAGCTGCGTGTCGACGTAGGAGAAGAGCCGCGTCTGGAGCAGCGGGTCGTCGGTGACGTCGATGCCCGGGACGAGGTGGCCGACGTGGAAGGCGACCTGCTCGACCTCGGCGAAGAAGTTCGTCGGGTTGGCGTTGAGCGTCAGCTTGCCGATCGGCTGCACCGGCGCGATCTCCTCCGGCACGATCTTGGTCGGGTCGAGGAGGTCGATGGCGGCGAACATCTGGTCCGGCTCGTCGGGGAAGACCTGGATGCCGAGCTCCCACTCCGGGTGCGCGCCGGCCTCGATGGCGTCGTAGAGGTCGCGGCGGTGGAAGTCGGGGTCGATGCCGCCCACCATCTGCGCCTCCTCCCAGGTCAGGGAGTGGACGCCGAGCTTGGGCTTCCAGTGGAACTTCACCAGCGACGTCGCGCCCTCGGCGTTGATGCACCGGAAGGTGTGGACGCCGAAGCCCTCCATCATCCGGTAGGAGCGCGGGATGCCGCGGTCGGACATGTTCCACATCGTGTGGTGCTGGGCCTCGGTGTGCAGGGAGACGAAGTCCCAGAACGTGTCGTGCGCGCTCTGCGCCTGCGGGATCTCCCGGTCCGGGTGCGGCTTGCCGGCGTGGATGACGTCGGGGAACTTGATGCCGTCCTGGATGAAGAAGACCGGGATGTTGTTGGCGACGAGGTCCCAGTTGCCCTCGTCGGTGTAGAACTTCGTCGCGAACCCGCGGGTGTCGCGGACGGTGTCGGCCGAGCCGCGCGAGCCCAGCACGGTCGAGAAGCGCGTGAAGACCGGGGTCTGCTTGCCCTTGGCGAACAGGCCTGCCATCGACACCGACTCCGCGGTGCCGTAGCCCTCGAAGACGCCGTGCGCGCCGGCGCCGCGCGCGTGGACGACGCGCTCGGGGATGCGCTCGTGGTCGAAGTGGGTGATCTTCTCGCGCAGGTGGTGGTCCTGCAGCAGCGTCGGCCCGCGGCTGCCGGCCTTCAGCGAGTGGTCGGTGTCGCGCAGCCGGGTGCCGGTCGAGTTGGTGAGGTACGCCGACTGCTGGGCGCGGGCGGTCGGCGGCGCGCCGGTCCGGGCGCCGGTCGCGCCGGTGGCAGGCGCTCCCTGGTCGGGCTTCGGCGGCAGCGGCGGCTTCGGGGTGGTCGGCTCCTCGACCGTGGCCGGCGCGGGTCCGGGCACTCCGGGGACCGTGACGTCGAGCAGGCCCTCCAGCTTGTCCTTCGCGGCCTTCGCGGCGTCCTTGGGGTTCACGTGCATGCTCACCTTCCGTCGGGATGTCGGTCGGTGGACCGTTGCCCGCCGGGGGTGGTCGGTGAACGGGGGGAGCCCGGCTGGTCGAGGAAGGTGCCCCGGCGCCTGTCTCGAGACCCTGCCGGTCGCGCGACGGCTCAGCCGGTCGCGCCGAACTGCTCCACGCGGATCGTCGTCGGGTCGACGCCGGCCTCGATCAGCAGGGGAGTGGCGAGCGAGACGAACCGTGGTGACCCGCAGACGAAGGCCACCTCGGCCCCCGCCGCCAGCGGCGCCAGCTCCGCCGCCGTCGGCACCCCGCGGGCACGGTCGCCCTCGTCGTGGCGGGTGTAGGCGACCAGCGCCCCGCCGCGGGCCAGCTCGGCGGCGTACGGCAGGTGCTCGGGGTCGCGGCCGACGGCGGCGATGCGCAGCAGGTCGCTGCGACGCAGCCGGCGGGCGGTGCGCAGCATCGAGACAGCCGGGACGACGCCGGTGCCCCCGACCAGGCAGACCGCCGGGGTGCGGGCGTCCCACCGGAACCAGCGCCCGATCGGCCCCCGCACCTCCAGCACGTCGCCCACCTCGGCCACGTCGGCCAGGTGGCCGGAGACCTCGCCATCGGGGAACCGCTCGACGAGCAGCTCGAGCAGCGGGTCCTCGTCGTCCGAGGCGACCGAGTAGGAGCGCTGCGCGGTGTAGTCGTCGGGCGCGCGGAGCCGCACGACGTAGTGCTGGCCGGGGTCGTGGTGGTGCCGGTCGTCGACGTGGAGGCGCAGCAGCACCTGGTCGGGCGTCGGCTGCTCCTTGGTGATGATCGTGCCGGTGGTCCAGGCCGTCTCGCGCGGGACGACGTCGTCGATGGACCGGTCCGCGCTCACGCGTCGCCCTGGTAGCGCTGCTCGCGCCACGGGTCGCCGCGGTCGTGGTAACCGTTGCGCTCCCAGAACCCCTGCTGGTCCTCCTCGAGCAGCTCCAGTCGCGAGACCCACTTGGCCGACTTCCAGAAGTAGAGGTGGGGGACCAGCAGTCGGGCCGGTCCGCCGTGCTCGGGGGTGAGCGGCTTGCTCTCGGCCTCCCACACCACCCACGCCTGGCCGCCGGTGACGTCCTCGAGCGGCAGGTTGGTGGTGTAACCGGTGCTGGAGTGCGCCAGCACGAACCGCGCCTCCGGCCGCGGCCGCGCCGCTGCCAGCAGGTCGTCGACGCTGATCCCGCGGAAGACCATGTCCAGCTTCGTCCAGGTCGTCACGCAGTGGATGTCGCCGGAGTACGTCGCCGACGGCAGTCGGTGCGCCTCGTCCCACGTCCACGTGGTCGGCTCCTCGACGAGACCGTCGACGGTGATCGACCAGTCGGCCGGATCGATCCGTGGCGTCGCCTCGGCGGTGAGCACGGGCCAGCTGCTGCCGGTGTCGTACTGACCCGGCGGGATCCGCCCCTCCGGGCCCTGCGCGCGCTTGCGGAAGAAGCCTCGGGTGACGGGCACAGGTCCTCCTGCGGGGTCGGGTGCGCCGTCGAGTCTAGGCAGCGGCCGGGCGTACCCAACCTCGGCTAATACCGGCGCAGACGGCCCCGGGCAGCGACGGGCAGGCGCACGCTCGACGGACGACGTCCCGGGAGCGGCCGTGCCAGGTGGAGCCAGGACCAGCCTGCGGGCGGCGAGCACTGTCGTCCTCTCGGCGGTGGCGCTCGTCGCGGCGCTCGGGTGCGCCGGACGGCTCGCGGACCCGCCGCTGTCCACCGCGCCCGCGCCCCCGGCGCAGCGACCGTCCGGCACCGGCACGGTCGCCCTGGACTGGGGCGACCTGGACCGCACGCCGGTCGAGGCGGTCGCACGCGGCGACTACGTCGTCGTCCAGTCCTGGGAGCACCAGCGGCTGCGGGCGCTGCACCAGGCGAACCCGCGCCTGCGGGTGCTGGTGTACAAGGACGTCTCGGCCGTGGTGCGCGAGCCGCACGAGTCCGGGCTCTTCGCGACCGGGGTCAGCCACGCGCAGGCGAAGCGGCGCGGGTGGTTGCTGACCGACGAGCGCGGCCGGGTGCTGGAGTGGTCGGACTGGCGGGGCCTGTACCCGGTGGACGTCGGCCGTCGCGCCTACCAGGACGCCTGGGTGGCGAACGTCCTCGCGGAGCTGCGCCGGCACTCGTGGGACGGGGTGCTGCTCGACGACACGCTGACCACGCTCTCGCACCCGACCGTCGGGGACCGGGTGTCGACCCAGCTGCCGACCGACGAGGCGATGTACACCGCCACGGACTCGTTCCTGTCCCGGGTCGCGCCCCGGCTCCGCGGCGCCGGCTACCTCGCCGTCCCCAACGTCACCGTCGACCGGGAGACCTGGCGCAGCACCCTCGCGGACTGGTCGCGGCACGTGTCGGGCTGGGAGAACGAGTACTTCGTCAAGTGGGGCCTCGGTCCCGGCCCACGGTTCGGCGGCGCCGACTGGCGGTGGAAGGTGCGGATGGCTGCGTGGTGCGCCCGCCGGCGGGTGCCGCTCCTCGCGGTGACCTACGGCTCCCGGCGCGACCGGACGGCGCAGGTGTACCACCGCGCGACCTGGCTGCTCACATGGAACGGCGCCACCGGCGCGAGCGTCTACGTCCCGCAGGAGCCCGCTGCCAGTCACCGGCAGCCCCGGGCCAACGTGCCGCTGGGGCGCCCGTCGGGGCCGCGGAGGGTGGTCGCCGGAGGCGTGCACCGACGCGCCTACACCGGCGGGACGGTGCTGGTGAACCCGACCGCTCGCACGCGGGAGGTCCCGGCGGCCGGCCGGGTGGTGCGGCTCGCGCCGCGGACCGCTCTGGTCCTGCGGGCCCAGTGAGCGCGTTGCGCACCGCGCGCCGGCCGCGCGTCGTACCGTCTGGCTCCGCGCACCCATCACGACCCATCACGACCGATCACGACCATCACGACCATCACGACCCCGGAGGCTGACGGTGGACGAGCTCGACGGCCGCCTGCGACGGGCGACGGGGGAGCGGCTGTCGTACGACGAGGGCCGCGGCGAGCTCGTGCTGCGTCTGTCCGGCCGGGGTTCCGACGAGTGCCGCCTGGCGGTCGCCAAGGAGGCGGTGCGCAACGCGCTCCAGTCCGCCCTGCTCGCCGCCGACCCGCCCCCGGCGGTTGTCGACGACGCGCTCGCCGCGGGCGCGCAGGCGCTCGTGGCGGCGTACGACGCGGACCCGGCGGCGGTCGAGCGGCTGGCGCGGCGCACGGCTGACCAGTTCGCCGCTGCCCGCCGACGGCGTCGCGGCTGACCCGGCGGGCGTTCGCCGGGCTGCGTCCCGGGGTCGTGTGCTCGAGGACGCGCCGACACGCGGCCCGGGGCACACGACCGCCGGTCGAGGCCGGGACGGGTGGAGTAACACGTTCTAGTTCGCAGGTCGGACGAGCACATGGGGGGCGGATGCGTCAGCTAAGCGGCAAGTCGCGGTCGTCACGGGCGCGGGGAGCGGCATCGGGCGGGTGACCGCCGAGCGGCTCGCCGGGCGCGGCTGCCACTTGGCGCTGGTCGACGTGAACCGGGCGGGTCTCGAGGAGACCGCCGCGGCGGTCCGGGCGGTGGGCGTGGGCGCGTCGAACCACGTC
Source organism: Nocardioides sp. IC4_145 (assembly GCF_011250565.1). Classification (GTDB taxonomy): domain Bacteria; phylum Actinomycetota; class Actinomycetes; order Propionibacteriales; family Nocardioidaceae; genus Nocardioides. Next base: position 15,157 of record NZ_JAANMS010000014.1, read on the forward strand.
GCCGACGTCTCTGACGCCGACCGGGTGGCAGGGCCGACGAGAAGCTCGACGACGTCACGCCGGGCCGGAGCGCTGGGCGCGTCAGGCGAGGCCGCCGAGACGACGCAGGTCCGCGAGGACCCGGTCGAGCTGCGTGACGAGGGAGAGGTGGCCCTCGTCCTCGAACAGGTGCGCCTCGGCGGTCGGCACGTGCTCGGCGAGCCAGGCGCCGTGCTCGTAGGGGACCATCGCGTCCTGCCGGCCCTGCCAGACCGCGACCGGGACGCGGATGTCGGCCAGGGCGAAGCCCCACGGGGCGACCGCGGCGAGCCCGTCGTCGCGCATGCCGACCACGCCCTGCGCGCCGGCGTTGCGGAAGGTGCGGCTCATCCAGTCGGCGAACGACGCGTCGAGCGCTGCCTCGTCGACGGCCGTCACGAGCCCGCCCATGCTTGCGACGACGTCGTCGGGGGACGCCTGCAGCAGATCGAGGGCGCCGGCCTCGAGGAAGGCACCGTAGACCTCGGGACCCTGCTCGGCGGCGTGGTACTCCTCGTGGTTCTCCTCCGCCATGCCGGCGAACCAGTCCAGGCCCGCAGCGTCGTAGGGCGCCACGCCGGCGATCGTCGCCGCCGCCAGGCACCGGTCGGGCAGGAGTGCCGCGCAGGCGAGCGCCCGCGGCCCGCCGCCGGACCAGCCGGCGGTGAGGAACTCGTCGACCTCCAGGTGGTCCAGGACGGCGACCGACTCGACCACGTCGTCGACGTACGTCCCGGGCGCGGGGCGCGGCGTGGACGCGCCGTACCCGGGACGTGAGTACGTCACCGACCGCAGCCCGGCGTCCCGGACGGCGTCGTCGAACCGCGGCCACTCGGCGACCGCCGACGGCGAGCCGCCGTGGAACAACAGCCACGGACCGGCGTCGGCGCCGCCGACCAGCACCTCGATGGTCCGGCCGTCGGGTCCCGGCAGATGCAGGCGCTCGCTCATGCGCCGATCCTGCCAGGGGAGCCAGGAGCCGGCCCTCCACGAACATAACCCGACATAATGTCAGTTATCGGCGGTGTCGAGGCGGGGTGGTCCGTGTCCCGGAGGTGCTGCTGGGCACCGGGTGGACGGAGCAACCGCTCTCAGCAGTCCCGAGCACCGAAGGATGGTCGTCCATGAAGGCAGTCACGTGGCAGGGCAAGCACGACATGCAGGTCACCGAGGTCCCGGACCCGCGCATCGAGGAGCCCACCGACGTGATCATCAAGGTCACCTCGACCGGTCTGTGCGGCTCGGACCTGCACCTCTACGAGACGCTGGCGGCGTTCATGGAGCCCGGCGACATCGTGGGCCACGAGCCGATGGGCATCGTCGAGGAGATCGGCTCGGCGGTCACCGAGCTGGCCGTCGGCGACCGCGTCGTCGTGCCGTTCAACGTCTCGTGCGGCTCGTGCTGGATGTGCGACCGGCACCTCTACAGCCAGTGCGAGACCACGCAGAACCCCGAGCACGGCACCGGCGCGAGCTTCTTCGGCTACTCCAAGCTCTACGGCCAGGTGCCGGGAGGCCAGGCGGAGTACATGCGGGTGCCGTTCGGCAACTTCCTGCCGGTCAAGGTGCCGCACGAGCACGCCGACGACCGGTTCCTCTTCCTGTCCGACGTCCTGCCGACCGCCTGGCAGGGCCTGGAGTACGCCGACGTCCCCGACGGCGGCACGCTGCTCGTCATGGGCGCCGGTCCCATCGGCGACATGGCCGCGCGGATGGGTGTCCGGGCCGGCCACCGCGTCATCAGCGTCGACCGGGTCCCCGAGCGGCTCGCCCGCGTCGAGGCGTTCGGCGCCGAGCCGCTGGACTTCGACGAGGCGGCCGAGGCCGGCGGGGTCGCGTCGATCGTCCGCGAGCTGACCGGGGGCCGCGGTGCGGACTCGGTCATCGACGCGGTCGGCATGGAGGCCCACGGGTCGCCGAGCGCCCAGGGCGTCCAGAAGCTCGTGGGGCTGATGCCCGACGCGATCGCCGAGCCGATGCTCAAGAACGCCGGCCTGGACCGGCTGGCCGCCCTCCACACCGCCATCGAGTCCGTCCGCCGCGGCGGCACGGTCTCGATCTCCGGCGTCTACGGCGGCGCGGTCGACCCGATGCCGATGTTCCAGCTCTTCGACAAGCAGGTCCAGCTGCGGATGGGCCAGGCCAACGTGCGCGCCCACACCGACGAGCTGCTCGCGATGCTGGTCGAGGACGACCCGTTCGGCGTCGACGCCTTCGCCACCCACCACCTCCCCCTCGCCGAGGCCCCGCAGGCCTACGAGCACTTCCAGAAGAAGGAGGAGGGCATGGTCAAGGTGGTCTTCCAGCCCTGACCCACGGCCCTGACCCACGGCCCAGCCCCCCGGCGTGACTCCGGCGGGGCTGCTCCCCTGGCCGCCTGGGCCCGCTCGGCTCAGGCGGTCAGGAACACCCGCAGCGCGGAGATGAACGCCTCCGGCGCCTCGGAGTGCACCCAGTGGCCGGCGCCCTTGATCGTGACGAGCCGGGTGCGCGGGAAGAGCCGGCGCATCGTGACGTCGTGCTCGGGACGGACGTACGGCGAGCGCTCGCCCGCGAGCCACAGCACCGGACGGTCGAAGGTCGCGCCCAGCTCGGGGAACCCGCCGATGGTCGCCAGCTCGGCGCGCAGCAGCGACAGGTTGGCCTGCCAGCGGAAGTCCGAGCCGTGCGAGCGGAGGTTCTGCAGCAGGAACCCGCGGACCCGTTCGTCGGGGATGTCCTCGGCGAGGAGGCGGTCCGCGTCCGCACGGCGTACGACGGCGGCCAGGTCGAGCCGCGCGAGGCTGTCCAGCAGGTGCTCGAACTCCCCCGTGCCACCGCCCGACGCGGTGTCGACCGGCGAGATGTCGACGACGACCAGCCGGTCGACCAGGTCGGGGTGCCGCAGCGCCAGCACCATGGCGATCTTGCCGCCCATCGAGTGGCCCACCACGTTCACCGGGCCGTCGGCGGCGAAGCCTCCGTGCAGGTGCTCGGCCACCGCGTCGGCCACGTCGACGTAGTCGACCGAGTCGGTCCACCCCGAGCGGCCGTGGTTCGGCAGGTCGACGAGCAGCGAGTGCAGGTCCGGCACGAGCGCCTTGGCGGCCTGCGTGAAGTTCTTGCCCTGCCCGAAGAGCCCGTGCAGGAAGACCGTCCGCTCGCCGTCGGGACCGCCGACCTCGGTGTCGTGGATCGTGCGGTCCTGCTCCGTGGTCACGCCCGCAGCCTAGGTGGCCCGGCTGCGGTCGAGCCCGACCGGTCGGCCCGTGTGACCCATCTGGGTCATCTCCGGTGTGTTGCACCGCACACCGGTCCCCCACGGCCTACCGTCGCAGGGACGACTTTTTGGGGGTCATCACCATGTGGGACACCGTCCAGACCAACGCCCGACCGATCTCGCACGACCTGCCGTGCGGGCACTGCGGGCACGCCGCGCACACCTACCTCGCCTGCTCCGACACCTGCGACTGCCAGCCGGCCCGGGACCTCGTCCGCAGCTGACCGAGCAACCCCGTCCGAGCCCGCCGACCCCGCTCAGCGGCGCAACGGCACGTCCACCGCGGCGACCTCCTCGAGCACCGGCCGCTCGGCCTCGCCGTGGTCGACCCCGCGCGACCACGCCAGGTGCAGCGCCTGGTCGCGCAGCTCGAGGACGGCCAGGTTGTTGTCGTACCAGGGCCCGCGCGGCAGCCGCCACCGCAGCGGGCTGCGGGGCACGCGCCCGCCGAGCAGGCGCCCGGTCGGCCGCGCCGCGCCGTAGGCCGCCAGCGCGGTCGCCAGCTGCATGACCCGCGGCAGCGGGTTGCGGATCGGCGAGCACACCGCCTGCACGATGCTGCTGTGCGCGGTGCGACCGCTCGCGGGGTCCGGCTCGGCCAGCGCGACGTAGCTGTGGTGCACGTCGCCGGAGAGGAACGTGACCGTGCCGGGCGGTCTTCCCCGCTCCCCCGCGGCCACCTCGACGACCATCCGGCCGACCTTCTGGAAGCCGTCCTGGAAGGCCGCCCAGTGCTCGAGGTCCGCAGCCTGGCGCGCCCACTCCCCGAACGGCTTGAGGAGCCGACCGAGCCGGCCCTGGGCCAGGGCCTCGCCGAACGCCTCGGCGTGGTGCAGCGCCGGGGCGAGCAGGAACGGCAACGAGGTGCCGACCAGCAGGTGGTCGACGTCGCCGCGCATCCGCTCGTCGAGCCACGCCATCTCGGCGTCGTCGAGCATGCAGCGCCGGTCGGGGGTGAGCACCCGCGCGGCGCGGGAGTCCACGACCACGAGCCGTGCCTGGGTGTCGAAGTCGCGGCAGAAGCTCCAGCGGTAGCTGTCGGGCTCCCGGTCCGCCCGGTCGGCCAGCGCGTCGACCTCGGCGGTGACGTCGAGCTCGTCCGCGCCGTCGTGGGACCGGATCCGCTGCCACAGCGCGTCCTCGGCGCGCTCGGCCGGGCTCAGGTTGCCCAGGTGCTGGTGGACCCAGTACGACGCCAGGCCGCCGACGACGCGGTCGTGCCACCAGTCGGTGGCCTCCATCTGGGCCCGCCAGTCGGCGCTGGTGTTCCAGTCGTCGCGGATGTCGTGGTCGTCGAAGATCATCGCGCTGGGCAGCGTCGAGAGCAGCCAGCGGTTGGCGGGTTCGCCCCACGCGAGCCGGTAGAGGTGGGCGTACTCCTCGTAGTCCTTCAGCTCGTGCCAGGGCGCCTGCTCCGGGTCGCGCCGCTGGTCGATGAACGCCTTCATCTCCTCGCTGGTGTCGTCGGCGTAGACCTGGTCGCCGAGGAACAGCACCAGGTCCGGCCACTCGTCGTCGGCCACGCCGGCGCTGGTGTCGCCGGCCAGGTGCAGGGCGTAGGCGCGCAGGGCGTCGACGCCGTGCTGCTCGTTGCCCGCCCGGTCGTGGGAGACGCTCACCCGGCACGAGCCGAAGAGCATCCGCAGCGGCCGGCCCGCCTCGAGGGTCCCGATCACCGGCGCCGGGTAGGGGCTGTCCGCCGGTGGCCACACCTGCGTGCCGTCCAGCTCCACGACGTACGCCGTGCGGGTGCCGGGTGCGAGGCCGGTGACCTCGACGAGCGCGTAGTGGTGGCCGTGGACGGCGAAGGTGCGCGCCTGCCCCGTCGCGTCGCCCGCCCGGACCGTGACCAGGGCGGCGCGCTCGGTCTCCACCCAGAGCGTCGCGCTGGTCTCGTCGACGAACCGCAGCAGGGGTCCGAGCCGGAGGTCGCTCACGGTTGCAGCAGCACCTTGATCGCGCGGCGCTCGTCCATCGCCCGGTAGCCCTCGGCCACCTCGTCGAGCGGCAGGGTCAGGTCGAAGACACGCCCCGGGTCGATGGTGCCGGCGAGCACGAGGTCGAGCAGGTCGGGCAGGTAGCGGCGGACGGGCGCCATGCCGCCGGCGAGGCCGACGTTCTTGGAGAACATCCGTCCCACCGGCAGCTCGACGCCGTGCGGGACGCCGACGAACCCGACGGTCGAGCCGGGCCGGGCGACCGCGAACGCGGTGCCCACCGCTTGGCCGGTGCCGACGCACTCGAGCACCGCGTCAGCGCCGATGCCACCGGTGATCTCCTTGATCGCGGCCGCGCCCTCCTTGCCGCGCTCGGCGACGACGTGCGTCGCGCCGAAGTCGCGGGCGATGCGCTGGCGCGGCTCGTGGCGGGACATGACCACGACCTTCTCGGCGCCCATGGTCGACGCGGCCAGCACGCCGCAGAGCCCGACGGCGCCGTCGCCGACGACGACCACGGTGTCACCGGCCTTCACCCCGGCCGCCACGGCGGCGTGCCACCCGGTCGGCATCACGTCGGAGAGCGCCATGAGCGACGGCACGAGGGCCGGGTCCGGCACGCCGCCGTCCCCGACCCCGTCGACGCGCACGAGGCTGCCGTCGGCGTGGACGACCCGGGCGTACTCCCCCTGGCCGCTGGTGGTCATCCCGAGGTTGACGCACGCGGAGTGCACGCCGGCCAGGCAGTGGACGCAGGTGCCGTCGCAGTGGTCGAAGGGCACGACGACGAAGTCCCCGACGCGGATGTCGCGGACCTCGCTCCCGACCTCCTCGACGACGCCGATGCACTCGTGGCCGATCGTGGCGCCCTCGGTGATCGGGTTCTCCCCGCGGTAGGGCCACAGGTCCGACCCACAGATGCAGGACGAGGTGACGCGCACGATCGCGTCGGTCGGCTCGAGGAGGGTGGGGTCGGGGACCTCGGAGAGGCGGATGTCACCGGGGCCGTGGATCGTCGTCGCGCGCATGCCGCTCATCCTGCACCTCCCCCGGTCAGCGAGCGACGCCGTCGACACGCCGCTGCCGACGAGATCGTCGTTATCTCACATGTGAGTTACCGTGGACGGCATGACGCAGACGCAGACCCTGGACTACAAGGGCCGGATCGGGAACCTCATCCGCGACGCCCGCAAGCACCGGGGACTCACCCAGCACCAGCTGGCCGACCTGCTCTCGACCAGCCAGAGCGCGATCAACCGGATCGAGAAGGGCCAGCAGAACCTCTCGCTGGAGATGATCGCCCGCATCGGCGCGGCCCTCGACTCCGAGATCGTCGCCCTCGGCGCCGGTCCGACGCACCTGCGCGTCACCGGCCCGACCACCCTGTCGGGCCGCATCGACGTGAAGACGTCGAAGAACGCCGGCGTCGCGCTGCTGTGCGCCTCGCTGCTCAACCGCGGCCGCACCACGCTGCGCAAGGTCGCCCGGATCGAGGAGGTCAACCGCCTGCTCGAGGTGCTCGGCAGCCTCGGCGTGCAGACGACCTGGCTCAACGAGGACAACGACCTGGAGATCGTCCCGCCGCGCGAGCTCGAGCTCGGCGCGGTCGACGAGGTCGCCGCCCGGCGTACCCGCTCGATCATCATGTTCCTCGGTCCGCTGCTGCACCGGGCCGAGACCTTCGAGCTGCCGTACGCCGGCGGGTGCGACCTCGGCACGCGCACCGTGGAGCCGCACATGGCCGCGCTGCGCCCCTTCGGCCTCGAGGTGAAGGCGACCGACGGGTCGTACCACGCGCAGGTCAACCGGGCGATCGAGCCGGGCCGCCCGATCGTGCTGACCGAGCGCGGCGACACCGTGACCGAGAACGCGCTGATGGCCGCCGCGCTGCACCCCGGCACGACCGTCATCCGCAACGCCTCGTCCAACTACATGGTCCAGGACCTCTGCTTCTACCTGCAGAAGCTCGGCGTCCGCGTCGACGGCATCGGCACCACCACGCTGACCGTCACCGGCGTCAGCGAGATCGACGTCGACGTCGACTACGCCCCCAGCGAGGACCCGATCGAGGCGATGTCGCTGCTGGCGGCTGCCATCGTCACCCAGTCGGAGATCACCATCGAGCGGGTCCCGATCGAGTTCCTCGAGATCGAGCTGGCGCTGCTGGAGGAGATGGGCTTCTCCTACGACCGCTCCGAGGAGTACGTCGCTCTCAACGGCCAGACCCGCCTGGTCGACATCACCACCCACCCCTCGGTGCTGCACGCCCCGCTGGACAAGATCCACCCGATGCCGTTCCCCGGCCTCAACATCGACAACCTGCCGTTCTTCGCGGTGATCGCCGCGGTCGCGACCGGCCAGACGCTGCTGCACGACTGGGTCTACGAGAACCGCGCGATCTACCTCACCGACCTCAACAAGCTCGGCGGCCGGGTCAAGCTGCTCGACCCGCACCGGGTGATGATCGAGGGCCCGACGTCGTTCTCCGGCGCCGAGCTCATGTGCCCCCCGGCGCTGCGCCCGGCCGTCGTCATCCTGCTGGCGATGCTCGCCTCCAAGGGCACCTCGGTGCTGCGCAGCACCTACGTCATCCACCGCGGCTACGAGGACCTCGCCGAGCGGCTCAACCTCCTCGGCGCCAACATCGAGTCCTTCCGCGACATCTGACCGACGGACGGTCACCGGGGGCAGCCATACTGCTCCGGTGACCGCACCTCGGACCGGGTTCGCCTTCCTCGACGAGGTGCTGGCGACGCCGGGGGCGGTGCTGGCCTTCGCGCACCGCGGCGGGGCGTACCACCCGGAGATCGAGGGGCTCGAGAACACCCGGGCCGCGTTCGCCCACGCGGTCGGGCTCGGCTACGACTACCTCGAGACCGACGTGCACGTGACCGCCGACGGCGTGCTGCTCGCGTTCCACGACGCGGTGCTCGACCGGGTGACCGACGCCCGCGGGGCGATCGAGCACACGACGTACGCCGAGGTGCGCCGCGCGATGGTCGGCGGTCGCGAGGAGGTCCCCACCCTGGCGTCGCTGCTCGACGCGTTCCCGGACGCGCGCTTCAACATCGACCTGAAGTCCGACGGCGCGGTGGACGCGCTGGCCGCGTTCGTCGCGGAGCACGACGCCCACGACCGGGTGCTCGTCGGGTCGTTCGTGCAGCGGCGCACCGACCGGTTCCGGGAGCTGACCGGCGGACGCGTGCCGACCGCCGCGACCCCGGCGGAGATCCTGGCGTTCCGGCTGCTGCCCAGCGGCCGCCTGGCCGACCGGCTGACCCGTCGCCGGGTCGCGGCGCTGCAGGTGCCGCACCGGCGTGGCTGGTTGCGGGTGGCGACGCCCGGCCTGGTCCGGCGCGCGCACGCAGCCGGGAAGCACGTCCACGTGTGGACCATCGACGACCCCGAGGAGATGGCGGTCCTGCTGGACCGCGGGGTCGACGGGCTGATGACCGACCGCACCGACCTGCTCAAGGACGTCCTCGTCCGGCGAGGACAGTGGAGGGAACGCGCATGACCCAGACCCCGAGCAACCAGACCCCGAGCGACCAGACCCCCGGCCCCGCGCCGATCGCCGACCTGAAGCCGCTGAACCGGGTCCGCGAGCAACGCGCCTGGTACTGGTACGACTGGGCCAACAGCGCGTTCGCCACGACGGTCGCCGGCGTGCTGTTCGGGCCGTACCTGATCGCGGTCGCCGAGGAGGACGCGGTCGGCGACCGGGTCTCGCTGCTCGGCCTCAGCCTGGCGCCGGGGTCGCTGCCGGCGTACGTGATCACCGCCTCGACCCTCATCGCCGCCGTCCTGCTGCCGCTCCTCGGGGCGGTGGCCGACCGGACGGCCCGCAAGAAGGACCTGCTGGCGGGCTTCGCGTGGGCCGGCGCCGCGGCGGGGGCCTTGCTCTTCTTCGTCACCGAGGACAACTGGCAGCTCGGTGTGGCGGCGTTCCTGGTCGCCAACGTCTGCTTCGGCGCGGCGGCGGTCTTCAACGACGCGATCCTCGTGCAGATCTCCGACGAGCACGAGCGCGACCGGGTCTCCTCCCGCGGCTGGGCGTTCGGGTACGCCGGCGGGGGTCTGCTGCTGGCCGTCAACTTCGTCGTGGTCAGCGCGCACGACACCTTCGGCCTCTCCGAGGGGATGGCGGTGCGGCTGAGCATGCTGTCGGCCGTCGTCTGGTGGGCGGGGTTCACGATCATCCCCTGGCGGCGGCTGCGCAACCACCCGCCGACGGACGTCGAGCACGTCGAGGGCGGGGTGGTGCAGCGCAGCTTCGGCCAGCTGTGGGTGACGCTGCGCGAGCTGCGCAACTACCCGGTCGCGCTGACGTTCCTGCTGGCCTACCTGTTCTTCAACGACGGCATCCAGACCGTGATCGGGCAGGCCGCGGTGTACGGCGAGAAGGAGCTCGGCTTCGAGACCGGCACGGTCCTCGGCACCTACCTGCTCGTGCAGCTCGTCGCGATCGGCGGGGCGCTGTCCTTCGGCCGGGCCGCCGGGCGGTACGGCGCGAAGAAGGTGATCCTCGTCGGGCTGGTCATCTGGTGCCTGATCGTCACCGCGGCGCTGTTCATCCCCGACGGCGCGCTGGTGCCGTTCCTGCTCCTGGGCGCCGCGATCGGCGTGGTCCTCGGCGGCACGCAGGCGCTCGCCCGGTCGTACTTCTCGCTGTTCGTCCCGCGCGGCAAGGAGGCGGAGTACTTCAGCTTCTACCACGCGATGGAGCGCGGCACCTCCTGGCTCGGCGCGCTCGTCTTCGGCCTCGTCTACCAGTTCACCGACTCCTACCGGCCGGCGATCTTCGCGCTGATCCTCTTCTTCGTCGTCGGTGGCCTGCTGCTGCTCCGCGTCGACACCGCCAAGGGCATCCGTGACGCCGGCAACGAGATGCCCGCCGTGGTCTGACGCGCGGCGTGTGGGCGGACCGGCGACAGCTTCATCGGCCAGCCGATGAACCTCGCTCCCGCCGCCGCCGTGTGGAGCCCTCCGGTGCGGGGCACCGGAGTGACGGACGCCGCTCGATTGTCGGAATCTTGGGCGGCTCAGTACCGTTGAACACTTCGAGTGTCAACGGCCGTACCAGGCATCGAGCATCAGATTTTGGGAGGCGTCTCATGGCAGAGCGCACACTGCGGGGAGCCCGGCTCGGGGGCCAGAGCTTCGAGGACGAGCGTGGCATCGAGTTCGCCGCCCGCCAGCAGGTCGGCTACAGGTGCAAGCAGGGCCACGAGTTCGAGATCACGATGTCGGTCGAGGCCGACATCCCAGCGGTCTGGGAGTGCCCGCGCTGCGGCGCCGAGGCGCTGAGCACCGCCGGCATCCTCCCCGAGGAGAAGGCCGAGAAGCCGGCCCGCACGCACTGGGACATGCTCCTCGAGCGTCGCTCGGAGAAGGAGCTCGAGGACATCCTCAAGGAGCGGCTCGAGCTGCTCCGCGGGGGCGAGATCGGCCCCGCCCACCTGCACCGCGCGAACGCGAAGAAGCGCAAGGCCGGCTGAGCCCTACGGCTCGTCGGCCACGTTGCCCCGGACCACGTCAGGTCCGGGGCGTTCGTCGTTCCCGGGCCCGGGACGCCGCGTTCCCGGCGTCCCGAAGCCCGGCATGCCGGGGCCGAGGACGACGAGCCGTCGGGTGACCGCCGAGGTGAGCAGGCCGCGGAACAGCGGGCGGGTCACCGGCAGGATCAGCAGGACGCCGAGGGCGTCGGTGACGAAGCCCGGCGTCAGCAGCAGCGTGCCGCCGATGAGGACCAGCGCGCCGTCGGCGATCTCGCGGGCGGGCAGCCGCCCGGAGGCCAGGGTCGTGCTCAGCGCGGTCCAGGCGCGGGCGCCCTCCCGGCGCACCAGCCAGGCGCCGACGGCGCTGTTGAGGACCAGCAGCAGGATCGTCCACCACGCGCCGATGACCTGGCCGACCTGCACCAGGGCGAAGATCTCGACCAGCGGCATCACGACGAAGGCGACCAGCAGGACCCATGTCCAGCGCCGGCGCCGCGGCGTACGCCTCGATGCACCGAGACCGCTCACGACATCCACCTCCGCCACGCCCGGCCGGCCTGGGCTCGTCGCTCCGCGAGCCCCCACTGCGTGATCCGCTTGAGCGACTCGGTGGCGACCGCGCCGCTCATCTTGGAGTCCCCGCGCTCGCGCTCGACGAACTCGATGGGCACCTCCACGACGCGCAGGCCGGCGGCGAGCGTGCGGGCGACGAGGTCGGTCTGGAAGACGTAGCCGGTCGACCGCACGTCGGACAGGTCGATCTTCTCCAGGGTCTCGCGACGGAACACGCGGTAGCCCGCGGTCGCGTCGCGCACCGAGACGCCGAGCAGCAGCCGGACGTAGAGGTTGCCGCCGCGCGACAGCGCCTCCCGGCGCCGTGGCCAGTTGACCACCGACCCGCCGCGGACCCACCGCGACCCGATGACCAGGTCGGCGTCGGCCAGCGCGTCGAGCAGCAGGTGGAGCTGCTCGGGCTGGTGGGAGCCGTCGGCGTCCATCTCGCCGATGACGTCGTAGCCGTGCTCGAGCGACCAGGCGAAGCCGTGGAGGTACGCCGCGCCGAGGCCGCCCTTGGCGGTGCGGTGCAGCACGTGCACGTGGGCGTCCTCGGCCGCGATCCGGTCGGCGATCTCGCCGGTCCCGTCGGGCGAGGAGTCGTCCACGACGAGCACGTCGACCTCCGGCTCGGCGGTGCGCAGCCGCCCGATGATCCAGGCGATGTTCTCGGCCTCGTCGTAGGTCGGCACGACCATCACGACCCGGCCCCGTGGCTCGCTCACCGCACGCTCTCCTGCTCCTCGCTCCCCCGGGCCGCCGGACCAACGGCCGGCTCGGGCGTCTCCCGGCGCCGACGATACGTGAGCACGGACCACAGCAGCCCGACGCCCGTGAGCACGGCGGCGAGCCGGCCGACCCACGGCCCGACGAGGACGCCCGGCGTGGTGCCCGACCACAGCCCGACCTCCGCGAGGAGCACCTCCTGCGTGCGCGGCGCCGCGCTGGTGACGACCTCGCCGTCGGGCGTGATGATCCCCGAGACGCCGTTCGTCGCGGCGACCACGACGGTGCGGCCGGTCTCGATCGCCCGCAGCCGGGTGATCGCGAACTGCTGGTCGATCTGGTCGGTCTCGATGAACGTCGCGTTGCTGGTCTGCACGGCCAGCAGCTCGGCGCCGTTGCGCACCTGCGCGTGGATGCCGTCGTCGTAGGCGACGTCGAAGCAGATCGCGTCGCCGACGGCGGTGCCGGCGATCGTCAGCGGCGTCTCGCGGGTGCCGCTCATCATGTCGCGCGGGATCATCGCGAGCCGGCCGAACTGCCCGGTGAAGAACTCGCGGAACGGGATGTACTCGCCGTAGGGCACCGGGTGCCACTTGGTGTACCGCTCCCCCGGCCCCGTCACCGGGTCCCACACGATGCCCTGGTTGAGCACGTTGGTCTCGCCGGCGTCGACGATCGCGCCCACCAGGACCGGTACGCCGACCGCCTCGACCGCGCGTCGGATGCCGGCGTTCGTCGCGGCGTCGGCGAAGGGGTCGACGGCGGTCGAGTTCTCCGGCCAGACCACGAAGTCCGGGCGGGGCGACCGTCCCGCGGCCACCTCGTCGGCGAGCGCGACGGTCGCGTCGACGTGGTTGTCGGTCACGCCGCGGTAGTCGTAGAGGATGTCGTTGCCCGGACCCGGCACGTCGCCCTGGACGGCCGCGACGGTCACGTCGCCGTCGTCGCCCGGCTCGAAGGGCACCAGCGCCGGCAGCACCGTCACCACCGCGACCGCGGCGAGCACGGCACCGGCCACGAGGCTCCCCCGTCCTGGGGCGCCACCACGCGCCCGCACCATCGCGAGCACGAGCGCCGCGAGGAGGCAGCCGAGGAGCGCCAGCAGCGCGCTGAGGCCGACCATGCCGACGTACGCCAGAGCCGGCGCGACGGGGGTGTCGGCGGCGGCGAACGCGAGCCGCCCCCAGGGCATGCCGCTGAACGGCCAGCCGCTGCGCCAGAGCTCCATCGTGGTCCACGCCGCCGCGAGCCAGAGCGGCCAGGCGGGCAGGCGGTGGAGGTACGCGGCCGCGGCGCCGAGCAGGCCGTAGAACACGGACTCGACCCCGGCCAGCGCCAGCCACGCGTCGGTGCCGACGGCGGTCATCCAGTGGATGTGCGGGAAGTAGAACGCCACGCCGAAGACCAGTCCCACCAGGAACCCGGACCGGGCGCGCAGGCCGCGCGTGGCGAGGGCGAAGCCCGCGACGGCGACGGGCACGACGTACGCCACGGCGACGGGCTCGAAGGCGAGCGCCAGGAGGAGGCCGGCCACGAGGGCGGCGAGGCACCGCTTCAGCACGAGGACGACCGTATCCGGCCGCCCCTGGGGCACCGGAGCGCCCCCGAACCCCTTCGGGCCATCCCGGCCGCTGCTGGGTGCCGGCGCCGGGAAGTTGTCTAGGGGGGTCGGGGGCTGCTCCGCGTCCGTCCTCGTGGGGCGGACCGACCTCCGCGAACAGGGCTGGAGCGGCGTTGGGCACCACACCCCCCGGCCCGGTCACTCGGACGTCGGTCCGCGGCCACGATCTGCCTGGGCGGACGGGACACCTTCACCGGCGGCGGCGGCCACTGTCAACGCGCGGCTGACCTGCGGCGACGCGCAAAGCAGCAGGTCAGGGCGGTGCCCGGACCGCCCATCCGGGTGAGAATTTCTCCCGGTGCGCGGCGTGTCGCGCCCGCGACCCGCCGATGACCGGTCCAGACGACCCGACCCGCTGGCTAGACCGCGGGTCCAGCCGCCTCGCGCTCCTGCACGAGGGTGAGCACCTCGCGGCGCAGCACCTTGCCCATCGGGTTGGTGGGCAGCTCGTCGAGGACGACGTAGCGCCGCGGCACCTTGTACGCCGTAAGCGCGGCGCGGGCGTGCTCGTCCAGGGCCGCGGGTCCGGGGGTGCGACCGGGCGCGGCCACGACCGCGGCGACGACCTGCTCGCTGCCCGATCCGTCGGGCACGCCGACAACGGCGGCGTCCGCCACGTCGGGGTGGGTGCGCAGCGCGGCCTCGACCTCGCTGGGGTAGACGTTGAAGCCCCCGGTGATGATCAGCTCCTTGACCCGGTCGACGACGGTGAGGAAGCCGTCCTCGCTCATGGTCACGACGTCACCGGTGCGGAACCAGCCGTCGTGGAAGGCGGCCCCGGTCTCCTCCGGGCGGCCGCGGTAGCCGTCGAAGACCTGCGGGCCGCGAACGAGCAGCTCGCCGGGCTCGCCCAGCGCCACGTCGCGGTCCAGGTCGTCACGGTCGGCGACGCGGACCTCGGTGTCGGGGAACGGCACGCCGATCGCGCCCGGTCGGCGCCCGGTCGACATCGGGTTGCCGACGATGACCGGCGAGGTCTCGGTCAGCCCGTAGCCCTCGACCAGCAGCCCGCCGGTCGTCGCCTCCCAGCGCTCGACCAGCTCGGCCGGCAGCGGCATCGCGCCCGACAGTCCGTACCGGATGCCCTGCAGCGAGACGCCCCGCCGCTGCGCCTCCTCGGCGATCCTCCGGTAGAGCGGCGGCACGGCCGGGACGAAGGTCGGGACGCGGCGGCCGACGGCGTCGAGCACCAGGTCGACGTCGGGCTTGGGCAGCAGCACCAGCCGGGCGCCCAGCATCACGCCGAGCAGGACCGACACGGTGACGCCGTAGGCGTGGAACAGCGGCAGCGCCACGAGGAACGTCTCCTCGCCCTCGCGCAGGCCGGAGACCCACGCGCGGCCCTGCGCGCAGTTCGCGACCAGGTTGCGGTGGCGCAGCTCGGCGCCCTTCGGGGTACCCGTGGTCCCGGAGGTGTAGAGCACCAGGGCGACGTCGTCCGCCGTGGGACGCGGGTGGTCGCGAGCGACCGGCGGCGCGGCGACCAGCTCGGCCCACGGCACGGCGCCCGGCGCGGGGGCGGTCAGCTCGGCGCGGGCGCGTCGGGCCTTCGCGATCGGCAGCCGCAGGGCTACCCGCTTGGCCAGCGGCAGCGCGGCGGTCAGGTCGACCGCGACGACGTGCTCGAGCGCGGACCCCTCCCGCAGCGCGTCGACCACCGGCACGACCTTGTCCCAGACGACGGCCACGCGGGCGCCGTGGTCGGCGAACGGCGCGCGCAGCTCCTCGCTCGTGTAGAGCGGGTTGTGCTCGACCACGACTGCGCCGAGGCGCACGACGGCGTGGAAGGCGACGACGTGCTGCGGGCAGTTCGGCATCAGCAGCGCGACCGGGTCGCCCGGACCGACCCCCAGCCGGCGCAGGCCCTCCGCAGCCCGCTCGACCTGGTCGGCCAGCTCGGCGTACGTCGTCGTCCGGCCCAGGAAGTCCAGCGCCACGCGGTCCGCGTGCCGCTCGACGGCCCGCTCGAGCTGGTCGACCAGCGAGTGGTCCGGGTAGTCCAGGTGGAGCGGCACCCCGGGTGCGTACGAGCCTGCCCACGGCGGTGCGTCGGTACTCAACGAAGGTCCTCCTGGAGGTCGGGTGCCGGACCTGACCACGCTACGCCGGGGCGTCGCTCCTACTGCCCGCAGGTGCCGGCGGTACGCCGAGCAGCTGGCGGGCGAGCGCGGCGTAGGTGTCGGCCAGCTCGGCCAGCGGCATCGGGCCGGCGGCGTCGTACCACCGGGCGACGCCGCTGCACATCTCCAGCAGCGCCCGCCGGGCGACCGCGGGCGAGCCGACCGTGAACGCGCCGGCGGCCGTGCCGGCGTCGATCGCGTCCTGCCAGACGCGCTCGTAGCGGTCGCGCAGCGCCACGACCTCGGCCCGCGCCTCCCCCGTCAGCGCGGACAGCTCGCCGTCGACGACCCGGGTCTCCCGGGGCTGCTCGGCGTGGCTGACCACGTGCGCGCGGACCAGCGCCTCGACACGGGCCGTCGGGTCCGCGTGCTCGGCGGCGGCCGCCTCGGCCTCGGTCACCAGGCGGCCGAGGCACTCGCGCATGATCGCGGCGAGCAGATCGGTCTTGGTCCCCATGTAGTGGTAGAGCGAGGCCGAGGAGAGCCCGGCGCGCTCGGCGAGCTGGCGGATGCCGACGCCATGGAAGCCGCGCTCGGCGAAGAGGTCGAGCGCCGCCTCGCGCACCCGGTCGGCCGCTCCCGCCACGCCGCTTCCTCCCACCTGCTTGTGCCGGCCACCGGTCGCGGCCTACCGTCAGGATGCCCGATCGATCGATCGATCGGAAGTGCCGGCGCGGTGCCGGTGCTGATGGCGAGAGGTGAGGGAGGCGGACGGTGGTCGTCCACTACGAGCGCGACGGGGCGGTCGCCCGGATCGTCCTGGACCGGCCGGACCGGCTCAACGCCGTCACCGCCGAGCTGACCGACGGGCTGGTCGCCGCGCTGCGGCGCGCGCTCGTCGAGGAGGTGCGCGCGGTGGTGCTCAGCGGCCGCGGCCGGGCGTTCTGCGCCGGCCACGACCTCAAGGAGGAGCCGCCGGTCGAGACCGTGCTCCAGACCCGCGGCCGGCTCGAGGCGATCCAGGACGTCACGCGGCTGGTGCGGGAGCTGCCCGCGCCGGTGGTGGCGGCGGTGCACGGCTACGCGCTCGGAGCGGGCTGCGAGTTCGCGCTCGCCTGCGACGTGGTGGTCGCGACCGAGGACGCCGCGTTCGGCTTCCCCGAGGTCAGCGTCGGGCTGTCGGTGACCGGCGGGATCTCGCGGCTGCTCCCCCACCTCGTCGGCTGGGCCCGCGCCAAGGAGCTGCTGCTGCTCGGCGAGCGGGTGTCGGGCGCCGAGGCCGCTCGGATCGGCATGGTCGCCCGGGCGGTTCCTGCCGGCGAGCACGAGACGGCCGCGCTCGACCTGGCCCACCGGCTGGCCGACCGGCCGCCGCTGGCGGTCAGCCTGGCCAAGCAGGTCCTCGACCAGGGGCTCGACGCGACCTTCGGCGAGGCGCTGGCCCGCGAGGTCGACCACGCCGTCCTCACGTCGCTGTCGGGCGAGGGCGAGGCGCCGCGCACGGAGTTCGTCCGTGGCTGAGCGGGTTCCCGGGCAGCTGCCCACCGACCTGGTCGCGGCGGTCGAGCACGCGGCCGCTGCCTGGCCGGACCGGCCGGCGTGGACGTTCGAGGCCGCCGACGGGAGCACCACCGTGCTGACCTTCGCCGAGGTGGCGGACCGGACGGCGGCGTACGCCGCGGGGTTGCGGGCGCTGGGCGTCGCTCCGGGCGACCACGTCGCGGTGATGGTCGGCAACGAGCCCGGCTTCCCGCTGACCTGGCTGGCGCTGGCGCGGCTGGGCGCGGCGATCGTGCCGCTGAACGTCCGCTACCGCTCCGCCGACGCCCAGCACCTCGTCGACGACGCCGGCGTGCGGCTGGCCGTCACGACGGCCGAGCACCGGGCCGTCCTCGACGGGCTCGCCCGGCCGCCGCGCGTGGTGCTGCTCGACGAGCTCGCCGCGGGGCACGAGTCGCCGGCGGCGTACGAGCAGGGGCCGGTGGACCGCGAGGCGGTGGTGAACGTGCAGTACACCTCCGGCACGACCGGCAGGCCGAAGGGCTGCCTGCTCACCCACGAGTACTGGACGACGCTCGGCGGCTCCATGCTGAGCGAGTTCCCGCACCTGACGCGCGACGACGTCATGCTCACCGCGCAGCCGTTCCACTACGTCGACCCGCAGTGGAACGTCGTGGCCGCGCTGCTCTCGGGTGCGCACCTGGTCGTGCTCGACGGCTTCCATCCCTCGACGTTCTGGGAGCGGGTGCGCGCGCACGGCGTGACGTACTTCTACTGCCTGGCCTCGATGCCGGTGCTGCTGCACAAGATGCCGCCGGACCCGGCCGACCGCGACCACCGGGTGCGCGCGGTGCAGTGCTCGGCGATCCCGCCCTCGCTGCACGCCCGGCTCGAGGAGCGGTGGGGCGTGGGGTGGTACGAGGCCTTCGGCATGACCGAGACCGGCGCCGACATCCGCGTGACCGCCGAGGACCACGACGCGCTGGTGGGCACCGGCAGCCTCGGGCGCCCCGCCGGGCACCGGGAGGCGCGGGTCGTCGACGGCGAGCTGTGGCTGCGCGGGCCGGGGATGATGACCGGCTACCTGGGCCACCCGAGCCCGTTCCGTCACGGCTGGTTCCCCACCGGTGACCTGGCGCGGATCGACGAGGACGGTCGGGTCTTCCTCCAGGGCCGGCTCAAGGACATGATCCGGCGCAGTGGCGAGAACGTCGCCGCGCACGAGGTCGAGGAGGTGCTGATGAGCCATCCCGAGGTGCGGCTCGCGGCCGTCGTCGGCGTGCCCGACGAGGTGCGCGGCGAGGAGGTCATGGCGTACGTCGTCGCGCCGGGACTCCCCGAGGCGGACGTGCCGGCGGTGCTCGGCTCGTGGTGCTCCGAGCGGCTCGCGGCGTTCAAGGTCCCGTCGCGGTGGGCCGTGCGCGACGAGCTGCCGCTGACCGCCTCGCACCGGGTCGCGAAGGCGCAGCTCGCGTGAGCGGCACGCTGCAGGCCGACCTGCTGCTGACCAACGCCCGGGTGCGTACGCTCGGCGGGCCGGACCACTCCGTGACGGCCTCGTCGGTGGCGGTGCTCGGCGGCCGCGTCGTGGCGCTCGAGGGCGTGCCGGCCCGACGGGTGGTCGACCTCGACGGCGCGGTCGTGGTGCCGGGCTTCCACGACGCGCACAACCACATGGCCTGGCACGGGCTGGCGCTCGCCGAGGTGGACCTGCGCGTGCCGTCGCTCGACCACCTCTACGAGGCCGTCGCCGCCCGGGCAGCGACGCTCGGCCCCGACGAGTGGGTCGTCGGGTCGGGCTACGACGAGAACAAGATCGGCGCGCACCCCGACCGGGACGCGCTCGACCGGGCAGCGGGTGGCCGGCGGGTCTGGCTCAAGCACACCTCCGGCCACATGTGCGTGGTCTCCTCCGCGGTCCTGGCCGACCTGGGCCTGGCCGACGCGCCCGTCGACGTGCCGGGCGGGCTGGTCGTGGTGGGCGAGGGGGGCCGTCCGACCGGGCTCCTGCAGGAGCAGGCGCAGTCGCTGCTCTCCCGGCTGGTCCTCCCCTACCCCGTCGCCACCCTCGTCGACGCGATCGAGCGGGCCGGGCGCGCCTACCTCGCCGAGGGCATCACCAGCGTCGTCGAGGCCGGCGTCGGCGGCGGCTGGATCGGCAAGAGCCCGGTGGAGGTCGCGGCCTACCAGGCCGCCCGCGACGCCGACCGGCTGCCGGTCCGCGTGGAGCTGATGGTCGCCGCGGACGTGCTGCACCCCGTGCCGGCCCACGAGGCGGACGGGATGCCGCTCGGGCTCGACCTCGGCATCAGGACCGGCCTCGGCGACGACCGGCTGCGGCTCGGCCCGGTCAAGGTCTTCTCGGACGGGTCGCTGATCGGGCACACCTGCGCGCTGACCGAGGACTTCGCGGACACACCCGGTTCGCGCGGCTACCTGCAGGGCGACGCCGACGCGCTGCGCACCCGCATCCTCGACGCGCACCGGTCCGGGTGGCGGGTGGCCGCCCACGCGATCGGCGACGCCGCGATCGACCTCGTCCTCGACGCGTACGCCGAGGCGCAGCGCCGCTGGCCGCGCCCGGACGTGCGCCACCGGGTCGAGCACTTCGGAGTGGCCCGGCCCGACCAGGTCGCGCGGGCCGCCGCGCTCGGCGTCGTGCCCGTGCCGCAGGGGCGGTTCGTCGGTGAGATCGGCGACGGGATGCTGCGGGCGCTCGGGCCGGAGCGGGCCGGCTGGGCCTACCGCGGCCGGTCGCTGCTGGACGCGGGGATCGTGGTCCCCGGCAGCTCGGACCGGCCGGTGGTCGACGGCCGCCCGCTGCTGGGCATCCACGACCTGGTCAACCGCACCACCGAAGGCGGGCGGCCGCTGGGCCGCGAGGAGGCGATGACGGGGCTGGAGGCGCTGACGGCGTACACGCTCGGGTCGGCGTACGCCTCGCACCAGGAGCACGAGCGCGGGCAGGTGCTGCCCGGGCGGTTGGCGGACCTGGCGGTGCTCTCCGACGACCCGGCGACCGTGGACCCGTCGCGGATCCGCGACATCGAGGTGCTGCGCACGGTGCTCGGCGGTCGGCTGGTGCACGGATGAGCGCGCCGGGAGGTCGGCTGGTCGAGGCCGGCTCGCTGCCGGCCGGCGAGCTCGCCGCGGTCCGGGCGATCTACGAGGGTGCCTTCCCGGACGAGCTGCAGGCGCCGTTCGAGGACCTCCTGGTCGACCGGCTGCTGGTGCACGTCGACGCGGACGGCCCGGCCGGTCTCGCGCTCGTGCGAGACCTCGGCCCGACGTCGTGGACATTCCTGCGCTACTACGCCGTCGGCCGACGCGGCCGCGGCACCGGCTCGGCGATGTGGGCCGACCTGGCCGCGCTGCTCGCGGAGGAGGGACGCACCCGTCTGGTCTGGGACGTCGAGGACCCCGACGAGCCCGGCCTCTCCCCCGCACTCGTCGAGGAGCACCGCCGGCGCATCGTCTTCTACGAGCGGCTCGGCGGCCGGCTGCTGCCCGTGCGCGACTACGAGCCGCCGCACGACGACGGGCACGCGCCCCGGCTGCTCCTCATGGACGTGCCGCTGGGGTCGGGCGACGAGGCGCCGCTGCGGGACGTGGTCGAGGCGGTGTTCCGGTGGCGGTACGGGCGGACCGCGTCGGACCCGGTCGTCCGCCGGACGTTGGAGGCCAGCGGTCTGGCGTGAGCCGAAGATCCTGCGGCGTGGTCGTGGATATGACGCAGATCATCCGTTAGCGTGGTCGCATGAGCATCGAGACGTCGATCGGCCTGGAGACCGGGCAGCCCTACCCCTACCGGCGGGTCGAGCTGGTCGAGCCCGACTGGACCCGCTTCCCGGGCTGGCGCGACGTGACGCGCGCCGAGTGGGAGTCGGTCCAGTGGCAGCGCGCCCACTGCGTCAAGAACGTCAAGCAGCTGCGCGACCTCATGGGCGACCTGCTCGACGAGCGCTTCTACGCCGACCTCGAGCGCGACCAGCGCGAGCGCGCGACCATGTCGATGCTCGTGCCGCCGCAGATGCTCAACACGATGGTCCCCCACGCCGTGCCCGCAGGTCCCGGCTCCTTCACGGACGCGTTCTACGGCGACCCGCTGCGCCACTACATGGTCCCGGTCTTCTCCGACCGCCGCACCGACTGGCCCTCGCACCCCTACGCGAGCCGCGACTCGCTGCACGAGCACGACATGTGGGTCGCCGAGGGGCTCACCCACCGCTACCCGACCAAGGTGCTCGCCGAGCTGCTGCCGACCTGCCCGCAGTACTGCGGCCACTGCACCCGGATGGACCTCGTCGGCAACTCCACCCCGGTTGTCGACAAGCTGAAGTTCCTGGCCAAGCCGAACGACCGGCTCGAGGCGATGCTGGACTACCTGCGCCGCACGCCCGCCGTGCGGGACGTCGTGGTCTCCGGTGGCGACGTCGCGAACATGCCGTGGCCGCGGCTCGAGGCGTTCGTGACCGCCCTGCTCGAGGTCGAGAACATCCGCGACATCCGGCTCGCGACCAAGGCGCTGGTCGGGCTGCCGCAGCACTGGCTGCAGGACGACGTGCGTGCCGGCATGGAGCGCGTCGCCGGACTGGCCCGCGCGCGCGGGGTCTCGCTGGCGACCCACACCCACGCCAACCACGCACACTCGGTCACCCCGCTGGTCGCCGACGCGGCGCGGGCGATGCTCGAGGCCGGCGTGCGCGACGTGCGCAACCAGGGCGTCCTGCTCGACGGTGTCAACGCCGACCCGCACGCGCTGCTCGACCTGTGCTTCGCGCTCCTCGACGGTGCCGGCGTGATGCCCTACTACTTCTACATGTGCGACATGATCCCCGCCGCTGAGCACTGGCGGGTCTCGCTCGCCGACGCCCAGCGGTTGCAGACCGCGATCATGGGCTACCTGCCCGGCTTCGCGACCCCGCGGATCGTCTGCGACGTCCCGTTCGTCGGCAAGCGGTGGGTGCACCAGGTGACGTCGTACGACACCGAGCGCGGCGTGTCGGGCTGGACCAAGAACTACCGCACCTCGATCGAGGCCACCGACCCCGAGGCCCTCACCCGCACCTACGAGTACTACGACCCGATCCACACCCTCCCCGAGTCCGGCCAGGACTGGTGGCGTCGCCGCGCCGGCCTCGACGCTCAGCTCGCCCTCACCTGACCGCTCCGGCTGGTCGAGGAAGGCGCGCGAGCGTCCACCGGCCGGTTGAGGAATGCGCGCTAGCGCCTGTCTCGAAACCCGCCGGTGTCTGCGGCGCCGTCGTCGAACGGGCAGAACGTGGATCGCAGTGACGTCTCCGCAGGCGGGCCTGTCCGAACGCGCAGTTCTGCCCGTCCGTCGACGGACCTGGGTGACTGCGCCGCGCTCGGTCAGCCGGCGTCGGGCTCGGCGGCGCTGACGGGCCGGTTCTCGTAGAAGGTGTTGAGGACGATGGTGGTCCGGGTGTTGACGTTCGCGGCGGCACGGATCCGGGCGAGCAGGCCCTCGAGCGCGGACGGCGTCTCGGTGCGGACCTTGAGGATGTAGGACTCCTCCCCCGCGACCGACCAGCACGACTCGATCTCGGTGATCGTGCTGAGCCGCTCCGGGGAGTCGTCGGGCTGGGAGGGGTCGATCGGGCGGATCGAGATGAACGCGGTCAGCGGCAGGCCGACCTGCTCGTGGTCGATCGTCGCGCCGTAGCCCAGGATCAGCCCGCGCTGCTCGAGGCGCTTGACGCGCTGGTGCACCGCGGAGGTCGAGAGGCCGGTCGCCTTGCCGAGGTCGGTGAAGGACATCCGCCCGTCGGTCGCGAGCAGCTCGAGGATGTGTCGGTCGGTTGTCTCGACGTCACCGGTGCTCACGCCGGTCACCCTAGCCACCGGCTGGGGCGACCGGACGCGGACCTGCGGATCGGCCGACGTCGCCGTCCGCGATCGTTCTGACAGGATGCGGCGCGTGACCTCCGAGCCCGGCCGCCTGATGCTCCTCGACACCGCCTCGATGTACTTCCGGGCCTTCTTCGGCGTCCCGGAGATCAAGGCGCCCGACGGGACGCCGGTGAACGCCGTGCGCGGGCTGCTGGACTTCATCAGCCGGCTGGTCGACGAGTACCGCCCCACCGACCTGGTCTGCTGCTGGGACAACGACTGGCGGCCGCAGTGGCGGGTCGACCTGCTGCCGTCGTACAAGGCGCACCGCGTCGTCGAGGAGGTCGCCGGCTCGCCGGACGTCGAGGAGGTGCCCGACCCGCTCGAGGTGCAGGTGCCGATCATCCGCGACGTGCTGGACGCGTTCGGGATCCTCGTCGTGGGCGCCGACGGCTACGAGGCCGACGACGTCATCGGCACCCTCGCCACCGGTGCCGGCCAGCCGGTCGACGTGGTCACCGGCGACCGGGACCTGTTCCAGCTCGTCGACGACGAGCTGGACGTCCGCGTCCTCTACATCGCCCGCGGCGTGGGGCGGCACGAGCGCGTGACCAACGACTGGGTGCGGGAGAAGTACGGCATCGACGCCCGGCAGTACGCCGACTTCGCCACGCTCCGCGGGGACGCCTCCGACGGGCTGCCCGGCGTGGCCGGAGTGGGCGACAAGACCGCGGCCAGCCTGCTCGGCCGGCACGGCGACATGGCCGGCATCCGTGCGGCCGCGCTCGACCCGGAGTCGGGCATGGGGCCGGGCCCGCGGGCCAAGCTGAAGGCGGCCGCGGACTACCTCGAGGTCGCGCCCCGCGTCGTCGCCGTCGCTCGCGACATCGACCTCGACCGGTCGGGCACCGCGCTCCCCCGCACCCCGCGCGACCCCGAGCGGCTCGCGGCGCTGGCCGAGCAGTGGGCACTGACCAGCCCGGTCGAGCGGCTGACCGCCGTCCTCTCCGGCTGACGCGCGCGACACCTGGGGCCTCACCGACCCGTCCGTACGGTGGGGCCATGAGCCAGATCGCGATCGTCGGGGGCCACGGCAAGGTGGCCCAGCACCTCATCACCACCCTCGTTGCCCGAGGTCACACGCCGGTCGCACTCGTCCGCAAGGAGGAGTACCGCGACGAGCTCGAGGGGAAGGGCGCCCTCGTGCGGATGCTCGACATCGAGGCGCAGGACGGCGCGGCGTACGCCGAGGCGTTCGAGGACTGCGACGCCGTCGTGTTCGCGGCCGGTGGTGGCGCCGACGGCAACATCGAGCGCAAGCGCACCGTCGACCTCGAGGGCTCGCTGAAGTCGATCGAGGGCGCGAAGCAGGCCGGCATCGAGCGCTTCGTCCAGGTCTCCGCCATCGGCGTCGACGCGCCGCTGCCCGACGACACCGAGGACGTCTGGCAGGCGTACGTCGAGGCGAAGCGCGACGCCGACGCCGCGCTGCGGGACAGCGGGCTGGCCTGGACGATCATCCGCCCCGGCGCCCTCACCGACGACCCCGGCACCGGCCTGGTCACGCTCGGCGAGTCCGTCGAGCGGGGCGCGGTCACCCGCGCCGACGTCGCCGCCGTCCTCGCGGTGTGCCTCGACGAGGACGCCTCGATCGGCAAGCAGTGGGAGCTCGTCGGCGGCGACACGCCCGTCGCCGACGCCGTCACCTCCGCCTGACCCTCCCGGCCGAAGTGGCACCCCGGCAGGGTCGAAGTGGCACCCCGGCAGGGTCGAAGTGGCACCCCCGCAGGTCGTGAGCTGCGGCAGTGCCACCTCGGACCTGCGGGAGCGCCACCTCGGACCTGCGGGAGCGCCACCTCGGACCTGCGGGAGCGCCACCTCGGACCTGTGGGAGTGCCACTTCGGCGGGGACGGGATCAGTCGGCGATGGCGGAGTAGGCGACGACGCCGCGGCGCAGGCGCTTGACGACGTCGCGGGCGGTGGCGCGGACGGGTGAGTCGCCGGCGGCGTCGGCGACCTGACCGGCGAGGTCGAGGAGCTGCTTCATCCAGCGGACGAAGTCACCGGCGGCGAGCTCGGAGGCACCGAGGACGTCGTCGAGCTCGTCGCCCTCGGCCCAGCGGTAGGCCATCCAGGCGAAGCCGAGGTCGGGCTGGCGGAGGAAGTCGAGCCGGTGCTCCTTCTCCAGCCGGTCGAGGTCGGCCCAGAGCCGCATCATCTCCTCGACCACCGGCCGCACCCGCCCGCCCGGGATCCGCGGCGAGGACTGGTCGTCGGCGCGACGCGCCTCGAAGACCAGCACCGACAGCACGGCGGCGAGCTCGGAGGCCGTGAGGTCGTCCCAGAGACCGTGCCGCATGCACTCGGCGGCGAGCAGGTCCATGTCGGAGTAGAGCCGCATCAGGTGCCGGCCGCGGTCGGTGACCTCCTCGCCGTGCAGGTAGTCCAGGTCGGCCAGCACGTCGCAGACCCGGTCGAACTGACGGGCGACGGTGTTGGTGCGGTTCTCGACCCGGCGCGCGAGCGTGGCGGCGTCCCGCTCGAGCTTGAAGTACCGCTCGGCCCACCGGCTGTGGTCCTCGCGCTCCGGGCACGCGTGGCAGGGGTGCGCCGTGAGCCGACGACGCAGCTCGGCCACCTCGGGGTCGACGTCGGCGTCCGGGGAGCCCTTGCGGCGGCGCACCGCCGTGGGCGGGAGGTCGCGCGTCCGGTCCCGCAGCGCCGACGCCAGGTCCCGGCGCATCTGCGGGTTGCGGCCGTTGAAGCTCCGCGGCACCCGGAGCCGGGTCAGCGACTCGACCGGCGTCTGGAAGTCCATCATCGCGAGGCGACGCGCCTGGCGGTCCAGCGTGACGACGTACGGCCGCGGCCCCTCGTCGCTGTAGCCGGGGTCGACCACGACGGCGTACCCGGCGAACTTGCCGGACGGCACGTCGATGACGTCGCCGACCTTGAGCCGCGCCAGCGAGGCGATCACCTCGTCGCGGCGGTCCTGCCGGCGCGACCGGCTGGCCTCCTTCTCGACGTCGGAGATCCGACGGCGGAGCGCGGCGTACTCCATGAAGTCGCCGAGGTGGCACTGCGCGGCGTCGCGGTAGCCCTGCAGGGCGTCCTCGCTCTTGCGCAGCTGCCGGGCGAGCCCGACGACGGCCTTGTCGGCCTGGAACTGCGCGAAGGACTGCTCGAGCAGCTCGCGGGACCGCGCCCGGCCGAACTGGTTCACCAGGTTGACCGCCATGTTGTACGACGGGCGGAACGACGAGCGGAGCGGGTAGGTGCGGGTCGAGGCCAGGCCGGCCAGCTCGCGCGGGTTCATGCCCGGCTGCCACATGACGACGCCGTGGCCCTCGACGTCGAGCCCACGACGGCCGGCGCGGCCGGTGAGCTGGGTGTACTCCCCCGGCGTGATGTCGGCGTGCGTCTCGCCGTTCCACTTGCTCAGCTTCTCGATCACGACCGTGCGGGCCGGCATGTTGATGCCCAGCGCGAGCGTCTCGGTCGCGAAGACCACCTTGCACAGCCCGCGGAGGAACAGCTCCTCGACGCACTGCTTGAACGCCGGCAGCATGCCCGCGTGGTGGGCGGCGACGCCGCGGCTCAGCGCCTCGAGGAAGTCGTGGTAGCCGAGGACGTGGAGGTCCTCCTTGGCCAGGTGGCGGGTGGCCTCCTCGACGTAGGTGTGGATCTCGTCGCGCTCGGCCGGGGTGGTGAGCCGGACTCCTGCGTTGAGGCACTGCGTGACGGCCGCGTCGCAGCCGACCCGGCTGAAGATGAAGACGATCGCCGGGAGCAGGTTCTCCCGCTCGAGGCGGTCGATGACGTCGTACCGGCTGGGGATCCACACCCGCCGGCCGTTGCCGACCTGCCGGGCACCCCGCGCACCTGAGCCGCGGGGCGAGCGGCGGTCCTTGATCCGGGAGGCGGCCCAGTCGTCGCGGGCGACCTTCATCAGCTCGTCGTTGACCGGTGCGCCCTCCTTGACGAAGCCGGCGGCGGCGTCGACGTCGGAGGAGGCGAAGAGGTCGAGCAGCCGTCGTCCGACCATGACGTGCTGGTAGAGCGGGACGGGCCGCTTCTCCTCGACGATCGTGGCGGTGTCGCCGCGGACGGTCTCGAGCCACTCGCCGAACTCCTCGGCGTTGGAGACCGTCGCCGACAGCGAGACCAGGGAGACCGACTCGGGGAGGTGGATGATGACCTCCTCCCAGACCGCGCCGCGGGCCCGGTCGGCGAGGTAGTGGACCTCGTCCATGACGACGAACCCGAGCCCGATCAGGGTGCGCGAGCCGGCGTAGAGCATGTTGCGCAGGACCTCGGTGGTCATCACCACGATCGGCGCCTCGCCGTTGACGACGTTGTCGCCGGTGAGCAGGCCGACCTGCTCGGGGCCGTAGCGCCGGACCAGGTCGTTGTACTTCTGGTTCGACAGCGCCTTGATCGGCGTCGTGTAGAACGCCTTGCGGCCGGTCGCGAGCGCGAGGTGGATGGCGAACTCGCCGACGATGGTCTTGCCCGACCCGGTGGGCGCCGCGACGAGCACGCCGCGGCCCTCCTCGATGTGCTCGCAGGCACGGACCTGGAAGTCGTCGAGCGGGAAGTCGTGGAGCGCGCGGAAGTCCTTGAGGACCGGGTGCTGCTTGGTGGCGCGGTACGCCGCGTAGCGCTGCGCGGGGGTGAGCTGCTGGTCGTCGGTCTCGTCAGCGGTGCTCATGCGAGAACGGTAAGCGCGCCGGGCACGGCCTCGACGGTCAGGGGCAGCGGGCCGAACCGTTCGCCGTCGGCGTACGACACGATCCCCGGTGCCGCCACGGTGACGGTCCGGGCGCGGTGGTGCTCGTACTGGGGAAGCTCGGTGTGGGTGCCCTTGAACAGACGCGGGTAGGCCCGCACGAGCCCCGCCTTGCTCAGCGGCTTGATGATCACGACGTCCAGCATGCCGTCGTCGAGCAAGGCGCCCTCGGCGATGCGCAGGCCGCCGCCGAACGACGGGCCGTTGCCGACCGCGACGAGCATCGCGTCGGTGCGGATCCGCCGGCCGTCGACCTCGATCGTGTACGGCAGCGGCTCGAAGACCCGCAGCTCGGCGAGGGTCGCGAGGTTGTAGCGCATCTGGCCGCGCGGCCAGGTCATCGCGTTGGCCCGCTCGTTGACGATGGCGTCGAAGCCGGCGGCGAGCACCGTCACGAACCACCGTGAGCCGGACCGGGCCAGGTCGATCCTGCGGGTGCGGCCGGCGATGACCCGGTCCGCGGCCGCGAGCGGGTCCGCGCGCGGGACGTCGAAGTAGCGGGCGACGTCGTTGCCGGTGCCGGCGGGCACGAGGCCGAGCGGGGTGCCGGTGCCGGCGAGCGCCTGCGCGCCCAGGTGCGCCATGCCGTCGCCGCCGCAGACGACCAGCGCCTCGACGCCGTCGGCGACGGCGTCCCGGGCGAGGTCGAGCGCCTCGTCGGCGTCGCGGCCGACGAGGTCCCGCACCAGCAGGCCGGCGTCGCGGAACCGGCCGAGCGCGGCGGCGCGGTGCCGGGCGCCCCGGCCCTGGCCGGCGGTCGGGTTCGTCAGGAGCGCGATCTCGCGGGAGCTGCCGGCCACGGGCGGACCCTACCGGCGCGCGGCCTACCGCGAGCGGCGTTCGGTGCCGATCCGCAGGTGCGCGGCGTACCGCTCCGGGTCCGCACCCACCGACCGGGCCAGCCGCTCCAGGGCGTCGAGCACGCGGTCGGCGGTGAACGACGTCCCCGGCACGGCCAGTGTCAGCCGCTCTCCACGACGTACGACGTCGACCTGGCCGTGCCGCCAGGCCTGGTGCGCCCGGCGGCGGGCGGCCTCGTCGGCGACCGGCGCGGGCCAGGCCTCGTCGACGGCGAGCAGGTCACAGGCGAGCTCCTCCGAGCCGTGAGCGGGCTCGCCGGTCAGCCGGCCGCGGACCAGGTGGCCGGTGCGCACCCCGGACTCCGGGTGCCACGTCACCTCGCCGGTGCCGAGCCACTCGGGCAGGTCGAACGGGTCGACCGGGTCCAGCCCGTGCTGGTCGTCCTGCTCCCCCTGCGGCGTCACAGCGGTGAGGTGGTGTCGTCGTCCCACTGGTCGGTGCTGTGCGCGCCCCGGCCGCGGGAGCGGTCCACGAGCCGGGCGATGACCTCGGCGACCACGAAGAGCGCGAGCATCGGCAGGGCGAGCATGAGCATGGAGAAGGGGTCGGTCGAGGGGGTGGCGACGGCGGCGAAGACGAAGGTGCTGATGATGATCCAGGGCCGGTAGCGGCCCAGCGCCTTGCCGCTGACCACGCCGGCGAGGTTGAGCATGATCACGAACAGCGGGATCTCGAAGGCGATGCCGAAGACCAGCAGCATGCGGGTGAAGAAGCCGAAGTACTCGCCGAACTCGACGAGGTTCTCCAGCCCGTCGGGGGTGAACCCGATGAGGACCTCGAGGCCCTTGGGCAGCACGTAGTAGCCGGTGGCGACGCCAAGGAAGAAGATCGGGCCGGCGATGGCGGCGAAGACCCGGGTCCAGCGGCGCTCGTGGGCGTGCAGGCCGGGCACGATGAACGCCCAGATCTGGTAGAGCCAGAACGGGCTGCTCGCCACGATCGCCGCGACCCCGGCGAGCTTGAGCTGCAGCAGCAGCGGGCCACCGGCCGAGGCGATGTAGGCCTTGGTCTCGGCCTGCCCCTCGAGCGCGGCCTGGGCGTCGTTGTAGGGGTCGAGGATCAGGTCGAGCAGCCACGGGTCGTAGACCACGAGCCCGACGACGAAGGCGATGAGGAGGAAGACCGTCGCCTTGAGCAGGCGGGCGCGCAGCTCACGCAGGTGGTCCGAGAGCGCCATGCGGCCGTCCGCGCCCACCGGGTGGTGCGGTCGACCCCGGAAGAGGTCGAGGACCCCGGAGATGGACAAGCCGGGCGGGTCAGGCGGTGTCGCCGCGGCGCTGGCGCTCGGTCTCGGCGTCGAGCTGCGCCTGCTGACGGGCCTCGATCTCGCGCTGCTCGGTCGTCTTCGAGCTGTCGCTGCCGCCGTCCGTGGCGTCGTCGTCCATCAGGCCCTTGGTCTCGGCCTTGAAGATGCGCAGCGCGCGACCGCTGCCCCGAGCGAGCTCGGGGAGCTTGGAGGCACCGAAGAGCAGGATCAGCACGGCCAGGATGATGAGCAGCTCGGTGGTGCCGAGACCTGCGACGAGCGGAAGCATGAGGGTCCTCACGGGTGCTGGGGTGCTGGGTGGTCGTGCTCGGACCATCCTACGCCGGGTGCCCGGTAGTGCCCGAGGGCCTCCGCGGCCGTGGCGGTGAACACCTCGGTGAACTCCTCGGGAACGAGCACCCTCGCGTGCGGGGCCAGCCGGAGCAGCAGGCGCAGCAGCCAGCGGTCGTCGGCCACGACGAGGTCGACCTCGAGCGAGCCGTCGGCGGCGGGCCGGACCTCCTCGACCGGGTAGTACTCGGTCACCCACCGCGCGGGCGGCTCGAGGCGCAGCGTCACCCGCCGGGTCTCCTCGGACTGGCTGAAGATCCCCTCGCTGAGGTCGCGCGGGGCAGCCGGCTCGGTCTCGATCGGCCGGTCCAGCACCTCGAGCTCGTGGATCCGGTCCAGCCGGAACAGCCGCGGCGCCTCGGCACCGTGGTCCCAGGCGTCGAGGTAGGAGAAGCCGTGGTGGTTGACCACGCCGCGCGGGTCGACGACCCGGACCGACTGCTCGTCCCGGCTCGGCACCCAGTAGGTCATCCGCACCTGGCGGCGCTCGTCGGCGGCCTGCTGCAGCCGCGTCGCGCGCAGCGCCAGGTCGACGTCGGCGGCGTCGAGACCCGGGTCCACCTGGGGCGCGGCCTCGGCGGCGGCCGCCTCCAGCTTGGCGAGCGCCCGGTCGACGATGCCGCGGGTCTCCTCCCCCGCGCCCTCGCGCAGCGCCCGGAGCGCCACGATGATCGCGGTCGCCTCGGTGGGCGTGAGCCGCAGCGGCCGGGCCAGGTAGTCGGCGTTGGAGACCCGGATGACGCCGTCGGCCTCCGGCCCCTCGAGCGAGTCGAGGTCGACGTCGATGAGGTCGTCGGGGTAGCCGCCGGGCAGGCCGACCATGAGCAGCACCTTGAGGTCCTTGACGACCTGGTCGGGCGCGACGCCCAGCGCCGCGGCAGCGTCGTCGACGCGGACCTGCCCGTGGGCGTGGAGGTACGGCACGAGCGCCAGCAGCCGGGCCACCTGGTCCTTGGCCCCGCTCGCCGGCTGCTTGGTGGGCTGCTTGGCCGGCTGCTCGTCGGAAGGAGCACGCCGCGCGCTCACGACGCCCGCCCCGCCGTCAGGCCGATGGCCGCGGAGAGCCGCTGGACCACCTGCTCGCGCAGCCAGGCCGGCTCCTCGACGACGACGTCGGCGCCGTGGGCGAGGATCTCGTCGGCGGCGCCGGGGATGCCGCGGGTCAGCACCAGCCGGTCCCACGCGGTCCGCTCGTCCGGGCCGGGGACGCCGGCCTGGGTCTCGTCGGCGTTGCGGCGCAGCGCGTACCCGGAGCCTGCGCGCACCAGCACGACGGTGCGGTCGCTCGTCGGAGGTGGCGCCAGCCGGCGAGCCACCTCGCGCACGTCGGTGCCCGGCGGGACGTCGTACGACCCGGGCTCGCCGGCCTTGGTCGCCTCGCCCTGCACGCGGGAGAGCCGGAAGACCCGCTCCGCGCCGCGGTCGGTGTCGAGCCCGACGACGTACCACCGGCCGGAGTAGCGCACGACGCCCCACGGCTGCAGGTGGCGGCGCGTGGGGGCGGTCCCGCCGCTGCGGAGGTAGTCGAACTCGACCGGGGTGCGCTCGGTGGTCGCCTCGAGGAAGACGTCGAAGGACGGCTCGTCCGCCGTGAGCCGCGGCTCGACGATGTCGAGGGCGCTGACGTCGACCGGTACGCCGAGGGCGACCAGCTTGCGGACCGCCTCGGTCGTGGCGTCGGCGAGCCGGGCGTGCTCCCACACCTTGGTCGCCAGCGCGATCACCGACGCCTCGTCGGCCTCGAGGTCGATCGCCGGCAGCGCGAACTCGTCGGGCCGGATGCGGTAGCCCGGCTCGTCGTCGAAGTAGGCGTCGATCTGCCCGACCTCGATCGGTACGCCGAGCGAGCGCAGCTCGTCCTTGTCGCGCTCGAACATCTTCTCGAACGCCTCGTCGCTGGCCCCCGGGTAGAGGATCGAGCGGATCCGCTCCTTGGGCACGAACCGGCGCTGGACCAGCAGCATGATGAGGAGGTTGAGCAGGCGCTCGGTCTTCTTGCCCGTCGACCCGCTCATCGCTCTCCCGTCGTCACGTGGGTGCGCCCCGGCGCGCGGCCGGGGCGCCGCGTCACTTCGCCGAGACGATGTCGACGACGAAGTACAGGGTGCTGCCGGCCGGGATCGCAGCCTGTGCCTGGTCACCGTAGCCGAGGTCCGGCGGGATGGAGAGCAGGACGCGGCTGCCGACCTTGACCCCGGCGAGGCCGTAGGTCCAGCCCTGCACGACCTGCTGCAGGGAGAACTCCGCGGGCTTCTTCGAGAACGACTCGTCAAACGGCTTGCCGGCGCCGTAGACCATGCCGAGGTAGTCGGCCTTGACGGTGCTGTCCTGGGTGAGGGTCTCGCCCTTGCCCTCGCGGACGACGTACCGCTTCAGGTCGTCGTCGGCCGTCGGCTTCGGCAGCCCCTTGAACCGCAGGCGGACCGGGTCGTCGCCCTCGCCGAAGACGATGCCGGGCATCTCGTCGGCGCCGACGTCCTCCGGCTTCGGCGGCACGAACTCCTCGACGAGGTCGACCAGGACGAGGACGGTGTCCTTGTTGGCGATGTTGAGCTGCGGGTTGCCGACCTCGCCGAAGGCCTCGTCCGCGGACGCGGTGACCGCGACGCGGGAGCCGATCGTCCGCCCCTCGAGGGCGTCCTCGAAGATCGGGGCGAGGTCGTCGCCGACGGTGAGCGTCTGCGGCTGGCCGCCCTCGTCGTAGGTGCTGTAGGCCTGGGTCTTGGTGAAGCCGTTGCCGATCCAGATGTGGGTGACGACCTGGTCGCCGTCGGCGAGCTCCTCGCCGTCGCCCTCGACGACCGTCTCGGCCTCGATGTCGCCGGCCTCCATGACGCCCTTCCACTCGACCTTCGGCTGCTTGCCGACGTCGCCGGTGATCTCCACGGCGTCGAGGCGCTCCTCGTCACCACTGACGCCACTGTCGCCCTCGTCGTCGCCGCACGCGGTCAGCGAGGCGGCCAGGAGGAGCGGGACCAGGGCAAGGGCGGGGCGACGGGTTCGACGGGGGCGTCGGAGCACGGGGTTCACCTTCGGGATTCTGGGGTCGGAGCGGCGCTCACCCTACAAGCGGTCCCTGAGAGCGTCCTGGGAGGCTCACATGCCGTCGATGAGGCGCTGCACCCGCTCGTCGTACGCCCGGAACGGGTCCTTGCACAGCACCGTGCGCTGGGCCTGGTCGTTGAGCTTGAGGTGCACCCAGTCGACGGTGAAGTCGCGCCGGCGCTCCTGGGCCTTGCGGATGAACTCGCCGCGCAGCCGGGCGCGCGTGGTCTGCGGCGGCACGGACTTGGCCTCGAAGATCTTCAGGTCCGTGGTCACCCGGGCGACCTTGCCCCGCTTCTCGAGCAGGTAGTAGAGCCCGCGGCCGCGGTGGATGTCGTGGTACGCCAGGTCCAGCTGCGCGATGCGGGGGTGGCCCAGCGGCAGCCCGTGCTTGGCGCGGTAGGCGTCGATGAGCTTCCACTTGATGACCCAGTCGATCTCGGTGTCCACCAGGCCGAGGTCGTCGGACTCGATCGCCTTGAGACCGCGCTCCCACAGGTCCAGAGCCTGCTCGATGACCGGGGTGCTGATGCCGCGGCGGTCGACGAAGTCGCGTGCCTTCGACAGGTACTCCCCCTGGATCTCCAGGGCACTGGCCTCGCGCCCGTTGGCCAGCCGGACCTTGCGGGTGCCGGTCACGTCGTGGGAGATCTCGCGGATCGCCCGGATCGGGTTCTCCATCGTGAGGTCGCGCATGACGACCCCCTCTTCGATCATGCGCAGCACCAGGTCGCAGCTGGCGACCTTCAGCATGGTCGTGGTCTCGCTCATGTTGGAGTCGCCGACGATGACGTGGAGGCGGCGGTACTTCTCCGCGTCCGCGTGCGGCTCGTCGCGGGTGTTGATGATCGGTCGGCTTCGGGTGGTGGCGCTCGAGACGCCCTCCCATATGTGCTCCGCGCGCTGGCTCACGCTGTAGCCGGCGCCGCGCGGCGTGTGCGTGACCTTGCCGGCGCCCACGACGATCTGCCGGGTCACCAGGAACGGGATGAGCACGTCCGCGAGGCGGGAGAACTCACCACTGCGCCCGACCAGGTAGTTCTCGTGGCAGCCGTAGGAGTTGCCGGCGGAGTCGGTGTTGTTCTTGAACAGATAGATCTCGCCGGCGATGCCCTCGTCGTGCAGCCGCTGCTCGGCGTCGAGCAGCAGGCCCTCGAGGACCCGCTCCCCCGCCTTGTCGTGGGTCACCAGCTCCACGACGTCGTCGCACTCGGGCGTCGCGTACTCCGGGTGGCTGCCGACGTCGAGGTAGAGCCGGGCGCCGTTGCGGAGGAAGACGTTGCTCGAGCGCCCCCAGCTCACGACCTTGCGGAACAGGTAGCGCGCGACCTCGTCGGGCGAGAGCCGACGCTGGCCCTTGAACGTGCACGTGACGCCGTACTCGTTCTCGATCCCGAAGATCCGGCGGTCCATGACTGAACACTACGCACCGGATGGGTGTCGCGGGGCCGACCCGCGGCACCCGCCGCTCGACAGCGGTCGGCTCAGGACATCGGCGGGGCCACCGGAGGCTCGGGGTCCGCGGCGGGCGGCTCGGGATCGGGGTGCACCTGCGACGGCGAGGTCTCGCCCCGACCGCCGAGCAGCACCTCGAGCCGGGCCGGCGCCAGGCGCGAGAACTTCCGCGGCTGGATGCGCGTGCGGTCCAGCACGGCCACCTCGAGGTCGTCGACCGCGATGACGCGGTCCTCGGTCTCGGTGTGGCCCAACGCGGCGACGGCCGTCTTGAGGGCCTCCTCGAGGGCGGCACCCGAGCGGTAGTGCTCCTTGAGGTGGGCCGTGACGGCCTCGGCGGCGCCGCCCATGACGGCGTACCCGTGCTCGTCGGCGACCTGCCCGTCGTACGTCAGCCGGTAGATCTGGTCGGACGCGGCCTTGTCGCCGATCTCGGCCACGAACAGCTCGACCTCGTAGGGCTTCTCGCCCCCGCTGGAGAAGATGGTGCCGAGGGTCTGCGCGTAGGCGTTGGCGAGGCCGCGGCCGGTGACGTCGCGTCGGTCGTAGGCGTAGCCGCGCATGTCGGCGAGCCGGACGCCGGCGATGCGGAGGTTCTCGAACTCGTTGTAGCGCCCGACCGCGGCGAAGGCGATCCGGTCGTAGATCTCGGAGACCTTGTGCAGCGCCTGCGAGGGGTTCTCGGAGACGAAGAGGACGCCGTCGGCGTACTGCACCGCCACCACGGACCGGCCGCGGGCGATGCCCTTGCGGGCGAAGTCCGCCCGGTCCTTCATCAGCTGCTCGGGCGAGACGTAGAACGGCGTGCTCATCGCGCGTCACCTCCGGTCGAGGGGCCGGTCAACGGTGCGGCCGGGCCGTCGGGACGGACCATCCGGCCGGCGACGACGCGGTCGGCGATCTCGGCGACCTCCTCGTCGCGCATCCGGCGGCCGCCCTCCGCGGTGATCACCTGGACCACCGGGAAGATGCGGCGAGCCAGGTCGGGGCCGCCCGTCGCGGAGTCGTCGTCCGCGGCGTCGTACAGCGCCTGGACGACGACGGTGACGCAGTCCTCGGGACTGAGGTCCTCGCGGTAGAGCTTCTTGAGCGCGCCGCGGGCGAACAGCGAGCCGGAGCCGACCGAGTGGAAGGCGGTCTCCTCGTAGCGGCCGCCGGTGACGTCGTAGCTGAAGATCCGGCCCTGGCCGGCCGCGAGGTCGTAGCCGGCGAAGAGCGGCACGACGGCCAGGCCCTGCATCGCCATGCCGAGGTTGCCGCGGATGAGGGCGGCCAGGCGGTTGGCCTTGCCGTCCATCGACAGCGTGGTGCCCTCGATCTTCTCGTAGTGCTCGAGCTCGGTCTGGAACAGGCGGACCATCTCGACCGCAAGGCCCGCGGTGCCGGCGATGCCGACAGCGGAGAACTCGTCGGCCGGGAAGACCTTCTCGATGTCGCGCTGGGCGATGATGTTGCCCATCGTGGCGCGGCGGTCGCCGGCCATCACCACGCCGCCGGGGAAGGTGGCCGCAACGATCGTGGTGCCGTGCGGGGCCAGGTCGCCGGCGTTGCCCTGCGGGACGGCCCGGCGCGCCGGCAGCAGGTCAGGAGCCTGGTCGGCGAGGAAGTCGGCGAACGACGAGACGCCCGGCTGCAGGTAGGCAGCGGGCAGACGGGGATCGGACAAGGCCTACTGCCCGCCCTTCTGGATGAAGGACTTCACGAAGTCCTCGGCGTTGGTCTCGAGGACGTCGTCGATCTCGTCGAGGAGGTCGTCGACGTCGCTGTCCAGGGCTTCCTTGCGCTCGGCCACGTCCGTCTCGGGGGCCGTCTCGACGACCTCCTCGGTCTCCGAGGACCGCTTCGGCTGCTTCTGCTCCTGTGCCATGTCACGACCCTAGCCGAGCGCGACGAAGGAGCGCGCGGCGTGGGACGCGAGGTTGAGCGAGCCCCGCGGGCGAGCTTGCGAGCGCGTGACGGGCGGGTCGAAACCCAACCTACTCAGTCACCGGGTGAGTGCGGTGAACAAGTCCTCGGCCGTCCGGCACCGGTCGATCAGCTCGCCGACCGACGCCTTGCTGCCGCGCAACGGGTCGAGGGTCGGCACGCGCTGGAGCGAGTCGCGGCCGGGCAGGTCGAAGATCACCGAGTCCCAGGACGCGGCGGCGACGTGCTCGGCGTACTTCTCCAGGCAGCGGCCGCGGAAGTAGGCGCGGGTGTCCTCCGGCGGGTCGTGCATCGCCGACTCGACGACGGCGTCGTCGAGCAGCCGCTCGATGCGACCCGCGGCGGCGAGCCTGGCGTAGAGGCCCTTCTCGGGGCGGATGTCGGAGTACTGCAGGTCGATCAGCGCCAGCTTCGCGTCGTCCCAGTCCAGCCCGTCGCGGGAGCGGTAGGACTCCAGCAGCTTGAGCTTGGCGACCCAGTCGAGCTCACCGGCGCACAGCATCGGGTCGCGCTCGAGGCGGTCGAGGACCGACTCCCAGCGGGCGAGCACGTCGACGGTCTGGGGGTCGGCGTCGGCGCCATACCGGTCCTCGACGTACTTGCGGGCCAGGTCGAGGTACTCGAGCTGCAGCTGGACGCCCGTCAACCGGCGGCCGTCGCGCAGGGTGACCGTCTGCTCGAGGGTCGGGTCGTGGGACACGGCGCGCAGCGCGGAGACCGGTCCGTCGACGGAGAGGTCGACGTTGATGAAGCGGTCCTCGATCATCGCCAGCACCAGCGCGGTCGTGCCGACCTTGAGGTACGTCGACACCTCCGCGAGGTTGGCGTCGCCGATGATCACGTGGAGCCGGCGGTACTTGTCCGGGTCGGCGTGCGGCTCGTCGCGGGTGTTGATGATCGGGCGCTTGAGCGTCGTCTCGAGGCCCACCTCGACCTCGAAGAAGTCCGCGCGCTGGCTCACCTGGTAACCGTGCTCGCGGCCGTCCTGGCCGATCCCGACCCGGCCCGCGCCGGTGACGACCTGGCGGCTGACGAAGAACGGCGTCAGGTGCTTGACGATCTCCGCGAACGGGGTGGACCGCCGCATCAGGTAGTTCTCGTGCGCCCCGTAGGACGCGCCCTTGCCGTCGGTGTTGTTCTTGTACAGCGCGATCGGTGACCCGCCCGGCAGCAGCGCGGCGCGGCGCTGGGCGTCGAGCATCACCTGCTCCCCCGCCTTGTCCCAGCGCACGACGTCGAGCGGCGTGGTGACCTCGGGGGTGGAGTACTCCGGGTGGGCGTGGTCGACGTAGAGCCGGGCGCCGTTGGTCAGGATGACGTTGGCCAGCCCCAGGTCCTCGTCGGTGAGCTGGCTGGCGTCGGCGACCTGGCGGGACATGTCGAAGCCGCGGGCGTCGCGCAGCGGCGACTCCTCCTCGAAGTCCCACCGCGCCCGGCGCGCCTTGGCCGTCGCCGAGGCGTAGGCGTTGACCACCTGCGAGGAGGCGACCATCGGGTTGGCCAGTGGCTGGCCGGTCACCGAGATCCCGTACTCGACCTCGGTGCCCATCACTCGGCGGACGCTCATGCTCCGAGCCTACGGGGGCGACGCGCCTACGCTGGGCGGATGGGTCTGTGGACCGAACGGGTCGTCCCCCACCTCACCGACCGTGCGCTGGCCGGCCGGGAGGTCACCGCGCTGCGGGAGGCCGCCTGCGAAGGCCTGGCCGGGCGGGTGCTGGAGATCGGGTTCGGCAGCGGGGCGAACCTCCCCTGCTACCCGCCCGAGGTGGTCACCGTCGACGCCGTCGAGCCCTCCGACGTCGGCTGGCGGATGTCCGCGGGCCGACGTGCGGCGGCCCGCGTGCCGGTGCGCCGGACGGGGCTGGACGGCCAGCGGCTCGACGCCGGGGACGCGTCGTACGACGCCGTGCTGTCGACATTCACCCTCTGCACCATCCCGGACCCCTCGCTCGCGCTGGCGGAGGTACGCCGGGTGCTGCGCTCCGGCGGGTCGTTCCACTTCCTCGAGCACGGCCTGGCGCCGGTCGCCCGGGTGGCCGCCTGGCAGCGACGGCTCGACCCCGTGCAACGCGTCGTGTGCGGCGGCTGCCACCTCAGCCGCGACGTGCCCGCGCTGGTCGCCGCCGCCGGGCTGGTCGTCGAGGAGCTCCGGGAGTCCTACCTCCCCGGCCCGGCCGTCTCCCGGCCGTGGACCCACGGCTTCGTCGGTCGAGCGGTGGCTCGGTGAGCGGTCACGAGCGGGTCGTCGCGGCGGCCCGCGAGCTCGGGCTCGACGTCGAGGTGACCCGGCACGGACCGGTGCGATCCTTGGCGGAGGCGGCCGCTGCGCGCGGGGTGGAGCCCCGCCGGCTCGTCAAGACGATGGTGGTGCGGGTGGCCGAGGGGAACCACCGGTTCGTCCTGGTGCCCGGCGACCGGGAGATCGCCTGGCCCAAGCTGCGGGCGCTGCTCGGCGTCAACCGCCTGACGATGGCGTCCGCGGACGAGGCCCTGCGGGTGACCGGCTACGAGCGGGGCACGATCACGCCGCTGGGCAGCCGGACCGCCCTCCCGGTCGTCGCCGACGCGTCCGTCGCCGGACGGATCTCGGTCGGCGGCGGTGAGCACGGAGTCGGGGTGACCGTCGAGGCCGGCGACCTCCTCGTCGCGCTGGGCGCGGAGGTCGCCGACGTCACCGACGTCGTGCCGTCGGGTTAGGGACTCCTCAGCGGCGGCGCAGCAGCATCGAGCCGACGTACAGGATCGCCAGGACGACGAGGACGATCAGCAGGATCTTGAGCACAGGGGTCTCCTTTGTCCGGGCGGCCTCGGGGGTGGCCGCCGCGCCGGGACCGTTACCCGCAACAGCCCCGGCGCGAACGGATCAGAGGTACTGACCGGTGTTGGCGACGGTGTCGATGGACCGGCCGGGCTCGGTGCCCTGCTTGCCGCTGATGAGGGTGCGGATGAAGACGATCCGCTCCCCCTTCTTGCCCGAGATCCGCGCCCAGTCGTCGGGGTTGGTGGTGTTCGGGAGGTCCTCGTTCTCCTTGAACTCGTCGACGCACGCCTGCAGGAGGTGGGCGACCCGGAGACCGCGCTGCTGCTGTTCGAGGAAGTCCTTGATGGCCATCTTCTTCGCGCGGTCGACGATGTTCTGGATCATCGCGCCGGAGTTGAAGTCCTTGAAGTAGAGGACCTCCTTGTCGCCGTTCGCGTAGGTGACCTCGAGGAAGCGGTTCTCCTCGGTCTCGGCGTACATCCGCTCGACGGTGGCGCGGATCATCCCTGCGACGGTCGCCTCGCGGTCCCCGCCGAACTCGGCGAGGTCGTCGGCGTGGAGCGGCAGGCTCGGCGTGAGGTACTTGGAGAAGATGTCGCGCGCGGACTCGGCGTCCGGG
The DNA here is from genome assembly GCF_011250565.1 of Nocardioides sp. IC4_145. Classification (GTDB taxonomy): domain Bacteria; phylum Actinomycetota; class Actinomycetes; order Propionibacteriales; family Nocardioidaceae; genus Nocardioides. Next base: position 55,241 of record NZ_JAANMS010000014.1, read on the forward strand.
CGCTCGATCTTGATCTTCACGTCGAGGCGACCGGGTCGCAGGATCGCCGGGTCGATCATGTCCTCGCGGTTCGAGGCACCGATGACCAGGACGTTCTCCAGCAGCTCGACGCCGTCGATCTCGCTGAGCAGCTGCGGGACGATGGTGTTCTCGACGTCGGAGGAGACGCCGGACCCACGGGTGCGGAACAGCGAGTCCATCTCGTCGAAGAACACGATGACCGGCGTGCCGGTGCTGGCCTTCTCCCGCGCCCGCTGGAAGACCAGGCGGATGTGGCGCTCGGTCTCGCCGACGTACTTGTTGAGCAGCTCGGGACCCTTGATGTTCAGGAAGTACGACTTCACCTCCTGGCCCGCCCCGTCCGTGCCGTGCCGCGCCGCGACCTTCTTGGCCAGCGAGTTCGCGACCGCCTTGGCGATGAGCGTCTTGCCGCAGCCGGGAGGGCCGTAGAGCAGCACGCCCTTGGGCGGCTTGAGCTGGTGCTCGCGGAAGAGCTCGGGGTAGAGGTACGGCAGCTCGACCGCGTCCTGGATCTGCTCGATCTGGCCGCCGAGGCCGCCGATCGACTCGTAGGCGATGTCGGGGACCTCCTCGAGGACGAGCTCCTCGACCTCCGACTTCGGGACCTTCTCGTAGACGTAGCCGGCGCGGGAGTCCAGCAGCAGGCTGTCGCCGGCGCGGATCGTCTCGCCGCGCAGCGGCTCGGCCAGCCGCACGATGCGCTCCTCGTCGGCGTTGGCGATGACCAGGGCGCGGTCGCCGTCGGCGAGCACCTCCTTGAACATCACGACCTCGCCGACCTGCTCGAACTCGAGCGCGGCGACGACGTTCAGCGCCTCGTTGAGCATGACCTCCTGGCCGCGGCGCAGGGTGTCGAGGTCGACGCTCGGGCTGACGTTGACCCGGAGCTTGCGGCCGCCGGTGAAGACGTCGACCGAGTCGTCGTCGTTGCGGGCCAGGAAGGTGCCGAAGCCGGCGGGCGGCTGGGCGAGCCGGTCGACCTCCTCCTTGAGCTTCATGATCTGGTCGCGGGCCTCGCGCAGCGTGCTGGCGAGCCGCTCGTTCTGGGACGTCACCGCGGCGAGCGAGCGCTGCGCGTCGGCGAGCCGGAGCTCGAGGCCGCGGCTGTGCGAGGGCGAGTCGCTCAGGCGGCGCCTGAGGTCGGTGACCTCGGCCTCCAGGAACCGGACGTGGCTCGCGAGCTCCTCCGGGCTGGGACCGTCCTGAGCGCGGCTGCCCGAGCTGGGGATGTCGGATGTCATCGGCGCACCTCCTCGTGTGCCGCGACCCTACCCGCGGATCCCGACGACGGAAGGGGGTGAACCGCCGGGATGGTCACGATTCGGACGCGGCCCGTCGACAGCCCCGCCGGCGACCCCGTCCTCAGTCCTGGACGACGGGCTCCTCGACGGGTACGCCGGGCGGACGGGGGCCGGTGTAGTCCGGGCCGTAGGCGCCGGGAGCGGGCCGCCGCTTCTTCAGCGGCGGCCGCTGACCGGGGGCCATCCGGCGGGCGGTCACGAGGAACGCCGTGTGGCCGATCATCTTGTGGCCCGGTCGGACGGCGAGCCCCTCGACGTGCCAGTCGCGCACGAGCGACTCCCACGGCTGGGGCTCGGTGAACCCGCCGTGGAGCCGCACGGTCTCGACGAACCGCGAGAGCTGGGTGGTTGTGGCGACGTACGCGCACACGATCCCGCCGGGGACCAGCGCGTCCGCGGCGGCGTCCAGGCACTCCCACGGCGCGAGCATGTCGAGGATGATCCGGTCGCAGCGCTCGCCGGACGCGGGCAGCGCCTCGGCGAGGTCCCCCAGGGTGAGCTGCCAGGCCGGGTGCGTCTCCCCGTCGGGGGCGCCGAAGAACTGCGTGACGTTCTTGCGCGCGACGTCGGCGAACTCCTCGCGGCGCTCGTACGACGACACCTTGCCGAACGGCCCGACCGCGCGCAGCAGCGAGCAGGTGAGGGCACCCGACCCGACGCCGGCCTCGACGACGTGGGCGCCGGGGAAGATGTCGGCCATCGCGACGATCTGGGCGGCGTCCTTGGGGTAGACGACCGCCGCACCGCGGGGCATCGAGACGACGAACTCCGAGAGCAGCGGGCGGAACACGAGGTACTCGCCGCCAGCCGAGGACGTGACGGTGAAGCCCTCCTCGCGGCCGATCAGCTCGTCGTGCTCGAGGTGGCCCCGGTTGGAGAAGAAGCGCTTGCCGGGGACCAGCTCGAAGTTGTGGCGGCGGCCCTTCTGGTCGGTCAGCCGCACCCACTCCCCGTCGCGCAGGGGTCCGCGGTGGACCCCCGACCAGGCGTCACGGCTCACGTCGGGCAGGGCGTCGGGCATGCGCGGAACCCTAGTGGCGACCCTCGCGGAACGCGCGATCGACGTCGGCGGTCACGAGCACGCCGTAGACGCCCTCGCCCTCGACGCCCCCGTCCTCGATGAGCAGGTACTCCGTCGCCGGGGTCCGGCTGATCGCCCGGACCAGCTCCTCCCCGGCGAGGCCGGCGGAGATCCGGAGACCCGGCTCGAGCGTGCGCGCCACGGTGGACGTCGCGACCCAGGGCCGGCGGTCCTCGGGCGTGGCGAGGAGGGCGGCCTCGTTGACCAGGCCGACCGGCGTGCCGTCGGCCGCCACGGTGACGAGGCTGCCGGCCTGCGCGTCCTGCGCGCGGCGTACCGCCTCGGCCAGCGGCAGGTCCTCGGGGACGGCGAGGGTACGCCGTGCGAGGTCGCGGGCGACCAGGTGCGGGAGGCGGCGGCGCACCCGCGCGGAGGTGATCGCCGCGGTCGCGCCGGTCCACAGGAACAGGCCCACGACGAACGCGAGCAGGAAGTCCAGCAGCTCGGCCTGCACGCCCAGGAGCGGCTCGAGCGCGAGCGGCCACAGCAGCACCAGGACCGCCGTGATCCGGCCGCCCCAGCCGGCGGCGATCGTGCCGCGGTGCTGATCCTTCGTCGCGCCCCAGACGGCGGCCTTCAGCACCCGGCCACCGTCGAGCGGCAGCCCGGGCACGAGGTTGAGGACGCCGACGAGCAGGTTGGCCACCGCCAGGCCCTCCACCGCCAGGAGCAGCAGCCCGTCGGGCACGACGAACCACAGCCCGAACGCCGCCGCGCCGACCGCCAGCGACGTCAGCGGGCCGACCACGGCGATCACGAACTCCTGCTTCGGCTTGGTCGTCTCCGCCTCGATCGCGGTCATGCCGCCGAGGAAGTGCAGGGTGATCGAGCTGATCGGGTAGCCGTAGCGCTGCGCCATCACCGCGTGCGACGCCTCGTGGAGCAGCACCGAGAGGTAGAGGACGACCGCGAAGGCCAGCCCGGCGACGTACTTGAGCGCACCGAGGCCGGGCTCGACCTGCTCGACCCGCGGCGCGATGACCACGGCGATGAGTGCGGCCACGATGAACCAGGACGACGAGACGAGCACGTCCGCCCCGGCGATGGTGCCGACCTTGAAGGTGCCGGGCGGACGCGTGGGACGGGCGGCGGTGGCCCGGCCGTCGCCGGGAGGTTCGGGGTCGGCCACCTCGCCAGCGTATCGGTGCGGGCACACCGCGACTGTCCGTGGGCTCGCCTAGGGTCTGGCCCATGAGCGTGCAGCAGGACGTGTCACCGGTCCCCTCGCCGGCCGAGCGGGTCTCGACACCCGTCGACGGGGTCGAGGTGCTCGGCGCGCTCTCCCCGAGCCGAGCGGGCGACTTCCTGACCTGCCCGTTGCTCTACCGCTTCCGGACCGTCGACCGGCTGCCCGAGCCGCCGTCGCCGGACCAGGTGCGCGGCACGGTGGTGCACAAGGTGCTCGAGGACCTCTTCGACCTGCCCGCGGCCGACCGGACGCCGGCGCAGGCGGAGGCGATGCTCGAGCCGGCCTGGGAGCGGCTGCGCGAGGAGTCGCCCGACGTAGCGGCGATGCTCGGCGAGGACGGTCCCGAGGTCGCGGCCTGGCTGGCGTCCTGCCGGACGGTGCTCGAGCGGTACTTCACGCTCGAGGACCCCCAGCGGCTGGAGCCGGCCGAGCGCGAGCTGTACGTCGAGAGCCTGCTGGACTCGAAGCTGCTGCTGCGCGGGTTCGTCGACCGCGTCGACGTCGCCCCGGACGGGTCGATCCGCATCGTCGACTACAAGACCGGGCGGTCGCCGGCGGCCGGCTTCGAGGCTCGCGCGCTGTTCCAGATGAAGTTCTACGCGCTCGTGGTCTGGCGCACCCGCGGGATCGTGCCGGCGGTGCTGCAGCTGGTCTACCTCGGCAACGGCGAGATCCTCCGCTACCGCCCCGACGAGCAGGACCTGCTCGCGACGGAGCGCAAGGTCGAGGCGATCTGGCAGGCGATCCGGTCCGCGGAGGAGAGCGGCGACTGGCGGCCGCGGCGCAGCCGGCTCTGCGACTGGTGCCAGCACCGGTCGCTGTGCCCGGAGTTCGGCGGCACGCCTCCCCCGCTGTCGGACGCCCAGCCCGACGCCCAGCCCACGGCCTGACCGGTCGAGCCCTACAGACCGTTCCGCTCGGCCCAGAGGGCTGCCTGCGTGCGGTCGACGACGCCGATCCGCGCGAACGCCGAGGTGAGGTGCGCCTTGACCGTGCGCTCGCTGATGTCGAGCCGCCGCGCGATCTGCTTGTTCGCGAGGCCCTCGCGGACCAGGCCGAGCACCTCGGTCTCGCGGTTGGTGAGCTGGACCTGCGGCGGCGAGGAGCGCACGCCGAGCAGCGCGCGCGCCGCGCGGGGGTGGATCGGGGACTCCCCCCGGCTGACCGACCGGATCCCGGCGAGCACGTCGTCGGGGTCGGCGTCCTTGAGCAGGTAGCCGACCGCCCCGGCATCGAGGGCGCCGACGATGCGCTCGCTGTCGGAGTAGGAGGTGAGCACCAGCACGTCGCTGCGCAGCCCGGCCGCCTTGATGTTGCGGGTGGCGGTCACGCCGTCGACGCCGGGCATCTGGAGGTCCATCAGCACGACGTCGGGGTCGGTCTCGCGCACGACGGTCAGGGCTCGCGCACCGTCCTCGGCCTGGCCGACCACCTCGATGTCGTCGGTGCCGGCCAGGAGCTGCGCCATCCCGGCGCGGATAACGGCGTGGTCGTCGACCAGGACCACGCGGATCGGTGTGCTGCTCACTGCTGGGCGACCTCCATCCGGACCGTCGTGCCTGCTCCGGGCGCCGAGATCACGTCGATCTCGCCGCCGATGTCCTTGACCAGGCTGCGCAGGCCCTTGAGACCGTAGCGGTCCGGGTCGGAGACGGCCGGGTCGAAGCCGATCCCGTCGTCGACGACCTCGAGCCGCAGCCGGCTGTCCACGCCGCGCACGGTGACCGCCACGGTCGTGGCATCGGAGTGGCGCAGGGCGTTGCGCACCGCCTCCTGGGCGACGCGCCAGACCAGGGCGACGGCTGCGTCGGAGGCCCCGTCGACCCCGCTGACGTCGACCGACGCCTGGATGCCGGCGTTGGTGGCCGGCGCGACGAGGTCGTCCAGGGCCGGCTCGAGGCCGTCGGCGTGCAGGTCGGGCGGGTGGATCTCGGCCAGCAGGGAGCGGAGCGCCCGCAGGCTGTCGCGCAGGCTGTCCCCCGCGCCGTCCAGCGTCTGTCGCGCGGAATCGGGCACGGCGGGGTCGCGGGCGAGCGCGGTGACGGAGAACGTCGTGCCGGCGATGTCCTGGACCACCCCGTCGTGCAGGTCCCGCGCGATCCGGCGCCGCTCGGCGTCCGAGGCGTCGACCGCGTGGACGAGGAGGCGCTCCCGCTCCTCGCCGGCCCTGGTCAGGCGCCGGGTGAGCAGCCAGAGGATGGGCGTGACGACGAGCAGCAGGCCGGCCAGCGACCCGATGGTGATCCAGCGGAACGGTTCGAGGATCTCGCCGCGGCGCTCCTGGATGCGGGTCAGGGAGTAGTAGACCTCGAACAGCAGTCGCTGCCCTCGCACCTCGACCGGGGTGTACACCCGGACCAGGTCCTCCTCCACCAGTCCTCGACCACTGTTCTCGGGATCGTCGGGGTCGGCCACCTCGTAGCCCGTCCCGCCCTCGCGCAGCACGCGGCGGCGGTCCGGTCCGATGTCGAACGAGCGTGCGGCCACCTCGCCCTGGTTCGCGTAGAGCAGGTAGCCGTCCTCGAGCCACATGTTGAACCGCACCGCTCGTGGGTTCTGCACGTCGAGCGCCTTGATCAGGGTCCGCTTGGCGAACTGGAGGAACTGGTCGGAGCCGCGCGTCGTGCCGCGGAGCATGCGGTCCTTGGAGTCCTCGAGCGCGGGCTCGACCACCGACTTCGCGAGCACCTCGGTGGTGTTGCGGGCCTCGGCGATCGCCTCGTCCTCGGCGACGCTGCGTGCGATGGCGTTGGTGCTGGCGACGATGACGACCATCGTCACGACGGCGAACAGCACGAACTGCACGACCGGACTGCGCAGAAGACGCACGACGCCACCTCTCGACGCGCCTCGTTGGCGCGCGCTCAGGATAGGCAGCGCCTAGCCGGGCGTCAGACCGTGGCTTCGACCTTGCAGGTCTCGCCGGTCTTCTCGTTCTGGGCGCGGAAGAGCACGTCGTCCGGACCGCTGAGGTCCAGCATGCTGCGGACGATCCGGAAGGACCGGTCGGCGTCCTTGGCCTTGACCTCGCCCATGAACGAGAAGTCGCCGTTGTGCTTGAACTTCCAGGACCAGATGTCGTCGTCGTTGCTGAAGACCACGCCGACGACCTCGATCTCGGCGTTCGTCATGAACGTCGTACGGAGCTTGACCCGGCTGCCGCCCTGGCAGGTGGCCCAGGCGCTCTCCTGGGTGTCCTTCAGCCGCTTGGCCGGGAGGCCGTCCGGGCCGGGCGCAGGGATGGCGCCGTCGCCGCTCGGGGCCGCCGCGGAGACCACGTCCTTCGCAGTCCCGCCATCACTCGCCACCGCCGGAGCGGGAGCGAGGGCCGCTGCACCCAGCACGAGGCCGAGCACGATGGCGGGACTGCGACGGACGAACATGTGGGCCTCTCCTGACGCGCTGGGAGTCCAGCGCCCCCGAAGCAGTGCTCACTCTGCCGGGCGACGACCGGTCGCGCCATTGCCCGGAGGTACTAGGACCTCCGGGCAGCCGGGACGGTCGGGCGGCGGCCCGCCCGAGCGGCGCGCCAGACCTCGTGCAGGTCGAGGCCGTCGAGGGTGGTGGCGAACGAGCGCCGCTCCCCCGGCGGGACCTCGACGTGGTTGGGCACGACGAGCACCTCGCAGCCGGCCGCGACAGCCGAGGTCGCACCGGTCGTGGAGTCCTCGACCGCCAGGCAGTCGGCGGGGTCGAGGCCGAGCTGGGCCGCCGCGGTCAGGTAGGGCTCGGGGTGCGGCTTGCCGTGGGTGACCTGGTCGCCGGTCACGACGGCCGAGAACGTCCCTGCGGGCAGCTGCTCGAGGATCGGCTCGACGAACCGGGTCCACGACATCGTGACCAGCGCGCACGGCACGCCCGCCTCGGCGAGGGCGAGCAGCTGCTCGCGCGCACCCGCGCACCACGGCACGCTGCGGCGTACCCGCTCCACGACGCCGTCGAGGAGCAGCTCGACGATCTCCTCGGGCGGCAGGTCCAGCGGCATGTGCTCGCGGATGTAGCGCGCGGAGACCATGAGGTCGTTGCCGACGAGCGCGAGCGCGTGCGCCTCGGACCAGCTGCCGCCGAAGCGCTCGGCGAGCGCGAACTCGGTCTCGATCCAGTACGGCTCGGTGTCGACGAGCGTGCCGTCCATGTCCCACAGCACCGCTGCGGGACGCGCGAGGTCGCCCATCAGTCCTCCGGGTCGTAGCCGAGGTTCGGCGAGAGCCAGCGCTCGGCCTCGGCGAGCGTCCACCCCTTGCGCTCGGCGTACGCCGCCACCTGGTCGCGGCCGAGCCGGCCGACGACGAAGTACTGCGACTGCGGGTGGCTGAAGTACAGCCCCGAGACCGACGCGCCGGGCCACATCGCCATCGACTCGGTGAGCCGGATCCCCGTCGCGGCCTCGACGTCGAGGAGCTCCCAGATCGTGCGCTTCTCGGTGTGGTCGGGGCACGCGGGGTAGCCGGGCGCGGGGCGGATGCCGGCGTAGCGCTCGGCGATGAGGTCCTCGTTGGTCAGCGACTCGGACGGCTCGTAGCCCCACAGCTCGGTGCGGACCCGCTGGTGGAGCCGCTCGGCGAAGGCCTCGGCCAACCGGTCTGCCAGCGCCTCGACCATGATCGCGGAGTAGTCGTCGAGGTCGTCCTTGAACTGCTGGACCTTCTCGGGCAGCCCGATGCCGGCGGTGACGGCGAAGCCGCCCACGTGGTCGGCGAGCCCCGTCGAGGTGGGCGCGACGTAGTCGGCGAGCGAGCGGTTGGGGACGCCCGCGCGGTGCTCGCCCTGCTGGCGCAGCTGGTGCAGGACCGTCCGCTGCTCGCGCCGCTCGTCGTCCGCCCAGACCACGAGGTCGTCGCCGTCGGCGTTGGCCGGGAAGAAGCCGTAGACCGCACGGGCGGTCACCCAGCGCTCGGCGACCATCCGGTCGAGCATGGCCTGCGCGTCGTCGTACAGCTTGCGGGCGGCCTCGCCGCTGGCCGGGTTGTTGAGGATGTCGGGGAACTTGCCCTTCATCTCCCAGGCGTTGAAGAACGGCTGCCAGTCGATGTACTCGCGCAGCTCGGCGAGGTCGTAGTCGTCCAGCACGTGCACGCCGGGCTGCTTCGGCGCGGGCGGGACGTAGCCGTCCCAGTCGACCGGCGTGGCGTTGGCGCACGCGTCGGCGTACGTCAGCTGGGGCCGGTCCTGCTTGGTGGCGTGGCGTGCGCGCAGCGAGTCGTAGTCGGCCTTGAGGTCGGCCAGCAGGCCCACGCGCCGCTCGGCGTGCAGCAGGGAGGCGACCGTCGGCACCGACCGCGAGGCGTCCTTGACCCACACGACGGGCGCGTCGTAGCGCGGGTCGACCTTGACCGCCGTGTGCGCGCGGGACGTCGTGGCGCCACCGATGAGCAGCGGGATCTCCAGCCCGAGGCGCTGCATCTCGGTGGCGACGGTGACCATCTCGTCCAGCGACGGCGTGATCAGGCCCGAGAGGCCGATGACGTCCGCGCCGACCTCGGCGGCGGTGTCGAGGATCTTCTGCGCCGGCACCATCACGCCGAGGTCGATGACCTCGAAGTTGTTGCACTGGAGCACGACGCCGACGATGTTCTTGCCGATGTCGTGGACGTCGCCCTTGACCGTGGCCATGACGATCGTGCCGTTGGTGTCCTTGGCCGTGGCGAGCGCTGGGTTGTCCAGCTTCTCCTGCTCGATGAACGGGATCAGGTAGGCGACGGCCTTCTTCATCACGCGCGCCGACTTCACCACCTGCGGCAGGAACATCTTGCCGGCGCCGAACAGGTCGCCCACGACGTCCATCCCGGACATGAGCGGACCCTCGATGACCTCGATCGGGCGGCCGCCGCGGGCGGCGATCTCCTGGCGCAGCTCCTCGGTGTCGGCCTCGACGTGGGCGTCGAGCCCCTTGACCAGGGCGTGGGTGATCCGCTCGCCGACCGGCAGCGAGCGCCACTCCTCGGCCGTGGCCTCGGCCTCCTCGCCCTTCTTGTTGAACGACTCGGCGATCTCCAGCAGCCGCTCGGCCGCGTCCGGGCGCCGGTCGAGCACGACGTCCTCGATCCGCTCCCGCAGCTCCGGCTCGACCTGGTCGTAGACGACGAGCGCGCCGGCGTTGACGATGCCCATGTCGAGCCCCGCCTCGATGGCGTGGAGCAGGAAGACGGCGTGGATCGCCTCGCGCACCGGGTTGTTGCCGCGGAAGGAGAAGCTCACGTTGGAGATGCCGCCGGAGACCTTCGCCCCGGGGAGGTTCTCCTTGATCCAGCGGGTGGCCTCGATGAAGTCCAGGCCGTACGACGCGTGCTCCTCGATGCCCGTGGCCACGGCGAAGACGTTCGGGTCGAAGATGATGTCCTCGGCCGGGAAGCCGACCTCGTCGACGAGGATCCGGTAGGCCCGCTCGCAGATCGCCTTGCGGCGCTCGAGGTTGTCGGCCTGGCCGTCCTCGTCGAAGGCCATGACGACCGCGGCGGCGCCGTACTTGCGGCACAGCCGGGCGTGCTCCCGGAACGCCTGCTCGCCCTCCTTCATGGAGATCGAGTTGACGATCGCCTTGCCCTGGACGTTCTTGAGCCCGGCCTCGATCACCTCGAACTTCGAGGAGTCGACCATGACCGGCACCCGGCTGATGTCGGGCTCGCTCGCGAGCAGCTTGGTGAAGCGGTCCATGGCTGCGACGCCGTCGATCATCCCCTCGTCCATGTTGACGTCGATGACCTGCGCGCCGTTCTCGACCTGCTGGGCCGCGACAGACAGGGCGGCGTCGTAGTCGCCGTCCTTGATCAGCTTGCGGAAGCGCGCCGACCCGGTGATGTTGGTGCGCTCGCCGACGTTCACGAAGAGCGAGTCCTCGTCGATCGTGAACGGCTCGAGCCCCGACAGCCGCATCGCGGGACGGATCGTCGGCACGTCCCGCGGCGTGGCGTCCTCGACGGCCCGGGCGATCGCGCCGACGTGGGCCGGCGTGGTGCCGCAGCAGCCGCCGACGAGGTTGACGAACCCGGCCTCGGCGAACTCCCGGATGACCGCCGCGGTCTCCTCGGCCGCCTCGTCGTACTCGCCGAAGGCGTTGGGCAGGCCCGCGTTGGGATAGGCGCTGACGAACGTGTCGGCCACGCGGCTGAGCTCGGCGACGTAGGGCCGCATCTCCTTGGCCCCGAGGGCGCAGTTGAGGCCGATCGCGAGCGGGCGGGCGTGCCGCACGGAGTTCCAGAACGCCTCGGTCGTCTGGCCCGACAGCGTGCGCCCGGAGGCGTCGGTGATCGTGCCGGAGACGATCACCGGCCAGCGGCGCCCGAGGTCCTCGAAGAGCGTCTCGAGCGCGAAGATCGCCGCCTTCGCGTTGAGCGTGTCGAAGATCGTCTCGACCACCAGCAGGTCCGCGCCGCCGTCGACGAGGCCGCGAGCGGCGGTGGTGTACGCCGCGACGAGCTGGTCGTAGGTCACGTTGCGGGCGGCCGGGTCGTTGACGTCGGGCGAGATGGAGGCGGTGCGCGTCGTGGGGCCGAGCGCGCCGGCGACGTACCGCGGCCGGTCGGGGGTCTCGACCGCGTCGCAGGCCCGGCGGGCCAGCCGGGCCGCCTCGAGGTTGAGCTCGTAGGCGAGCTCCTCCATGCCGTAGTCGGCGAGCGAGACGGCGTTGGCGTTGAAGGTGTTGGTCTCGAGGATGTCGGCGCCGGCCTCGAGGTACTCCCGGTGGATGCCCTCGATGATCTGCGGCTGGGTGATCGTGAGCAGGTCGTTGTTGCCGACGACGTCGCTGGGCCAGTCGGCGAAGCGCTCGCCCCGGTAGCCGGCCTCGTCGGGTCGGTCGCGCTGGATCGCGGTGCCCATGGCGCCGTCGATCACCATCACCCGTTCCCGCAGCGTCGCGGTGAGCGCCTCGGTGGCGTCGGGTCGGTGGTTCGGCGGTGCGAGATCGGGCACGCCAGCTCCTTCCGGGCAGGTGGCTCCAGCGTAGGAAGAGCGTCCGAGTGCTGGACAGGGTTCTCAGATCGTGGCACCGGGCGTCGCGACCGGTGAAATCCCGGCACGTGACTACCCTGAGGTGGTGATCGAGATCGAGGACCTGCCGGAGCTGGTCGACCCCGTGGTCATCGCGGCCTTCGAGGGCTGGAACGACGCAGCCGACGCCGCCTCCTCGGTCGTGGACCACCTCATGGAGGTCTGGAACGCCCGGGTCGTGGGGGCCATCGACCCCGAGGAGTTCTACGACTTCCAGGTCAACCGTCCCGTCGTCGGCACCGACGAGCTCGGGCACCGCCGGATCACCTGGCCGACCACCCGGATCGCGGTCGCCTCTCCCCCGGACCTCGACCGCGACGTCATCCTTGTGCGCGGCATCGAGCCGAACATGCGCTGGCGCCAGTTCTGCGCCGAGCTGCTCGCCGCGTGCGACGACCTCGGTGGCGAGCTGGTCGTCACCCTCGGCGCGCTGCTCGCGGACACCCCGCACACCCGGCCCATCCCCGTCACCGGCACGGCCACCGAGCCGGACCTCGTCGACCGGCTCAAGCTCGAGCAGTCGACCTACGAGGGCCCGACCGGCATCGTCGGGGTCTTCCAGGACGCGTGCGTCCGACTCGACATCCCCGCGGTGTCGTACTGGGCAGCGGTGCCGCACTACGTCGCGCAGCCGCCGTGCCCCAAGGCGACCCTCGCGCTCATCGGCCAGCTCGAGGACCTGCTGGAGGTCTCCATCCCCCTCGGCGACCTGCCCGAGGACGCCCGCGCCTGGGAGCGCGGCGTCGACGAGCTCGCCGAGGACGACGAGGACGTCGCCGACTACGTCCGCGCGCTGGAGGAGACCCGCGACACCACCGACCTGCCCGAGGCCTCCGGCGAGGCCATCGCGCGCGAGTTCGAGCGCTACCTCAAGCGGCGCGGCGACGAGTCCGGCGGCGGGGCCGGCTAGTCGTCAGGTTCATCGGGGACCCGTCGAACCTGACGGGTACCCGACGAAATTCCATCGGGGAACCGTGAGGTCCATCGGCGCCCCGATGAACCTCACGGTCGCCCGGGCCACCCGGCGACCGGTCAGACGGAGAGGCCGAGCGCGGCGTCGAGGACGGCGATCATGCTGACGGCGGCGTCCGGGTCGCTGGTGTCGGCGAGGCCGTCGGTGCCCAGCGTCGCGCGGACCCAACGGTCGACCGCGGCGACGGCGCGGGGGGCGTCGAGGTCGGCAGCGAGCGCCTCGAGCACCTCGGCGACGACCGGCGCGGCGGGCGCGCCGGCGCCGAGCGCGAGGGCGCGGCGCCAGTCGGCGAGGGTGTCGACGGCGTCCCAGAGCTCGGCGTCGGTCCACTCCCAGTCGGCGCGGTAGTGGTGCCGCAGCAGCGCGAGGCGGATCGCCATCGGGTCGACGTCGCTGTTGCGCAGCGCGGAGACGAAGACCAGGTTGCCGCGCGACTTCGACATCTTCTCGCCGTCGTACGCCACCATCCCGGCGTGGACGTAGGTCTGCGCGAACGGCGTGCCCGGGTCGGCGACCTGGGCGTGGCCGGCGCACATCTCGTGGTGGGGGAAGACGAGGTCGCTGCCGCCGCCCTGCACGTCGAACGCGCCGCCGAGGTGCTCCAGCGCGATCGCGGTGCACTCGACGTGCCAGCCGGGGCGACCGGGGCCGAACTGGCTGGGCCACGACGGCTCGCCCTCGCGCTCGCCGCGCCACACGACGCAGTCGAGCGGGTCCTTCTTGCCGGGGCGGTCGACGTCACCGCCGCGCTCGGGGTAGATCCGCAGCATCGTCTCGCGGTCCCAACCGGACTCCGCGCCGAAGGCGGGGTCGGCCGTGACCGACATGTAGAGGTCGTCCTCGACGCGGTAGACCGCACCGGCCTCCTGCAGCCGCTCGACCAGCTCCAGCACGAGCGGGATCGACTCGACGGCACCGATGTAGTGGTCGGGGGCGAGCACCCGCAGCGCGGTCATGTCCTGGCGGAACAGCTCGGTCTCGCGCTCGGCCAGCTCGGTCCAGTCGGTGCCGACCTTGGTGGCCCGCTCGAGCAGCGGGTCGTCGACGTCGGTGACGTTCTGGACGTAGCGGACCTCGTGGCCGGCGTTGCGCCAGGCGCGGTTGAGCAGGTCGAAGCCGACGTACGTCGCTGCGTGGCCGAGGTGGGTGGCGTCGTACGGCGTGATGCCGCAGACGTACATGCGCGCGGGCCCCTCGGGCGTGGTCGTGACGAGCGCGCCGGTGGCGGTGTCGTGGACCGAGACCTCCGGGCCCGTGACGGCGAGGGTCGGGATCTCCGGGGACTGCCAGGCGCGCATGGCCGCAGCCTAACGACCGGGACGCGCCGACCCGGTCGGCGGGAGGCTCAGAACGGCGGCCACGGGATCGCGGGCATCTCGCCGTGGGGTGCCGGCATGACGCCGCGGTCGAGCAACCGCGCGCAGCGTCGCTCGAGGGCGGTGATCTCGAGGTCGGTGAGCAGCGGCGCCAACGTGTCGCCGAGCCCGCCGGAGAGCGCGGCGCGGACCCGGCTGACGACCTCGACGTCCTCGTCGCGCAGCGGCTCGCCGAGCCAGCCCCACAGGACGGTCCGCAGCTTGTGCTCGTGGTGGAACGTGATGCCGTGGTCGACGCCGTACCGGTGGCCGTCGGCCATCTCCAGCACGTGCCCGCCCTTGCGGTCGGCGTTGTTGACGACCACGTCGAAGACGGCCATCCGGCGCAGCGGCTCGGTGTCCTCATGGACCAGGCTCACCGGCAGGTCGCGGCCGTCGACGCCGTCGAAGACGTGGAGGAAGCCGGGCGGCACCTCGCCGTGGGGCACGATCTCCACCGCCGCCTGCTCGGGGTCGGGCTCGCGCCAGCGCTGGACCATCCCGACGCCGTGGGGTCCTGCGCGCAGCCACGTCTGAGGCACGACGTCCCACCCGGTGGCCTCAGAGACGGCGTACGCCGCCACCTCGCGCGAGGCCAGGTCGCCGCCGGGGAAGTCCCACAGCGGCCGCTCCCCCGCCACCGGCTTGTAGACGACCTTCACGTCGCCGATCGCGCCGAGGAACGTCGCGTTGCTGGCCGGCATGATCCGGCCGTGCAGGACCAGCTCGTCCTCGAGCAGGTCCACGCCGGTGTCGTCGGCGGTGGTCACGGGTCGCGGCGCTTGAACCCGTTGGCCCGGACGCACAGGTGGCCGTCGGGGTCGATCGGCAGACCGCAGAAGGGGCAGGACGGGCGTCCCGCCTCGAGCACCTGCTCGCTGCGCTTGACGAACGCGCGGGCGAGCCCCGCAGGGATCCGGACGAGCAGCACCTCGTCGGGCTCGGGCTCCTCGAAGTCCTCGTCGACCTGCTCGGGCGAGACCACCGCGGCCTCGGTGAACGGGAAGACCTCGATCACGACGCGCTCGTCGTCGGGGTCCCACGACAACGTCATCGTGCCGGCGCGGAACTCCTCCTCGATCGGCTGCTCCAGCGGCTCGGTGTCCTCGAGGTCCAGCGGCGCGACGGCCGGGATCATCGCGGTGTTCCGATCGCTGGCCATGACCTCGTCCAGCAGCTCGTCGATCCGCTCGGCGAGGGCAGCCACCTGCTGCTTCTCCAGGGCGACGCTCACGAGCTTGGCACCGTTGCGGGCCTGGAGGAAGAACGTGCGGGACCCCGGGGGCCCGACGGTGCCGGTGACGAAGCGCTCCGGCGGGTCGAACCCGTGGACGAGTGGTGCCATGTCCCCCACCCTATGAGGCCGCGCTAGGAGGTCGGACCGGCGCCGCCGCCGACCACCGCGTCCGCCGCGGGTGTCGCCGCCGCCCGCTTGCCGGCCCGCGGCTTGCGCGCAGGCTTCTGCGCCAGCCAGGCGAGGTCGCCGGCGTGGGTGTTGGTGGCCAGCACGTAGGGCCGGGAGCCGGTGTAGCGCACGATCGAGATCGACGCCGGGTCGATCGTGATCCGCTGGAAGAGGTCGAGGTGCATGCCCAGCGCGTCGGCCAGCACGGACTTGATGATGTCGCCGTGGCTGACCGCCACCCAGACGGCCCCGGCGCCGTGCGCGGCCTCCACGGCCGCGTCGTGGCGGCGTACGGCGGCGACGGCTCGCGCCTGCATCGCGGCCAGCGACTCACCGCCGGGGAACTCGGCGGCGGAGGGCTGCGACTGCACCGTCGACCACAGCTTCTCCTTGGCCAGGTCGCGCAGCTGGCGGCCCTGCCACTCGCCGTAGTCGCACTCGGTGATGCCCTTCTCGGTCACCAGCGTGAGCGGGGGTCGCTGCGCCTGCATGATCGCCTTCGCGGTCTGCCGGCAGCGCTCGAGCGGGCTGCTGACGATGGCCTGCACCGGCAGGTCCTTCATCCGTTCGCCCGCCCGCGCGGCCTGCTTCTGCCCGGTCGCGTCGAGCTTCACCCCGGGCATCCGACCGGCCAGCATGCCGCTCGCGTTGGCGGTCGTCCGGCCGTGGCGGACGAGGATGACGGTGGCCATGGCGTCGAACACTACTGGTCACCACGGCGATACCGTTCCGGACGTGATCGTCGACAGCGCGCTGTACCGCCACGGCTCGCGGGTCGCCGTCGACTGCGGACCGCAGGACTACTCCCTGCTGCGCCAGGAGGTCCGCGAGGAGGGCGACTTCATCTGGCTGGGCCTCCACCAGCCCGACGCCGACGAGCTCGCGCGGGTGGCCGAGGCGTTCGACCTGCACCCGCTCGCCGTCGAGGACGCGGTCAAGGCGCACCAGCGTCCGAAGCTCGAGCGGTACGACGACAGCCTGTTCCTGGTGCTCAAGACCCTCTGGTACGTCGACGAGGCCGACGCCGTCGAGACCGGCGAGATCAACATGTTCGTGGGCCGCGACTTCGTCGTCACCGTCCGCCACGGCGAGGGCTCCGAGCTGCAGTCGGCCCGGCAGTTCCTCGAGTCGCAGCAGGCGGTCCTCGACCACGGTCCGTCCGCGGTCGTGTACGCCGTGTGCGACACCGTCGTCGACGCCTACCGCGACGTCGCCGACGAGCTGCAGCGGGACGTCGACGAGGTCGAGGACTCGGTCTTCTCCCCCACCCGCAGCGACGACTCGGTCCGCATCTACGTCCTCAAGCGCGAGATCGCCGAGGTGCGCCGTGCGGTCCAGCCGCTGCGCGACCCGATGCGCCGGCTCGCCGCCGGCGAGGTCGACGGGATCGACGCAGGCGCGGCGCCGTTCTTCCGCGACGTCCTCGACCACCTCGGCCAGGTCGGCGAGGTCGTCGACAACCTCGAGACGCTGCTGTCCTCGGCCTTCGACGCCCACCTCGCGCGGATCTCGGTGCAGCAGAACGACGACATGCGCAAGATCTCCGCCGGCGCCGCCCTCGTCGTCGTGCCGACGCTCATCGCCGGCATCTACGGCATGAACTTCGACCACATGCCCGAGCTGCACTGGACCTTCGGCTACGTCTTCGCCCTGACCTTGATGTTCGGCTCGTCGGCGGTCCTGTGGGTCTTCTTCAAGCGGTCGGGCTGGTTGTAGCTCGCTGCTGCTCGCCCGGGTCGGGTCCGTCCGGGGCCGGGGTCGTGTGCCTGACGACGCACCGCAGCGCGACGTCAGGCACACGACCGTGACGCCGGATCCGCGGCCCCTCACCGCCGCGACGAAGCCGCCCCTGGTCAACCGGCCCCGGCCCGGCGCACACTCACCTCATGAGCAACCGTCGAGGCACCACCGCGGGCCGACCCCGCCTGCCGTGGGTCGTGTTCGTCGGGGTCTCCACGTCGGCCCTGGCCGGGTGCGTGGTCGCCGCGCTCGGCGCGACCAGCGCTGCCGGCGCCGCGGTCGTCCTCGGCGGCGGGGTGGTCGCCGTCGGGCTGGCCGGCCTCCTCCTGGTCGCGATCCTCTCGCCGCTACCGGGCGGGGGAAGCAGCGCGCCGCAGCACGGTTCGTGGCAGGCGGGCGGCGCGGGCTTCGTCGACGGCGGCATCGGTGCGGGCGGTGACTGCGGCTAGCTGCACCCGCGGCCGGCACCGAGGGAGCGATCAGGCGGCGAGCACGCCGGTGCCGACGAGCACCAGCACGAGGGCGCCCAGCCCGACGCGGTAGAGCACGAACGGCGCGTAGGAGCGGGTGGAGACGTACCGCAGGAGCCAGGCGATGGCGGCGTACCCGACGACGAACGACACGATCGTCGCGGTGATCGTCGGGCCCCAGCCGTAGGCGTTGTCCCCGTGCGGGATCTCCCTGAGCTCGAACAGCCCCGCCCCGACGACGGCCGGGATCGCGAGCAGGAACGCGTAGCGGGTGGCGGCCTCGCGCTCGTAGCCGAGGATCCGGCCCATCGAGATGGTCGCGCCCGATCGGCTGACGCCGGGCACCAGCGCGCACGCCTGGGCGAGCCCCATGAGGACTGCGTCGCGCAGGTTCATCTGCTTGATCGTCTTGTTCGAGGCGCTCATCCGGTCGGCGACGCCCAACACGACGCCGAGCACGATCAGCGTGGTGCCGATGATCCACAGGCTGCGGAAGTCGGACTCGATCACGTCCTTGAGCGCGATGCCGAGCAGGACGATCGGCAGCGAGCCGATGATGATGAACCAGCCCATCCGGGCGTCGAGGCTGCCGCGGTACTCCGGCTTGACCAGCGACCGCAGCCACGCCGACGCGATCCGCCAGATGTCGTGGCGGAAGTAGATGAGGACGGCCAGCTCGGTCCCGATCTGGATCACGGCGGTGAAGGCCGCTCCCGGGTCCCCCCACCCGAAGAGCTCGGGGAAGATCCGCAGGTGGGCGCTGCTCGAGATCGGGAGGAACTCGGTCAGTCCCTGGATCGTGCCCAGCACGACGGCCTTGAGGAAGTCCCACACGGGCGCCGATCCTACGGACACCGCACCCGCGAGCCGGGCACGGCGCACGAGACGCCGCCCACTACCTTGTCGCCATGCAGCACAGATCTCTGGGTGCCACCGGCTTGAAGGTCTCGCGCCTGGGGCTCGGCACGATGACGTGGGGTCGCGACACCGACGAGCACGAGGCCCGCGACCAGCTCGTGGCGTACGCCGAGGCGGGCGGCACGCTGCTCGACACGGCGGCCGGGTACGGCGGCGGCGCGTCGGAGGAGCTCATCGGCTCCCTGCTGGGCGACGTCGTCGCCCGCGACGAGGTCGTGCTGGCGACGAAGGCCGGCATCAGCGCGCGGCGGGGCGGCCGGGAGTACAACACCTCCCGCGGCCACCTGCTCACCACGCTCGACGGCTCGTTGAGCCGGCTCGGCGTCGACCACATCGACCTGTGGCAGGTGCACATCTGGTCCGACGAGACACCGCTGGAGGAGACGCTGACGGCGCTCGACATCGCGGTGTCGTCCGGCCGGGCGTCGTACGTCGGCGTCTCGAACTACTCCGGCTGGCAGACCGCCCAGGCCGCCACGTGGCAGCGGGCCGTGCCCGGTCGCGCGGTCATCGCCTCGACCCAGGTGGAGTACTCGCTGCTCAACCGCGCCGTCGAGGCCGAGGTGCTCCCGGCCTGCGAGGCGCTCGGCCTCGGGGTGCTGCCCTGGTCACCGCTGGGCCGCGGGGTGCTGACCGGCAAGTACCGCTCGGGCACGCCGTCGGACTCCCGCGCCGCCTCGTCGCACTTCGCCGGCTTCGTCGGCAGCTACCTCGACGACCGCTCGGCCGGGATCGTCGAGGCCGTCGCCCGTGCCGCCGACGGCCTCGGCTGGACGCCGCTCGAGGTCGCCCTGGTGTGGGTGCGCGACCAGCCCGGCGTCACTGCCCCGATCGTCGGCGCCCGCACCGCCGCCCAGCTGCGCGGCGCGCTCGGCACCGACGGCCTCGTCCTGCCAGCCGAGATCGTCGAGGCCCTCGACGACGTGTCCGGAGAATGAAGGCATGTCCCGGGTCCACCGCCTGCCGCTGAACCGCGGGGTCGAGTGGGAGTTCGACAAGGTCACGTTCTCCCGCGAGTTCTCCCGCAACGTCGTCACCAAGCTGCTGGTCGAGCGCGCCGAGCACGGCGGCTGGGAGCTCGACCGCGTCCGGATCAGCCCCGACGGCACCCGCCGGGTGGTCCTGCGGCGCAAGATCATCCGGGCGGTCCGCACCGCCTGACCGAGGGCGCGTGGGCCGTCAGACCTGGTCGAGGAACCGGTCGAAGACCCGTGCGCCGAACTCCAGGGCGTCGACGGGGACCCGCTCGTCGACGCCGTGGAACAGCGCGGTGAAGTCGAGGTCGGCCGGCAGCCGCAGCGGCGCGAACCCGTAGGAGCGCATACCGAGCTTGCGGAAGTGCTTGGCGTCGGTGCCGCCGCTCATGAGGTACGGCGCGACCACGGCGTCGTCGTCCTCGGCGAGGATCGAGCGGGTCATCGCGGCGACGAGGTCCCCGTCGTACGGCGTCTCCCAGGGCTGCTGGTGCGAGACGTGCTCGATCTCGACGCCCTCGCCGGTCAGCTCGGCCAGGGTCGCGAAGAACTCGTCCTCGAAGCCGGGCAGGAACCGCCCGTCGACGTACGCCGTGGCCTCGGTCGGGATCACGTTGACCTTGTAGCCGGCCGACAGCATCGTCGGGTTGGTCGTGTTGCTGATGACCGCGCCGAGCATCCGCGCGGCGCCGCCGAACTCCTCGATGAGCGCCGGCGCGTTCTTGGGTGTGGCCTCGGTGCCGGCGAGGTCGGCGACGGTGGCGAGCAGCACCTCCATCGTCGGCGTGAGGCGGACCGGCCACTGGTGCGCGCCGATCCGGGCGACGGCGGCGCTGAGCCGGGTGACGGCGTTGTCGGTGTTGATCATCGAGCCGTGGCCGGCGCGGCCGCGGGCGGTGAGCTTCATCCAGGCCATGCCCTTCTCGGCGGCCTCGATGAGGTAGACGCGGCGGCCGCGGACGGTGGCGGAGAAGCCACCCACCTCGCCGACCGCCTCGGTGACGCCCTCGAGCAGGTCGGCGTGCTCCTCGACGATGACCTGGGCGCCCTTGTGGCCGCCGGCCTCCTCGTCGGCGGTGAACGCCAGCACGACCGGGCGGTCCGGCACCTGCCCGGCCCGCTGCCGGGCGCGGACGACGGAGAGCAGCATCGCGTCGAAGTCCTTCATGTCGACGGCCCCGCGGCCCCACACGTACCCGTCCTGGACCTCGCCGGAGAACGGATCGACCTGCCAGTCCTCCGCGGCCGCCGGCACGACGTCGAGGTGGCCGTGGAGCAGCAGCGCGTCGGTGCGGCTCGGGTCGCCACCGCCCCACCGGGCCACCAGCGAGGTGCGGCCCGGCTCGGACTCGATGACCTCGCAGGAGATGCCGACCTCGTCCAGCAGCGTCGCGACGTGCTCGGCGGCCTTCCGCTCCCCCGGGCCCTCGGCGTCGCCGTAGTTGGAGGTGTCGATGCGGATCAGGTCGCGGCACAGCTCGACGACCTCGGCGGCGGGGTCGTAGGAGCGCTGCTGGTCGGACGCCTCGGAGCTCGTCATGGGCCCAGCATGACACCGGCCCGCGGCAGGCCCGATTCGGTCGGGACGACACCTCTGTAGTACTTTTTTCCCGCACTCGTCCGGGTGGCGGAATTGGCAGACGCGCTAGCTTGAGGTGCTAGTGCCCGTATTAGGGCGTGGGGGTTCAAGTCCCCCCTCGGACACAGAACCGGCCCCTGGCCCGCGGGAACGCGGACCAGGGGCCGCTGCCGTGCCGCACGGCGCGGGCCTGGAGCCGGGCAGCGCGCTCACCAGCCGCGGCTAGTCGTCAGCGTCGTGCTCGACGGGACGAAGACCGAGGTCGAAGCAGATCTGCTCGCGCTCCCCCTTGACCTTCAACCACGTCAGCGTGCCCCCGACGGCGTCGTCGACGTCCTCGACGACGCCGCGCTGGAAGCCCGTGGTGCTGAGGATGCCCGAGACCCCCGGTCCGACGAAGAAGTTGTTGCCGAAGCCCTTGAAGGCCCAGTCGTTCCCGTCGCCGACCACGCGGAAGTACATGTCGCCGCTGGTGTCTCGTCGCTCGCGCTCGTCGGTGCTCGGGGCGTGCCAGCGGACCCAGCCCCACTTGACCTCGACGGCCCACCGGTCGCCCAGCTCGAGGGTGGTGGGGTCGAAACTCGCGGCTTCCTCCGCGCTCAGCGGCGCGAGGTCGCCGCCCTCGTCCTCGACCAGGACCCGTTCCTTGGTCCGGTAGTTCTCGATCACTTCGCCCGAGCAGACCTCGCCCGCGGCGTGCGTGAAGGTGTCTTCGTAGAGGTACCAACCGCCCGCGTCGTCGAGCTGCGGGTGGGCCGCCGCGGTGCTCCCCAGCGGCGCCAGCAACCCGAGCGTCGCGAGCACGACCGTCGTCGTCCGTGTGGACATCGGCTTGTTCCTTCCTCGGTGCTTGTGATGCGGGGCGGGGAAAGCGGCGGTCGCGGCCGCCTCGGCCGCCGTCGACCAGCCAACGCGCCTCCGCCGACGTCGTTCATCGGTCAATTGCGGTATCCGGCACCGGCTCATCCGCGGGACGTGCTCGCTGCACCCCGTCGCGACCACCTGGGCTTGCGGGGACGACGTCCCCTCAACACCCAATTTTGGCGGGCTACCGGACGGGATCCGCGACTTACGGTGGTTCTCCTTTACGGAGGGACCAGACATGGACGAGGGGCAGCGAGAGGTGCCGACGAGCATCCTGGCGATGGTCGCCGGCCTGCTGGTCGGCCTCGGGCTCGGGGCCGTCGCCGTCCTCGCCTGGGGCGACCGGGACGGGACCGCCGACCCGGCACCGGTCACCGACCAGTCGACCATCGCCCAGGGATCCGGTGCGGACACGGGGCCCGAGGGGCCGCCGGAACCGACGGATCCGGCGACCGGTGTGGCGGGTCCGTCGACGATGGACCGTTGTGCCGACGCAGCTCACAGGCTGCAGGCGCCTCTCGAGGCAGCCGGGCCGGCGCTGGAGCAGTGGGAGGTGCACATCGAGGCGATGAACCAGCTCGTCGTCGGGGAGATCACGCTCCAGCAGGCCTCGGACTTCTGGGACAGGACGAGGATCGGCGCGCAGCAACGGGTCGACCGGTTCGAGGCGGCGTGGGCAGCGGTCCGCCGCCAAGGCGTGGACTGCCCGTCACCGCTCTTCGTGGCCTGGTCGGACGACGCTGCGCGTCCGTGCGCGCGACAGGTCTCCCGCGAGATCCGCGTCCTGGACGCGGCACGCACCTCGATCGACATGTGGGCCCGGCACATCCGTCACATGGACCTGCTCCGTCTCGGCGAGCTGTCGCCGTCGCGTGCCACGGCCATGTGGCTCTCGATGTGGAAGCGCGGCGACCAGCAGCTGCAGGACTACCGCGCCGCGGAGGAGGAGCAGGAGGGGCTGGACAGCTGCTCCGCAGGTGCGTCGTCCGGTACGTCGGGCACGTCGGCTGGTGGTGCGGAGGGAGGCCACCGTCACTGAGGAGGGGGG
>NZ_JAANMS010000015.1 GCF_011250565.1 Nocardioides sp. IC4_145
GTGGGGACGTGCCGGCGTCACGCGAGCTCGTCCCAGACCGGGGCGACGGTCACCGCGGTCGGGGACAGCACGCTCGTGACGTGGACCTGCGTGCCCTGGTCGAGCGGCCGGTCGGCGCGGGCGTTGAACCGCAGCACGTGACCGCCGACGAGGATGTCGACGACGCCGAACCCCTGGTCGGGGATGCCCGTGACGACCCGGCCGTCGCGGCCCAGGGCGTCCTCGGCGCTCGGCGTCGCGTCGGTGCCGCCGCCGCGGACGAGCCGGGTGAGCGACGCCGCGAGCCACGCGAAGAGGGCACCCGCCACGAGGCCGACCGGCAGGGACAGCGCGCCCGGTGCCCCGAGCGCCTGGGCGGCGGCGCCGCCGAAGCCGGTCGCGGCGACGAACGCCCCGACGACGGCGGTCGAGAACGCGTCGCCGGCGAGCGCGTCGAGGGCTCCGTCGAGGACGTCGCCGAGCACCAGCGACAGCAGGAGCACGAGGACCCCGACGACACCGATGACGAGGTAAGCGGTCACGCGAGGACTCCTGCTGGACGAGACGCCCGAGGGACCGGGCTCGACCGCAGCCTCCCCACTCGCCGGCGTTCCAACCACCCGGCTGGACCGGCGACCCCCGCCGCACGTCGCGAGCGCGTACGACGACGAACGGCCCGCCCGAGCGGGTGCTCGGACGGGCCGTCGTACGCCGCGCGGGCGGCGATGGCTGGTGCTCAGCCCTTGCGCTTGTTGATCTCCTCGGTCGCGGCCGGGAGGACCGTGTGCAGGTCGCCCACGACGCCGAAGTCGACGAGCTCGAAGATCGGCGCCTCCTCGTCCTTGTTGACCGCGACGATCGTCTTTGAGGTCTGCATGCCGGCGCGGTGCTGGATCGCACCGGAGATGCCGTTGGCGACGTAGAGCTGCGGGGAGACGACCTTGCCGGTCTGGCCGACCTGGAAGGTGTGCGGCATCCAGCCCGAGTCGACCGCGGCACGCGAGGCGCCGACCGCCGCGCCGAGCGCGTCGGCGAGGCCCTCGACGGGCTCGAAGTTGCCGCCGGTGCCACGACCGCCGGAGACCACGATCGCGGCCTCGGTGAGCTCGGGGCGACCCGACGCCTTGCGCGGCTGCTGGGCCACGATCTGCGCCTTCTTGGCCGAGTCGGAGATCGTCGCGGCGAACTCCTCGACGGTGCCGGCGGCGCCGACCTCCTCCACCGGGGCGGAGTTCGGCTTCACCGTGATGAGCGGGACACCCTTGGTGACCTTGCCCTTGACGGTGTAGTTGCCGGCGAACGCGGCCTGCGTGACGACGCCACCCTCCTCGACGTCGACGGCGTCGGTGATGATCCCCGAGCCGGTCTTGATCGCGAGACGGGCGGCGACCTCCTTGCCCTCGTAGCCGGAGACGAACAGCACCGCGGCCGGGGAGGTCTTCTCCACCAGCTGGGCCAGCGCCTCGGCCTTGGGGGCGACCAGGTAGCCCTTGATCTCGGTGTCGTCGACGACGTACACCTTCTCGGCGCCGAGCTGGCCGAGCTTGGTCGCGGCCTCGGCGCCCTTGTCGGAGGAGCCGAAGAAGACAGCGGAGGCCTCGCCCAGGCGGCGGGCCAGGGTGAGCAGCTCGAAGGTCGGCTTGCGGATCGCGCCGTCGACGTGGTCGACGACGACCAGGACTTCAGACATCTCTACTACTCCTCGGTCCTCAGATGAACTTCTTCGACACGAGGAACTCGGTCAGCGCCGTGGCGCCCGAGCCGTCCTCGTCCTTGACGATCTCGCCGGCGGTGCGCGGCGGGCGGGCCGTGGTCTCGGTGACCTCGGTCCACGCCACGGACAGGCCGACCTCGCCCGCGTCGACGCCGATGTCGGAGAGCGACCAGGTCTCCAGCGGCTTCTTCTTCGCCGCCATGATCCCCTTGAACGACGGGTAGCGAGCCTCACCGGTCTGGTCGGTGACCGACATGACCAGCGGCATCGTCGCGCCGATGACCTCGGTCGCGGTGTCGGAGTCACGCTTGATCCGCACCTGGTCGCCCTGGGTCTCCACCACCGAGGCGAAGGTCACCTGGGGCAGGTCGAGGCGCTCGGCGAGCATCGCCGGCACGACGGAGCCCGAGGCGTCGGTCGAGGCCATGCCGCACATGACCAGGTCCACCTTGTTCTCGGCGCCGGCCTTCTCGATCGCCTTGGCCAGCACCAGCGACGTCGCGACGTAGTCGGAGCCCGCGATCGCCTCGTCGGTGACGAGGATGCCCTGGTCGGCGCCCATCTGCAGCGCCTTCCGGACAGCGTCGACAGCCTTCTCCGGACCCACGCACAGCGCGGTCACGGTCGTGCCCTCGTTCTTCTCCTTCAGCTGCAAGGCCTGCTCAACGGCGTACTCGTCGAGCTCCGACAGGAGCCCGTCGACGCCGACTCGGTCCACGGTGTTGTCCGACTCGAACTGCCGGTCGGCAGTGGAGTCGGGCACGTACTTCACACAGACAACAATGTTCATGGTGTCGGCCGGGACGGCCCCTCCTGTGCACTCGGATGTGCTCGTGAGGCTACCGCCGGGTCAACAAGCAGGAAACAGAGGCCGGCGGTGGACTACCTCACAGGCTCCAGCCCTGGCGCGCAGGCCCTCAGGGGCGTACGACGCGCTCGACGACCCGGCCCACCACGAGCCACGCCACCGCGCCGAGCCCCCAGTTGAACAGCGCGTTCTTCGTCTCGGCGTTGCCGCCGTCGAACTGCTTGATGCCGTTGTCGCGCGAGAAGATGCCGAGGTCGACGGCGTCCGCGACGTCCAGCACGAACGTCACCAGCCCGTTGTCGCGGTTGGCGTCCAGCGCGATGCACAGCGCACCGACCGCGAGGAAGATCGCGGCCAGCGCGAACAGCGTCCACAGCACCGTCGCCACCTGTGCCCGTGCTCGCGCTCCGCCGGTGAGGCCCTTCATCCGTGCCATGCCGCTCGCTCCTGAGGTGTCGGTCGCCGGCCGATGCCGCTTCCGGGGGGCATTGTGCCCCGGCGCGGAAGGCGGTCAGGGACAATGAGCCGGTGAGCCCGAGGATCTGGAGGAACGAAGGCGAGCGTGCCGCCGTCTGGCCGGGCCGTTCGTGGCCGTTGGGCGCCACCTGGTCGGAGGAGTCCACGAACTTCGCCGTGCACGCGCCGCGCGCAACCGCGGCCTGGCTGTGCCTGCTCGACGACGAGGGCGGTGAGACGCGGCACCGGCTGACCGAGCAGACCCTCGGCATCTGGCACGGCGCCATCCCCGGTGTCGCTCCCGGCACCCGCTACGGCTACCGCATCGAGGGCCCCTGGGACCCCGCCGCGGGTCTCCGGTTCAACCCGAACAAGCTGCTGCTCGACCCGTTCGCCCGCGCGGTCTCCGGCTCGCTGACCGTCGACCCGGCGATCTTCGGCTACGCCTTCGGCGACCCGACGGAGATCAGCCAGAGCGACTCCGCGGCGTACGTCCCGACCGGTGTGGTCGTCCACGACGAGTTCGACTGGGGCGACGACCAGCCGATGCGCCGGCGCTGGCGCGACACCGTGATCTACGAGCTGCACGTCAAGGGCATGACCGCCCTGCACGACCGCGTGCCCGAGCACCTGCGTGGGACGTACGCCGGCCTCGCGACGCCCGCGGTCGTCGACTACCTCAAGGACCTGGGCGTGACCGCGGTCGAGCTGCTGCCGGTGCACCAGTTCGTCTCCGAGCCGGCCCTGGCCGAGCGGGGGCTGACGAACTACTGGGGCTACAACACGCTCAACTACTTCTCCCCGCACAACGCCTACGCCGCCTCCGGCGACCGCGGCCAGCAGGTCACCGAGTTCAAGGCCATGGTCAAGGCCTTTCACGAGGCGGGGCTCGAGGTCATCCTCGACGTCGTCTACAACCACACCGCCGAGGCCGGCGCGCTCGGACCGACGCTGTCCTTCCGCGGCTTCGACGACTCGATCTACTACCGCGTCGCGGGCAGCGACGTGCCCGGCGAGCCCGCCCCCGACACCTACTGGGACGTCACCGGCTGCGGCAACACCGTCGACGCCGCGCAGCCGTACGCGCTGCGGATGATCCTCGACTCACTGCGCTACTGGGTCACCGAGATGCACGTCGACGGCTTCCGCTTCGACCTGATGTCCGCGCTGACCCGGGTCGACCGACGCGTCGACATGGGCTCCCACCTGCTCACCGCCATCGGCCAGGACCCGGTCCTGCGGCACGTCAAGCTCATCGCCGAGCCGTGGGACGCCTCGATGGACGGCTACCGGGTCGGGGAGTTCCCGCCGCCGTGGGTGGAGTGGAACGACCAGTACCGCGACGAGATACGCGACTTCTGGCGCAACCACTCCCCCGGCATCCGGCAGGTCGCGACCCGGCTCGCCGGCTCCAGCGACCTCTACGCCGACGACGGCCGGTCGCCGTACAACTCGATCAACTTCATCACCGCCCACGACGGCTTCACGCTGCGCGACCTGGTGACCTACGAGCACAAGCACAACGAGGCCAACGGCGAGCAGAACCGCGACGGCACCGACAACAACCGCTCCTGGAACCACGGCGTCGAGGGGGAGACCGACGACCCGGCCCTGATCGCGGTACGCCGCCGGCAGGCCGCCAACATGATGGCGACGCTCTGCCTGTCCAACGGCGTCCCGATGATCACCGCCGGCGACGAGCGGGGGCGCACCCAGCGGGGCAACAACAACGCCTACTGCCAGGACAACGAGATCTCCTGGATCGACTGGCGCCCCGACGACGCGTGGCTCGACGTCTACGAGGTCACCAAGATGGCGCTCCGGCTGCGCCGGGAGCACCCCGCGCTGCGCCAGCGGCACTGGTTCGAGGGCCGCCCGACGATCCTCGGCGGCCCGAAGGACCTGGCCTGGCTGCACCCCTCCGGCCGCGAGATGGAGCCCGACGACTGGCACGACCCCGACCTGCGCACCATCGGGATGTTCGTCTCCGGCGCGCCCCTGCGCTCCCCCGGCCCGCGCGGGGAGCAGCAGGTCGACAAGTCCTTCATGCTGTGGTTCAACGCCACGTGGCTGCCCCAGTCCATCGAGCTGCCGGAGAACGACTGGGTCCACGAGGGCGTCGTCGTCCTCTCCACCGACGCCAAGCTCCCCGTCGGCACCGAGGTCAAGGCCGGCGACCGCCTCGACCTCGGCCGCCGCACCGTCGTCGTCTTCCGCCAGTCCTGAGCCGCGCCGGCCCCGGCTGGTTCAGGAAGGCGCGCCGGCGCCTGTCTCGAAACCCGCGCCGCGCCAGCCCCGGCTGGTTGAGGAAGGCGCGCTGGCGCCTGTCTCGAAACCCGCCAGGGCGGCCACGGGCAGGAGCAGCCCGGGAGGCCTCGAGACGGTTGCTGCGCAACCTCCTCGACCACCCGGGCCGCGGGCTCAGCTCGGCAGGGCGACGACGCCGAGCTCGGCGGGCGAGACCAGCGCGGGGTGTCGCGGGACGACGCGGACGGTGTAGCCGAAGGCGCCGGACTGGTCGAGGGTGACGTCGCCGTCGAAGCGGTGCCGGCCGCCCTCGTAGGTCTCGACGACCGACAGCTCCGTGATCGAGGTGTCGCGCAGCTCGTCCTCGCTGGTGGTGCGGCCGTGGACCAGCTGCACGGCGACGTCGTCGGCCGACAGGTCGCCGAGCGCGACGAACGCGCGCACCGACATCACGGCGCCGACCTCGGGGACGTCGCCGACGCCCGTGCTCTCGACGTGCTCGACGCGCACGCCCGGCCAGCCGCCGCGGACACGCCGCTTCCAGCCGGCCAGCTCGGCGGCGCCGGCGTAGTCGTCGTTCAGGCGCCGGGCGTTGACCGCGGCCGGGACGTAGAGCTGCTTGGTGTAGTCGCGGACCATGCGGGTGGCGAGCACCTTCGGGCCGAGGGACTTCAGCGTGTGCCGCAGCATCTCCAGCCAGCGGGTCGGCACGCCCTCCTCGTCGACGTCGTAGAAGCGCGGGGCGACCTCGTTCTCGATCAGGTCGTAGAGCGCCGCCGCCTCGAGGTCGTCGCGCTTGTCGGTGTCCTCGACGCCGTCGGCGGACGGGATCGCCCAGCCGTTCTCGCCGTCGTACCACTCGTCCCACCAGCCGTCGAGGATCGAGAGGTTGAGGCCGCCGTTGAGCGCGGCCTTCATGCCCGAGGTGCCGCACGCCTCGTAGGGGCGCAGCGGGTTGTTCAGCCACACGTCGCAGCCGGGGTAGAGCGGCTGCGCCATCGCGATGTCGTAGTTGGGCAGGTAGGCGATGCGGTGGCGCACCTCGGGGTCGTCGGCGAGCTGGACGATCGCCTGGATCAGCTTCTTGCCGCCGTCGTCGGCCGGGTGCGCCTTGCCCGCCATCACCAGCTGGACGGGCCGCTCGGGGTCGGTCAGCAGCCGCTTGAGCCGGGCGGGGTCGCGCAGGAGCAGCGTCAGGCGCTTGTACGACGCGGCGCGGCGCGCGAAGCCGATCGTGAGGACGTCGGGGTCGAGCGCGCCCTCGATCCAGCCGAGCTCGGCGCGGGCGTGCCCGCGCTTGAGGTAGGACCGCTCCATCCGGCGGCGGGCGTCGGCGACGAGCCGCTCGCGCAGCTGGCGCTTGACGTCCCAGATCCGACGACTGGGGATCTTGTCGGCGGCGGACCAGAAGCTGTCGAGGTCGTTCGGGTCGGCACCGACCTCCCCGGCCAGCTCGAAGACCTCGCGGGCGACCCAGGTCGGCGCGTGCACGCCGTTGGTGATCGACCCGATCGGCACCTCGGCCTCGTCGAAGGCCGGCCACAGCCCGTTGAACATCTCCCGGCTGACGTGGCCGTGCAGCTGCGAGACGCCGTTGGCGCGCTGCGCCAGGCGGAAGCCCATGACGGCCATGTTGAAGACCGCCCCGTCGCCACCCTCGTAGTCCTCGGCGCCGAGCGCGAGGACCCGCTCGCCGGGGACGCCGGGGACGGCGCCTGCGTCGGAGAGGTACTGCTCGACGAGCGTGCGCGGGAAGCGGTCGATCCCGGCCGGGACCGGGGTGTGGGTGGTGAAGACCGTGGAGGCCCGCCCGACCTCGAGCGCGGTGTCGAAGTCCAGCCGCGGGCCGGCCTCGTCGACGGTCAGCTCGCGGATCCGCTCCAGGCCGAGGAAGCCGGCGTGGCCCTCGTTGGTGTGGAAGACATCGGGGCTGGGGTGGCCGGTGATCCGGGAGTAGGCCCGCAGCGCGCGCACGCCGCCGATGCCCAGGAGCAGCTCCTGGCGCAGCCGGTGCTCGGAGTTGCCGCCGTACAGCCGGTCGGTGACGCCGACGTAGTGCTCGGGGTTCTCCTCGACGTCGGTGTCCAGCATGAGCAGCGGCACGCGACCGACGCTGGCGACCCAGATCCGGGCGACGAGGTCGGGGCCGTCCGGCATCGAGATCGCGATCGTGGCGCGCGTCCCATCGTCCTCGCGCAGCAGCGAGATCGGCAGCTCGTCGGGGTCGAGCACGGGGTACTTCTCCTGCTGCCAGCCCTCCCGGGAGAACGACTGCTTGAAGTAGCCGTGCTTGTAGAGCAGGCCGACGCCGACGATCGGCACGCCGAGGTCGCTGGCGGCCTTGAGGTGGTCGCCGGCGAGGATGCCCAGGCCGCCGGAGTACTGCGGCAGCACCGCGGTGATGCCGAACTCGGGCGAGAAGTAGGCGATCGAGGACGGGCCGTCGGCGGGGCCGCGCTGCTGGTACCAGCGGTCCTCGGTCAGGTAGGCCTGCAGGTCCGCGCGGGCGGCGGCCAGCGCGGCGAGGAAGCCCTCGTCGCGGGCCAGCTCGTCGAGGCGGGCCCGGCCGACGGAGCCCAGCAACTTGACCGGGTCCCGTCCGGTGGTCTGCCACAGCACCGGGTCGACGCGCTCGAAGACGTCCTGCGTCTCCGGGTGCCAGGACCAGCGCAGGTTGCCGGCGAGCTCGCCCAGGGCGGTCAGCTCGGCAGGAAGGACGGGACGGACGGTGAATCGACGGATGGCGCGCACGTGACCGACGCTAGCGAGATTCTTTGAACGTTCCAACCGTTTCGTCCCGATCCGTTCGGGCCGCGTCGTCGTGGGTACTTGCCCCCTAGCCAGAACCCCCGCGCGGCACCGCCCGCACCCCGCGTCGGCACGACTTGCGTGCCCGTCGCGGACCGCCACTAGGTTGGAGAGATGGTCGGACGCATCCCCGTCATGAACGTCATGCCCGTGGTCGACCTCGGTCGGCAGCCGGCGAAGGCGACCGTCGGCGAGCCGCTGCCGGTCCGCGCCACGGTCTTCCGGGAGGGACACGACCGGCTCGGCGCCGAGGTCGTGCTCACGGACCCCACGGGCGCCCGCCGGCCACCCGTGCGGATGACCAAGCACGCCGAGGTCCCGGACCGGTACGACGCGTGGGTCACGCCCGACGTCGGCGGCGCGTGGACCTTCGAGATCCAGGCCTGGTCCGACCCGGTCGCCACCTGGCAGCACGCCGCGGGGCTGAAGATCCCCGCCGGCGTCGACGTCGACCTGATGTTCCTCGAGGGCCGGCTGCTGCTCGAGCGCGTCCGCGGCGACCTCGACGGCTCCGACACGGCCGCCCGGTCGGTGATGGACGGCGCCATCGAGGCGTGCACCGACACCGAGCGGCCCGCGGCCGCCCGGCTCGCGGTGCTCCAGTCCCCCGGGCTCGAGGCGGTCCTGCTCGCGCACCCGCTGCGCGAGCTGGTCACGATCGAGGGCCCCTACCCCCTCTACGCCGACCGCGAGCGGGCGCTCTACGGCAGCTGGTACGAGTTCTTCCCGCGTTCGGAGGGGGCGACCCAGGACCCGACCACCGGCGCGGTCACCAGCGGGACCTTCCGCACCGCGGCGAAGCGGCTCGACGCCGTGGCCGCGATGGGCTTCGACGTCATCTACCTCCCGCCGATCCACCCGATCGGCGAGGTCAACCGCAAGGGCCCGAACAACACCCTCACCCCCGGCCCGGACGACCCCGGCTCGCCGTGGGCGATCGGCTCGCGCCACGGCGGCCACGACGCGGTCCACCCCGACCTCGGCACGATCGAGGACTTCGACGCGTTCGTGGGCCGCGCCCGCGAGCTCGGCCTCGAGGTCGCGCTCGACCTGGCCCTGCAGGCGGCCCCGGACCACCCGTGGGTCACCGAGCACCCGGAGTTCTTCACCACCCGCGCCGACGGCTCGATCGCGTTCGCCGAGAACCCGCCGAAGAAGTACCAGGACATCTACCCCATCAACTTCGACAACGACCCGACCGGCATCTGCCGCGAGGTGCTCCGCGTCGTCAAGCACTGGATGGCGCACGGGGTGCGGATCTTCCGCGTCGACAACCCCCACACCAAGCCGGTGGCGTTCTGGGAGTGGCTGCTGAAGGAGGTGCGCCGCACCGATCCCGACGTGCTGTTCCTCTCCGAGGCATTCACGCGTCCGGCGATGATGCGCGGCCTCGGCGCGGTCGGCTTCCACCAGAGCTACAGCTACTTCACCTGGCGCACCGCCAAGTGGGAGATCGAGGAGTACCTCCGGGAGCTGGCGACCGAGTCCGACCACGTCATGCGGCCGAACTTCTTCGTCAACACGCCCGACATCCTCCACGCCTACCTGCAGTACGGCGGCCCGGCGGCGTTCAAGGTCCGTGCCGCCCTCGCAGCGACCGGGTCGCCGAGCTGGGGCGTGTACGCCGGCTACGAGCTCTACGAGCACGTGGCGGTCAAGCCCGGGAGCGAGGAGTACCTCGACTCGGAGAAGTACCAGGTCCGGATCCGCGACTGGGACGCCGCCGAGCGCGAGGGCCGGACGCTGGCGCCGTACCTCACCCGGCTCAACGAGGTCCGCCGACAGCACAAGGCGCTCCAGCTGCTGCGCAACGTGGTCATTCACTCCAGCGACGACGAGAACGTGCTCGTCTTCAGCAAGCACCACACTGCTGCGGACGGCACGCACGACGACGTCATCGTGGTGGTCAACCTCGACCCCCACGCCACCCGCGAGACGATGGTCCACCTCGACCTGCCCGCGATGGGGATGGAGCAGGGTGAGTCCTTCGGCGTCCACGACGAGATCACCGGTGCCGACTGGAGCTGGTCGCAGCACAACTACGTCCGGCTCGACCCCTACCACGAGCCCGCGCACGTCCTGACCGTGAGGAGGACCCGGTGACCCAGGCCCCGACGAGCCCGCCGGAGCAGCACGACCCGTCCCAGCCCGAGCCCGGCCGCGAGCCCGGCCAGCACCTGAGCCCGATGGGCCAGGCGCCGGAGGGCGACCCGTTCCCCGACGACACCGCGCGCCAGCCCGACTGGTTCAAGACCGCGGTGTTCTACGAGGTGCTGGTCCGCTCCTTCCGCGACTCCAACGGGGACGGCACCGGCGACTTCCGGGGCCTGATCGAGAAGCTTGACTACCTCGAGTGGCTCGGCGTCGACTGCCTGTGGATCCCGCCGTTCTTCACCTCGCCGCTGCGCGACGGCGGCTACGACGTCGCCGACTACACCAACATCCTCCCGGAGATCGGGACCGTGGAGGACTTCCACGAGTTCCTCGACGAGGCGCACAAGCGCGGCATCCGCGTGATCATCGACTTCGTCATGAACCACACCAGCGACCAGCACCCGTGGTTCCAGGCCAGCCGGGAGGACCCCGACGGCCCGTACGGCGACTTCTACGTCTGGTCCGACACCGACGAGCTCTACCAGGAGGCGAGGATCATCTTCGTCGACACCGAGCCGTCGAACTGGACGTGGGACCCGGTGCGCCAGCAGTACTACTGGCACCGGTTCTTCTCCCACCAGCCGGACCTCAACTTCGACAACCCGAAGGTCCACGACGCGATCCTCGAGGCGATCGCGTTCTGGTTCGAGATGGGCCTCGACGGCTTCCGCCTCGATGCGGTGCCCTACCTCTACGAGCGGCCCGGCACCAACGGCGAGAACCTCCCCGAGACCCACGACTTCCTCAAGAAGGTGCGGCGGTACGTCGACGAGCACTTCCCCGGGAAGGTGCTGCTCGCGGAGGCCAACCAGTGGCCCGCGGACGTCGTCGACTACTTCGGCGACTTCGAGTCCGGTGGCGACGAGTGCCACATGTGCTTCCACTTCCCGGTGATGCCGCGCATCTTCATGGCGGTGCGCCGCGAGTCGCGCTTCCCGATCTCGGAGATCCTCGACCAGACGCCGCCGATCCCCCACGGCTGCCAGTGGGGCATCTTCCTGCGCAACCACGACGAGCTGACGCTCGAGATGGTCACGGACGAGGACCGCGACTACATGTGGAACGAGTACGCCAAGGACCCGCGGATGAAGGCCAACATCGGCATCCGCCGCCGCCTGGCGCCGCTCCTCGACAACGACATCAACCAGATCGAGCTGTTCACCGCGCTCCTCCTCTCGCTCCCCGGCTCGCCGGTCCTCTACTACGGCGACGAGATCGGCATGGGCGACAACATCTGGCTCGGTGACCGCGACGGCGTGCGCACGCCGATGCAGTGGACCCCGGACCGCAACGCGGGCTTCTCCTCGGCGACCCCGGGCAAGCTGCACCTGCCGGCGATCCAGGACCCGGTCTACGGCTACCAGGCGGTCAACGTCGAGGCGCAGATGGAGAACACCTCCTCGCTGCTGCACTGGACCCGCCGGATGATCCACGCCCGCCGCCACCACCCGGCGTTCGGCCTGGGCTCCTTCACCGACCTGGGCGGGTCGAACCCCTCGGTGCTGTCCTACGTCCGCGAGCACGCGCAGGACGGCGAGGACGACATCATCCTGTGCGTCAACAACCTCTCCCGCTTCCCGCAGCCGGTCGAGCTGGACCTGCGCCGGTTCGAGGGGATGGTGCCGGTCGAGCTGCTCGGCGGGGTGCCGTTCCCGGCGATCGGCGAGCTGCCGTACCTGCTGACGATGAGCGGCTACGGCTTCTACTGGTTCCGCCTGACCAGGCCGGACCACGTCGAGGAGGGACAGCTGCTGTGAGCGAGAACCCGCTGGACCGGCTCTCCACCGACCACCTCGATCGGCAGGTCTTCGTCGAGTACCTCGAGAAGACCCGCTGGTTCGGTGGCAAGGGGCGCCCCTTCGAGGTCACCGGTGTGCGCCGGATCGGCCAGGTCCCCGGCTGCGTCGACGCCGGGCCCGCGGTGGTCGACCACCTCGTCGAGTTGACCTACGGCGACGCGGAGGGCGGCACCGAGTCCTACCAGGTGCCCCTGGCGTTCTACGCCGAGGCGGAGGGCCGGCTCGACCACGCCTTCGTCGGCTGGTGGGAGGAGCCGGGCATCGGCTGGGTGCACGCGTACGACGCGTTGCACGACCGCGAGGCGATGGCCTGCTGGCTGCGCTCGTTCGTGGCGGCCGTGGACGACCCCGTCTCCGGACCCACCGGGCTGACCTTCCACCGGCTGCCCGGGCACGAGCTGGACCCCGACGTCACCGCCTCGCTGTTCGCCGGCGAGCAGTCGAACTCCTCGGTCAAGTTCGGCGAGGACTCGATCATGAAGCTCTTCCGCAAGGTCACCCCGGGCGCGAACCCGGACGTGACCGTGCACCGGGCGCTGACGACCGCCGGCTCTACCGACGTCGCCGCGCTCTACGGCTGGATGTCGTGGACCGACGAGACCGGCGAGGAGTACCACCTCGCGATGCTCCAGCAGTTCCTGCGCACCGCCACCGACGGCTGGGACCTCGCGCTGGCCAGCGTCCGCGACCTGTACGCCGAGGGCGACCTGCACGCCCACGAGGTGGGCGGCGACTTCGCCGGCGAGTCCGAGCGCCTCGGGCTGACGCTGCGCGAGGTGCACGCGCTGCTGCGCGAGCACTTCCCCACCGAGCGGCGCGGCCCGGAGGCCGCCCGAGCACTCGCCGACGGCATGCGCGCCCGGCTGGACGCGGCGCTGGAGGTCGTGCCCGAGCTGGCCCAGCACGCCGACGCACTGCGGGCGACGTACGACCGGCTCGCGGCGCTCGACGGCGTCGACGTCCAGCAGGTCCACGGCGACCTGCACCTCGGCCAGACCCTCCGCACCGCGAAGGGCTGGAAGATCGTCGACTTCGAGGGCGAGCCCGCCAAGCCGCTGGTCGAGCGGCTCGAGCCGGACAGCCCGTGGCGCGACGTCGCCGGCATGCTTCGCTCCTTCGACTACGCCCCGCGCGTGGTCGAGAAGCAGAGCGTCGACCTCGCCGACGACGACGCCGAGGCCGCCGCGCAGCTCGCCTACCGGGCCGAGGAGTGGGCCCACCGCAACCGCAACCACTTCCTGGCGGCCTACGCCGGGGGCGAGCCGTCGGAGGACGCGAAGGTCCTCCTGGCGGCGTACGTCGCCGACAAGGCCGTCTACGAGACCGTCTACGAGACCCGCAACCGGCCCGGCTGGGTGTCCATCCCGCTCGAGGCCGTCGCACGGATCGGAGCCGCATGACCACGCCCAGCACTCCCGGCAGCACTGCCGGCAGCACTCCTGCCAGCACGCCCGCCACCGCGACCGTGAAGCCGGTCGACCGCGACGAGCTCGACCTGCTGCTCGCGGGCGGGCACGGCGACCCGCACAGCGTGCTCGGCGCGCACCCGCACGAGGGCGGCGTCACCGTGCGCGTCCTCAAGCCGCTCGCGTCCAGCGTCACCGTCGTCGGTGCGTGGGGCGAGACCCGCCTCGAGCACGAGTACGAGGGTTTCTGGGCCGGCGTGCTGCCGGTCGCCGAGGTGCCCGCCTACCGCCTCCAGGTCGCGTACGGCGGCGAGCCGGTCGACCTCGACGACCCGTACCGCTTCCTGCGGACCCTCGGCGAGGTCGACCTCCACCTCATCAACGAGGGTCGCCACGAGCAGCTGTGGACCGTGCTTGGCGCCCGGGTCCACCACTACGCCGGTGAGATCAGCGGCACGTCGTTCGCGGTCTGGGCGCCGTCCGCCCGCGGCGTGCGGCTCAAGGGCTCGTTCAACTCCTGGGACGGCCGCGAGCACCCGATGCGCCAACTCGGCAGCTCGGGCGTCTGGGAGCTGTTCGTTCCCGGCCTCGGCACCGGCACGGCGTACAAGTACGCGATCCTCGGCCAGGACGGCGAGTGGCGCGACAAGGCCGACCCGCTGGCCGCCTGGGCCGAGCAGCCGCCGGCGACCTCCTCGTTGGTCCACGAGTCGACCCACGAGTGGGGCGACGACGCCTGGATGGCCGAGCGGCCCTCGAAGCAGCCGGTCGCCGAGGCGATGTCGGTCTACGAGATGCACCTCGCGTCGTGGAAGAAGCACCCGGACGGCCGCTTCTGGTCGTGGGCCGAGCTGGCCGAGGAGCTGCCGGCGTACCTCGCCGACCTCGGCTTCACCCACGTCGAGCTGATGCCGGTCATGCAGCACCCGTTCGGCGGCTCGTGGGGCTACCACGTGACGTCGTACTTCGCGCCGGACTCCCGCTTCGGCGACCCCGACGGCTTCAAGCTGCTCGTCGACAAGCTGCACCAGGCCGGCATCGGCGTGATCCTGGACTGGGTGCCCGGCCACTTCGCGACCGACGAGTGGGCACTGGCTCGCTTCGACGGCACGCCGCTCTACGAGGACCCCAACCCCCAGCGCGGCTGGCACAAGGAGTGGGGCTCCCACATCTTCAACTTCGGCCGCCACGAGGTGCGCAACTTTCTTTACGCCAACGCGGTCTACTGGCTCGAGGAGTTCCACGCCGACGGCCTGCGCGTCGACGGCGTCGCCTCGATGCTCTACCTCGACTACTCGCGCGAGGAGGGCGAGTGGACGCCGAACAAGCACGGCGGCCGCGAGAACCTCGAGGCGGTGCAGTTCCTCCAGGAGATGAACGCGACCGTCTACAAGCGCGTCCCCGGCATCGTGACCATCGCCGAGGAGTCCACGTCCTGGCCCGGCGTCACCCGGCCGACCTCCGCCGACGGCCTCGGCTTCGGCTTCAAGTGGAACATGGGCTGGATGCACGACTCGCTGGGGTACGTCGCCCACGAGCCGGTCCACCGCGCCTACCACCACGGCGAGATGACGTTCTCCCTCGTCTACGCGTGGTCGGAGAACTACGTGCTGCCGATCAGCCACGACGAGGTCGTGCACGGCAAGGGCTCGCTGCTGCGCAAGATGCCCGGCGACCGCTGGCAGCAGCTGGCGAACCTGCGCGCCTACCTCGGCTTCATGTGGGCCCACCCGGGCAAGCAGCTGCTGTTCATGGGCGCCGAGCTCGGCCAGGAGTCGGAGTGGGCGGAGTCCCGCGAGCTCGACTGGTGGCTGCTCGACCACCCCGAGCACCGCGGCGTGCACTCGCTGGTGCGCGACCTCAACCGGGTCTACACCGGCTCCCCCGCGCTGTGGGCGGCCGACCACGACCCGGCGGGCTTCCAGTGGATCGACGCCAACGACGCCGGCCGCAACACCTTCTCCTTCGTGCGTCGGGTGCCCGCCGCACCCGAGGTCGCCGGCGGCGCGGCCGGCTCGGTGACCGACGTGCCGGAGCTGGTGTGCGTGGCGAACTTCTCCGCCGTGCCGCACGACGGCTACCGGCTCGCGCTGCCCGCCGAGGGGGTGTGGGAGGAGGTGCTCAACACCGACGCCGAGACCTACACCGGCTCCGGCGTCGGCAACCTCGGCGCGATCACCGCGGTGGCCGGCGAGCACCAGGGGCTGCCGGCGCACGCCGACATCGTGGTGCCGCCGCTCGCCACGGTCTGGTTCCGCCGGAAGGCGTGACCGCCCGGCGACCCGGCCGGGGCGCGGTCGCCGGTGGCCCCGGGCTCGAGCCGGTCGGTCACCGGCGGCCCCCTAGGGTGATCCCGTGACCGACCAGCCACCCAGCGTGACGACCGTCGCCGAGGGCGTCGCGCGGATCTCCTGGTCCGCCGGCGAGCCCGTCGACGTCGTGCGCCGCGAGGTGGCCGAGGCCCTCACCGCCCACGCTCGCGTCGAGGCGCTGGTCGACCCCGCCGACGAGGTCGGCCAACGCACCGCCACCTGGTCCGGGATGCGCCGCGAGGGGATCATGCGCGGCGTGACCGTCGACGGCGCACCGGTCGACCGGATCGTCTACGCCCGGCTCGCCACCGACGTGCCCACCTCCGAGCCGGAGGGGTTCCGCGCGCTGCTGAACTCCTTCCTCCCCCGCAAGCGGGCGATCGGCCAGCTGCTGCTGCGCGACCGCGACGACCGCGTGCTGCTGTGCCAGCTCACCTACAAGCAGGACTGGGACCTCCCCGGCGGCGTCGTCGAGGTCAACGAGTCGCCGCGCGTGGCCGTCGGCCGCGAGGTCGAGGAGGAGCTCGGGCTCAGCATCGAGCCCGGCCGCCTGCTGCTGACCGACTGGCTCCCGCCGTGGTCGGGCTGGGACGACGCGCTGTGCCTGGTCTTCGACGGCGGCGTCCACGACGCCTCGATCACCGACCGGATCGTCAAGCAGGCCCGCGAGATCCGCTCCGCGGAGTTCCACACCCTCGACGAGGCCGACCGGCTCTGCGCCGACTTCACCGCCCGTCGGCTCCGCGCCGCCGTCGCCAACCTCGCCGGCGCGCCGGCGTACACCGAGTCCGGCCGCTGCTGACGGGCGCCGCAGGGCGACCAGCACGCCGGCCACGAGCAGCGCGCCCCCGGCCGCCTCGCCGGGGCTCGGCACCTGGTCCAGCAGCAGCCACGCCGACGCGGTGGCGACGACCGGCGCGAGCAGCACCCACGGCACGACGGCGGCCGAGGGGTTGCGGCCGAGCAGCCCGTTGAACAGGCCGTAGCCGACCAGCGAGGCGAGCCCGGCGGTGTAGAGGCTCGAGACAGCCGCCTCCCACCCGAACGCCGCGAGCCCGTCCGCCACGGCGGCGGGGCCGTCGACCAGCAGCGAGAGAGCGAGCAGCGGCACCGGGACCACGACCGCCGACCAGACGGTCAGGGCGAGGCCGCCCGGCGCGCCCGAGGCGCGCGAGACGACGTTGCCGATGCCCCAGGACAGGGCGCCGAGCAGGCACAGCGCGAGCGCGACGAGGGGTACGTCGCCGCCGCGGCCGACCGCGACGACGACCAGCCCGAGCGTGCCGACCAGCACCCCGGCGACCTGTGCCGTCGTGGGCCGCTCCCGCAGGACCCCGGCCGCGATGACGATCGTGAACACGACCTGCGCCTGGAGCACGAGCGCGGCGAGCCCGGGCGGCAGACCGGCGGCCATCGCGACGTACAGGAAGCCGAACTGGCCCAGCGACATGGTCGCCCCCACCGCGGCCAGCGTGCGCCACGGCACCGCGGGGCGGCGCACGAGCAGGATCGCCGGCACCAGCACGAGCACGAAGCGCACGGCGCAGAACAGCAGCGGCGGCACCTCGCCCATGCCCCAGTCGATGACGACGAAGTTGAAGCCCCAGATCGCAGCCACGAGGGCGGCGAGCAGCGAGTCGCGGCGGTTCACGTGCCCAGCGTGGCGGTGCCGATCGTGAAGCACCAGCGTCGATTGGTGCACGTATCCATGTACCGTCGCTTCATGATCGACCTGACCGCCTTGACGTCCCTGCGCGCGGTCGCGGCCCACGGCTCGGTCGTCGCCGCGGCCGAGGCGCTCGGCTTCACCCCGAGCGCCGTCTCCCAGCAGGTGAAGCGGCTCGAGCGGCAGACGGGGGTGCCGCTGCTCGAGCGCGTCGGTCGCGGCGTGGTGCTGTCCCGCCACGGCCGCCACCTCGTCGACGGCGGCGGCCGCCTGCTCGCCGGTCTCGAGCAGCTCGAGGCCGAGCTGCACCGCGAGGCCGGCGCGGTCGCCGGGCGGCTGCGGATGACGGCGTTCTCCACCGCCGTCCGCGGCCTGGTCGCGCCGCGGTTGCGGCTGCTCATCGACGCCCACCCGGACCTCGTGGTCACGCTCCACGAGTGCGAGCCGTGGGACTCGATCGACCTGGTCGCCTCGGGCCAGGCCGACATCGGCGTGGTGCACCGGTGGGGCGACGTACCGCTGGCGGTGCCGGACCACCTGGCGTCCACCTCGGTCGCGCAGGACGTCGCCGACGTCGTCGTGCACCGCGACCACCCCCTGGCCCGCGGCGAGGTCGTGACGCCGCGCGACCTGCTCGACGAGGAGTGGGTCGCGACGCCGGAGGGCACGATCTGCCGCCAGTGGCTGCACCGGATGTACGACGGCACCGGCCGGCTGCCGCGGATCGCCCACCAGTCGATGGAGTTCGACTCCCACCTCGCGCTGGCCCGCGCCCGGCTGGGTATCGCGCTCGTGCCCCGGCTCGGGCGGCAGCCGCTCGGTCCCGACCTCGTCGCCGTTCCCGTCACCGACCCGGTGCCCACCCGCGACGTCGTCGCGCTGCACCGCCGCAGTATGACCGACTCCCCCGCCGTCACGGCCGTCCTCGCCGCGCTCGGCGACTGAGTCGGGCGGGTCAGGTGTCGCGAGGCCCGCGGCCGGTCAGAACAGCGCGGAGGCGAGCGCCTGACGGCCCCTGATGACCCGGGGGTCGTCGTTGCCGACGGCGGCGAAGAGGCCGAGGAGGTGCTCGCGGGCGGCGTTCCGCTCGTCGCCGGAGGTACGGCGGACCAGCTCGACGAGGCGGGCGAAGGCGTCCTCGACGTGGCCGCCGAGCAGGTCGAGGTCGGCGACCATCGTCTGGGCCTCGACGTCGTCGGGGTTGGCGGCGCCGGCGGCTCGCGCCTCGTTGAGGTCGACGCCCTGGGTCCGCTGCAGCACCTTCGCCATGGCGAGCCCGGCGGCGGCCTCGGCGTCGGCGGGGTTGGCGTCGACGAGCTTCTGGTACTCCGCGACCGCGCGGTCGATGTCACCCTCGCCGAGCGCGTCCTGGGCGGCGGCGTACCGCGGGTCGACCTGCGGCTCGTCGTCCTCACCGGCCGGCGCGGTGGCCTGCAGCGGCTGGTGCCGCCCGGTCATCCCCTGCGCGGTCAGCTGCTGCATGACCTGGTTGAGCGCGGTGCGCAGCTCGTCGATGGGAAGCGCGTCCTGCAGCAGCGGCGCGGGCCGGCCGTCGAGCACGGCCACGACGAGCGGGATCGACGGGATCTGCATCGCCTGCGCGATCTGCGGGGCGGCGTCGATGTCGACGAGGCCGGCGAGGAAGCGGCCCTCGTACTCCCCTGACACGGTCGCCAGGTCGTCGGCCAGCTGGCCGCTCTCCGGCATCCGGGTGCGGCTGTAGAACACCAGCAGCACCGGCGCGGTCATCGAGGCCTCGATGACGGTCTGGAAGTTCTGCTCCGTCACGTCCACGGCGTACGACGACCCGCCGGCCGCGCCCGCTCCGGCGGGCGCGGGGGCACCGCCGGGGCCGGCCGCCCCCGGGCGGGCCGGCGGCGGGGCGGACGGGGCGGGTCGCTTCAACGCCGAGAGGTCGATGGCACCGGGGCGCGAGAACGGCTGCTGCGTCATGGCCGCGATTCTAGAGAGGAGCCGCCAGCCCCAGCTCGACCGCCTCCTCGCGGAGCTCCTCGCGCACGCTCGGGTGCGCGGCGTGCTCGATCAGCCGCCGCGCCTGCTCGCGCTGGTCGTGCCCGAGCACCTCGGCGACGCCCTGCTCGGTGACCACCGCGCTCATCTGGAACGAGGTCACCGGCTCGTCGACGAGCGGCACGATCGTCGAGACGTCGGCCTTCGGGTGCCACGACCGCAGCGCGATCACCGCCTGCCCGCCGGGGCTGTGCAGCGCGCCGACGATGAAGTCGGTCTGCCCGCCGAACCCGGAGTGGATCCGCGCCTTGATCCGCGACGCGTTGGCCTGGCCGAAGAGGTCGACCTGGAGCGCGGTGTTGACGCTGGTCATCGCCGGGTTGCGGGCGATCACACCGGGGTCGTTGGTGGTCTCGGTGCGGGCCATGACGACCCGCTCGTTGCCGTCGACCCAGTCGATGAGCTCCTCGGAACCGAAGAGGAACGACGCGGTGATCGGCACGCTCGTGTCCAGCGCGCCGGCCCGCTCGAGCGCGAGGACGGAGTCGGAGAACATCTCGGTCCAGATCCGCAGCCCGCGCCGGCCGGCCAGGCCGCGCATGGTCGCGTCCGGCACCGCTCCGATGCCGGCCTGCAGGGTGGCGCCGTCGCCGACCCGGTCGGCGACCAGGGCACCGATCCGCGCGGAGTCCTCGTCGATGGGCAGCACCGGCGCGTGCGCGAGCGGCTCGTCGGCCTCCACCATGACGTCGACGACCGACACGTCGAGCTCGGCGTCGCCGGAGGTCCACGGCAGGTGGCGGTTGACCTGCGCGACGACCAGGCCGCCGCGGGCACGTGCCGACTCGATCGCCGCCGGCAGGACGTTCACCTCGGTGCCGAGCGACACCGTGCCCCCGCGCGGCGGCGTCGTGTGCAGCACGACCGCGTCGACGGGCATGACGCCGGCGAACAGGGTCGGCACGAGCGAGAGCCGCGAGGGCACGTAGGACAGCCGGGGGCTGCGCCGCTGCCCGGGTCCCACGAACGACGTCTCGAGGGTGACGCCGTCGCGGTCGGGCAGGCCCGGCTGCCCGTTGAGCGTCCACAGGCGGTACGACGGCAGCACGGCGTCGAGCAGGCGCAGCGTGTGCCACGGGGTGGCGTGGTTGCCGCTGACGACCACGCGAGGGTTCTCGGGCAGGCGGCGGAGGGCGGTGGTGAGGTCCACGCCCCCATCCCAGCAGAGAGCCGGTCAGCCCACGCGCGGGCCGCGCAGCCCGGAGCGCTGGACCACCCGCTGGATGGCGAGGTCGCGCTGCACCGGCCGGCCGACGTACCGGATGTCGCGCAGGCCCTGCTCCTGCGCCGCCGACTCGAAGCAGAAGTGCCCGAAGCCGAAGATCCGCCCGTGCAGCGGCCGCACGACGGTGATGTCGAGGATGCGGTGCAGCGGCATCGTGGCCATCTTGGTCGTCAGCACCCCGTGCAGGCGGAAGACGCGCATGTTGGTGATGACGAACCGGTCGCGGTGCTCGCGCAGCGCGCCCCAGCCGGCGTGCATCGCGAGCCCGATCGCCAGCACCAGCGCGAAGCCGGCCAGGTCGATGTGGATCACCGGCACCCAGGCCAGCACGGCCACGGCGAGCAGCCCCTCGAGGACCGGCACGGTGTAGGCCGCCCAGTGGTGCCGCACCTCGTCGACGATGACCTCGCCCTCCTCGCGCAGGAGGTGGCGGCCGATGTCGGGCCCGCCGAGCGGGCGCGGCTGCTGCACCGGCTCAGAGCTCGCCGACGAAGTCGATCACCGCGTCGAAGAGGTTCCCGGTCCAGGCGACCAGCGTGCTGCCGACCGACCCGCCGGCGTCGGCGAGCCCGCTGGGGTCGGTGAACATCCAGAAGCCGAGGAACACCACGACCAGGACCAGGACCA
This sequence comes from Nocardioides sp. IC4_145, assembly GCF_011250565.1. Lineage (GTDB taxonomy): Bacteria > Actinomycetota > Actinomycetes > Propionibacteriales > Nocardioidaceae > Nocardioides. The sequence continues at coordinate 21,233 of NZ_JAANMS010000015.1, forward strand.
GCTTCTGCATCTACCCACCTCGGACGACCGGGATCAGGACACGGCTCGACGGGGATCATCCCGGAGCCACGGCTTCCCCGAGGGGAGGCGCGCCGGTCCAGACCTGCCCGGCCGATGCGTCCGCGGCCGGGCGGCCTCAGCCGCCGACCTGCTCCAGCAGCCGGTCCGCCGCGGCCCAGGGGTCGGTGTCGCCGGCCGCGACGGCGGCGGCGAGCTCGTCGAGGCCGGTGTGCCCGGACCCGTCGCCCCCGTCGCTCCAGCCGCCCCAGCTGCGGCGCAACGACGCGAGCGCGATGGCCTCGACCTCCGCCCGCGCCCGACGCGTACGCCGTGCCCGGAGCTCGCCGGTCTGCTGCAGCCAGGCGTGGTGCCGGTCGACCTCGGCGACCAGCTCGGCAAGGCCGTCGCCGGCCTGCGCGACGGTCTTGACGATCGGCGGCTCCCAGCCGTCGTCGGGGCGGTCGGCGAGCGCGATCATCGAGCGGAGGTCGCGCCGCACCTGGTCGGCCCCGTCGCGGTCGGCCTTGTTGACGACGTAGACGTCCCCGACCTCGAGGATGCCGGCCTTGGCGGCCTGGATGCCGTCGCCCATGCCGGGCGCGAGCAGCACCAGCGTGGTGTCGGCCAGGCCGGCCACCTCGACCTCGCTCTGCCCGACACCGACGGTCTCCACGACCACCACGTCGCAGCCGGCGGCGTCGAGCACGCGCACGGCCTGCGGGGTCGACCAGGCGAGGCCGCCGAGGTGGCCGCGGGAGGCCATCGAGCGGATGTAGACGTCCTTGTCGCCGGCGTGGTCCTGCATGCGGATGCGGTCGCCGAGGAGGGCGCCGCCGGAGAAGGGCGACGAGGGGTCGACCGCGAGGACCCCGACCCGCTTGCCGGCGGCGCGCAGCTCGCGCACGAGGGCGTTGGTGGTCGTGGACTTCCCGACGCCGGGGGCGCCGGTCAGGCCGAGGACCTGGGCGCGCCCGGTGTGCGGGGCGAGGGCCGCGGTGACCTCGCGCAGCAGCGGCGACTCGTCCTCGACCAGCGAGATCAGCCGGGCGACGGCCCGGGCCTCGCCGGCGCGTGCGCGCTCGACGAGGCCCGGGACGTCCGCCTGGTGGCGAGGAGGCACTACTTCTTCGGGACCCGCACGATCAGGGCGTCGCCCTGGCCGCCGCCGCCGCACAGGGCGGCCGCGCCGACGCCGCCACCGCGGCGCTGGAGCTCCAGCGCGAGGTGGAGCACGACGCGGGTGCCCGACATGCCGACCGGGTGGCCGAGCGCGATCGCGCCGCCGTTGACGTTGACCTTGGCGTTGTCGATGCCCAGCTCGCGCGCCGAGGAGATGCCGACCGCGGCGAACGCCTCGTTGAACTCCACGAGGTCGAGCTCGGTCGGGTCGATGCCCTCCTTCTCGCAGGCCTTCGCGGTCGCGGCGGCCGGCTGCAGCTGCAGCGTCGAGTCGGGGCCGGCCACCTGGCCGTGCGCGCCGACCTCGGCCAGCCACTCCAGGCCGAGCTCCTCGGCCTTGGTCTTGCTCATCACGACCACCGCGGCGGCGCCGTCGGAGATCTGCGAGGACGAGCCCGCGGTGATGGTGCCGGTCTTCGAGAACGCCGCGCGCAGCTTGCCCAGCGACTCGGCCGTGGTCTCGCCGCGCACGCCCTCGTCGGTGCTGATGACGACCGGGTCGCCCTTGCGCTGCGGGATGGAGACCGGGACGACCTCGGCGTCGAAGACGCCGTTCTTCCACGCGGTGGCCGCCTTGTGGTGCGACTGCGCGGCGTACTCGTCCTGCTCCTCGCGGGTCAGGTTGGCGCTCGCGGCGTTGCACTCCTCGGTGAGCAGGCCCATCGCCTGGGAGGTGAACTGGTCGAAGAGCGCGTCGTAGGCCATCGAGTCGACGAGCTTCACGTCGCCGAACTTGATGCCCTCGCGGGACTTCGGCAGGAAGTGCGGCGCGTTGGTCATCGACTCCATGCCACCGGCCACGATGACCTCGGCCTCGCCGGCGCGGATCATCTGGTCGGCCAGCGCGATGGCGTTGAGGCCCGACAGGCAGACCTTGTTGATCGTGATCGACGGGACGTTCATCGGGATGCCGCCCTTGACCGCCGCGAGGCGGGCGGGGTTCTGGCCCGCACCGGCCAGGATGACCTGGCCCATGACGACGTAGTCGACCTGCTCGCCGGAGACACCGGCCTTCTCCAGCGCGCCCTTGATGGCGTGACCACCGAGGTCGGAGGCCGAGAGGTCCTTGAGGCCCCCGGACAGACGGCCGATCGGGGTGCGCGCCCCCGCGACGATGACGGTTCCGGACATGGTGCTCCTCCAGCGGTGGGAACGGCGGGGCGTCACGTGGCGCGGCGCCCGTTTCGGCGGACCTTACCCACGCGTAGGAGTGCCCGGAAGACCGTCTCGGACGGGGCCCCGTGAGGCACTCGTCACAAGGGGTCGCGGCCCCCGCGGGCCTCCGCGACCATGACGGGCATGACCGACTCCACTCCCTCGACCGGCGCCCCGCTCGAGATCCCCGGGCACCTGTTCACCGCGATTGACCACGTCGGCATCGCCGTCCGCGACCTCGACGAGGCCATCGCCTTCTACGAGACGACCTTCGGCATGCGCCTGGCCCACCAGGAGACCAACGAGGAGCAGGGGGTCCGGGAGGCGATGATGGCCGTCGGCGACTCCGGCTCCCACATCCAGCTGCTCGCCCCGCTGGACGAGAGCTCGACGATCGCGAAGTTCCTCGAGCGCTCGGGCCCCGGCGTCCAGCAGATGGCGTACCGCGTCACCGACGTCGAAGCGGTCAGCGCGGTCCTGCGCGAGCGCGGCGTGCGCCTGCTGTACGACGCCCCGCGACGCGGCACCTCGGACTCGCGGATCAACTTCATCCACCCCAAGGACGCCGGCGGCGTGCTCGTGGAGCTGGTCGAGCCGGCGGCCGACGCCGCGCACTGACCGGCCCGTGGTTGAGACCTCGCTCACCAACCCCTGTTCCAGCGAGGTTACCCGTGGGTATCTTCCCACCACCCGTCCGCACCGCCCGCCTTCCCTGAGGAGACCGCACCCGTGCAGAACATCCTGGACGCCATCCTCGCCGGCGATACCGCCAGCGAGGACTTCGCGAACCTGCCGCTGCCCGAGTCCTACCGCGCCGCCACGGTCCACAAGGACGAGGTGGACATGTTCGAGGGTCTCGCCTCGCGCGACAAGGACCCCCGCACGTCTCTGCACGTCGAGGAGGTCGCGCTCCCCGAGCTCGGCCCCGGCGAGGCGCTCGTCGCCGTGATGGCCTCGGCCATCAACTACAACACCGTGTGGACCTCGATCTTCGAGCCGGTCTCCACCTTCGGCTTCCTCGAGCGCTACGGCCGGCTCTCGGAGCTCACCAAGCGCCACGACCTGCCCTACCACGTCGTCGGCTCCGACCTGGCCGGCGTCGTGCTCAAGACCGGCCCGGGCGTGACCAAGTGGAAGCCCGGCGCCGAGGTCGTGGCCCACTGCCTCTCGGTCGAGCTGGAGGACCCCGCCGGCCACGACGACACGATGATGGACCCCCAGCAGCGCATCTGGGGCTTCGAGACCAACTTCGGCGGCCTGGCCCACATCGCGCTGGTCAAGTCCAACCAGCTGCTGGACAAGCCCGACCACCTCACCTGGGAGGAGGCCGCCTCCCCCGGCCTGGTCAACGCCACCGCCTACCGGCAGCTGGTCTCCAAGAACGCCGGGCAGATGAAGCAGGGCGACAACGTGCTGATCTGGGGCGCCTCCGGCGGCCTGGGCGGCTTCGCGACCCAGTACGCCCTCAACGGCGGCGCCAACCCGATCTGCGTGGTCTCCAACGAGGAGAAGGCGAAGATCGTGCGCTCCATGGGCGCCGAGATGGTCATCAACCGCTCCGAGGAGAACTGGAAGTTCTGGAACGACGAGGGCACCCAGCAGAACCCCAAGGAGTGGCAGCGCCTGGGCAAGCGGATCCGCGAGCTCACCGGCGGTGAGGACATCGACATCGTCTTCGAGCACCCCGGCCGCGAGACCTTCGGCGCCAGCGTCTACGTCACCCGCAAGGGCGGCACCATCACCACCTGCGCCTCGACCACCGGCTACCTGCACGAGTACGACAACCGCTACCTGTGGATGAACCTCAAGCGCATCGTGTCCAGCCACTTCGCCAACTACCGCGAGGCCTACGAGGCCAACCGCCTCATCGCCCAGGGCAAGATCCACCCCACCCTGTCCAAGACCTACACCCTCGACGAGGTCGGCCAGGCCGCCCTCGACGTGCACCACAACAAGCACCAGGGCAAGGTCGGCGTCCTCTGCCTCGCCCCCGAGGAGGGCCTCGGCGTCCGCGACACCGAGAAGCGCGCCAAGCACGAGGCCGCCATCAACCGCTTCCGCGGAGTCTGACCTCCCGCTGGACCCGGACGACGCCCCGCCGACCACCCGGTCGGCGGGGCGTCGTGCGTCTCCGACCGCGGGTTGCGGACGGTGCCGCGACGCGCCCTCAACCCAGGTGAGAACTCTCAGGGAGATCGTGGAAGATGGGGGTCCGGCCGTCACCACCGCGAACGACCAGAGGATGTAGCTGATGAGCGACCAGGGTCTGTCCATCTTCAACAACGACCCGGAGCGCGAGCCCGCAGACGTCGAGCCGACCGACGACGAGGCGACCCAGGTCCTGCCCACCGTGCCCCCGCCGGGCGACGCGGCCCGGCGCACGGCTGCCCAGCCGCCCGCCCAGCCCGCGGCCCAGCGCGCCGAGCCGACGCCCCAGCGCACGCAGCAGCGCCCGGCCGTGGCCCGCCCCGCGGCCGGCCGGCCCGCGGTCCCGCCGCCGGCCACCGCCGCACCCGACTTCCCGGTGGTCCGCCGCGGCGGCTACGACCGCGACGCCGTCGACCAGCGCTTCCGCGGCCTGCTCGCCGACCACGCCGCGCTGACGTCGCGCGTGGCGGAGGCCGAACGGCGTACGACCGACCTCGAGCAGCAGCTCGCCGCGGCCCGCGAGGAGCTGCGCGAGTACGAGCAGCCGTCGTACGCCGGTCTGGGCGGCCGCGCGTCGGCGATGCTGCGGCTGGCCGAGGAGGAGGCCGACGAGATCCGCGCGATCGCGAGCCGCGACGCAGCGGAGATCCTCGAGCAGGCGAACCGCGACGCCAAGGCGATCCGGGCCGACGCGGCCCGCGAGGCCGAGGACATGCGGATGGTGCAGCTCAAGGAGCTCGACGAGATGCGCAGCCGCTCGGTCGCCGACGCCGAGCAGGAGCGCTCGCTGGCCCGGGGCGAGGCCGAGGACCTGCTGGCCTCGGCCCGCCGGGAGGCCGACCAGCTCCGGCTCGCCGCCCAGCAGGAGACCACCGAGATGCGCACCTCGGCCCAGCGCGAGGTCGAGCAGGCCCGCGCCGCCGCCGACCGCGAGGTCCAGGAGGCCCGCCGCGCGCTGGCGGTGGAGAAGGAGCGGCTGGCCCGCGAGGCCACCGACCACCACAACAGCGCCACCGCCGAGACGCGCCGGCTGGTCGAGGAGGCGGAGTCGCGCGCCGCGGCCGCCGAGGAGCGGGCCCGCGCCGCCACCAAGCAGGCCGCCGAGCACCGGGCGACCGCGCAGTCGGAGTCCGAGGCGCTGCTCGCCCGGGTCCGGCGCGAGGCCGAGCAGATCGTGGCCTCCGCGCGCACCCAGGCCGAGTCGATCACCTCGACCGGCCAGGCCGAGGCCGAGCGGGAGGCCGCCGCGGTGCGCGCGGAGCTGGACCGGCTCACCAAGCGCCGCGACGCGATCGTCGCCCAGCTGGCCTCGTTGCGCGACGTGGTCGCCGGGTTCGCCGAGGACCAGGCCTGACCTCGTCCCGGCGGCCCGGGCTGCGGCGGGCGGGCTGACTCAGGCCGGTGTGGGCTCGACCCGGGCCGTCTGCCGCTCGCCCAGCTTCACGCCGACGACGCCGGCCAGCACGAGCAGCCCGCCGACCAGCTGGATCGTGCGCGGCAGCTCGTCGAGCAGCAGCCAGGCGAAGACGACCCCGGCGACCACCTCGAGCAGCGCCACGAACGACGCCAGCCGGGAGCCGAGGCGCCGGCCGGCCGCGATCCCGGTGCAGTAGGCGACGGCCGCGGTGACGAGGCCAAGCACGACCAGCGGCACCCACCAGGTGACCTCGCGGTCGGCGTACGACACGACCGCCGTGCTGGCCCGCATCGGCAGCACGCCGACCAACCCGAGCACGCCGAGCGCCGTCGAGCCGACGACGAGCCCGCCCGCGGCGAGCGCCAGCGGCGGCAGTCCGGTCGAGGTGTCGGCCGAGATGATGAAGTACGACGCCGCGCCGACCATCGCGGCCAGCGACCACGCGACGCCCACCGGACTCAGGTCGGCGCCCGAGAGCAGGTCGAGGACGAGCACCAGGCCAAGGGCGGCGAGCCCGGCGCCGGCCAGGGTGATCGGGCCGGGGCGCTGCCCGTGCCGGAGCCAGAGCCACACGACCACGGCGGCCGGCGCGGTGTACTCGATCAGCAGGGCAGGGCCGACCTGCATGTGCTGGACCGCGGAGAAGTAGCAGAACTGCGCGCCGGCGACCGCGAGCAGGCCGTAGAGGACGACCAGGCCGGCGTTGCGCCGCAGCACGTCCCACCGCCCGTCGAGCGCCCACAGGCCCAGCGGCAGCACGACGACCGCGGCCAGACCGACCCGCACGAGCACGGTCGCGCCGGCCGACCAGCCCGCGTCGAGCAGCCCGCTCGCCAGTGCCCCGGAGAGACCGAAGCTGAGCGCCGAGGCCAGTGCGAACGCGAGCCCGGTCGCCGTCCGCGGACCCGCGACGACCACCGGGGCGTCATCAGCCATCGTGCTCATGGATCATGACACTAAGCAGCTGGCTGGTAATCTGTCAACGTGGTCTTCGCCCATGACACCGAGCAGTCGCTGGTGGCCGCCGTGACGCTGGCCAACACCGCCGAGCCGCCCGACACCCTGGAGACGGTGGCGGACCTCGACGCCTTCTACGAGCGGTTCGAGTTCACCGGCCGGCGCGACCGCACGCGCGCCGAGCTCGACGAGGTGCGGGCGCTGCGGCCGGTGCTGCGCAGCCTGCTCACCGCCGACCGCGACACCGCCGCCGACCTGGTCAACACGATGCTGGCCGAGGCGCGCGCGCTCCCCCAGCTGGTGCGCCACGACCGCTTCGACTGGCACCTCCACGCCGTCGTCTCCGACGCGCCCCTGCCCACCCGCATCTCCGTCGAGGCCGCGATGGCGATGATCGACGTCATCCGCGCGGACGAGCTCTCGCGGCTGGGCGTCTGCGCCGACGACGACTGCGAGGCGGTCGTGCTCGACCTGTCGCGCAACCGCTCGCGCCGGTTCTGCTCGACCGCCTGCGGCAACCGCAACGCCGTCGCGGCCTACCGCGCCCGCCGGGCCGCCGACGCCTGAGGCATCAGCAGAAGCGGCGCACGCCGGTCGGGCTCACCGCGAGGTCGCGCAGCACGACCGGCAGCCGCTCGCCCCAGTGCCGGCAGGCGCGGCGGAAGTCCCGCTCGCGGTACTCCACCGCGACGACCCGACGGCCGTACGCCGCGGCGTACGCCCCGCACTCGCGGTAGCGCTCGCACTCCTCGGCCACCGCGAAGTCGAAGCCGACCTTCGTGCCGTCGAGGCCCGCGAGGTTCTTCTGACCGGCGGCGAGCCCGGCCTCGTGCGCCTCGGCCACGACGAGCCGCGCGTAGGCGAGCGCCTGGCGTCGCCGGAGCAGGCCGCGGCTGCGGGTGAACGAGTCGAGGTTGTCGTACTCCACCGCCTCGTAGCCGTCCTTCGCGCAGCGGTCGACCCAGCGGCCCACGATGCGCGCGAGCGCCCGGCGCTTGGCCGGGGTGCGCAGGTCGAGCAGCCACTCGCCCCACGCGGCGTCGGTGACCGGCCTGCCGTCCTCGCGGAGCACCAGGTGCCTGCGCTCGCGCCAGAAGCGCCGCTCGTCGGGCTGGGTCTGGAACGCGTTGACGTAGCAGACGTCGTAGCGACCCGCCGGCTCTGCTCGGCGGTCGCGCACGACGATCCCGACGCTCGCGGGCACCGGGCGCACGCCCCCGAGCTGGTAGTCCGCGTGCGTGCCGACCGGCAGCGGCCGGACCTCCGGCGCCGCACCCGTCGCCGGAGCCGCCGGGAGGAGCAGGGCCGCCCCGAGCAGCAGCGCGAGCACCCGCCGGAGCGACCCGGTCACCGAAGCGGTCTCAGAAGTCGAAGCCGTCGAACATGTCGCCGATGCCCTCGCCGATCGAACCGAGGCCCTCCCCCAGGCCCTCGCCGATCTCCCCGAGGGCGTCGAAGCCGCCGAACGCGCCGAACATGAGGCCCATGAACATGAAGTCCATCGCGGCGTAGCTGCCGAAGTAGCCCGCGGCGTAGGGCTGGTAGGCCCGACCGCCCTGCCAGTACGGCACCCGCTGCGAGCCGACCATCACCTGGCGGATGTCGGGCGCCGCACCGACCTTGACCCGCTCGGCGTCGAGCTCGCAGGCCGGTACGTCGCGTCGGGTGCCGCCGGGCGGGGTGTACGGCACGTCCTCGACCGACAGCCCGTGCCGCGGGTCGAAGAAGCACAGCGGGCGGCGCGCCGGGGGCGGCTCGCCGGCCACCCGCGCGCGCACGCACGCCATGGCGTACCGCCCGTCCTCGAGGATCTCGGTGACGTGCTTGATCTCCTCGGGCCGGCTCAGCCGGTCGCCCGCGGTCTTGGCGGCCTCGTAGGAGTCGAGCGCGCGCTGGTAGTCGGCGTTCGCGCCGGCGTCCAGCGGCTGGCCCGCCAGGTCGGCGTCGAGGGACTGCAGCTCGACGCCGAGGGCGGTGATGTCCTCGAACGCCAGCTTCTTGACCGGCTCGAGCTCGGCCTGCTGCCGCTCGAGCTCACGCGCCTGCTTGCGCCGGCTCGAGACCCCGACGGCGACGAGCACCAGCGCGATGAGTGCGAGGATGACCAGCAGCTCTCCCATGGGTCCAGCGTACGGACCCGCGCGAGCGCAGGCGCCGCTCACCGCGGCCCCGCGCCGCCTCCGGACCGGAACTCCTGGGCCTCCGCACCCGCTTCCGGGGCGATGCATCGGCCCAGAAGGGTGCGCGTACCACCTGGAGGTGGTACGCGCACCCCACCTCAGCCGGCGTAGTCGTGGAAGCCCCGCCCGGTCTTGCGACCGAGGTGGCCGTCCGCGACGACCTTCTCCAGCATCGTGGCGGGGGCGAAGCCGTCGTGGCCGAACTCCGCGTGCAGCTCCTTCTCGATCGCCAGCGACACGTCGTTGCCGACGACGTCGAGGAGCTGGAAGGGCCCCATGGGGAAACCGGCCTCCTCCTTGATCGCGGTGTCGATCTCCTCGAGCGAGGCGGCGCCCGACTCGTGCAGCTTGACCGCGTCGTTGAGGTAGGGGAACAGCAGGCAGTTGACGATGAAGCCGGCCCGGTCGCCGCAGGAGACCGCGACCTTGCCGACACGTGCGCAGAGCGCCCGGACGGTCTCGTCCACGTCGGCGCCGGTCTGCTCGGTGGTGACGACCTCGACGAGCTTCATGACGGGCGCGGGGTTGAAGAAGTGCATGCCGATGACCGACTCGGGGCGCGACGTGGCCGCGGCGCACGCGGCGATCGGGAGGCTCGAGGTGGTGGTGGCCAGGATCGCGCCGGGCTTGCAGATGCGGTCGAGGTCGGCGAAGAGCTCCTTCTTGACCGACAGCTCCTCGGCGATCGCCTCGACGACGAGGTCGGCGGTGGCCAGCGACGCGCGCGAGGTGGCGCCGGTCAGGCGGCCGAGGACGGCCTCCTTCTCCGACTCCTCGAGCTTGCCCTTGCTCACGAGGCGGTCCAGCGACTTCGCGATGGCGGCCTGGACACCGGCGACCTTCTCCTCCGAGCGGCCGACGTAGACGACGTCGTACCCCTTCGCCGCGAAGACCTGGGCGATGCCGGAGGCCATGGTGCCGGTGCCGACGACGCCGACCGTGGCGATCTCGTGGCGCAGCTGGGGCTCGGCCTGCTCGCCGCCCCGGGCCGCCTCGGCGAGGGTCGTGCCGTTCGCGGCCAGCTTCTCGAGGAGGTCGGCGGGCTGGTGCAGCGGGTCGCCGGTCTCGGCGTACCGCGCGGCGAGCTGGTCGCGCACCGTGGCGGCGCCCAGCTCGTCGACGGTCGCCAGCGGGCCCTGCGGGTAGCCGCAGCCGAAGCGCATGCCGGCGTCGATGTCGGCGGCCGAGGCGTAGCCGGACTCGAACATCCGGACCGCGTGGTTGAGGTACGGGAGGACCAGCGTCCGGGCGATCTGCTCGTTCGTCGTCATGGCGGGACTATGGCACGAGTGCTACCGGCTGGTAACCCCTGGAACGGAGGCCGGACGAGGCGCTCGTCACACCGCCCGGAGCCGGTCGACCGGGCCGACCGGTCAGCCCGCCCGCTCGTCGGCCGGCACCTCGGCGATGGCGCCGGACCGGAGCCCCTGGCGGAAGTCGCGCAGCTCCTCACGCACGCGCGGCAGCAGCAGGTAGCACGCGAGCAGGTTGACCACCGCGCAGACGAAGAGCATCGCATCGGCGAAGTCGACCACCGAGCCGAACGAGATCACCGTGCCGATGACGGTGAAGACGCAGAAGAGCGCCTTGAAGACCAGCTCGCTGGTCGGCGTACGACCGAACAGCGTCGTCCACGCCTTCATCGAGTAGTAGCTCCACGTGATCAGCGTCGAGAAGGCGAAGAGCGCGACCGCGATCGCGAGGACGACCGGGAACGACGGCAGGAACGTCTCGAACGCGTCGGACGTCACCAGTACGCCGTCGGGCACGGCGCCGCCTCCGGCGACCACGTCGCGCTGCTCGGAGTAGTAGGCGGTGTCGGCGATGACGATCGTCAGCGCGGTCATCGTGCAGATCACGACCGTGTCGATGAAGGGCTCGAGCAGGGCGACGAAGCCCTCGCTGACCGGGTGCCGGGTCTTGACCGCGGAGTGGGCGATCGGCGCCGAGCCGACGCCCGCCTCGTTGGAGAAGGCGGCGCGCTGGAAGCCGACGATCAGCACGCCGATCGCCCCGCCCGCGACCCCCTCCGGCGCGAACGCCCCGGAGACGATCTCGCCCGCCGCCGCGCCGAGGCGGTCGGCGTTGCTGCCGATGACGAGCAGGCAGGCGCCGACGTAGATGAGGGCCATCATCGGCACCAGCCGCGAGGTGACGACGCCGATGCTGGTGATGCCGCCGAGGATCACCGCACCGACCAGCAGCGCGAGCACGATCCCGAAGACCAGGGCCGACCCGGCGGAGCCGAGGAAGCCGTCCTCGCCGCCGGTCACCTCCTGCGCCTGCGCGAAGGTCTGGTTGGCCTGGAACATGTTGCCGCCCACCGCGCCGAAGAAGAACAGCGCCACGGCGAAGACCAGGGTGAGGGCTCGCGAGACGCCCGCGCCGAAGCGCTCGAAGGCGACCGGCAGGTACCGGAACGGCCCGCCGGTGACGGTGCCGTCCTCGTGCACCTCGCGGTACTTCACGCCGAGCGTGCACTCGACGAACTTCGTGCACATGCCGAGCAGGCCCGCCAGGATCATCCAGAACGTCGCGCCGGGTCCGCCGATCGTCACGGCCGCACCGACGCCGGCGATGTTGCCGAGCCCCACCGTGCCGGAGACCGCCGAGGTGAGCGCCTGGAAGTGCGTGACCTCGCCCGGGTCGCTCGCGCGGGAGAACTTGCCGCGGACCAGGGCGATCGAGGTGCCGACCCCGCGGAACTGGATGCCGCGGAAGTAGACGGTGAACACCGCCGCCGCCGCGACGAGCCACAGCACGATCAGCGGGAAGGAGTAGTCGCCCAGCGGCACCTCCCAGAAGACGACGCTGGTGACCGCGCTCGCGACCGGGTCGAAGGCGGCGTTGATCGACTCCTCGACCTCGCCCAGCCAGCCTCCGTGGGTCGTCTCGGCCATCGGCAGCGGCGCGGTCGTCATGGTCCAGCACTCAACCCCAGGGACGGGCGGGCCGCAAGCGTCTCGGCGACGGGTAGATTGCCCGCCCGTGAGACTCGTCGTTGCGCGCTGCCAGGTCGACTACGCGGGACGGCTCACGGCCCACCTCCCGATGGCCACCCGGGTGCTGATGATCAAGGCCGACGGCTCGGTGCTCGTGCACTCCGACGGCGGCTCCTACAAGCCGCTGAACTGGATGTCCCCGCCGTGCGCGCTGCGCGAGGGCACCACCGAGGACGGCCGGGTCGAGTGGACGGTCACCAACCCCAAGTCCGACGACACCCTGCGGATCCTCATCGACGAGGTGCTCCACGAGTCCGTCCACGAGCTCGGCGTCGACCCCGGCCTGCAGAAGGACGGCGTCGAGAAGCACCTCCAGGAGCTGCTCGCCGAGCACCCGGCGACGCTCCAGCCCGGCCTGACACTCGTCCGGCGGGAGTTCCCGACCGCGATCGGTCCGGTCGACCTCATGTGCCGCGACGCCGAGGGCGCCAGCGTCGCGGTCGAGATCAAGCGGCGCGGCGAGATCGACGGCGTCGAGCAGCTCACCCGCTACCTCGAGCTGCTCAACCGCGACCCGCTGCTCTCCCCCGTCCGCGGCATCTTCGCCGCGCAGGAGATCAAGCCCCAGGCCCGCGTGCTCGCCACCGACCGCGGCATCGCCTGCGCGGTGGTCGACTACGACGCCCTGCGTGGGCTCGACGACCCCAGCCACCGGCTCTTCTGAGGCCGGGTCCGCGGATGCGCATCTTCCACGTCGCGACGCTCGCGGACTGGCAGGAGGCGACCCGCACCGGCCGCTACACCACCTCGACGTACGGCGTCACGCTGGCCGAGGAGGGCTTCATCCACGCCAGCCGGGCCGACCAGTGGCAGGCCGTCCGCGAGCGGTGGTACGCCGACGCGTCGGAGCCGCTGGTGCTGCTGGTCGTCGAGACCGACCGGCTCTCGGCACCGGTCGTCGAGGAGCCCGCGCCGGGGACGACCGAGACCTTCCCGCACGTCTACGGGGCGATCGAGACCTCCGCGGTCGTGCAGGTCCTGCCGCTGGACGGGCCCGGCGCGCGGGCCGCGGACGCGTCGTTCAGCCGCCTGTTCCTCGGCGAGGTGGTGCACCGGGTCCTGCTGGCGTCGATCGTGCTCGTCGTGGTCGCGGTGCTCGCCGTGCTCGGCGAGGCGGTGGTGCCTGCCGACGGCTGGGGCGTGGTGGTCGGCACGGCGGTCGGCCTGCTCGTCGGCATCCCCGTCGCGGCGGCGATCGCCCGCCGCAAGGAGCGGGCCCTCAGCGGGCTGCTGCCGCCATCCTGACGACCACGGTGGTCCCCACGCCGGGCTCCGAGCGGACCTCGATGGTGCCGCCGTGCGCCTCGACGACGGCGCGGGCGATCGGCAGGCCGAGGCCGGCGCCGGGGACCTGGTCGCGGACGGCCGACGGCGCGCGGTAGAGCCGGTCGAAGACCTGCTCGACCTCCTCGCGGCTCATGCCGGCCCCGGTGTCGTCGACGCGCAGCTCGACCTCGCCGGTGGCGGCCCGCTCGACGGTGAGCACCACGCGGCCGCCGGGCGCGGTGAACTTCACCGCGTTGCCCAGCAGGTTGCCGACCACCTGCCCCAGGCGGCCGGCGTCGCCGAGCACGACGAGCTCCTCGTCCGGCCGCGCCTCGACGACCACGCGCACGCCACGGCTGCGGGCGGCGAGCCGGGAGTCCTCCACCGCGGCACGGACGACCTCCTCGAGGTCGACCGGCGCGCGGACGACCTCGATCTCCTCCGTCTGCATCTGCGCGAGCGTCAGCAGGTCGTTGACCAGGCGCAGCTCGCGCCGGGCGTTGCGGTCGATCACCCCGAGCATCCGCCGGGCCTGCGGGCCGAGCTCCTCGTCGGCGAGGTCGCCCAGCAGCTCGGCGTAGCCGACGATCGAGGTGAGCGGGGTCCGCAGCTCGTGGGAGACGGTCGCGAGGAACTCCTCGCGGATCCGGTCGGCCGTCTCCTGGATCCGCCGCCGCTCGCTGACGTCGCGGACGGCCGCCGCGACGAGCATGCCGTCGTCGGTGTCGATCGGAGACAGCGAGATCTCGACGGGGAACTCGGTGCCGTCGCGGCGCACGGCGTACAGCTCGCGGCCCTGCCCCATCCCGCGCACCACCGGCGCGGCGACGTACCCCGCGCGCTGGGCGACGTGCCCGTGCCGGAACCGCTCGGGCACCAGCCGCTCGACCGGGCAGCCGACCAGCTCACCGGGCTCGTAGCCGAAGACCCGGTCGACCTGCCGGTTGCTCATCACCACCACGCCGTCGGCGTCGACGATGACCGTCGGGTCCGGCGCGGCCTCGATCAGCTCGCGGAACTGCCGCTCCTGGCGGCGGCGCTCGGTGACGTCGCGGACGGTGGCGCAGACGTACGCCGTGCCGTCGACGTCGATGCGCGCCAGCGAGATCTCGGCGGGGAACTCCGAGCCGTCCGCACGCACCGCGGCCAGCTGGAGCAGGCCCATCGGCCGTTGGCCGTGGACGCGGGTGAACCGGTCCCGCCGGCCGGGGTGGGCCGCTCGCGCGGCGGCGGGGACCAGGGTCTCCACCGGACTGCCGACCAGGTCGTCGGGCGCGAGCCCGAACACCGCCTCGCAACGGGAGTTGGCGGCCACGACGGTGCCGCGGTCGTCGGTGACGACGATGGCGTCCGGGGAGGCCTCGAAGACGCCCGCGAACAGCCGGGGGTCGCCGACAGCACCCTCTCCCCCGGATCCCATGCCCGGAACTCTAGGGCTTCGCGGCCCCATCGGCGGACGAGGTACCGACAAGACGCGCCACCTCGTCCGCGCAGCCCCAGCTCAACGTCACGCCCGCTCCGCCGTGGCCGTAGCAGTGCACGACCCTGCCGACGCGCTCGACCCGCACCGCGGGCCGCGCCGGACGCAGGCCGACCCGGTGTCGCAGCACCCGGGCGCCGGCGAGCGCCGGCACCAGCCGGGTCGCGCGCTCGAGGATCTCGGCCGCCGCCTCGGGAGACGGGGTCCGGCTCCAGTCGCCCTCCTCCTCGGTGCCGCCGACGACGATGTCCGCGGTGCGCGGGACGACGTACGTCGGCGGGCGGGCGGCGCCGTCCCCGCGGTCATCACCGCCGCCGTCGAGCCACCACCGGTCCAGGCCGACCTGCTCGAGGTGGAGCACCTGCCCGCGCACCGGCACCACCGACAGGTCGGCCGCCAGCAGCCGGGCTCCGATGCCCGCGCAGTCGACGACGACGTCGCCACCGGGCGGCAGGTCGCGCAGGTTCAGCCGGGTGAGCGTGCCGCCGAGCGACTCCACCCGGTCGGTCAGCCAGCGCAGGTACGTCGGCATCTCGACCACCGGCGCCGTGAACGTCCAGCCGGCGGCCCAGCCGGCCGGGACCCGGTCGGTCCGCTCCAGGCCGGTCCGCTCCAGGCCGGGCACCGCGGGCAGCCACCACGGGTCCGCCTGTGCCGTCGCGTGCACCTCGGTGCCGGGCAGCATCCGCACCCCGGTCCCGTCCTGCTCGGCGAGCCGGGCGAGGGCGTCGTACGTGGTGCGCGACCAGGCGGTGACGCGGTCCTGCGGGAGGGCCCGGTAGGGGTACCAGATCGCGGCCGCCACCGCGGAGGTCGTCTCCAGCGGCAGGTCCCGCGCCACCACGTCGACCCGGTGGCCCGCCTCGAGCAGGCGAACCGCGCAGCTCAGCCCGCTGACGCCCGCCCCGACCACGATGACCCGTGCCACGGGGACAGTGTGGCAGGGCGCCGACCGGACGGCCGGCGATCAGGCTCCCGCGGTCACGCTGCGCGGATCAGGCCCCGGCGATGCGCGGGGCGGTCGGGTCGGTCTGGCCGCCGCCCTGCTCGCGGGCGACGTAGTCCTCGATGTCGTCGATGTCGTCGGCGTTGCGCTTCACCACGGCGAGCAGGTCGCTCATCGTGGCGACCTCCTCCACCTGCTCCTTGATGAACCACTGCAGGAACTGCTCGGAGGCGAAGTCGTGCTCCTCGCGCGCCGTGCGCAGCAGCGACCCGATCTGCTCGGTGACCCGCTTCTCCTGCTCCAGCGCGAGCGCGACCGGGGCGACCACGCCGTCGAAGCCGGAGACCGGCGCGTCGACACCGGGGACGACCGCGTCGGCGTCGGTGTCGAGGAGGTACTGCACCATCATCATCGCGTGGTCGCGCTCCTCGAGCGCCTGGGCGTAGAAGAACGCGGCCATCTGCGGCATCGTCAGCGCGTCGTAGTGCACTGCGATCGCGAGGTACTGGTTGTGGGCGGCCAGCTCGTGGCCGATCTGGGCGTTGAGCTGCTCGACGAAGCGGGGGGCGACCATCAGGCGACCCTACTCAGGTCCTTCTTGGTGACCTTGCCCCCGTCGACGCGGACCAGCTTGCGCTTCTTGACGGTGTAGCCCTCGGGCAGCGTGCCCTCCTTGAGCATGCGCAGCGGGCAGCGGCCGCACTTGGTCCTGGACTCGCAGCACTCGCGCTTCGGGAGCTTGCGCGGCTTCTCGGCGAGCGCGGCGGCGGCGGCGGCCTTGGCCTTCTTGGCCTTGACCTTCGCCCTGTCCTTCTTGCTCTCGGACTTGCCCACGCACGGGACTGTAGCAGCAGCTTAGGTGAGCCTTCCCTGTCTTCCCGGTCACGTCCCGCGGTGTGGTCATCGGCCGTCGCGGGCACCGCACCCGCATGGGACGGATCCGGGTCGGCATCTCGGGATGGACCTACCGTGGCTGGCGCGGCGACTTCTACCCGACCGGGCTGGTGCAGCGCCGCGAGCTCGCGTACGCCGCCGAGCGGATGACCTCGATCGAGATCAACGGCTCCTTCTACTCGCTCCAGCGCCCCACGTCGTACGCCGCCTGGCGGGACCAGACGCCGGACGGCTTCGTCTTCGCGGTCAAGGGCGGCCGCTACATCACCCACCTGAAACGCCTGCGCGACGTGGACGCCGCGCTGGCCAACTTCTTCGCCTCCGGCGTCCTCGCGCTGGGCCCGAAGCTCGGCCCGTTCCTCTGGCAGCTGCCCGAGCGGCTCACCTTCGACGCGGGCCTCGTCGACGACTTCTTCTCCCGCCTCCCGCGCACCACGACCGAGGCCGCGGCGCTGGCGGCCGGGCACGACGAGAAGGTGCCCGAGGACCGCGCGCTGACCGTCGCCGACGCCGACCGGCCGCTGCGGCACGCGCTGGAGTTCCGCAGCGAGACCTGGTGCACCGACGAGGCGTTCGACCTGATGCGCCGGCACGGCGTCGCGTGCGTCGTCGCCGACACCGCCCGCCGCTTCCCGATGCCCGAGCAGGTCACCGCCGACCACGTCTACGTCCGGTTGCACGGCGACACCGAGCTGTACGCCAGCGGCTACTCCCCCGAGGCCCTCGACCGCTGGGCCGAGAAGTGCCGGGCCTGGGCCGAGCACGGCGACGTCTTCGTCTACTTCGACAACGACGCCAAGGGCTACGCCCCCCACGACGCCGTCGCCCTCCTCGAGCGCCTACGCGCTGGTTGAGCAGGGAGGCGCCCCAGCGCCGACCCCCGCTGGTTGAGCAGGGAGGCGCCCCAGCGCCGACCGTGTCGAAACCCCGCGAGCGACGCAGGGCAGCAACCACGGTCACCGGGTTTCGACACGGCTCGCAGGCGCTCGCCTGCTCAACCAGCGGCCACGGTCACCGGGTTTCGACACGGCTCGCAGGCGCTCGCCTGCTCAACCAGCGGCCACGGTCACCGGGTTTCGACACGGCTCGCAGGCGCTCGCCTGCTCAACCAGACGGGTGTCGCCAGAGCCTTCAGTCGAGGCCGTTGGCCCGACGGATGACGTCGACGATGCCGCCCATGATCTCGGTGAGGCCGAAGTCCTTGGGGGTGTAGACGGCGGCGACGCCGGCCTCGACGAGCCGGCGGCCGTCGGAGTCGGGGATGATGCCGCCGACGATGACCGGGACGTCGGACATGCCGGCCTCGCGGAGCCCGTCGAGCACCGCGGGGACGAGCTCCATGTGCGACCCGGACAGGATCGAGAGACCCACGCAGTGGACGTCCTCGGCGACGGCGGCCGACACGATCTGCTCGGGCGTGAGGCGGATGCCCTGGTAGATCACCTCGAAGCCGGCGTCGCGGGCCCGGACGGCGACCTGCTCGGCGCCGTTGCTGTGGCCGTCGAGGCCGGGCTTGCCGACGAGCAGGCGCAGCCGGCCGCCCGTGTTGCCCGACAGCTCCTCACCGGTGGCCCGGACGCGCTCGCGCACGGCCGACAGCTCGGCGCCGGCCTGGCCGGCGGAGGCCGCGACGACCGCACCGGAGACGCCGGTCGGCGCGCGGAACTCGCCGAACACCTCGCGCAGCGTGCCGGCCCACTCCCCGGTCGTCGCCCCGGCGCGGGCCGCGGCCAGCGTCGGCAGCATGAGGTTCGCGTCGGTCTTGGCGGCCTCGGCGAGGTCGGCGAGCGCGCGGGCGACCTCGTCCTCGTCGCGCTCGGCCTTCCAGGCCTCGACCGACGCGACGGCGGAGGCCTCGGCCTGCGGGTCGGCGGTCATGATCGCGCCGTCGAGGTCGGCGGTCAGCGGGGACGGCTCGGTGGTCTCGAACTTGTTGACCCCGACGATGATCTCGTCGCCAGCCTCGATGCGTGCCCGGCGGGCGGCGTGGGCGGAGACCAGCTCCTGCTTCATGTAGCCCGACTCCACCGCGGCGATCGCACCGCCCATGGCCTGGACCCGGTCGATCTCGGCCTTGGCGCCCGCGACCAGCTCGGCGACCTTGGCCTCGACCACCGTCGAGCCGGTGAAGATGTCGTCGTACTCCAGCAGGTCGGACTCGAAGGCCAGCACCTGCTGCAGCCGCAGCGACCACTGCTGGTCCCACGGGCGGGGCAGGCCGAGCGCCTCGTTCCACGCCGGCAGCTGGATGGCGCGGGCGCGGGCGTCCTTGGACAGCGTCACGCCGAGCATCTCCAGCACGATCCGCTGGACGTTGTTCTCCGGCTGCGCCTCGGTCAGGCCCAGGGAGTTGACCTGCACGCCGTAGCGGAACCGGCGCATCTTCGGGTCCTGGACGCCGTAGCGCTCGCGGGTGATCTCGTCCCACAGCTCGACGAAGGCGCGCATCTTGCACATCTCCTCGACGAACCGCACGCCGGCGTTGACGAAGAACGAGATCCGGCCGACGACCTTCTCGAAGTCGTCCTCGGAGACCTGGCCCGACGCCTTGACCTGGTCCAGCACCGCGATCGCGGTGCACAGCGCGTACGCCAGCTCCTGCGTCGGCGTCGCGCCGGCCTCCTGCAGGTGGTAGCTGCAGATGTTGATCGGGTTCCACTTCGGGATCTGGTGGACCGTGTAGGCGATCATGTCGGCGATCAGCCGCAGGGAGTGCTCGGGCGGGAACACGTAGGTCCCCCGCGAGAGGTACTCCTTGATGATGTCGTTCTGGGTCGTGCCGGCCAGCAGCGCGGCGACCTCCTCCGGCGTCGCCCTCCCCTCCGGCACGCCCGCCTGCTCCTCGGCGACGACCTGGTACATCGCCAGCAGCCACATGGCCGTGGCGTTGATGGTCATCGAGGTGTTCATCTCCGTCAGCGGGATGGAGTCGAACAGCTTGCGCATCTCACCCAGGTGCGGCACCGGCACGCCGACCTTGCCGACCTCGCCGCGGGCCATCACGGAATCGGGGTCGTAGCCGGTCTGCGTCGGCAGGTCGAAGGCGACCGAGAGCCCGGTCTGCCCCTTCGCGAGGTTCGAGCGGTAGAGCGCGTTGGACGCCTCGGCGGTCGAGTGGCCGGCGTACGTCCGCATCACCCAGGGGCGATCCTTCTCGGTCATGGACCGAAGGGTAGGCCGCGCGATACCGGTTGGTAACCGGCCGGACGTGTGGGATGGCCGACACGCCGTGCGCCGCGCGGTCGGGGCACCGGGCTCAGGCTCCGACGACCTCGCGCTCGAGCTCCACCACGGCGCGCAGCCGGGACAGGTGCAGCATCCGCCGCACGGACGGCCCGCACCCGCGGAGCATGAGGTGGTGGCCGTCGCGGGTCGCGACCAGCGTCGCCACCGCGAGCAGCCGCAGGGCGGTGAGGTCGACGGCGCCGACCTCGGTGAGGTCGAGCACCACCTCGTCGTGCCCCGCGAGGTGGTGGTAGATCGCGTCGCGCGCCTCCGGCGTGCTGCGCACGTCGAAGTCACCGCTCAGCACGAGCGTGGGTCCGTCGGCCACGATGTCCATTCCGCCTCTTCTCCCGACCCCCGGACCCCTGAGAAAGCCCGGGAAGCGTGCGCTGCGTCACCCTTCTACCCATAGTGACGCCGCGGCAGGCGTTCCGGTTGCCTCCCCAGGGGTGGAATCCGCGTGTCGGTCGTGGCTTCTTCAACCAGTCGCGGCGGGAGCCGGCGCCTCGGTGAGGCGCCCCCGCGGGCGGGCGAGCACCAGCGCGGCGGTCCCGAGCCCGAGGAGCACGGTCCCCGCGACGCCGCCCGGGGCGAAGATGTGGTCGGTGTGCACCAGCCAGGCGCCGGGCAGGAGCAGCACTCCCCCGGCCGCCCGGACGCCGTAGCGATGCAGCTGGTCGGCGAGCAGCACGACCACGGTCGCCAGCAGCGCCCACGAGCCGACCTCGCCGAGCGGGGTGCCGAGGCGGAACAGCAGCCGGACCTCGTCGGGCCGCGGCACCCCCGGCCCGAGCTCCCGCGTCACCCACCCGGCGGCGATGCCGCTCACCACGTCGAGCGCGGTGTAGCAGGTCGCATAGGTGTACGCCGCCAGCCGCACCACCCACGCGACCGGGTCGGTCCGCCGCCCCACGACGGCGGCCAGCGCCACGCCGACCAGCGGGAAGACCAGCAGGCCGGGCAGGTGCAGGGTGAACCACCGGTCCGCGGTCGCGTAGGACAGCGAGTGCGGGTGGAAGAGGCCGACCACGCCGAGCGCGAGCCCCGGCAGCGCCAGCACGGCGGCGTACGCCCGTCGGTCCATGCGCCCGACGGTAGCCGCGGACCTGATCGCTAGCCTCGCGGTCATGGTCAACCTGACGCGGATCTACACCCGGACCGGCGACGGCGGCGAGACCCGTCTCGGCGACATGAGCCTCACGACGAAGAACGACCCGCGGCTGCACGCCTACGCCGACGTCGACGAGGCCAACGCCCACCTCGGGCTCGCCGTCGTCCGAGGCGGCCTGGACGAGGACGTCGTCGCGGTGCTCACCCACGTCCAGAACGACCTCTTCGACGTGGGCGCCGACTTCTGCACGCCGGTCGTGCCGGACCCGGAGTACCCGCCGCTGCGCATCGAGCAGGACTACGTCGACCGGCTCGAGGGCTGGTGCGACCACTACAACGAGGAGCTGCCGGCCCTGCGGTCCTTCATCCTCAACGGCGGCACCGAGGGCGCGGCCCACCTCCACGTCGCGCGCACCGTCGTGCGCCGTGCCGAGCGGTCGGCCTGGGCCGCCTTCGAGCAGCACGCCGAGTCGATGAACAAGCTGGCGATCACCTACCTCAACCGCCTCTCCGACCTGCTCTTCATCCTCGCCCGCCACGCGAACCGCCACCAGGGCGACGTGCTGTGGGTGCCGGGCGGCGAGCGGGGTAGCGCGGACTAGTCCCCGTCGGGGACGGCCGGCCGGTCGGCGTGCCCCAGCGACCGGCCGGGGGCGACCAGGTCGCGCACGCGCCGCTTGAGCTCGGTGACCTCGGGGAAGCCGCCGTCGCGCTTGCGGTTCCAGACCGGCTCGCCGTCGACGTCGATCCGGAAGACCCCGCCGGTGGCCGGCGCGAGGGCGACCTCGGCGAGCTCGTCGGCGAAGGTGGTGAGCAGCTCGCCCTGGTACCACTGCGCCCGCAGCAGCCAGCGGCACTGCGTGCAGTAGGTGATGACCACCCGGTGCCGGGATGTCACGCCGGCTCCCGCACGGACGGCCCGCCCGGCACCGGCGGCCGCGCGGCGAGGACGGCGGCGGCAGCCGGGACCATGAGCGCGGCGACGACCAGCAGGGCGTCGAGCGTGCCGACGTGGTCGCCCAGCAGGCCGAGCAGCGGCGGGCCGGCGAGGAACGCGCCGTACCCGATCGTCGAGACCACGCTCACCCGGGCCGCCGCACGCCCCGGGTCGTCGGCCGCGGCGCTCATGCCGACCGGGAAGCCCAGCGAGGAGCCGAGGCCCCACACCAGGATGCCGAGAGCGACCAGCACGACGTGGCCGCCGAGGACGGTCAGCAGGATGCCGGCGCAGGCCGCGGCACAGCTGGCCCACAGGGTCGGCGCGCGACCGAAGCGGTCGAGCACGACCGGGCCGAGCAGCCGGCCGCCGGTCATCGCGGTGACGAACAGCGCGAACCCGGCGACGCCCACCCAGTGCTCGGCGGCGTACCCGTCGATGAGCGCGAGCGTGAGCCAGTCGTTCGCGGCGCCCTCGGCGACGGCGAACGCCAGCACCATCAGGCCGATCGCCAGCAGTCGCGGCTCGGTCCAGGCCGACCGCGGCCGCTCGGCGTGCTCGACGGCGGGCTCGGGCGGCAGGAACGTCGCGGCCGCCCGCCAGACGACCAGCAGCGCGACGGCGCAGCCCGCGGCGAGGTGGACGGGCATCGGCAGCGACACGGCGGTCAACGGGATGCCGATGGCGGCGCCGCCGATCGAGCCGAGCGACCAGCCGGCGTGGAAGCGCGGCATCACCGTGCGGGCCAGGCGCCGCTCGACCTCGGCGCCCTCGACATTCATCGCCACGTCCCACACACCGATGCCGATGCCGTAGACGAAGAACGCCGTCGCCGTGGCCGGCACCGACTCGAGCACGCCTGCGGCGACGCCGGCACCCGAGAGACCGACCGCGCAGGCGACGACGCCGGCGCGCACGACCCTGGACGCGCCGTACCGCCCGATCAGCCGCCCGGTGGCCGGCAGCGCGAGGATCGAGCCGACGGAGATCGCCAGCAGCAGCAGGCCGAGCGCGCCGTTGTCGAGGTCGAGGTGCTCGCGGATGTCCGGCAGTCGCGAGACCAGGCTCGCGAAGAGGAGACCGTTGAGGCCGAAGGTGAGGCCGACGGCGTTGCGGGTGCGCAGCAGCGCGGGGGCGGGGAGGGCGGAGGTGTCAGCCACGGGTCCAGTCGGTGCCAGGAGGGCGGGCCTCGAGCCAGGCCTGGAAGCCGGTCAGCGAGGCGGGGCTCATCGCCAGCTCCACCTCGCCCTCACGGGTCTGGCAGGAGATGACGAGGTGGTCGGGGTAGAGCGACATCTGCTCGGGAGCCTCGGGCTCGCGGCGGCCGTCGTAGGCGAGCCGTTCGCGCTGCCAGGTCCGCTTCGGGCGCGGGGAGAGCGAGAAGATCCGGAACCACTCGAGCGTCTCGCCGGAGTAGCGCCCGAGGCCGAGAACCCAACCGCGTCCGGCCCTCTCGGACCGGACGCGGTGGCTGAGCTCGAAGGTGCCCCCGTGGCGGGACAGCACCCGGCGGCGCACGATGAGTGCGGCGCCGTAGAGCAGGACGAGCAGGAGCAGCAGACCGGCTGCGTCGAGCAGCCACTGCCACACCGGCATCGGGTCCCCTCTCCCTCGGAAGTGTCGTCACCCTAGCGGGCGGCGACGGGGAGCCCGGTGCCGGGTCGTGCAGGGTTCCCGCAGGTGTGGTGCGGGGGTGGAACGGGGTCGTGCAGGAGCGGTGCGCCGGGTCAGCGCACGCGCTCGACGGCGCGGATCCGGGCCTCGGCGCGGCGCACGCGGCGCTCGGCCTCGCCCCCGGAGCCGATGAGGCCGCGGGCCTCGTCGAGCTCGGCGCGAGCCTGGTCGACGTCGACCTCCGAGGCGAGCATGGCCCGCTCGGAGAGGATCGAGACCCGGTCGCCGGCGACCGAGAGGAACCCACCGTCGACCACGGCGATGACGACGTCGCCGCCGACCTCCGCGATCTCGACGACCGCGTCAGTGAGCAGGGAGAGCATCGGCGCGTGACCGCGCAGCACGCCGACGTCCCCCTCCACCGTGCGGGCGATGACCATGGTGGCCTCGCCGGACCAGACCGTGCGGTCGGCCGCGACGAGGGACACCGTGAGGTTCTCAGCCATCGTCAGGTCCTCAGAGGTTCTTCTGGATGTCGGCCCACTTGGCCTCGACGTCGTCGAGACCGCCGCACATGAAGAACGCCTGCTCGGCCACGTGGTCGTACTCACCGTCGGCGATCTTGTTGAACGCCTCGATGGTGTCGGCCACGGGGACCGTCGAGCCCTCGATGCCGGTGAACTGCTTTGCCACGTAGGTGTTCTGCGACAGGAACCGCTGGATGCGACGGGCCCGGGAGACGATGATCTTGTCCTCCTCGGAGAGCTCGTCGACACCGAGGATCGCGATGATGTCCTGCAGCTCCTTGTTGCGCTGGAGGATCTGCTTGATCCGGATCGCGCAGTCGTAGTGCGCCTGCCCGATGTACTGGGCGTCGAGGATCCGCGAGGTCGAGGTCAGCGGGTCCACGGCCGGGTAGATGCCCAGCGACGCGATCTCGCGGGACAGCTCGGTCGTGGCGTCCAGGTGGGCGAACGTCGTCGCCGGCGCCGGGTCGGTGTAGTCGTCCGCGGGCACGTAGATCGCCTGCATCGAGGTGATCGAGTGACCGCGGGTCGAGGTGATCCGCTCCTGCAGCTGGCCCATCTCGTCGGCGAGGTTGGGCTGGTAGCCCACCGCGGACGGCATGCGGCCGAGCAGGGTGGAGACCTCCGAGCCCGCCTGGGTGAACCGGAAGATGTTGTCGATGAAGAGCAGCACGTCCTGGTTCTGCACGTCGCGGAAGTACTCCGCCATCGTCAGCGCGGACAGCGCGACCCGCAGGCGGGTGCCCGGCGGCTCGTCCATCTGGCCGAAGACGAGGGCGGTCTGCCCGAGGACGCCGGCCTCCTCCATCTCGACGATGAGGTCGTTGCCCTCACGGGTGCGCTCACCGACACCGGCGAACACCGACACGCCGCCGTGGTCCTTGGCGACGCGGGCGATCATCTCCTGGATGAGGACGGTCTTGCCGACGCCCGCACCACCGAAGAGGCCGATCTTGCCGCCCTGGACGTAGGGGGTCAGCAGGTCGATGACCTTGATGCCCGTCTCGAACATCTGGGTCTTCGACTCCAGCTGGTCGAACGCCGGCGCCTTGCGGTGGATGCCCCACCGCTCGTTGACCTCGAAGCGCTCGCCCTCCTCGAGGTTGAGCACGTCGCCGGTGGCGTTGAAGACCTTGCCGAGGGTGTCGTTGCCGACCGGCACGGTGATCGGGCCGCCGGTGTCGCGCACCGTCGTGCCGCGGACCAGGCCGTCGGTCGACTTCATCGAGATGGCGCGCACGACGCCGTCACCGATGTGCAGCGCGACCTCGAGGATCAGCGTGCGCGTCTCGCCCTCGAGCTCGATGTCGACCTCGAGCTTGTTGTACATCTCCGGCATCGCGTCCGCCGGGAACTCGACGTCGACGACGGGGCCGGTCACCCGGGCGACGCGGCCGGTGTTGCCGGCCGTCGAGCCCTGCTGGGTCTCTTCGAAGATGGCAGTCATGTCTTTCACTCACTCCCGGAGTTCGCGTCGGCCAGTGCGTTGACGCCACCGACGATCTCGCTGATTTCTTGGGTGATACCGGCCTGGCGGGCCTGGTTGGCGATGCGCGTGTACTTCTTGATCAGCTCGTCGGCGTTGTCCGTGGCCGACTTCATCGCCTTCTGGCGCGCGGCCAGCTCGGAGGCGGCGGCCTGGAGCAGCGCGAAGAAGACCCGGCTCTGGACGTACTGCGGCAGCAGCCCGTCCAGCACCTCCTCGGCCGACGGCTCGAACTCGTAGAGCGGGAGCACGTCGGAGGGGTCCGGTCGTCCGACCGACTCACCCTCCTCGGCCTCGACGACCTCGAGCGGCAGCAGCCGGACCGCGGTCGGCTCCTGCGTGAGCATCGAGCGGAAGCGGGTGTAGACGAGGTGGACCTCGTCCACGTCGCCCTCCTCGCCCTGCTCCTTGAGGAAGGACTCGATCAGCGCCGCACCGATCTCCGCGGCCACGTCGTACGACGGCTGGTCGGAGAAGCCGGTCCACGCCTGCACGATCGGGCGCTGGCGGAACTTGTAGTACGCCTCGCCCTTGCGCCCGGCGATGTAGGTGTCGATCTCCTTGCCCTCGGAGCGGAGCTTCTCGGCGAGCCGCTCCGCCTCCTTGAGCACGCTCGAGGAGTACGCGCCGGCGAGCCCTCGGTCGCTGGTCACGATCAGCACGGCTGCCCGCTTGGGGTTCTCCTCCTCGCGGGTCAGCGGGTGGTCGACGTTCGAGAACGTCGCCACCGCCGACACCGCGCGGGTCAGCTCACGGGCGTACGGCGCTGCCGCCTGCGCCCGCTGCTGCGCCTTGATGATCCGGGACGCAGCGATGAGCTCCATGGCGCGCGTGATCTTCTTCATCGACTCCGTCGACTTGATCCGCGCGCGGTACTCACGCAGCGATACGGCCATGCGTCAGCCCCGCTTCTGCTTGACGATCTGCTCCTGGTCCTCGTCCTCGAGCGCCTCGGCCGGAGCCTCGTGGCCGACCTTGATCGACCCGCCCTCGGAGGTCTCGAACTGGTCGAGGAAGGAGGTGTAGGCGTCCTCGACCGCGGTGGCCGTGTCGTCCTCGAACTTCAGGGACTCACGGATCGCGTTGAGGATGCCCTCGTGGGAGCGGCGGAGGTAGTCGAGGAACTCGCGCTCGAAGCGGAGGACGTCCTCGACCGGCACGCGGTCGAGGCGACCGGTGGTGCCGAGCCACAGCGAGACCGTCATCTCCTCGACCGGGTAGGGCGAGTAGGCGGGCTGCTTGAGCAGGGCCATCAGGCGCTGGCCGCGGTCGAGCTGCTGGCGCGAGGCCGCGTCGAGGTCGGAGGCGAACATCGCGAACGCCTCCATCGCGCGGAACTGCGCCAGGTCGACCTTGAGCGAGCCGGTGACGGCCTTGAGCGCCTTGGTCATCGCCGCGCCACCGACGCGGGAGACCGACACGCCGACGTCGATCGCCGGGCGCTGGTTGGCCGCGAACAGGTCCGACTGCAGGAAGATCTGGCCGTCGGTGATCGAGATGACGTTGGTCGGGATGAACGCCGAGACGTCGTTGGCCTTGGTCTCGACCATCGGCAGACCGGTCATCGAGCCCGCACCGAGGTCGTCGGAGAGCTTCGCGCACCGCTCGAGCAGGCGGCTGTGCAGGTAGAACACGTCACCCGGGTAGGCCTCGCGGCCCGGCGGGCGGCGCAGCAGCAGCGACACGGCGCGGTAGGCCTCGGCCTGCTTGGTCAGGTCGTCGAAGACGATGAGGACGTGCTTGCCGTCGTACATCCAGTGCTGGCCGATGGCCGAGCCGGTGTACGGCGCGAGGTACTTGAAGCCCGCGGAGTCCGACGCCGGTGCGGCGACGATGGTGGTGTACTCCAGCGCGCCGGCCTCCTCGAGGGCGCCACGCACGGAGGCGATGGTCGAGCCCTTCTGGCCGACGGCGACGTAGATGCAGCGGACCTGCTTGCTCGGGTCGCCGGTCTCCCAGTACTGCTTCTGGTTGATGATCGTGTCGATCGCGACCGTGGTCTTGCCGGTCGCGCGGTCGCCGATGATCAGCTGGCGCTGGCCGCGGCCGATCGGCGTCAGGGCGTCGATCGCCTTGATGCCGGTGGCGAGGGGCTCGTGCACCGACTTGCGCTGCATCACCGACGGCGCCTGGAGCTCCAGGGCGCGGCGGCCCGAGGTCTCGATGTCGCCGAGGCCGTCGATCGGCTTGCCCAGCGGGTCCACGACGCGGCCGAGGTAGCCCTCGCCGACGGGGACCGAGAGGACCTCGCCGGTGCGGCGGACCTTCTGGCCCTCCTCGATCTTGTCGAAGTCACCGAGGATGACGACGCCGATCTCGCGGGTGTCGAGGTTCAGGGCCAGGCCCAGGGTGCCGTCCTCGAACTCGAGCAGCTCGTTGGCCATGGCCGACGGCAGGCCGGACACGCGGGCGATGCCGTCGCCGGCCTCCGCCACGACGCCGACCTCTTCGCGGCTGGCGGCCTCGGGCTGGTAGTCGGCGACGTACTTCTGCAGCGCGTCGCGGATCTCCTCCGGACGGATGGAGAGCTCCGTCATCTCGGTTCCTTCTCTCTTGTCTCTACAGCTGTGAAGTGAGGGGGTGGGTCAGCCGGCGAGACGACGCCGGGCGTCGTCGAGGCGGCTGGACACGGTGCCGTCGATGACGTCGTCACCGATCTCGACGCGGATCCCGCCGAGGACCGTGGGGTCCACGACCAGGTTGAGGTGCACCGGTCGTCCGTACTGCCGCGACAGCACGTCGGCCAGCCGGTCCCGCTCGGCGCCGGACAGGTCGCGCGCCACCCGGACGGTGGCCACGCCCCGGTCCTGCACGTCGGCCGCGACCTTCTGGTACTCGGCCAGCGCGACCGCCACCGTCCGGTGGGTGCCGGCCAGCGACTGCACCGCGAGGGTGGTCGTCGCCGGCAGCGCCTTCCCGTCGAGCAGGGACCGCACGAGCCGGGCCTTGTCCTCGAGCGTACGAGCCGGGTCCGAGAGGGCGTCGCGGAGCTCGGGAGCGTCCTTGACCGCCTGGGCGAAGGCGAACAGCTCGTCGGAGAGCCGCCCGGCCTGGTCGCCGGCCGACGCGACGGCGGCGACGACGCCGAGGTGCTCCAGGGCGTTCGGCAGGTCGCCGGCCGAGACCCACCGGCGGGAGACCGCGGAGCGGACCACCGTGAGGGTCGCCTCGGCCACCTTGCCGCCGAAGACCTGCCCGACGAGGCCGCTCTTGGCCTCGTCCGGCACGGACACGTCGGAGA
The DNA here is from genome assembly GCF_011250565.1 of Nocardioides sp. IC4_145. Classification (GTDB taxonomy): domain Bacteria; phylum Actinomycetota; class Actinomycetes; order Propionibacteriales; family Nocardioidaceae; genus Nocardioides. Next base: position 49,997 of record NZ_JAANMS010000015.1, read on the forward strand.
CGAAGCGCCGCATCGACCCCTCGGCGCGCAGGGTCTGCGCGACCGAGAACAGCTCACCGGCGACGGCGGCCGCGGTCTCGGGCGAGCCCGCCACCGCGCCCCGGAGGTCGTCGACGAGGACGGCCACGGAGTCGGCGGAGGCGCCGCGGAACGACGAGGTCATCAGCGCGCCTCCATCAGTTCCGGCCCGGCGTGCCGGCCTCGAGGTCGGTGAGGAACCGGTCGACGACGCGGCGCTGGCGCGCCTCGTCCTCCAGCGACTCCCCCACGATCCGTCCGGCCAGGGACGTCGCCAGCGTGCCCACCTCGGCACGGAGCGAGGTGACCGCCTGCTGGCGCTCGGCCTCGATCTGGGCCTTGCCGTGGTCGACGATGCGGGTGGCCTCGGCCTGCGCCTGCTCCCGCATCTCGGCGATGATCCGCGCCCCCTGCTCGCGCGCCTCCTCACGGATGCGCGCGGCCTCGTGCCGGGCGTCGCCGAGCTGCTTCTCCAGCTCAGCGAGGCGGGCGTCGGCCTCGGCCTGCTTGGTCTCGGCCGCCGAGATGCCGCCCTCGATCGCCTTCGTGCGCTCGGCGAACGCGCGCTCGAAGTTGGGGACGACGAACTTCCGGATGGCCAGGAGCAGCACCAGGAAGACTGCCGCTCCCAGGATGATCTCCGAGACGTGCGGGATGAGCGGGTTCAGCTCCTCCGCCGCCTGGATCGATTCACGCATGGGTCACTCCGGTCTGGGGGTCGCGCGTCAGGAAAGGACGAAGGCGAGCGCGATGCCGATGATCGCGAGCGCCTCAGCGAGCGCGAAGCCGAGGATCGCGATGGACTGCAGGCGTCCCTGGGCCTCGGGCTGGCGAGCGACACCGTTGATGTAGGCAGCGAAGATCAGGCCCACGGCGAGGGCGGGGCCGATCGTGGCGATGCCGTAGCCGAGCATGTTGAGCGAGCCGTTGATGTCACCATTCATGACGGTGAGGGTTCCTTTCGGGTTGGTACTGCTTCAGTTTCTCTTCTCGGGTGCTCACGGTGCCCGACGGGCACGGTGTGCTGCTCAGTGCTCGTCGGCGACAGCACCTGAGACGTACATGGCGGTCAGCAGGGTGAAGACGTAGGCCTGGAGGAACATCACCAGCAGCTCGAGGAGCGAGACGCCGAAGAACATCACCCAGGCGAGCACGCCGCCCACCGCGTTGATCGGGGAGAACGCCTCCAGCAGGAGGTACTCACCACCGAGCGCGAACAGGATCAGCAGCAGGTGGCCCGCGAACATGTTCGCGAACAGACGCAGGGCCAGCGTGACCGGTCGGACCAGGATGTTGGAGAGGAACTCCAGCGGCGCGATCAGCAGCAGCACGGGGCCGTGGACGCCGGCGGGGACACAGGTGTGCTTGAGGTAGCCCAGGAACCCGTGCTTGCCGATGCCGACGCCGTTGTAGAGCAGCCAGCTCAGCGCCGCGAGGCCGTAGGCGTAGCCCGAGTGCGAGAACGTCGGGAACTGGATGAGCGGGATCAGCCCGAAGTAGTTGTTCACCAGCACGAAGGCGAACAACGTGAAGAGGTAGGGGACGAACCGCAGATAGTGCTCGGTGCCGATGATCTCGCGGGCGATGCCGTTGCGGACGCCGCCGTAGGCCCACTCGCCGGCGTACTGGAGGCGGCCCGGGACGAGCTCGGCCTTGCGCGACATCGCGTAGGTCACCGCGAAGATGAGGACGGCGGAGAGGACGATCATCACCATGGGCTTGGTGATGCCGCCGACGATCGGCGGCAGGTCGAAGTCCGCGGGGCCCGGCGGGGTGAAGCCCCCACCGCTGCTGGCCATCGGGACGAGCGCGGCTGCGAGGTTGCCAGCGATCAACGCCGTGTCTCCTTCATGTACGTCACTTCTCCGGGCTTGACGGCGGCACGTGGCCGAACTGCTTCACGACCGCGTAGAGGCTCAGGCCGGCACCGATCACGATCCCGATGGCCACGAGGTACGACGTTCCCAGCCAGCGGTCCGCCAGCCAACCGGCGCCGCCGTAGAGGAGCACGCCCGCGACGATCTGGCTGAACGCCTGCCAGGGGTCGCCGTGAGGGGTGTCCTCGGGAGCAGCTGGCGGCTCCTGCTGACTCATTGCGGTCCGGACCCTAGCATTCGGCGCGATCACGACCCACCACCGGTCCGGACGGTCTCGCGGGGCTCGTCGTAGACCGGGATCCGGGCCCGCGCGGCCAGCACGACCTGGACCCCGAGCCAGACCAGGACGGTCCCGATGAGGGCACCGGCGAGCCACCCGCGAGAGAGGGCCTCCCCCGGGCCGGCGACGCCGTCGAGGGCGGTGAGCGCGACCAGGACCAGCAGCAGCTGGAGCGCGTAGGTCAGCAGCGCGAACATCAGCGACGCCCCGGGCATCAGGCCCGCGACGACGTTCACCGTGACCAGGCCGAACGCCATCACGCCGGCGGCCAGCACGGCCCCGACGAGGGCGCCGTACGCCGCCGGGGCGCCGTCGACCAGTGCGCCGACCAGCGCCACGAGCACGCCCGCGGCGACCGTCCCGAGAGCCGCCCCCGCCAGGACCGCCGACCCGCCGTCACGGCGGGTCCTCGCGGTGTCGCGGGGCGTCTCGGTCGTCATGCGGCGGCCGTCCTGGAGTGGTCTGTCGCGGTCGTCAGCGGCCCCGTGGGCCGCTCGTGAAAACTATCACAAGGTCTCCGGGGAGGGCTCATCGAGCACCTCCAGGACCTTCGGCTTGTGCAGCACCGGCAGCACGAAGGTCAGCGCCACGGTCACCGCGGCGAGCACGCCGACCGACAGCCAGACCCACACGCCGGTGTAGAGGCTCGCGCACACGGTCGCGAAGGCGATCAGCCCGGCCCACAGCCACATGATGAGCACCGCCCGCCGCTGCGAGTGCCCGATCTCGAGCAGGCGGTGGTGCAGGTGCTGCTTGTCGGGCGCGAAGGGCGAGCGCCCGGCCCGGGTGCGGCGCACCACCGCCATCACCAGGTCGAGCAGGGGCACCACGAGGATCGAGACCGGCAGGAGCACCGGCAGCAGCGTGGGCAGCAGGCTGGCCTGCCCGCCGGAGCCGCCCTGGGCGATCTCGGTGCCGGAGAACTGACCGGTCAGCGTGACCGCGCTCGCCGACAGCACCAGCCCGATCAGCATCGAGCCCGAGTCGCCCATGAACAGCCGGGCCGGATGGAAGTTGTGGACCAGGAAGCCGACGCAGACCCCGGCCAGCGCGACGCTGAGCAGCGCCGCCGTGGTCGCGCGGGGAGCGTCGTTGATGCGGGTGAGCTGGTAGCAGAAGACGAAGAACGCGATGGCGCCGATGCCGACCACGCCGGCGGCCAGGCCGTCGAGGCCGTCGACGAAGTTCACCGCGTTGACGGTCGCGATCACCACGAAGCCGGTCAGCAGCGCCGCCTGGGCGTCGTCCATGGCGAACTGCTCGCCGTTGGTGAGCGGGAAGTAGACGTACTGGATGCCGAAGGCGACGAGGAAGCCGGCGGCGAGCACCTGGCCACCGAGCTTGGTGAGCGCGTCGAGCTCGAGGATGTCGTCGAGCACCCCCACCGCGCAGATCAGCGCGCCGGCGATGAGCACGATGCCGGCGTCGCGGAAGACGAAGGGCCCGCTGAGGGAGAGGAACGGCAGCTCCCGGGCCACGAGGTACGCCGCCACCAGCCCGCCCAGCATCGCCAGGCCGCCGAGGTACGGGATCGGCTCGTCGTGCACGTCCCGGTCCCGCACCGCCGCCACCGCGCCCGTGCGGATCGCGATCTCCCGAGCCACGACGGTGAGCAGGTAGGTGACCGTCGCGGCCACGAGGAAGACGAGGAGGTACTCCCGCACTAGGCGCTCGCCTGGCCCTCGTCGGTCAGCGTCGCCCCGAGCGGCTCGAGGACCTCGTTGAGCTGCTCGAGCGAGAGCGCACCGCGGCGCAGCACCCGGCCCTGGTCGCCGGTGCAGTCGACGATCGTCGAGGCCTCGCCGCCGGGCGACTCACCGGCGTCGACCAGCACGGCGACCTCGTCGCCGAGCATCTCCTCGGCCTGCTCGGCGTCGGTGGCGGCCGGCATGCCCGAGAGGTTCGCCGAGGAGACCGCGAGCGGGCCGGTGCGCTCGAGCACCTCGAGCGCGACGGGGTGGTCGGGCATCCGCACCGCGACGGTGCCGCGGGTGTCGCCGAGGTCCCACTGCAGCGAGGTCTGCTGGTGGCAGACCACGGTCAGCGGGCCGGGCCAGAACCGCTCGACCAGCGCGCGGGCGTAGCCCGGCACGCGGACGGCCAGCGCGTCGAGCGTGGTCGGCGAGCTGACGAGCACCGGCGGCGGCATGTCGCGGCCGCGGCCCTTGGCGTCGAGCAGGTCACGGACGGCGGCGGGGTCGAAGGCGTCGGCCGCGATGCCGTAGACCGTGTCGGTCGGCAGCACGACCAGCTCGCCGCGCTGGACGGCCAGGGTCGCCGCCTCGACGGCCGCCTCGCGGGCGTCCTCGGTGTCGGTCGGGTAGCGCTCGCTCACCGGGTCATCGTGCCAGCCGGGCCGTCACGAAGCGCGCCCGACCTGCCAGGTCGGGGTGGTCGCGCACCTCGGTCCACCGCCCGGTCGCCGCGAAGACGGCCGGCGCGGACTCGCCCTGGACGTCGGCGTGCTCGGCGCCCACCACTCCCCCGGGCCGGAGCAGCAGCGCGGCCCGCCGCTCCAGCACGCGCATCGCGTCCAACCCGTCGTCGCCGGAGAAGAGCGCGAGGTGCGGGTCGTGGTCGCGCGCCTCGGGGGCGACCGACTCCCACGCGTCGAGCGGGATGTAGGGCGGGTTGCAGGTCACGACGTCCACCTCACCGGCCAGGTCGTCGAACGCCGTGGCCAGGTCGCCCTGGCGCAGGTCGACCCCGGTGCCGGCGAGGTTGCGGACCGCCCAGCGGTGCGCGGCCTCGTCCAGCTCGACGGCGTGCACCACCGCCTGCGGGACCTCGTCGGCGACCGCCTTCGCGATCGCCCCGGACCCGGTGCACAGGTCGACGACCACCGGCGCGCTGCCCCCGTCCACCAGCTCGGTGGCCCGCTCGACGGCCCACCCGGCGAGCAGCTCGGTCTCCGGCCGCGGCACGAACACCCCCGGGCCGACGGCCAGCTCGACGTGGCGGAACCACGCCGACCCGGTCAGGTGCTGGAGCGGCTCGCGCCCCGCGCGGCGCGTGACCAGCACGGCGTACTCGTCCAGGGCGGGCTGGTCGACCGCGTCGACGAGGACCAGCCGGCCGCGGGTCGTGCCGAGCACGTGCGCGAGCAGCTCGGCGGCGTCGTGCTCGGGGCTGGCGACGCCCGCCTCGCGCAGCCGGGCCGTGGCCTCGGCCAGCACGTCGCGGCGGGACCGGCTCACTGCTCGAGCGCCTCGAGGCGCTCGGCGAGGTCGGCGTCGACGCACGAGGCGAGCACCGGCTGGAGGTCGCCGTCGAGGACCTGGTCGAGGTTGTAGGCCTTGTAGCCGGTGCGGTGGTCGGAGATCCGGTTCTCGGGGTAGTTGTAGGTGCGAATCCGCTCCGAGCGGTCGACGGTGCGGACCTGGCTGCGCCGGGCGTCGCTGGCCTCGGCGTCGGCGGCTTCCTGGGCGGCGGCGAGGAGCCGCGCGCGGAGGATGCGCATGGCCTGCTCCTTGTTCTGCAGCTGGCTCTTCTCGTTCTGGCAGGAGACGACGATGCCGGTCGGGACGTGGGTGATCCGCACGGCCGAGTCGGTCGTGTTCACGCTCTGGCCGCCGGGACCGCTGGAGCGGAAGACGTCGATGCGCAGGTCGTTCTCGTCGATCGTGACGTCGACCTGCTCGGCCTCCGGCAGCACGAGGACGCCGGCGGCACTGGTGTGCACGCGGCCCTGCGACTCGGTCACCGGCACCCGCTGGACGCGGTGGACGCCGCCCTCGAACTTCAGCAGGCCGTACGGCGCCTCACCGGGCTCGGGCGTGCCCTTGGCCTTCACCGCGACGGTGACCGACTTGTAGCCGCCGAGGTCGGACTCGGTGGCATCCAGCACCTCGACCTTCCAGCCGCGCCCCTCGGCGTACCGGGTGTACATGCGCAGCAGGTCGCCGGCGAACAGCGCCGACTCCTCCCCGCCCTCGCCGGACTTCACCTCGAGGATGGCGTCCTTGTCGTCGGCCGGGTCGCGCGGGACCAGCAGGCGGCGCAGCCGCTCCTCGGCCCCGGCGAGCCGCGGGACCAGCGACTCGGCCTCCTCCGCGAAGGACGGGTCCTCGGCGGCGAGCTCGCGCGCGGCCTCGAGGTCCTCCCCCAGCCGCTGCCAGTCGCGCCACGCGCCGATGACCGAGGAGAGCTGGGCGTAGCGCTGGTTGAGCCGCTTGGCGAGGCGCGCGTCGGCGTGGGTCTCCGGCGCGCCGAGCTGCTGCTCGAGCGCGGCGTGCTCGGCGAGCATGCCCTCGACGGCCTCGAACATGTTGCTCTGCCTTCCCACTCACCCGGTTCCGAGACGAGCCGCGCAGCCCGTCGCTTCGCTCCGGCCTACGCCGGCTCCCTCGACCTCCCGGCCCGTCCTTGCCACGCAAGCGCGACAAGGGGCCGTGACAAACAACGAGCGCCGGCCCCTGCCGTGGTGGCGGGGGCCGGCGCTCCGGGACAGCTACTTCTTGGCTGCCTTGGCGTAGCGGGCCTCGAAGCGGGCGACGCGGCCGCCGGTGTCGAGGATCTTCTGCTTGCCGGTGTAGAACGGGTGGCACTGCGAGCAGACGTCGGAGCGGATCTGGCCCGACGTGACAGTGCTGCGGGTCGTGAACTCGGCGCCGCAGGTGCAGGTCACCGTGGTCTCGACGTACTCGGGGTGGATGTCCTTCTTCATGGTGTCCTCTCAGTCGCCGGGTCGTCCGCCGCGCCCTGCGGCAAGCACGTGAACCGGAACCAGCACGGAATTGTGCCACCGGTCAGAACGCCGGCCCAATCGTGGTTGTTCCCGCGCTCAGACCTCGTGCCGGTCCTGCTCGGGCTCCCGCTCAGGCGCCTGCTCGGGGGTCGCCTCCGCGGGCCCGGCGAGCTCGGTCGGGGCCGGCGCGGGGGGCACCCGGTCGCCCTGGAGGCGCAGCGAGATGGTCACCGTGGTGCCCTCGCCCTCCTCGGAGTCGAAGAGCACCTGGCCGTCGTGCTTGTCGATGATCGTCTGGACGATCCGGACGCCGAGGCCGGTGCCGGCGATCTCGTTGTGGACCGCGTTCGAGGCGCGGAAGAACCGGGTGCCGAGCCGCTCGAGCTCGCCGGCGGGGATGCCGATGCCGTGGTCGCGGACGGCCACCCTCACCTGTCCCATCGACTCGGTCACCTCGACCTCGACCGGGTCGCCGTCCCGGCTGAACTTCACCGCGTTGCTGAGGACGTTGAGGAACGCGCGGTTGAGCATGGCGCGGTCGGCCAGGACGGGCAGCGGGTGGCCCGGGGCGGTCACGGTCACAGCGATGCCGCGGCGAGCAGCGGTGATGCGTACGTCGGTCGCGGCGTCGCGGACCACCTGGTCGAGGTCTACCTGCTCGAGGTCGGTGCCGCGGTTCTCCGCCTTGGACAGCGTCAACAGGTCGTCGATGAGCGCCTTGAGCCGGCTGACGTTGCGACGCGTGGCCTCGAGCATCCGCTCGTGGCGCGGGGCCATGCCTTCCTCGAACTCCTCGGCGATCATCTCGAGGTAGCCGCTGATGGTGGTCAGCGGCGTGCGCAGCTCGTGGGAGACGTTCGAGACGAAGTCGTCGCGGGCGGTGTCGAGCGCCCGCAGCTCGGCCTGGATGCGGGTCTCGACGGCGCGGGCACGGGACTGCTGCTCGACCAGCTCGTTGAGGGCGACGGCGACCGCGCGCACCTCGCGCGGCCCGGCCACCTCGGCGCGGACGTCGGCCTCGGCGCGGGCGACCCGCTGGACGGTCGCCTCGATCGCCAGCAGCGGGGCCGACAGCTCGCGGTCCAGGCGACGGCGCGATCGGCCGACCAGGAACCAGCCGAGCAGGCCGAGCACGACCACCGCGAGGATCGTCCCCCGGAACCGCCACTGCGCGTCGGAGCTGGCCTCCCGCTGGCGCCGGTCGAACTCGTCGTGGGTGGCGAGGTGCGCCTGCCGCACCTCGTCGAAGAGCCGCTGACCGCGGTCGTAGCGCTGCTGCTGGAAGGTCCCCGGCCCGCCCGGCGCGTCCACCCGGGGCTCGGCGTACCGGTCCACCCAGGCGTCCGTCGCGTCCTGCTGACGCGTCACGAGCACCTCGAGCGTGGCGTCGCCGCGGGCGAACTCCCGCACCTGGCGCTCGTGGCCCGGCAGCCGCTGCATTGCCTGCTCGTAGTCGTCGATCGCCTCCTGCTCGCCGCTGCGGGCGTAGGCGCTGACCGCGGCGTCCATGTCGGTGAGGTCCTGGAGGACGTCCTCGTTCGCCGTCGCCGCCGGCAGCAACCGTCCGGTGAGGTGGTCGACCGCCTGCGTCGAGGCGAGCACGCCGGCCACGCAGATCGCGGCCATGAGGGCGAGGAGCAGGCCCATCCGGGCGAGCACCGGCGCGAGCAGGCGCGAGACCGGGCGTCCGCCGACCGGTGGCGGCGTCCCGCCGACCTGACGGGTGCCCGGACGGGCCGCCGGGGTCCTCATCTGCGTGGGTGCGTCCGGCTCAGAGCGACCGCGCCAGCAGGGCCTCGACCCGGGAGGCGAGCTCGCGGGGGCTGAACGGCTTGGTGATGTAGTCGTCGGCACCGGAGTCGAAGCCGGTCTCGACGTCCGACTCCTGGGCGCGCGCGGTGAGCAGGATGACCGGGAGGTCGGCCAGGGCCGGGTCGGCCCGGATCACGCGGATCGCGTCGAGCCCGGAGAAGCCGGGCATCATCACGTCGAGGACGGCGAGGTCGGGACGCTGCGCCTGGCAGGCCTCCACCGCGGCCGCTCCGTCGGACACCGCGACGATGTCGTGGCCGAGCGTCGAGAGCTTGAACTCGACGAGCTCCCGGATGTCGACGTCGTCGTCAGCGACCAGGATGCGTGCCACGTTCGTCCCTCTCCGGAGTACGTCGTTCGGTGCCCGACCGGGTCGTCCCCCCGCCGTGCCGGGTCAGCCTACGGGGTCCGCCGCCCGCCCCGACGCGGCTTCCCGAGATCGGGCCCGGGAGCCGCGCCGGCCCTGCCGAGGGGGTGGCGGTCAGTCGTCGCCACCGACCGTCGGCGTCGTCTTCTGGACCTGCATGAGGAACTCGATGTTGGTCTGCGACTTCCGCAGCCGCTCGAGCAGCAGCTCGAGCGCCTGCTGGCTCTCGAGGTTCGACATCACGCGGCGGAGCTTCCAGACGATCGCGAGCTCCTCCTTCGAGAGCAGCAGCTCCTCGCGGCGGGTGCCGGACTGGACGGCGTCGATGGCGGGGAACAGCCGCTTCTCGGCGAACTCGCGGCGCAGCCGGATCTCCATGTTCCCGGTGCCCTTGAACTCCTCGAAGATCACCTCGTCCATCTTCGAGCCGCTCTCGACCAGCGCGGTCGCGAGGATCGTCAGCGAGCCGCCGTTCTCGATGTTGCGGGCCGCTCCGAAGAACCGCTTCGGCGGGTAGAGCGCGGCCGAGTCGACACCGCCGGAGAGGATCCGCCCGCTCGCGGGGGCCGACAGGTTGTAGGCGCGGCCGAGGCGGGTGATGCCGTCGAGCAGCACGACCACGTCGTGGCCGAGCTCGACGAGGCGCTTGGCCCGCTCGATCGCCAGCTCCGCGACCATCGTGTGGTCGGCCGGCGGCCGGTCGAACGTCGAGGAGATGACCTCGCCCTTGACCGAGCGCTCGAAGTCGGTGACCTCCTCGGGCCGCTCGTCGACCAGCACGACCATCAGGTGGCACTCGGGGTTGTTGATGGTGATCGAGTTCGCGATCGACTGGAGCACCATCGTCTTGCCGGCCTTCGCCGGCGAGACGATCAGGCCACGCTGGCCCTTGCCGATCGGCGCGGCGATGTCGATGACCCGACCGACGAGGTTGTCCGGGCCGGTCTCCAGGCGCAGCCGCTCGTCGGGGTAGAGCGGCGTCAGCTTCGCGAACTCGACGCGGTGCTTGCCCGCCTCCGGGTCCGCGCCGTTGACGCTGTCGACGCGCACCATCGGGTTGAACTTCTCGCGCCGCTCGCCCTCGCGGGGCTGGCGCACCTGGCCGACGATCGCGTCGCCACGCCGGAGGCCGAACTTCCGGACCATCGACAGCGACAGGTAGACGTCGTCCGGGCCCGGCAGGTAGCCGCTGGTCCGCACGAAGGCGTAGTTGTCGAGCACGTCGAGGATGCCGGCGGCCGGCACGAGCACGTCGTCCTCGAGGATCGTGGTGTCCGGCTCGCCCCGCTGGCCGCGCGTGCGGTCGCGGTCGCGACCCCGACGACGCCGGTTGCGGCCGGTGCCGTCCTGGTCGTCGTCGTGCTCGTCCCGGTTCTGGTCGCGGTCGCGGTTCGGGTTCTGGTCGCGGTTCTGGTCCCGGTTCTGGTCGCGGTCGCGCTGCTGCTCGCGGTCACGCTCCCGCTGCTGGGCGCGGTCGCGCTCGCGCTGCGCCTCGCGGTCCCGCTCGCGCTGCTGGTCGCGCTGCTGGTCCCGCTGCTGGTCGCGGTTGCGGTCCTGCTTGGACTGGCCGCCGTCCTGCTGCTTGTCCTGCTTGTCCTGCTTGTCGGCCGGGCCGTCCTGCTGCCGGTTGCGGCCCTGGCGCTGCTGGCGGTCCTGCCGGTCCTGCCGGTCCTGGTTGCGCTCGCGGCGGCGCTCGCCGTCCTGGCCCGCGGACCGGTCGTCCTGCTCGACCGCCTGCTCGACCGGCTGCTCGGGCTGGGTCTCCGCCGGGCGCTCCGTGGCCTGCTCAGTGGGCTGCTCCGTGGCCTGCCCCGTGGTCTGCTCAGCGGCCGGCTGCGGCTGCTGCTCGGAGGTGTCGGCACGCCGCCGGCGCGACCGGGTGGGCCGCTCGGCGGGCTGGTCGGGCTGCTCGGCGGGCTGGTCGGTCGGCTGCGAGCCGGCCTGCTCGGCGGGCGCGGCGGCAGACGTCGTACCGCTCGACGCCGGACGGCCGGCGCCCTGCGCGGCCTTGATGGCCTCGACGAGCTGGACCTTCTTCATCGTGCCGGCCTCGGCGATGCCCATCCCGCTGGCCATCGAGCGCAGGTCGGCGATGAGCATCGAGCTGAGACCACCGCCTCGCTTGCGTGCCGCTCCGCCGGAGGTCGGTTCGATCGTCTCGGTCACGTGAGGGGGTCCTTCCCACGTCGTCGTGCCGGGGCCGCTTCCCGCGGTCGACCGGCTGCTCGTCAGGGCTCCCGGCTCCCGACCCGGCGTCACCGGCAGGTGAGGACGGCTCGGTACGCGGAGGATCTCCGCGACGAACGAGAAGGGAGTGAGGCACCCGGCGGGTCCGGACTGGCCGGGGAGTCACGATCGGGTGCACGCCTGGTGGTACGGCGCGCGGTCAATGTATCACCGGGGTGAACCGTCCGTCCGCGGCCCGCCCGATCGGCGCGGCGCAGGTTCATCAAGGTATGCAGGAAAGCCGACAGCGTCGGTTCGCCTGCATACCTTGATGAACCGCCACTCCCCTGGCTGGACTCACACGGGGAAGTGACGGCTCGGCTGCATACCTTGGTGGACCGGCACCCGGCGCGCCCGAGCAGCGACGAGCCTCAGTCCAGGACGCGCGCGCCGTCGGTGCTGACGCCGAGGACGTGGGCGGCCCAGCCGTCGGGGCAGCGGGCGAGCAGCCGCTCGCCGCCGGCCGGGCCGTCGACGAAGGCGAGCACGGTCGGGCCGGCGCCGGAGACGACGGCCGGCACGTCGTCGGCGCGCAGGGCGTCGACGAGGGCGAGCGAGGCAGGCATGGCGGGCCGGCGCTGCTCCTGGTGGAGGTAGTCGCGGGTGGCGCGCAGGAGGTGCTCGGGCCGGCCGCCGAGGGCGGCGACGAGGAGCGCCGTGCGACCGGCGTCCGCGGCAGCGTCGGCGTGCGGGACCTGGCTGGGCAGCAGGCCGCGGGCGACCTCGGTGGAGACCCCGTCGGGCGGCACGAAGACGACCACGGCCACCCGCGGGTCGACCGGCGAGCCGACGGTCCAGAAGCCGTCGTCGTCGTGCCCGGAGATCGTGAAGCCGCCGTGCAGCGCCGGCGAGACGTTGTCGGGGTGGCCCTCCATCCGGGCGGCCAGCTCGAAGAGCGCGGCGTCGTCTAGCACCAGCGTGCCGCCGGCGACGAGCGCGCGGGCGAGCACCAGCCCGCCGACGATGGCCGCGGAGGACGAGCCGAGACCGCGGGCGTGCGGGACGACGTTCGTGCACCGCAGCCGGAGCCCCGGCGGCTGCCCGCCGAGCGCGTCGAAGGCGGCCCGCATCGCGCAGACGACCAGGTGCGACTCGTCGAGCGGGACCGAGCCCTCCCCCGCGCCGACGACCTCCACGACCAAGCCGTCACCGAGGACCTCGCCCTCGAGCTCGTCACGCAGCTCGAGCGCGAGCCCGAGGCTGTCGAAGCCGGGGCCGAGGTTCGCCGACGTTGCCGGCACGGTCACCCGGACCGGCCCCGCGACGAACGAGGTCACCGCAGGCCGGCGGCCTCGGCCGCCGCGGTCACGTCCGCGTCGATGACGGTGTCGACGACGCTCTGCCCGCTGGCGGCGTACCCCTCGAGCGCGGTGGCGGTGTCCTTGAGCCCGTGGCCGGTGACGGTGACGGCGACCGTGCTGCCGGCGTACGACTCGCCGCCCGCGAGCTCCTGCAGCAGCCCGGCGATCCCGGCCGCCGAGGCGGGCTCGACGAAGACGCCGTCACGGGCGGCGAGCTCGCGCTGGGCGGCGAGGATCGCGTCGTCGCTGACCGCGGCGAAGCGGCCACCGGACTCGTTGCGCGCCGCCTCGGCGAGCTTCCACGAGGCGGGGTTGCCGATCCGGATCGCGGTCGCCTTGGTCTCGGGATCGGGGAACGGCTCCCCGGTCACCAGCGGCGCCGCGCCCTCGGCCTGGAAGCCGCGCATGACCGGCCGCTTGGTGGCCATGCCGAGGTCGGCGTACTGGTTGTAGCCCAGCCAGTACGCCGAGACGTTGCCGGCGTTGCCGACCGGCAGCAGGTGGTAGTCGGGCGCGTCGCCGAGGAAGTCGACGATCTCGAAGGCCGCGGTCTTCTGCCCCTCGAGGCGGACCGGGTTGACCGAGTTCACCAGGGCGACCGGGTAGTCCCAGGCGAGCTGGCGGGCCAGCGCGAGGCAGTCGTCGAAGTTGCCGCGCACCATGACGACCTGGCCGCCGTGCATGATCGCCTGCGCCATCTTGCCCGCGGCGATCTTGCCCTCGGGCACGAGCACGAGCGGCTTGAGGCCGGCCTTGGCCGCGTACGCCGCCATCGACGCCGACGTGTTGCCCGTCGAGGCGCAGACGACCGCCTCGGCGCCGTCGGCCTTGGCGACCGAGATCGCGGCGGTCATGCCGCGGTCCTTGAAGGAGCCGGTGGGGTTGCTGCCCTCGACCTTGAGCCAGACCTCGGCCCCGGTGAGGCCGGAGAGCCACTCGGAGTGGACCAGCGGGGTGCCGCCCTCGCGGAGCGTGACCGCGGGCGTGCCCGCGGGGATCTCCAACAGGTCGCGGTACTCCTCGATGACCCCCCGCCACTGGTGGGTGGCCGTGCGCGTGCTCACTCCTGCTCCCCTTCCACCCGCATGGTCGAGGTGACCTCGCGGACGATGTCCATGCCCCTCAGGTGCTCCACGGTCGCGCTCAGCTGCGCGTCGGTCGCCTCGTGCGAGACCACCACGAGCTGGGCGTCGTCGTCGCGGCCCTCCTGGCGGACCGTCTGGATCGAGACGCCGTGCTCGGCGAACGCCGCGGCGACCGTCGCCAGCACGCCGGCGCGGTCGTCGACGTCGATCGCCACGTGGTAGCGCGTCCGGGTCTCCCCCATCGGCAGCACGGCGCGGTCGGCGTACGCCGACTCCCCGGCGCCGCGGGTCCGCGCGAGGCGGTTGCGGGCGACGGTGACGAGGTCGCCGAGGACCGCCGACGCGGTGGGCGAGCCGCCCGCGCCGGGGCCGTAGAACATCAGCTGGCCGGCGGCCTCGGACTCGACGAAGACCGCGTTGTAGGCCTCGCGGACCGACGCCAGCGGGTGCGAGCGCGGGATCATCGCGGGGTGAACCCGGACGGCCACGGCCTCCTCGCCGCGGTCGTCGGCGCGCAGCTCGCAGATCGCCAGCAGCTTGACGACCGCGCCCATGTCGCGGGCCGACTGCACGTCGGCCGCGGTCACCTCGGAGATGCCCTCGCGGTGCACGTCGGAGGCGGTCACCCGGGAGTGGAACGCGAGCGAGGCGAGGATCGCGGCCTTCGCGGCCGCGTCGAAGCCCTCGACGTCCGCGGTCGGGTCGGCCTCGGCGTACCCCAGCTCCTGGGCCTCCTCCAGCGCCTCGGCGAAGCCGGCGCCGGAGCTGTCCATCTTGTCGAGGATGAAGTTCGTGGTGCCGTTGACGATGCCGAGCACCCGGGTGACGCGGTCGCCGGCGAGCGACTCGCGCAGCGGACGCAGGATCGGGATGGCGCCGGCGACGGCGGCCTCGTAGTAGAGGTCGCGGCCGGCCTTCTCGGCGGCCTCGAAGAGCGTCGGGCCGTCCTCGGCGAGCAGCGCCTTGTTTGCGGAGACGACGCTGGCGCCGTTCTCGAGCGCCGCGAGGATGAGCGAGCGCGCCGGCTCGATCCCACCGATGACCTCGACGACCAGGTCGACGTCGTCGCGGGTCACCAGACCCGTCGCGTCGGTCGTCAGCAGGTCGGCCGGGACCTCCACCTCGCGCGGCGCGTCCAGGCGCCGCACGGCGACGCCCGCCAGCTCGACCGGCACGCCCACCCGGGCGGCCAGGTCGCCGGCCTGCTCCTGCAGCAGCCGCACCACCTGGGAGCCGACCGAGCCGCAGCCGAGCACCGCCACCCGGAGCTTGTCGGGTCGCTTGTCGCCCTCCATCACAGATCACCCACGTCAGTCGCCAACAGGTCGTCCTCAGTCTCCCGCCGGACGAGGACGCGCGACGCCCCGTCCCGCACCGCGATCACCGGCGGGCGCAGGAGGTGGTTGTAGTTGGAGGCCATCGAGCGGCAGTAGGCGCCCGTGCCGGGCACCGCGACGAGGTCGCCGGGAGCGAGGTCGCCCGGCACGAACTCGTCCTTGACCACGATGTCGCCGGCCTCGCAGTGCTTGCCCACTACCCGGCCGAGCACCGGCTCGGCGTCGGAGCGGCGCGAGGCGAGCGTGCAGGAGTAGTCGGCGTCGTAGAGCGCGGTGCGGATGTTGTCGCTCATCCCGCCGTCGACCGAGACGTAGGTGCGCGAGGCGCCCCCGTCGAGGCTGACGTCCTTGACGGTGCCGACCTCGTAGACCGTGCACATCGACGGGCCGACGATCGCCCGGCCCGGCTCGATCGACAGCGCCGGCTGCTGGATGCCGAGCGCGCGGCACTCGTGCTCGACGATCGCGGTCATCTCGGACGCCAGCCGCGCGGGGTCGGCGGGGTCGTCCTGGGTCGTGTAGGCGATGCCGAAGCCGCCGCCGAGGTCCATCTCGGCCATGTCGACGCCGAGCTCGCGCGACACCGTCGCGTGAAGCGCCAGCACCCGCCGGCCGGCGACCTCGAAGCCGGAGGAGTCGAAGATCTGGCTGCCGATGTGGGAGTGCAGCCCGCGCAGCTCCAGCGCGCCCGCGGCGACCACGCGGCGTACCGCCTCGAGGGCGTCGCCGGCGGTGATCGAGAAGCCGAACTTCTGGTCCTCGTGGGCGGTGGCGATGTACTCGTGGGTGTGCGCCTCGACGCCGGCCGTCACGCGGATCATCACCGGGACGGTCGCGTCCTCCTCGGCGGCGACGCGGGCGAGCCGCTCGATCTCGTGGAAGGAGTCGACGATGATCCGTCCGACACCCAGGCGAACGGCGCGGCGCAGCTCGCCCTCGGACTTGTTGTTGCCGTGGAACTCCACCCGCTCCATCGGGAACCCGGCCCGCTCGGCGACCGACAGCTCGCCGCCGCTGCACACGTCGAGCGAGAGGCCCTCCTCGGCGATCCAGCGGGCGACGGCGACGGAGATGAAGGCTTTGCCGGCGTAGTAGACGTCGTACGCCGCGAACGCGTCGCGGAAGGCCCGGGCCCGGGCCCGGAAGTCGTCCTCGTCCAGGACGTACGCCGGCGAGCCGTGCTCGGCGACCAGCTCGGTCAGCGCCACGCCGCCGACGGTCAGCACCCCCGCGTCGTCCTTGTGCGCGGTGGTCGACCACAGCTGGGGCACCAGGTCGTTGGGGTCGGCGGGCGTGCGCAGCCACGAGGGACCGCGGAAGGCTCCGGGCGCGTGCGCCCACCCTGCTTCGTGCGTCATCGGGTCGTCCTCACATGCGCTCGGGGGCGGACACGCCGAGCAGGCCCAGGCCGTTGGCCAGGACCGTGCGCGTCGCCTGGACCAGCAGCAGGCGCGCCCGGTGCAGGTCGGTGGTCTCCTCGTCGCCCATCGGCAGGACGCGGCAGCTGTCGTAGAAGCGGTGGTAGGTGCCGGCCAGCTCCTCGAGGTAGCGGGCGACGCGGTGCGGCCCGCGCAGCTCGGCGGCCGCGGTCACCACGCGCGGGAACTCCGCGAGGGCGCGCAGCAGCACGCCCTCCTTCTCGTGGGTCAGCAGCTCGGGGTGCGAGGCCGCCTCGACGCCGAGGTCGGCGGCGTTGCGCAGCAGGCTCGAGACCCGCGCGTGGGCGTACTGCACCGTGAACACCGGGTTGTCGTTGGTCGCCTTGGCCCACAGGTCCAGGTCGAGGTCGATGTTGGAGTCCGAGCTGTAGCGGGCCAGCGCGTAGCGCGCGGCGTCCACCCCGATCGCCTCGACCAGGTCGTCGATCGTGACGACCGTGCCGGCCCGCTTCGACATCCGCATCGGCTGCCCGTCGCGCAGGAGGTTGACCATCTGGCCGATGAGGATCTCGAGGTTCGTGCCCGGCTGGTCACCGAAGGCCGCGCACATGGCGTTCATCCGGCCCACGTAGCCGTGGTGGTCGGCACCCAGCATGATCAGGCACCGGTCGAAGCCGCGCTCGCGCTTGTCGAGGTAGTAGGCGAGGTCGCCGGACAGGTAGGCGCCCTGGCCGTCGGACTTGATGATCACCCGGTCCTTGTCGTCACCGAACTTCTCGGTGGCCAGCCAGACGGCGCCGTCCTGCTCGTAGACGTTGCCGAGCTCGCGCAGCCGCGCGACCGCCCGGTCGACCGCGCCGCTCTTGTGCAGCTCGTCCTCGTGGAAGAAGACGTCGAAGTCCACGCCGAACTCGTGGAGGCTCTTCTTGATCTCCTCGAACATCATGTCGACGCCGACCGCGCGGAAGACCTCCTGCGCCTCCTCGTCGCCCAGCCCGAGCACGTCGGGGCGCTGCTCGACGATGGCGCGCGCGATGTCGTGGACGTACTGCCCGCCGTAGCCGTCCTCCGGCGTCGGCTCGCCCTTGGCCGCCGCGAGCAGCGAGCCGCTGAACCGGTCGATCTGACTGCCGTGGTCGTTGAAGTAGTACTCCCGGGTGACCTGCGCACCGGTCATCGTGAAGATCCGCCCGAGCGCGTCGCCGACCGCGGCCCACCGCACGCCGCCGATGTGGATCGGACCGGTCGGGTTCGCGGAGACGAACTCGAGGTTGATCCGCTCCCCGCGGAACGCGTCGGAGGCGCCGTACCGCTCCCCCGCCGCGACGATCTCAGCCGCCACCTGGCCCTGGGCGCCGGCCTCGACCGTGATGTTGAGGAAGCCCGGGCCCGCGACCTCCACGCCGCCGATGCCGTCGGAGGCGCGCAGCCGCTCGGCGAGCAGCTCGCCGAGGGCGCGCGGGTTGGTGCCGGCCTTCTTCGCCAGCTGCAGCGCGACGTTGGTGGCGTAGTCGCCGTGACCCTTCTGGCGCGGACGCTCGACGGTGACCTCGCTGGGTACGCCGTCGGGCAGGGCGAGGTCGCCCTGCTCGACGAGGGCCGTCAGGCCGTCGACGATGGTCGTGGAGAGCTGCGCCGGAGTCACCGTCCAAGCCTATCGGCGGGCACCGGTTTCTCCCGCACGGCCGGGGACGGGTACGGTTCCACCGCGCACGCCGGCGACGCCGGCGGCGCGCTGCCTCCGTAGCTCAGGGGATAGAGCACTGGTTTCCGGTACCAGGTGTCGCAGGTTCGAATCCTGCCGGAGGCGCCACCACGACGTAGCACGACGTAGCACAGCAACGGCCTCCCGGACTCGTCCGAGGGGCCGTTCGTCGTCTCGGCCCCGCCCTTCCCGGCCCTCGGACCCCGATGTCTAGACACGTCGACGTCACAGGCATGGCCGACGTAACGAAGGAGCACGCTCCCCGTTGCAGGCGTGAGACGGCTTCCCCGGGTCGTCTCTCGGAGGGCAGGCCCCGGCTGGTCCCCCGGCCACGGACCCCTGCGGTCCGGCCACCAGGATCCGACGTCGCCCGGCCGGGGAGGGTCGAGCGGCGCGAGCTACGAAAGCAGGAAACGTGAACAAGACCCTGAGCAGGGCGATCGCGGTCACCGCGGTCAGCGCGGCCGGCCTCGCCGGCACCCTCGCCGTGACCCCCACGGCCACCGCCGAGACCGGCTCCCGAGCCGCCGTCTCCGCCCCCGCCGGCAAGCTCACCGACTCCGGCCGCCTCGAGAAGACCGGCTTCGGCTACAAGGCCGACGTCTTCGGCACCAAGCTCCTGCTCGAGGGCGTCGAGCTCCGCGCGCTCAAGGGCGGCTACGCCCAGCAGCGCTGCACCACGATGGCCGGCCGCGTCGCCGAGAAGCGGTCCATCCTCGCGCCGCTCGACGAGATCACCGACGGCCTCCTGCCCGAGGGCCTCATCGACCTCTCGGTCACCAAGCAGACCTCCGAGACCTACAAGCAGGGCAATCGCACCGGCGTCCGCGGCGTCAGCACCGTCGGCGACGTGACCATCGGCGGCCTCGAGCTGCCGGGCCTCGGCAAGCTGCCCAAGCTCAAGATCGAGGGCCTGCAGTCGGTCGCGGACGCGTTCCACGCCAACGGCAGGTTCGGCCACGAGGAGTCCTTCGGCTTCAAGGGCATCTCGCTCGACTACGAGGGCTCCGTCGTCGAGGGCACCCCGCTCGCGATGCTGCTCGACATCCTCAACCAGGTCACCGCGCCGGTCTCCCAGATCGTCAACCAGGTCATCGGCCTGCTCCGGAGCCTCGGCCCCGGCGGCATGATCGAGATCCCGGGCCTCGGCGGCATCGGCCTCGGCTCCTCGTCCGGCCAGGCGAACGGCAAGCAGGGCATCTCCGAGGCGTACGCCCTCAAGGTCCTCATCAACGCCACCGGCAACAACACCATGCTGCAGCTCGGCCGGGCCCGCACCGCGATCTCCAAGGCCGGCCCCGCAGGCGTATTCCGCGGCACCGCCACCGGCGCGAACATCCTGGGCGACATCCCGCTGCTCAACGTCGGCAACCTCGGCCAGCGCTCCATCCCCTGCGGTGGCACCAACGGCAAGGTGCAGACCACCAAGGCCGCGGACTACAGCCTGCTCGGCGGCCTGGTCAACGTCACCGGCGTGACCTACAAGACCATGGGCAAGTACGGCAAGGGCAAGGCCGCCCAGGCGCTCATCGGCACCGACCTCGGCACCATCACCGTCCCGACCCTCGGCCTCGAGGTGAAGGGCCTGTCCTCGCTGGTGAACCTCAAGCGCTCGGCGAAGTCCGCCAAGGTCAAGCCGACCGTCACCACGAAGTACCTCGACATCCGGCACAACGGCAAGCCCGTCACGCTCAAGGCCGGCGACCAGTACGACCTGGGCGACGACAACTTCCTGAACTTCCGGAAGCTGTTCGACCGGACCTTCCACGGCACCGGCGTCCATGGCCTGCAGCTGAACCTCGCGGGCATCGGCCTGCTCGACCTGGCGTCGTCCTCGGGCCGCATCTTCCCCCGCTGACGTCACCGCACCACCTGCTCCACGCTCCACCGATCCACGGCACACCGGGCCGGTCCCTCTCGAGGGGCCGGCCCGGTGGCCATTTCGCCTCCGGCCGCAGTCGCACGCATCCCCGACTCCCCGGCCGCCGTGTCGCCGAGGACGGCCCGCGAGCCCGGTACGCCGCGCGGGTCGGGGCCGGAGGCGGCGGGGCGCCGGAGGGCGAACGTAAATCGGAGGCGTGGCGGCCTGGAGGAGCGAAGCGGGGGAAGGCCGACACGGCGAGGAAGTGAGCCGGAGGCGCCCCCCAGCCGCAGGCCCCGACCCACCACCCGGCGCACCCCGGCCCCGCGGCACGGCCGCACAACGACCCGGGAGCCGACAACCGCCCGCCGCAGGCGGACACGCGCCCCCGAGGCCGCAGTCGGGTCCCGGGGTTTCGACACGCTCG
>NZ_JAANMS010000016.1 GCF_011250565.1 Nocardioides sp. IC4_145
GGCGGCCCCGGCGGCAGCCCCGACGGCCCTGACGGCTCCGCCGATCGACCCCGTACGCCGCGGCGCGGGCCGAGCCGGGAGGAGCTGCTCGAGGGGCTCAACGAGCCGCAGCGGGCCGCGGTGGTCCACGCGGGCGCGCCGCTGCTGGTGGTGGCGGGGGCGGGGTCGGGG
Organism: Nocardioides sp. IC4_145; assembly: GCF_011250565.1. GTDB lineage: Bacteria > Actinomycetota > Actinomycetes > Propionibacteriales > Nocardioidaceae > Nocardioides. The sequence continues at coordinate 172 of NZ_JAANMS010000016.1, forward strand.
AAGACCCGCGTGCTGACCCGGCGGATCGCCTGGCTGATCCAGGAGCGGCAGGCGCACCCGGGCTCGATCTTGGCGATCACCTTCACCAACAAGGCCGCGGCCGAGATGAAGGAGCGCGTCGAGGACCTGGTCGGCAAGCGCGCGCGGATCATGTGGGTGAGCACGTTCCACTCGGCCTGCGTGCGGATCCTGCGCAAGGAGGTCGACAAGCTCGGCTTCAAGTCGAGCTTCTCGATCTACGACGCGGCCGACCAGAAGCGGCTGATGCAGCTGGTCTGCAAGGACCTCGACCTCGACCCGAAGCGCTACCAGCCCGGCGCGCTGCTGCACTGGGTGAGCAACCACAAGAACGAGCTGCGCGACGTCGACGAGGTCAAGAAGGACGCCAAGAACAAGCTCGAGGAGACCTACGCCGCGGTCTACGAGCTCTACCAGCGGCGCCTGCGCGAGGCCAACGCGCTCGACTTCGACGACCTGATCATGGCGACGGTCAACCTCTTTCAGGCCTACCCGGAGGTGCGCGAGACCTACCGCCGGCGGTTCCGCCACGTGCTCGTCGACGAGTACCAGGACACCAACCACGCGCAGTACGCCCTCATCCACCAGCTCTGCGCCGACCCGATGGAGGAGACCGGCGCGGACGACGACGCCCAGCGCGTGGAGCCGGCCGAGCTGATGGTCGTCGGTGACGCGGACCAGTCGATCTACGCCTTCCGGGGCGCCAACATCCGCAACATCCTCGACTTCGAGCAGGACTTCCCGAACGCCACCTCGATCCTGCTGGAGCAGAACTACCGCTCCACCCAGACCATCCTCAACGCCGCGAACGCCGTCATCGGCAACAACAAGGGCCGCAAGCCCAAGCGGCTGTGGTCCGACGCGGGCGACGGCGACCGGATCGTCGGGTACGTCGCCGACGACGAGCACGACGAGGCCCGGTTCGTCTCCCAGACCATCGACGAACTGGTCGACGAGCACGGCGTCCGCCCCGCGGACGTGGCCGTCTTCTACCGCACCAACGCCCAGTCGCGCGTGTTCGAGGAGGTGTTCATCCGCACCGGCCAGCCGTACAAGGTGGTCGGCGGGGTGCGCTTCTACGAGCGGCGCGAGGTCCGCGACGCCCTGGCCTACCTGCGCATGCTCGCCAATCCCGACGACCAGGTCTCGCTGCGCCGGATCCTCAACACCCCCAAGCGCGGCATCGGCGACCGCGCGGTCGAGTGCGTGAGCGCGCTGGCCGACCGCGACCGGCTCACCTTCTGGGAGGCGCTGCGCCGCGCCGACGACGCCCCCGGCCTCGCCACCCGCTCGGCGACCAACATCCGCGGCTTCGTCGCGATGGTCGAGGAGCTTCAGTCGATGGTCGAGGCCGGCGAGCGCGCCGACGTCGTGCTGGAGACCGTGCTGGCTCGCTCGGGCTACCTCGCCGAGCTCGAGGACTCCGACGACCCGCAGGACGCCACCCGCATCGAGAACCTCGCCGAGCTCGTCGCCGTCGCCCGCGAGTTCTCCGACGACCCCGTCGCCGGCCCCTCGGCCGACCCCGCCGACGTCGACGCCGGCACGGTCGCGCCCGGCCTGCGCGACTTCCTCGAGCGGGTCGCGCTCGTCGCCGACACCGACTCGATCCCGCAGGACGACGACGGCGTGGTCACGCTGATGACGCTCCACACCGCCAAGGGCCTGGAGTTCCCGGTCGTCTTCCTCACCGGCCTCGAGGACGGCGTCTTCCCGCACGCGCGAGCGCTCGGTGACCAGCCCGAGCTGGAGGAGGAACGCCGTCTGGCGTACGTCGGCCTCACCCGCGCCCGCGAACGGCTCTACATCTCCCGCGCGGTCGTCCGGTCGGCCTGGGGGGCGCCGTCGCACAATCCCGGCTCGCGGTTCCTCGACGAGCTGCCGGTCGACCTCGTGGACTGGAAGCGGACCGAGGCCGCGCAGACCTCCTGGAGCCGGCCGGACCTGTCCGGCGGGGGCGGCAACACCCGCCTGGCCACCCCGACCGCCGCCGGCCGACGGAACTTCTCCTCGGCCGCCCTGCGCGCCGACGCCGCCGCGAAGTCCAAGCCGGCGCGCGAGGTGCCTTCGCTGGAGCCCGGCGACCGGGTCCTGCACGACTCGTTCGGCATGGGCACCGTCGTCGCGCTCGAGGGCGTGGCCGAGAAGGCGGTCGCCTCGATCGACTTCGGCAGCGAGGGCGTCAAGCGGCTGCTGCTGCGGTACGCGCCGGTGGAGAAGCTGTAGGCCGGAGCGCAGCGACGGCCGACAGCTTGATGGTGGTCGAGCGAGCTGCGCGACCGAGGAACGAGGTCGCGACCGGCGTGTCGAGACCCGGTGACGTGCCCGCCGACAGCAGGGACGGGCGCGTCCTCGCTACGGGTTGAGCCCGTGGACCTGCAGCGCGGCGTACGGGTCGACAGGGTCACCGGCGCCGGGACGGACCTCGAGGTGCAGGTGCGGCCCGGTGACGTTGCCGGTGGAGCCGACGGTGCCGATGACCTCGCCGGCGCGGACGACGTCGCCGGGGGAGACGGTCGTGGAGGTCTGGTGGCAGTACCAGAGCTCGGTGCCGTCCTCGAGGGTGAGGACGGTCTTGGTGCCGTAGGCGCCGTCGTACCCGACGCTCGTGACGACGGCGTTGGCCATCGCGAGCAGCGGGGTGCCGGTGGGCGCGGCGAAGTCGAGACCGGTGTGGTAGCTCGCCCAGAGCCCGTAGTCACCGAAGCGGGCGGTGAGCCGGTAGCCGGCGAGGGGCATGACCCACTGGTTCTCGGCGATCTTCGCCGCGTGCTTCTCGGCGTCCTTCGCGAACTGTGCGAGCGCGGTGTTGCGCTGGCGCATCTGCTTCGCGGCCTCGGCCACGAGCTCCGCATCGGCGGTGTCGGCGAGGGCGTCGCGCCGGGAGTCACGGCTGACGCCGCTGGAGCGGTCCAGGGCGTCCACGCTGGAGACGCCGCTGGCACCGCTGAGCGCGGTGGGCTGCTGGACCTTCGTCCGCTCGGCGACCAGGTCGGGGGTGCCGCTGGTGACCACGCCACCGACCGAGACCGCGAGGGCCGCCGCGCCGATGAGGACCGGCGCGGAGGGCAGGCCCTTGAGCAGCGGAGCGCGGGAGCCCGTCTGCTTGACGGCCTTGCGCTTGCCGACCGTGGTCGTCGTGGTGCGGGCGTCGGTGCGCACCAGGGGCATCTCGACGGTGACGTCGTGGTCGCGGAAGACGGTGGTCGCGTCGGGGCCGACGGCGGCCGCGGTCGTGACGGCGGGGTTTGCCTCCAGGGAGGCCCGGGTAATGGGTTCCCGTCCGGCCACACGACGGCCTTCGGTCACCCGCGGGGTCTCCGAGGGACGGCGGCGAGGGCCGCGACGGTCCGCTCGGTGGTTACCCATGAATGGTGACTCCGTTGCTGTCGGCTGCAGGCGTGCGCTTCCGGCCCGTTCCCCCGAGGAAGGGGGAGGGGCGAGAGGCGACTGTAACGGACCGGTCACGGTCATCGAAATCGGGCTGGACAACCTTGTGGACGACGTGCGCGGTCGGGTGGAGGACGGCTCCGGCCGGTCGGACGAAGCCCTAGGCTGCGCTCCCGTGCCCCGGCTCCTGCTCGCCGCCCTGCCCGACGCCGACGCGTCCGCAGCCGGACCGGGGGCCGAGCCGACGCAGGGCGACCAGGCCCTGACACGGTTGGCGCGAGCGCTGCGCGACGCCGGCCACGAGGTCGTCCATGCAGGTCAGGACGTCGACGAAGGGCTGGTGACCGCCGCCGCCGTCCAGGAGGACGTGGCCGTCGTCGTCCTCCTGGCGCCGGCGTCGTACGACGCGGGGTCGCTCGCCGCGGACCTCGCCGGCGACCCGGACCACGCCGACGACACGATCGTCCTGGTGGCCGTCGGGAGGGACGACCGGGCCGCCGACGTGGTCCGGCGGGTGGCGGACGAGGCGCCGACCGGCTGACGGCCGGCGTGGCCGACGACACGGCGTACCCCTGCGGGAGGCATGGCTGAGCGGGGCCCGGACGGGGCACCGGGGCCCGGACGTGGCGCCGGCCGACGGCTAGTGCGTTGCGTCACGTAGGCGCCCTCTGCCCTCGTCGCCGACCCGGCGACAGGTCTAGTGTGCCGCGAGGACACCCCCGGGCCGCCGCGCGCCCCGCGCCGGACGCGGCCCGCACCCTGAATAGGACTGGTGGAATTTCGTGGACCTGATGGAGTACCAGGCGAAGGAGCTCTTCGCCAAGCACGGTGTGGCGACCACCCTCGGGAAGGTCGTGGAGACCGCCGAGGACGCCAAGGCCGCCGCCGAGGAGATCGGTGGCGTCACCGTCATCAAGGCGCAGGTCAAGGCCGGCGGCCGCGGCAAGGCCGGTGGCGTGAAGCTGGCCAAGACCGCCGACGAGGCCTTCGAGCACGCGTCGAACATCCTGGGCATGGAGATCAAGGGCCTGACGGTCAACCGTGTGCTGGTCACCCCCGCCACGCCGCCGGTGGAGGAGTACTACTTCTCCTTCCTGCTCGACCGCTCGAACCGCTCGCACCTGTGCATCGCCTCGGTCGAGGGTGGCGTCGAGATCGAGGAGGTCGCCAAGACCAACCCCGAGGCCGTCCGCCAGATCCCGGTCGACGCGCTCGAGGGCGTCACGCCGGAGAAGGCCGCCGCGATCGTCGACGAGGCCAAGTTCCCCGCCGAGCTGCGCGACCAGGCCATCGAGATGGTCCAGGCGCTGTGGAAGGTCTACGTCGAGGAGGACGCCACCCTCGTCGAGGTCAACCCGCTCGCTCGCCTCGAGGGCGACAAGCTGGAGGCCCTCGACGGCAAGGTGTCGCTCGACGACAACGCCTCGGAGTTCCGTCACCCCGACCACGCGCAGTTCGAGATCCGCGAGGAGGCCGACCCGCTCGAGGCGAAGGCCAAGGACCTCGGCCTCAACTACGTCAAGCTCGACGGTGCCGTGGGCATCATCGGCAACGGCGCGGGCCTGGTCATGTCGACCCTCGACGTCGTCGCGTACGCCGGTGAGGCGCACGGCGGCGTGAAGCCGGCGAACTTCCTCGACATCGGCGGCGGCGCCAACGCCACCGTGATGGCCAACGGCCTCGACGTGATCCTCAACGACCCGCAGGTCAAGAGCGTCTTCGTCAACGTCTTCGGCGGCATCACCGCCTGCGACGAGGTCGCCAACGGCATCAAGGGTGCGCTCGAGATCCTCGGCGACAACGCCACCAAGCCGCTCGTCGTGCGCCTGGACGGCAACAACGTGGAGGAGGGCCGCCGGATCCTCGACGAGCTCAACCACCCGTTGGTGACGCAGGTGGACACGATGGACGGTGCGGCCGACAAGGCCGCCGAGCTGGCGAACGCCTGAGACAAGGAGACCTTAGGAACATGACGATCTACCTCAACAAGGACTCCAAGATCATCGTCCAGGGCATCACGGGCGGGATGGGCTCCAAGCACACCAACCTGATGCTCCAGGCCGACTCGAACATCGTCGGTGGTGTCAACGCCCGCAAGGCCGGCACCACCGTGGAGCTCAACGGCAAGGAGCTGCCGGTCTTCGGGACCGTCAAGGAGGCCATGGAGGCCACCGGCGCCGACGTGTCGGTCGCCTTCGTGCCGCCTGCCTTCACCAAGGACGCCTGCATCGAGGCCATCGACGCCGAGATCCCGCTCCTGGTGGTCATCACCGAGGGCGTCCCGGTCCAGGACAGCGCCGAGGTCTTCGCCTACCTCCAGGGCAAGAAGACCCGGATGATCGGCCCGAACTGCCCCGGCATCATCTCGCCGGAGGAGTCCCTGGCCGGGATCACCCCGCACACCATCGCGGGCAAGGGCCCGGTCGGCCTGGTGTCGAAGTCGGGCACGCTGACCTACCAGATGATGTACGAGCTGCGGGACTTCGGCTTCTCGACCGCCATCGGCATCGGTGGTGACCCGATCATCGGCACCACGCACATCGACGCCCTCGAGGCCTTCGAGAACGACCCGGAGACCAAGGCGATCGTGATGATCGGCGAGATCGGCGGCGACGCCGAGGAGCGCGCGGCGGCGTACATCAAGGACAACGTGACCAAGCCGGTCGTCGGCTACGTCGCGGGCTTCACCGCCCCCGAGGGCAAGACGATGGGCCACGCCGGTGCGATCGTGTCGGGATCCTCCGGCACCGCGCAGGCGAAGAAGGAGGCCCTCGAGGCCGTCGGCGTCAAGGTCGGCAAGACGCCGTCCGAGACCGCGGCCCTCATGCGGGAGATCCTCCAGTCCCTCTGAGCACCTGCTCGTAGCACCCTGAACGGCCCCCGGCGATCTCGCCGGGGGCCGTTCTGCGTCGCTGCGTTCGTACGCCGGGTGCGTGCGGGCGGCTCAGTCGGCGCGGAGGTCACCCATCGCGGCCACGACGCCGCGGGACTCGGAGACGATCGCGGTGAACGCCTCCTGGGTGGCCGCGGCCGGGTCGAGGCCGCCGCTGCCCTCGCTCTGGTTCTCGGCCAGCAGCACCGCGCTGCCGACCCGCACCACGAACAGGGTGCTCATCCCCGGGATCGGCTCGCCGTCGCGCTCGTAGCGGGTGACCGCCCCACCGGCGCGGTCGCCGGTGTCGGACATCTCGGTGACGACCTGGGTGAGCCGTCGCGAGCCGTCCTCGACGACCAGGTCGATGCAGTCGTCGAAGATCGCCAGCACGTCGTCGACGTAGGCGTCGGCCTCGTCCTCGGTGGCGAAGGTGACCAGCTGGCGCTGGCGGTAGTCCTCGGGGTTGTTGTAGGCCGCGCGCACCAGGTCGGTGTGCTCCGGCACCTCGGCGACCGCACCGCACGCCTCCGGCTCCATGACGTCGAGCCCCGTTCGGGTCGGACCGGCGAGGCCGAACTCCCCGCCCTCGGAGTCCGTCGGCCAGCCCTTGAGGAGTGGGAAGCCGTCCGGGACGATCGGTCCGGCCTCGGCGTCGTCGGTCGCGCCGCACGGCGTCGCGGAGAAGACGCACATCGCGGACAGCGGCGTCGCGGCGCGCTGCAGCTGGTTGCGCAGGTTGGCCTCCACGACCTGCTTGCCGGCCGGCGCCCCGTAGGACTGGTCGAGCAGCACCGCGTTGCCGGTGCGGGCGGCCATCGTGATCGTGGCGTTCTCGAGGGTGTCCTCGGCCGTGCGCACCTGCTCGGTGAAGACGAAGGACTCCTCAGCGGGCAGGTCCTGGTCGACGACGTCGTAGACGAGGGTGTTGTCCGGGCCCTCGTCGGTGGTGGTCTGCTCGGGGCAGGCCGCCACGGCGTCGCGGATGCCGGCGAGGGCCCGCTCCGCGGCGGCGTCGTCGGGGTAGACCATCAGGATCCGTGCGTCGAACGCCTCGCCGCCGGAGACGATCACGCCCTCGACGTCGGTCGTGCCGTCGGTCGTCCAGAAGGGCGTGCCGCAGGCGGCCGGGATGCTCGGCGACACCTCCTCGACGACCGCGCCGAACGAGTATCCGTCGTCGAGCGGGAAGTCCCCCGGCACCTCCTGCAGCCAGGAGACCGACGGGGCGGGCGGTGCGGGGCTGATGTCGCGGGCGTCGTCCCCTGCGCCGGAGACGACGCTGAGCGGGACGGCGACGGCGGCGAGCGCGGCGGCGACACCGCCGACGGTCGCGAGCGCGGTGTTGCGACGCCGCATCCGGTCGCCGCGACGGCGTACCTCGGAGGCGGGCAGCGGGTTCACGGTGGTCCCTTCGGAGCGGAAGTGCTGGAGGTCCTCGATCGGGTCACGCACGGCTCGCACCCTTCTCGTAGCCGGTGTCGTCGGAGAGCAGGGCGGCGAGCGCGGCGCGGCCGCGGCTGAGCCGGGCCTTGACGGTGCCCTCGGGCACGCCGGTCTCCTGCGCCACCACGTGGACCGGGAGGTCCGCGATGTGGTGGAGCACGAGCGCCTGCCGCTGCGCCTCGGGCAGCTGCTTGAGCGCGGCGACGAGCGCGACGTGCGCCTCGCTGGGCGCGGCGGTCTCGGTGCGGGCGCCGAGCGCGCGGTCGGCGGGGCGCCGGCCCCGCGTCGTGCGTCGCCAGCGGCTGACCGCGAGGCGGTACGCCGTCGTGCGCACCCATGCCTCGGGGTGCTCGGCCCGCTCGAGCTTGCGGCGGTGCGCCCACGCCCGCACGAAGGCTTCCTGGACGCACTCCTGCGCCTCGTCCCGATCGCCGATCATCGCGTAGACCTGTCCGGTGATCTTCTGGAACGACGCGGTGTAGAAGTCGTCGAACTCGCGTTCGTCCATCGACTCGTTCCCGTCTCGCTGTGCTGCTCCGGCCGGCTCTCGGTGACCGGTCAGGAGGGATACGCCCCGGTGGGCCTCACGGTTGCACGGGTGGGCCGAGAAGTTCGGGAGCCGGGGGAGCCGGTCTAGGGCGCAGTCTTCGGGGCGGGGTGCTCGTGCAGCCGCTCGAGCGCGCGGCGCGCGACGCCGACGAACGCCTCGTCGGTGATCGTGCGCCGTCCGCCGGGCACGAAGCCGACCTGGCCGACCGCCGTGCCGGCCCGCAGGACGGCCATGTGGTATCGGACGGTCGTCTCGTCGGACAGCTCGGTGGTGACCACCCAGACCGTGAGCGCCTCCCGCCGGCTGTCGGTGGTCGTCAGCCGCCGCACCTCGGTCGTGAGGTCGTCCTCGGCGCAGCGGGCGATCCGGCGGCGGACGCCGTCGACGAAGGCGGTGGCCTTCCGCCGGCCCAGCGAGCCCGCGGTCTCGCTCAGCCCGAACTCGGTGGGCAGGCCCGCGTCGAGCACGACGAACGTGCGGGTGACGTTGTTGCTGATCCCGCCGCCGGTGAAGGTGGTGCGGTCGCAGGGAGTGGCGGCGGGGTTGGTGTCCGCGCGCACGGTCGGGCTGCCCGTCCAGGGCGCGGCGACGCGCTCGACCGGCGGCAGGTCGATCTCGGAGAGCAGGCTCGGCACCTCGCCGACGGGCACGGGCAGGGCGAGCTGCGGCTCCGGCTTCCCGACGCACGACCCGCCGTCGGGCAGCGAGCACAGGCCGCGCACGGCGTCGGCGAGCAGGTCGGTCACGCCGGCGACGTCGGGTCGCGCGTCGTTGCCGACCCGCAGCACGGTCGTCGTCGTCAGCAGGCCGGTGCGGGCGATGCCGACGACGGTCGTGCGGACCGGCCGCGACCAGGACCGCAGCGCGAGCAGCATCGCCTGGTCGCCGACCGCGCCGACGGTGCGGGTGGACAGCAGCTGCACGCGGGGCTCCGAGCAGGCGGCGTACCACTGGAGGCTGCGGCGGAAGGTACGCCGTGCGGCGCGCTCGTTGCGCGACGCCTCGGCGAGCTGCCAGGCGTTGCGGCGCGGCCCGTCGCCGGGGTCGGCGGCGGCGAAGGTGCGGAGGAGGGCGGCGGTGCCGCGGGGATCGGCGTACCGGTCGGCCTGGCAGGGGAGCACCGTCCCGTCGCCCTCGGTGTTGCCGTCGGTGCGTCGCTCGGTCCAGCCGGTGCCCTTGGCGCGCGACTGCACCTGCTCGGCGCTCAGCAGCGCGTCGGCGACCAGCGGCGGCTGCGGCTCGACGCCGCGCCCGCCCGGCGCCTCGCCGCGCTGACCGGTCGCCGCCCGGTCGAGCGAGGTGCGAACGCCGTCGTCGCTGACCACGACGCCGCTGACCACGAGCGCGGCGACGGTGGCCAGCACGCCGGCGGCCGTGTGGGCGCGGCGCCGGCCGGCTCCGGACCGGCGCAGGATCGTGGGACGCGGCCACCGCACCTCGGCGACCGCCGCGGACAGCGGCTCGAGCAGCGCGGCGATCTCGCCGCTCGGCACGGCGCGCAGCTCGGTGAAGGCCGCGCCGGCGGTGCGCAGCTCGCGCTCGGCCTGCTCGCGGGTCAGGCCGACCTCGCGGGCCAGCTCGTCCGACGGCACCTGCGTGAGCAGGGCGAGCAGCAGCACCCGGCGCTGCCCGGCCGGCAGCGCGGCGAGGGCGTCGAGGGTGGCCTGGACGTCGGGGTCGAGGTCCTTGTCGCGCTGGCCGAGCCGGGCGGTGTGGCGGCGCTGGGCGTAGGCCCACGCGTGCGGCCGCAGCCACGCCTCCGGGTCCTCACGGCGCGAGACCTTGCGCCAGTGGTGCCAGGCGACGACGTACGCGTGCTTGACCGCGCTCCGCGCCGCCGCCAGGTCGCCGGTCAGCGCCCAGGTCTGCAGCAGCAGCCGGTCGCGGGTGCTCTTGTAGAGCTCGTCGAACGCGTCCGCGGGATCGGTGGGCCCCCGGGGACCCACCGGGTCGACGGGACCCACGGGATCGGCGGGGTCGGCGGACGGCGGCATGGCGCCGACCACCGTACCCGCGCGGCGTGGCAGCACCGCCACACCGGTCGGCCGGGTGATGATCGGGGAGCCATGACCTCCCTGCTGCCCCCGTCGACGGCCCGTTCGTCGACCTCGGTCGGCCACGACCTGGCCCACCGTCGACCGCTCGTGCTGGTCGCGACGCTCGGTGGTGCGGCGGCCGCGCTCGGTCCGCTGCTGGTGTGCCTGGCGCTGGGGGTGGTCGGTTGGTTCCTCACCGACGCCGGCGCCCACGGCTCCACCGGCGACGGCCTCCGCGTCGGCGCGTGGGCCTGGCTCCTGGGCCACGGGTCGGGCATCCGCGTCGAGGGCGTCCCGGTGACGGCGGTGCCGCTCGGCCTCACCCTGGTCAGCGCCTGGACCGTCTGGCGGCTCGGCCTGCGCGTCGGGGACTCGGTCTCCGGCCACGGCCCGGACGCCGACCGGATCGCCGACGGCGAGCGCGACTGGACGGTGCCGGTCGCCGCCGGGCTGCTCGCTGCGGGGTACGTCGTCGTGGCGGTCGTGACCTGCGTGCTCGCCACCGACACCGGCTCCGGTGTCGCCACCGGCCGGGTCGTGGGCTGGTCGTTGCTGCTCTGCCTCGGACTCGGCGCCCCGGCGGTCGCGGTCGGCTCCGGCCGCGCGGCGATCTGGGCCGCGGTCGTCCCGCCCGTCCTGCGGCTGGCGCTGCCGGCCTGCCGGCTGGTGCTGCTCGGCTGGCTGGCGGTCGCCGCCGCCGCGTTCCTCGTCGCGCTCGTGCTCGACCTGGGCACCGCCGCGAACGTCCTCTCCCAGCTGCACACCGACGCGGGTGCGGCCACGCTGCTCGTCCTGGTCTCGCTGCTCGTCGTGCCCAACGCCGTCGCCTTCGCCGGCTCCTACCTGCTCGGCCCCGGGTTCTCGGTCGGCGCCGGCACCCTCGTCTCCCCGACGGCGGTGGTGCTCGGTCCGCTGCCGATGTTCCCGCTCCTCGCCGCACTCCCCGACGCGGGCCCGCCGCCGGCCTGGACGGCGTACCTCGCGGTGCTGCCGGCCCTCGTCGCCGCCGTCGCCGTGGCCCGTCACCACCGGCTCGTCCCGGCCGACGGGTGGGGCGAGGCCGTCGCCCGCGGGCTCGCCGCCGGCGTGCTGGCCGGCATCGCCTTCGGCCTGCTCGCCGGTCTCGCCGGCGGCGCGGTCGGCCCCGGCCGGATGCGCGACGTCGGGCCGTTCGAGCTCGACGTCGCCCTCCACGCCATCACCGCCTTCGGCGTCGGCGGGCTCGTGGGAGCCCTCGCCACCACCTGGTGGCAGCGGCGCTCGGCGGCCGTCGCCGACTGAGCCGCGCCGGCGCTTGTAACGGACCGTTCGCTGCTGTGTCGGCACGCTGCAGCGTGCCGACACAGTGGGTAACTGTGCGTTACATGAGCCGCCGCGGCCCGGGACCCGCCGCCGCGACCGTCTAGGCTCCGGGCCGTGCCCGACCGCAGCCCCGCCCGCCTCGTCGTCCTGGTCTCCGGCTCCGGGACCAACCTGCAGGCCCTGCTCGACGCGTGCGCGGACCCGGCGTACGGCGCCTCGGTGGTCGCCGTGGGCGCCGACCGGGACGGGATCGAGGGGCTGGCGCGGGCGGACCGGGCCGGCGTGCCGACGTTCGTGACGAAGGTCGGCCAGTTCACCAGCCGCGACCGCTGGGACCGCGCGCTCGCGGACCGGGTGGCGGCCTTCGAGCCGGACCTGGTGGTGCTGGCGGGCTTCATGAAGCTGGTCGGGGAGGACTTCCTCGCCCGGTTCGGCGGCCGCACGGTCAACACCCACCCGGCGCTGTCGCCGTCGTTCCCCGGCATGCAGGGGCCGGCCGACGCGCTGGCGTACGGCGTGAAGGTCACCGGCGCGACGCTCTTCGTCGTCGACGCGGGCGTCGACACCGGCGCGATCGTCGCGCAGGTGGCGGTGCCGGTGGAGGACGACGACGACGTCGACTCGCTGCACGAGCGGATCAAGGCCGCCGAGCGGGTGATGCTGGTCGACACGGTCGGCCGCATGGCGCGCGAGGGGTTCGTCGTCGACGGTCGGCGGGTGCGCCTCGGCGGCTGAGCACCTCTATGCTGGGCCGCACACGACTGGCGCAGGTGGGTGACCACCGGGGAGTGACGTCGGGAGCATCGTCCGCCTGGGTGCTCCCTCCTCGCGAGCAGGAGTGAACACATGGCCGACCACGTCTCCGCCCACGCCGCCGACCAGGTACCGGTCAAGCGGGCCCTCGTCTCCGTCTACGACAAGACCGGTCTCGACGACCTCGTCCGCGGCCTCCACGAGGCGGGCGTCGTGCTCGTCTCGACCGGTGGCTCCGCGCGGCGCATCGAGGAGCTCGGCCTCCCCGTCACCCGGGTCGAGGAGCTGACCGGCTTCCCCGAGTGCCTCGACGGCCGGGTCAAGACGCTGCACCCGCGCGTGCACGCCGGCATCCTCGCCGACCGCCGCCTCGACGCCCACGTGCAGCAGCTCGCCGACCTCGAGGTCGAGCCGTTCGACCTGGTCGTGTGCAACCTCTACCCGTTCACCGAGACCGTCGCCTCCGGTGCGACGCCCGACGAGTGCGTCGAGCAGATCGACATCGGCGGCCCCTCGATGGTGCGCGCCGCGGCCAAGAACCACCCCTCGGTCGCCGTCGTCACCAGCCCCGCGCGGTACGCCGACGTGCTGGCCGCCGTCGGCGCGGGCGGGTTCTCGCTCGACCAGCGCCGGGCGCTCGCGGCCGAGGCGTTCGCCCACACCGCGGCGTACGACGTCGCCGTCGCGTCCTGGATGGGCAACGTCCTGACCGACTCCTCCGAGGGCACCGGCTTCCCGGCGTGGGCCGGCGCGACCTGGGAGAAGAAGGCGACGCTGCGGTACGGCGAGAACCCGCACCAGCCGGCCGCGCTCTACACCTCGGGCCACGGCACCGGCGGGCTCGCGGCCGCCGAGCAGCTGCACGGCAAGGAGATGTCGTACAACAACTACGTCGACACCGACGCCGCCCGGCGCGCGGCCAACGACTTCGACGAGCCGGCCGTGGCGATCATCAAGCACGCCAACCCGTGCGGCATCGCGGTCGGCGCGGACGTCGCCGAGGCGCACCGCAAGGCGCACGCGTGCGACCCGACCTCGGCCTTCGGCGGGGTCATCGCCGTCAACCGGCCGGTGTCGGTGGAGATGGCGCAGCAGGTGGCCGAGGTGTTCACCGAGGTGATCGTGGCGCCGGCGTACGACGAGGGCGCCGTCGAGGTGCTCCAGGGCAAGAAGAACATCCGCATCCTCGTCTGCCCGGTCGACGCCGGGGCGGCCGTCGAGACCCGGCCGATCAGCGGCGGACTGCTGATGCAGCACGTGGACCACGTCGACGCCGAGGGCGACGACCCCTCGACCTGGACGCTCGCGACCGGCGAGGCCGCGTCGGACGAGGTGCTCGCCGACCTCGCCTTCGCGTGGCGCGCGTGCCGCTCGGCGAAGTCCAACGCGATCCTGCTCGCCAAGGGCCGTGCCTCGGTCGGCGTCGGCATGGGGCAGGTCAACCGCGTCGACTCCTGCAGGCTCGCCGTCTCGCGGGCGGGGGAGCGGGCCCCCGGCTCGGTCGCCGCGTCCGACGCGTTCTTCCCGTTCGAGGACGGCCCGCAGATCCTCATCGACGCCGGCGTCACCGCGATCGTCCAGCCCGGCGGCTCGGTCCGCGACGAGCTGACGATCGAGGCGGCGAAGGCGGCCGGCGTGACGATGTACTTCACCGGCACCCGGCACTTCGCGCACTGACCGTCCGTCCCTGAGAGGATCCCCGAGATGACTGCACAGAAGCTGGACGGCAGCGCCACCCTCAAGGCGATCAAGGCCGAGCTGACCGAGCGGGTGGCCGCGCTGCGTGAGCAGGGAGTGGTGCCCGGCCTCGGGACGGTGCTGGTGGGCGACGACCCGGGCTCGCACTGGTACGTCGGCGCCAAGCACAAGGACTGCGCCGAGATCGGCATCGAGTCGATCCGCGTCGACCTGCCCGCGACGTCGACCCAGGCCGAGGTCGAGGCCGCGATCGACGAGCTGAACGCCGACCCGGCGTGCACCGGGTTCCTCGTGCAGCAGCCGACCGGGCTCGACGAGTTCGCGCTGCTCTCGCGCGTCGACCCCGACAAGGACGTCGACGGCCTGCACCCGGTCAACCTCGGCCGGCTCGTGCTCGGGGAGGACGGCTCGCTGCCGTGCACGCCGCTGGGCTGCATCGAGCTGCTGCGTCGCCACGGCATCGAGCTGCGCGGTGCCGAGGTGGTCGTCGTCGGCCGCGGGCTCACGGTCGGCCGCCCGATGGGCCTGCTGCTCACCCGCCGCTCGGAGAACGCCACCGCGACGCTGTGCCACACGGGCACCCGCGACCTCGCTGCGCACACGCGCAACGCCGACGTGGTCGTCGCGGCCGCCGGCGTACCGGGCATCATCACCGGCGACATGGTCAAGCCCGGCGCGGCCGTGCTCGACGTGGGCGTCTCGCGGGTCGACGGCAAGATCGCCGGCGACGTCGCCGACGACGTCTGGGAGACCGCCGGCTGGGTCTCGCCGAACCCCGGCGGCGTCGGCCCGATGACCCGCGCGATGCTGCTGGTGAACGTCGTGACGATGGCCGAGCGCGCGCTCGCCGCATCGAAGGTCCCGGCCTGAGCGACGTGAGCGACCCCGCCGCACCTCGCCCCGAGCCCCAGCCCGACGACCAGCCCGACCGGGTCCCGCCCGACCACGTCCCGTCCGAGGACGAGGTCGCGGCCGAGCTGGCCGAGGAGATCGAGCTGCTCGAGGAGCGGCGGTACCCCTCGACCCTCGGCGGGGCGTTCTACCTGCTCGTCCTCGCCGCGACGACCGTCGGGATCGGCGTCGTCGCCGCGGGGGAGTGGCGGCTGGGGATCCGCGTGGTGGCCGGGGCGATCCTCGCGGCGGCCCTGGTGCGGCTGGTGCTGCGCCAGCGCGACGCCGGCATGCTCGCCGTACGCCACCGGCTCGTCGACGTGCTCGTCCTGGTCCTCGTCGGGTCGGCCCTGTTCTTCCTGTCGGCCACCATCCCCGACCAGCCCCTGTAGGACCGATCCCCGTCGGGTCGCGTCGCTCGGCCCGGCTCGGGGGAACAGCTTCCGCGCAACTGCGCGGAAGCCGCGCGCTCCGGACGCCCGGGGCCGCTACAACCGTGCCATCGAACGGTTGTAGCGGCCCCGGGTCTGCGTCGGCGTCGGCGTCGTCGTCTGCGTCAGATCAGGCCGAGCTGGGTGACGGCGTCGCGCTCCTCGGCCAGCTCGGCGGTGGAGGCGTCGATCCGGCCGCGAGAGAAGTCGTCGATCTCCAGACCCTGGACGATCTCCCAGTTCCCGTCGCGGGTGGTGACAGGGAAGGAGGAGATGAGCCCCTCGGGCACGCCGTAGGAGCCGTCGGAGCGCACGGCCATCGAGACCCAGTCGCCCTCGGTCGAGCCGAAGAGCCAGTCGCGGGCCGCGTCGATGGTGGCCGAGGCCGCGGAGGCGGCGGAGGACGAGCCGCGCGCGTCGATGATCGCCGCGCCCCGCTTGGCGACGGTCGGGATGAAGTCGTTCTCGATCCAGGCCTGGTCGCCGACGACCTCGGCGGCGTTGCGGCCGCCGACCTCGGCGTGGAAGAGGTCGGGGTACTGCGTCGCCGAGTGGTTGCCCCAGATCGTCATCTTCGTGATGTCGGTGACCGGCGCGCCGGTCTTGGCCGCCAGCTGCGAGATCGCCCGGTTGTGGTCGAGGCGGGTGAGCGCGGAGAACCGCTCCTGCGGGATGTCGGGGGCGTTGCTCATCGCGATCAGCGCGTTGGTGTTGGCCGGGTTGCCGGTGACGCCGATGCGCACGTCGTCGGCGGCGACCTTGTTCAGCGCCTTGCCCTGCGTGGTGAAGATGGCGCCGTTGGCCTCGAGCAGGTCGCCGCGCTCCATGCCCGGCCCGCGCGGGCGGGCGCCGACGAGCAGGGCCAGGTTGACGCCGTCGAAGATCTTCTCCGCGTCGTCGCCGATCTCGACGCCGGCCAGGCCGGGGAAGGCGCAGTCGTCGAGCTCCATGACGACGCCCTCGAGCGCCTTGAGCGCCGGGGTGATCTCCAGCAGCCGCAGCTCGATCGGGCGGTCGGCCGCGAGCGCACCGCTCGCGAGGCGGAACAGCAGGCTGTAGCCGATCTGGCCGGCGGCGCCGGTCACGGCCACCTTGAGGGGGGTAGAGCTCACGAGGACTCCTTGTCGAGGTCGGCGGACGCTGCCGACGCTAGCAGCGGACGTGAGGTGGACCACCTGGGGTGATCGGACCGCGGCCGGGTGGCGGGCCGTGCGCGCCTAGGCTGGCCCCCGTGCGTACGACGGGGGCGACCGCTGCGGCGATGGGCGCCGCGTCGCTGGCCGTCTCGCTCCTGCTCGGTGGGTGCGGCACCGCCTCGCCCACCAGCCCGCCCACGGGCGTCGACGAGCTGGTCGTGCCGACGCCCTCCCCGGACGCCGACGACTTCGTGGCGGAGATCGACAACCCGTGGTTCCTCGGCGACCTCGGGGCGGAGGCAGCCGTGGGCGGCACCGCGGAGGTGGCCGGCGTCGAGGTCACGGTCGTCGGGGACGACTACTACGCGCAGGACCGGCGCGGCAACGTGTGGTGGTTCGGCACCGCGGGGGAGTGGCAGGCCGGCGCGAACGGTGCGCAGGCGGGGCTGGCGATGCCGGCAGAGCCGCGGTACGGCGACTCCTGGCGCACGGCGTACGTCCCCGGCGTCGTCGAGGACGTCACCGCGGTCACGGACTTCGACGACGACTCCGTCCAGCTGGAGACGACGTCGCCGCTCGACCCCGGCGTGGTCGAGCGGCGGACGGTCGACCGAGCCGAGTGAGCTCGCTGCTCGACCAGCGGGTCAGCGGATCTGGGTCCCTTGGTCGCCGCCGGTGTCGGGCCAGGGGGTCTGCTCGGTGGGGTCGTCCTGCGGGGTGGTCCACTGCGGGTCGGCGGGCTTCCACTCCTGCGCGACCGGATCCCACTGCCAGCCGTCCTGGATGATCGGCCGCTCCTGGTCCCACTGCTGGGTGGTGGTCGCAGCGGCGTCGCCCGAGCCCGTGCCGGAACCGGAACCGGAACCGGACCTCCGGGCCGGCAGGCGCAGGCCCGAGCCGGGGACGGGGGCGCCGGAGCGGCCGAGCACGAACGGTGCGGCGAGGCCGGCGAGCAGGCCGCCGAGCAACGGGCCGAGGATGAACACCCACTGCTGGAGGATCGCGTCGCCGCCGGCGAAGAGCGCGGGGCCGATCGAGCGGGCCGGGTTGAGCGAGGCGCCGGTGAAGCGGATGGCCAGCAGGGCGAGGGCGACGAGCGCGAGACCGGTCCACAGCGGGGCGAGGTCGCGGTCCTCGCGACGCTCGTCGAAGACCGCGAGCACCACGAGCACGAAGAGGAACGTCACGAGCACCTCGAGCAGCAGGGCCGCCCACGCGGCGTACCCGTTGCCGAGGTCGCCGAAGGAGTTCTGGCCCATGTTGCCCTCGGCCTCGAAGCCCTCGTAGCCGTGCAGCAACGCGAAGAGGACGAGCCCCGCGAGCACACCGGCGACGACCTGGGTGCCGATGAGCATCCCGGCGTCGCGCCAGGTGGTGCGGCCGGCGACGGCCGACCCGACGGTGGCGGCGGGGTTGAGGTGCGCCGACACCCGGCCGAGGGCGGCGACGGCGGCCGCGTGCGCGAGGCCGTAGGCGAGGGCTGCGGCCACGACGTCGTCGGAGAGGACGAGGGTGCCGGCGGCGACGAGGACGACGAGGAAGGTGCCGATGGCTTCGGCGGCGATCCGCTGCCCGGTTCCGGGCAGGGCGGTGTGCGGGGTGCTCATGTCTCGCTGGTCCCCGTCGCGCACACCCGCCAAACCCCGACGAGCACCCGAGCGGCACGTGGTCCAGGCATGGCACCTCGACCGTCCGGGTGCGAGGCTGGGCGTCGGCGCGGCCGTCAGGTATCTTGACGTCAAGAAACATGCACGACCTCGATCGTCCGCGATCCGCCCCCAGCCGTCCAGCTACAGGAGCTGCCGTTCCATGGCCAAGATCATCTACACGCACACGGACGAGGCGCCGCTGCTCGCGACGTACTCGTTCCTGCCGATCGTCTCGGCGTACGCCGCGAAGGCCGGCGTGGACGTCGAGACCCGCGACATCTCGCTCTCGGGCCGCATCCTGGCCCAGTTCGGCCTCGTCGACGACGCGCTCGCCGAGCTCGGTGAGCTGGCCACCACGCCCGAGGCCAACATCATCAAGCTGCCCAACATCTCCGCCTCCATCCCGCAGCTGAAGGCCGCGATCAAGGAGCTGCAGGAGCAGGGCCACGACATCCCGGACTACCCCGAGAACCCGCAGACCGATGCCGAGAAGGAGGCCCGGGCCAAGTACGACAAGGTCAAGGGCTCCGCGGTCAACCCCGTCCTGCGCGAGGGCAACTCCGACCGCCGCGCGCCGGCCTCGGTCAAGAACTACGCCAAGGCCCACCCGCACCGCATGGGCGCCTGGAGCAGCGACTCCAAGACCAACGTCGCGACGATGGGTGACCGGGACTTCCGCTCCAACGAGAAGTCGGTCGTCATCGAGTCCGACGACAGCCTCCGCATCGAGCTCGTCGCCGCCGACGGCTCGACCACCGTCCTCAAGGACGGCATCAAGGTGCTCGCCGGCGAGGTCGTCGACGGCACCTACATGGACGTCGCCGCGCTGCGCCGCTTCCTCACCGAGCAGGTCGCCCGCGCCAAGGCCGAGGGCGTGCTGTTCTCCGCCCACCTCAAGGCCACGATGATGAAGGTCAGCGACCCGATCATCTTCGGCCACGTGGTGCAGGCGTTCCTGCCGACGCTGTTCGAGCAGTACGGCGAGCAGCTGCGCGCCGCGGGCATCTCGCCGAACGACGGCCTCGGGGCGCTGCTCAACGCGGTCGACTCGCTGCCGGAGGGCGAGGCCATCAGGGCCGCCGTCCAGCAGGGCCTGGCCGATGGGCCGGCGCTCGCGATGGTCGACTCCGACAAGGGCATCACCAACCTGC
Organism: Nocardioides sp. IC4_145; assembly: GCF_011250565.1. GTDB lineage: Bacteria > Actinomycetota > Actinomycetes > Propionibacteriales > Nocardioidaceae > Nocardioides. Next base: position 19,495 of record NZ_JAANMS010000016.1, read on the forward strand.
ACGTGCCGAGCGACGTCATCATCGACGCCTCGATGCCGGCGATGATCCGCACTTCGGGCCACATGTGGGGCCCCGACGGCGAGGAGGCCGACACCCTCGCGGTGATCCCGGACTCCTCCTACGCCGGCGTCTACCAGACCGTCATCGACGACTGCCGCGCCAACGGCGCCTTCGACCCGGCCACCATGGGCTCGGTGCCGAACGTCGGCCTGATGGCCAAGGCGGCCGAGGAGTACGGCTCGCACGACAAGACCTTCGAGATCCCCGCGGCCGGCACCGTCCGCGTGGTCAACTCGGGCGGCGACGTCCTCATGGAGCACGACGTGCAGCCGGGCGACATCTGGCGCGCCTGCCAGACCAAGGACGAGCCGATCCGCGACTGGGTCAAGCTCGCCGTCACCCGGGCCCGCGCGAGCAGCACCCCGGCGGTGTTCTGGCTCGACGAGACCCGCGCCCACGACGCGAACCTCATCGCGAAGGTGAAGGAGTACCTCGCCGAGCACGACACCGACGGCCTGACCATCGAGATCATGGCGCCCGCCGAGGCGACGGCGTACTCGCTGGAGCGGATCCGCCGCGGCGAGGACACCATCTCGGTGACCGGCAACGTGCTGCGCGACTACAACACCGACCTCTTCCCGATCCTCGAGCTCGGCACCTCGGCGAAGATGCTGTCGGTCGTCCCGCTGATGAACGGCGGCGGCCTCTTCGAGACCGGCGCGGGCGGCTCGGCCCCCAAGCACGTGCAGCAGCTGGTCAAGGAGAACTACCTGCGTTGGGACAGCCTGGGTGAGTTCTTCGCCCTCGTGCCGTCGCTGGAGCTCTACGCCGAGCAGGCCGGCAAGCCGGGCGCGAAGGTGCTCGCCGCCGCCCTGGACCGCGCGACCGGGACGTTCCTGGAGCAGGACAAGTCCCCGACCCGTCGCGTCGGCGGCATCGACAACCGTGGCTCGCACTTCTACCTGGCGCTCTACTGGGCCCAGGAGCTGGTGAACCAGACCGAGGACGCCGACCTCGCCGCCGCCTTCAAGCCGCTCGCCGAGCGGCTGGCCGCCGAGGAGGAGACCATCGTCGCCGAGCTGAACGGCGTCCAGGGCTCTCCGGCCGACATCGGTGGCTACTACCGGCCCGACGACGAGAAGGCCTCGGCCGTCATGCGTCCGTCGACGACGCTCAACGAGGCGCTCGCCTCGCTCTGAGGCGTCCAGCCCCGACCGCGGCCCGTCACCCTCGTTGGGTGACGGGCCGCGGTGCGTGCGGAACCCGGTGGCCGTCCCGCTCGTTGGCCGATCGTGCGCACCCTCCTCGCGACGTCGGCCCTGCTGGTCGCCACCGCCCTGCTCGGCGCCTGCTCGGAGGCGGAGGACGCCGTCCGCGGGGCCGCTGAGGACGCGGGCTGCGCGGTGGCGCAGCGAGCCGCGGACGAGGCCGAGCGGCGCGCCCGGGACGCGGTGGCCGACCTCGGCGCGGACCCGCAGGCGGCCCGGCGCGAGCTCGAGGGGATCCGGGAGGCGCTCCGAGCGGCGGAGGCCGGTCTGGGCGGCGAGACCCGCCGGCAGGTCGGGCGGGCGCGGGACGCCGTCGACGTGTTGCTGGGGCAGGCGCGGCGCGCCGCCGACGGGACGCGCGTCGACGACGAGGCGGTCGCTGACGCCGAGCGCCGGCTCGACGACGCTGTCGGCGAGATCACGACCGTCTGCTGAGCCTCGGGGGCCGGCGGCGGAATAGGCCGGCGCCCGGCGCCGGTTGGAGGATGAGCACGTCCCCCCGACCGGAAGGCCCCATGACCTCCACCGCGCCCGCGACCGCGCCTGCCGGCGACGTCGCCACCCCGGCCGGGGGTCGCCGCTTCGTGCTGGCCGTGCTCGCGCTGGCCGTGGGCGGCTTCGCGATCGGCACCACCGAGTTCGTGACGATGGGGCTGCTGCCCCAGATCGCCGAGGGGATCGGCGTCTCCGAGCCCACCGCCGGCCACGTGATCTCGGCGTACGCGTTGGGCGTCGTGGTCGGCGTGCCGATCCTCTCGTTCTTCGCCGCCCGGCTCCCGCGCCGCGGCCTGCTCGTCGGGCTGATGGGGGCGTACGCCGCGTTCAACCTGCTCAGCGCGGCCGCGACCGGCTACGGGTTGCTGACGCTGGCCCGCTTCCTCGACGGCCTCCCGCACGGGGCTTACTTCGGCGTGGCCAGCCTGGTCGCGTCCAATCTCACGACGCCGGAGAAGCGCGGTCGCGCGGTGGCCAGCGTGATGCTCGGCCTGAGCGTGGCGAACGTCGTCGGCGTGCCGGCCGCGACCTGGGTCGGCCAGCACCTGGGCTGGCGGGCGGCGTACGTCATCACCGCGGCCATCGCCGGGCTCACCATGCTGCTGATCCTCGCGTTCGTGCCGTCGGTGCCGGGCGACAAGGAGGCGACCGGCCGCGCGGAGGCGCGCGACTTCTTCACCAACCGCCAGGTGTGGATGACGATGGCGGCCGGTGCGATCGGCTTCGGCGGCATGTTCGCCGTCTACTCCTACATCGCGACCACCGTCACCGACGTCGGCGGGCTCGGCAGCGGCACGGTGCCGTTCTTCCTGCTCGCCTTCGGGCTCGGCATGGTCGCCGGCACCTGGCTGGGCGGCGAGCTCGCGGCCTGGTCGGTCTTCCGCTCGCTCATCTGGTCCGGCATCGGGTCGACGTTCGTGATGCTGCTCTTCTGGGCGGTCGCGCCCTTCGGCTGGTGGCTGCTCCCGGTCGTCTTCCTCATCACCGCGGTCGGGTCGGTGCTCGTCACCAACCTGCAGATCCGGTTGATGGACGTCGCCGGCAACGCGGTCACCCTCGGCGCGGCGATGAACCACGCCGCCCTGAACCTCGCCAACGCGCTCGGCGCCTGGCTCGGCGGCCTCGTCATCGCCGCCGGCCTCGGCTACCGCGCGCCCGCCCTCGTCGGCGCCGGCCTGTCGGTGCTCGGCGTCGCGATCCTGCTGTGGTCCGCGGTGGTCCACCGCAACGGCCGCGCCGCGGACGCCCGCCGGGCCTGAGCCGCGCGACCGGTTGCTGAGCGCCGTGCGGAGGTGACCGGCGCCTCGGGGTCCGGCGTTCGGCCCGGCACGCCGGTCGGGGAGGATGGACCCATGTCCACCACCACCTCGCCCGAGACCGCCGCGCCCGTCGCGGCGTCCGGCGGTGCCCGCCCGCGGGTGCTGTCGGGGATCCAGCCGACGGCCGACTCGTTCCACTTCGGCAACTACCTGGGCGCGCTGCGGCAGTGGGTGGACCTCCAGCGCGACCACCAGCCGTTCTTCTTCATCGCCGACCAGCACGCGATCACCGTCGAGCAGGACCCGAAGGTGCTGCGCGAGCGCTGCCTGCGCGCGGCCGCGCAGCTGCTGGCGATGGGGATCGACCCCGAGCGGTCCGCGATCTTCGTGCAGTCGCAGGTCCCGGCCCACGCCCAGCTGGGGTGGGTGCTGCAGTGCCTGACCGGCTTCGGCGAGGCGCGCCGGATGACCCAGTTCAAGGACAAGTCGGCCAAGGGCGGCGAAGGCGCGGCCAGCGTCGGCCTGTTCACCTACCCGATCCTCCAGGCCGCCGACATCCTGCTCTACCGCCCGCACTACGTGCCGGTCGGCGAGGACCAGCGCCAGCACCTCGAGCTGACCCGCGACCTCGCGCAGCGGTTCAACAGCCGCTACAAGAAGACCTTCCGGCTGCCCGAGCCCTACATCCTCAAGGCCACCGCGAAGATCGCCGACCTCCAGGACCCGACGCGCAAGATGTCGAAGTCGGCCTCCTCGCCGGCGGGCATCGTCGACATGCTCGACGACCCGAAGCAGAGCGCGAAGAAGATCCGCTCCGCGGTCACCGACTCCGAGGCGGAGATCCGCTTCGACGCCGAGGCGAAGCCGGGCGTCAGCAACCTGCTGACGATCTACTCCGCGCTGACCGGCACCACGGTCGGCGACCTGGAGGAGCAGTACGCCGGGAAGGGCTACGGCGACCTGAAGAAGGACCTCGCCGAGGTCGTGGTCGCGTTCGTGACGCCGTTCCGCGAGCGGACCCTCGAGCTGCTCGACGACCAGGCCCACCTGATGTCCGTGCTGCGGCGCGGCGCCGAGACCGCCGGGGCGGTGGCCGAGGCGACGATCAAGGACGTCTACCAGCGCGTCGGCTTCGTGGCGGCGGCCCAGTAGGGTCGGGGAATGCCGACGATCGGGGTTGCCGTCGCGATCCCTGAGCCCTGGGCGAGCGAGCTCCAGGACTACCGGACCGCCCTCGGGGACACGACCGCGACGATGATCCCCACGCACATCACGCTGGTCCCGCCGACCGAGCTGGCCGAGAGCGACCTGGCGGCCGTCGAGGAGCACCTGGCCGCGGTGGCGGCCGCGCAGCAGACGTTCCTCGTGCACCTGCGGGGGACCGGGACGTTCCGGCCGGTCTCGCCGGTGGTGTTCGTCTCCCTGGTCGAGGGGATCTCCTCGTGCGAGCAGCTGGCCGCCGCCGTGCGCCGCGGGCCGCTCGCGGTCGACCTGGAGTACCCCTACCACCCGCACGTCACCATCGCCCACCACCTGGGCGACGACCAGCTGGACCGGGCCTTCGACGACCTCGCCGACTTCGAGTGCGAGTTCCTCGTCGGGGAGTTCCACCTCTACGTGCACGACGAGACGCTCGGCTGGCAGCCCAGCCGGGACTTCACGCTCGGGGGCTGAGCGCCGGGACCGGCCGGGGGACCGGCCGGGGCTCGGCGAGGTGGTGGGTACCTGCTCCGCATGCCAGCGATCCAGGAACGGGTGTCCGAGGGCGTCCAGGACGTACGCCGACGCCGGCCGTTCGTGGACCACCTGGTGCGGATGCAGGAGCACTACGGGTCGGTCCAGGCCTCGCAGCAGGCCGGCGCGGTGACGTACTTCGCCTTCCTGTCCTTCTTCCCGATCCTCGCGCTGTCGTTCTTCACCGTCGGTCTGGTCTCGGAGGTCTACCCCGACGCGAACCGCAACCTGCGCGACGCGATCGACTCGGTGCTCCCCGGCATCGTCGGTCCGGACGAGGGACAGGTGTCGCTCGAGCAGATCCGCACCTTCCGTGGGTGGGCGGCGCTCCTCGGTCTCGCCGGTGTCCTCTACTCCGGCCTCGGCTGGCTCTCGGCGATGCGGGCCGCCCTGCAGACCGTCTTCGCCATGCCGCGCCGTGAGCACCCGAACTTCGTCGTCGGCAAGCTCCGCGACGCGCTCACGCTCGTCGTCATCGGCACCGTGCTGCTGGTGGCGGTCGCGGTCGCGGGGTTCGTGGGGAGCTTCTCCGAGGACATCCTCGACTGGCTCGGGCTCGACCAGGAGCTGGGCTGGCTGGTCAGGCTGCTCACCATCGCGCTCGGTCTCGCGGCCAACACCGTGCTGTTCTACGCGCTCTACGCCCTGCTCGCCCAGCCCCGCCTGCCGCGCTCCTCCCTGCTGCAGGCCGCCCTGCTCGGCGCGCTCGGCTTCGAGGCGCTCAAGCAGCTCTCCGGCGTGCTGCTGGCCTCTACCAAGGAGCAGCCGGCGTTCCAGGCGTTCGGCATCGCGCTGATCCTGCTGGTCTGGATCAACTACTTCTCGCGGGTCGTGCTGTACTCGGCTGCGTTCGCGTACACCTCGCCCGCGGCGGTCGCCCAGCGCGTGCTGGAGCCGGCCGACCCGGTGCAGGGACCGCGGACGCCCACACCGGCGGAGCTGCACGCGCAGCACTCCGGCGTGAGGACCGCGCTCGCCCCGTTCGCGGTCGGAGGAGCGGCCGCCCTGGGCGCGGTCGCGCTGCTGAGGAGGAAGAGGACCGGATGAGGTTCGAACGACGTCACGGCTGGCTGCTGGTGGGGGTCGCGGCGTGGAACGTCCTGACCTACGCGATGTTCACCCGCAACCTGTGGAACGCCCACGCCGAGGGCGAGGACCGCCCCACGGGCTACTGGGTCGCCCACACCGTGCTCATCGTGGTCAACCTCGCCATCGCCGTCGTGCTGGGCCGGCTCGGCGTCCGTGCGTTGCGGGGGCAGGCGCAGGAGTCACCGGTTAACCGGTGACCCCTGCACATATCGGGGCAGATCTGCCCCTATATGTGCAGCACTCCCCTGAGATGTGGGGGCAGGACCGCCCTGCGAAGCAGGTTGTCCACAGGCCAGCGGAGCGGTGGTGTCGCCAGTTGGGGCCGCGGGCACGACGCCTGCATGATGCTTCGCGACTGGCGGTCCTACCCGCCGCTCACCCTGCGCCGGGAGCTGCTGGCGCGCGGGTGGGACGACCGGGCCATCTCCCGGGCCGTCCGAGCCGGCGACTTGGTGCGGGTGCGTTACGGCTCCTACGCCGACGGGCAGCTGTGGCGCACCTTGACCAGCGCCGAGAAGTACGCCGCGCGCTGTCACGCCGTCCAGCGGCGGGCCGCCAGCGAGCTAGTCCTGTCGCACGTCTCGGCGCTTCCGGCGTACGGCGCGCCCCTCTGGGGACTCGACCTGGACGTCGTGCACGGCACGCGGAAGGACGCCCGGGCAGGTCGGAAGGAGGCCGGCGTGCATCAGCACGCGGGCCTCCTGCTGCCGGTGGACTTCGCCCCGGTCGACGGGGTCGACGTGACCTCGGCGGCGAGGACCGCGCTCGAGATCACCACGATCGCGCCGGTCGAGCCGTCCCTGGTCGTGGTCAACCACCTTCTCCACGCCGGGCACGTCACGCTGCCCGAGCTGTGGGCGCGCTACGGGTCGACGGTGACGATCGAGCGCGATCGCTTGGGCGTCGTGTCCCCGTCGGCCACCTCGATGCGGCGGTGGCCGGGGAGCCTGCGCACCGAGCTGGTGCTGAGGCTCGCGGACGCCCGCTGCGAGAGCGTGGCGGAGAGCCGACTGTTGTTCCTGTGCTGGGACCGCGGCCTGGTGATGCCGGTGCCGCAGCACGAGGTCCGGGACACGACGGGCCGCATCGTCGCGCGGGTGGACTTCGCGTGGCCGGAGCTCGGCGTGTTCCTCGAGGTCGACGGCAGGGTCAAGTACACCGACCTCGTCCCCGCGGGGGAGTCCGCCGCGGACGTCGTCCTGCGCGAGAAGCGCCGCGAGGAGCTGGTGACCGAGCTGACCGGCTGGCGGTGCATCCGCGTCACCTGGGCCGACCTCGAGCACCCGGAGCGGCTCGTCGCTCGGATTCGTGCCGCGCTGAACGGTCGTCGCCGGGCGAGCTGAGGGACCTCCGCCCTCAGCCGCTTCCCACGGCACCCCCTCGCATACCGGGGGAGATCTGCCGTGGTGTGCGATGGGGTCACCGGTGAACCGGTGACCCCAACACCCCCGCCGCCCCAACACCCCGGATCCGGGCGGCCCGGACGCGACGACGGCCCCTCCCCGGGCGGGGGAGGGGCCGTCGTACGACGTGCGGTCAGCCGCGGGCCAGGATCAGCGACCCTGCTTGAGCGCGGTGCGCAGGTCCTTGTTGAGCTGGGAGATCACGTCGAGCGGGATCTCCTTGGGGCAGGCGGCGGTGCACTCGCCGATGTTGGTGCAGCCACCGAAGCCCTCGGCGTCGTGCTGGCCGACCATGTTGACGACGCGGTCGTAGCGCTCCGGCTGGCCCTGGGGAAGCTCGCCGAGGTGGGTGATCTTGGCACCCATGAACAGCGAGGCCGAGCCGTTGGGGCAGGCCGCGACGCAGGCGCCGCAGGCGATGCAGGTGGCGACGTCGAAGGCGCGGTCGGCCTTCTTCTTCTCCACCGGCGCCGCGTGGGCGTCGGGGGCGGAGCCGGTGTTGGCCGAGATGTAGCCGCCGGCCTGGATGATCCGGTCGAACGCGCTGCGGTCGACGATGAGGTCGCGCAGCACCGGGAACACGTCGGAGCGCCACGGCTCGATCGTGATGTCGTCGCCGTCCTTGAACGAGCGCATGTGCAGCTGGCAGGTCGTGGTGACCTCCGGGCCGTGCGCCTGGCCGTTGATCATCAGGCCGCAGTTGCCGCAGATGCCCTCGCGACAGTCGGAGTCGAAGGCGACCGGCTCCTCGCCCTGCTCGTTGAGCTGCTCGTTGAGCACGTCGAGCATCTCGAGGAAGCTCATGTCCTCGGAGACGCCGTCGAGCTCGTACTTCTGCATCGACCCGGCCGACGCCGCGTCCCGCTGACGCCAGATGTTGAGGGTGAGTCTCACTTGTAGCTCCGCTGCTTCATCTCGATGGCCGTGTAGATCAGGTCTTCCTTGTGCAGGACGGGCAGGCCGTCCTCGCCGGTCCACTCCCACGCGGCGACGTAGGCGAACTCGTCGTCGTGGCGCAGGGCCTCGCCGTCCTCGGTCTGGGACTCGGCGCGGAAGTGGCCGCCGCAGGACTCGCGACGGTTGAGGGCGTCGATGCACATCAGCTCGCCGAGCTCGATGAAGTCGGCGACGCGGCCGGCCCGCTCGAGGCTCTGGTTGATGCTCTCGTTGGTGCCCAGGACCCGCAGGTCGGTCCAGAACTCCTTCTTGAGGTCCCGGATCATGTCGATCGCCTTGCGCAGGCCCTCCTCGGAGCGCTCCATGCCGCAGTACTCCCACATGATGTTGCCGAGCTGCTTGTGGAAGGAGTCGGCGCTGCGGGTGCCGTTGATCGACAGGAACTTCTGGATCCGCTGCTCGACGTCGGTGCGGGCCTCGACCACGGCCGGGTGGGACTCGTCGATCTTCTCGAACGGGCCGTCGGCGAGGTACTCGCGGATGGTGTTCGGGAGGACGAAGTAGCCGTCGGCCAGGCCCTGCATCAACGCCGAGGCGCCGAGGCGGTTGGCGCCGTGGTCGGAGAAGTTGGCCTCGCCGGTGACGAAGAGGCCGGGGATCGTCGACTGCAGGTGGTAGTCGACCCAGAGGCCGCCCATCACGTAGTGGACCGCCGGGTAGATGCGCATCGGCGTCTCGTAGGGGTCCTCGCCCGTGATCCGGGCGTACATGTCGAACAGGTTGCCGTACTTCGTCTCGACGGCCTTGCGGCCCATGCGGGAGATCGCGTCGGCGAAGTCGAGGTACACGCCGCGGCGGACCTGCTGCTCGGTGCCGTCGGGGCCGACCTCGGTGACGGCCGGGCCGACGCCGCGGCCCTCGTCGCACATGTTCTTCGCCTGGCGGGAGGCGATGTCGCGGGGGACCAGGTTGCCGAACGCCGGGTAGATCCGCTCCAGGTAGTAGTCGCGGTCCTCCTCGGGGATGTCGCGCGGGTCCTTGTCGCAGTCCTCGGCCTTCTTGGGCACCCAGATCCGGCCGTCGTTGCGCAGCGACTCCGACATCAGGGTCAGCTTCGACTGGTGCGCGCCGGAGACCGGGATGCAGGTCGGGTGGATCTGCGTGTAGCAGGGGTTGGCCATGTAGGCGCCCTTGCGGTGCGCGCGCCACGCGGCGGTGACGTTGGAGCCCATCGCGTTGGTGGAGAGGAAGAAGACGTTGCCGTAGCCACCGTTGGCGAGCACGACGACGTCGGCCAGGTGGGTCTCGATCTCACCGGTCACCAGGTCGCGGGCGACGATGCCGCGGGCCTTGCCGTCGGCGACGATGACCTCGAGCATCTCGTGGCGGGTGTACTGCGTGACCGTGCCGGCCGCGACCTGGCGCTCCATGGCCTGGTAGGCGCCGAGCAGCAGCTGCTGGCCCGTCTGGCCGCGGGCGTAGAACGTGCGGGAGACCTGCACGCCGCCGAAGGAACGGTTGTCGAGCAGACCGCCGTACTCACGGGCGAAGGGGACGCCCTGCGCGACGCACTGGTCGATGATGTTCGCGCTGACCTCGGCCAGGCGGTAGACGTTCGACTCGCGCGAGCGGTAGTCGCCGCCCTTGACGGTGTCGTAGAAGAGGCGGAACGTCGAGTCGCCGTCCTCCTTGTAGTTCTTCGCCGCGTTGATGCCGCCCTGGGCCGCGATCGAGTGCGCGCGGCGCGGGGAGTCCTGGTAGCAGAAGGACTTCACGTTGTAGCCGGCCTCGCCGAGCGTGGCGGCTGCGGCGCCGCCGGCCAGGCCGGTGCCGACGATGATGATGTCGAGCTTGCGGCGGTTGGCCGGGTTGACCAGGCGGTTGTCGAAGATGCGCTGGGTCCAGCGCTGGTCGATCGGGCCGGTCGGGGCGACCGGGTCGACGATCGGCTCGCCGGGCGTGTAGTAGCCGCGCGCGTCGTCGGAGACCTGCTGGGCGGGCTGGTTGAGGGGCGAGGTGCCCTGGGCGGAGGCCATGGTGCGCCTTCCTTACTTCTCGATGATGCCGACGAGGACGGACAGGGGGACCAGCGAGAAGCCGCCGGCGACCACGACCGCGAGCACCCAACCGGCCTGCTTGGCGCGGGCGCGGGAGGAGGCGGTGTTGGTGAAGCCGAGCGTCTGGATCGCGCTGAACGTCCCGTGGTGCAGGTGGAAGCCGAGCGCGAGCATCGCCAGCAGGTAGATGACGGTCATCCACCACAGGTCGAAGGACTCGACCATCAGGTTGTAGGGGTCGTTGGTGGCTCCACCGCTCGGGTTGACCTTGCCGACGGTGAAGTGCAGCAGGTGCCAGACGATGAACAGCAGCAGCGCCAGCCCGCCCCAGCGCATCGTGCGCGAGGAGAGCGAGGAGCTCTGGTTCTTCTTGACCTGGTACTTCACCGTGCGGGCCTTCGCGGCACGACGCCACAGCGCGACGGCGGCACCGACGTGCGCCACCAGCGCGATGACGAGCACGAGGCGCATCACCCAGAGGAAGCCCTCGTAGGGGAGCATCGGCTCGCCGAACTCGCGCAGGTGGTGGGCGTAGTCGTTGTACGCGTCGTGGCCGGCGAACGCCTTGAGGTTGCCGTACATGTGCGCGAGCACGTAGCCGATGAAGACGAGGCCGCTGACGGCCATGACGATCTTGAGCGCCACGGTGGAGCGCGTCGCGCGCGCCCCCTTGACGAGGGTCGGGGTTGCCACGAGGGACCACGCTACCTCTCGGCACCGGCGGCGGGGCGCGACAGGCGTGTGACATATGCCTTGTTACTCGCGGGTCAGGAACTTCCCGGGGCGGTCGCGCGTCGTCCTGGGGATGGTCACCGGCCGGCCGTGGAGGGCGTACGCCGCCCGGTGGACGCGGTGGCCAGCGGTGCGAGGTGCCGGTGCACGAGCTCGTCGACCGCGTCGGCCCAGGACCGCTCGGCGGCCAGCTCGCGAGCGCGCCGGCCCATGAGCGCGCGCTGTCCGTCGCCGGCGAGGACCGCCACGGCCCGCGCCGGTCCGAGCGGGTCGCCCGCCGGGTAGAGCAGCCCGGTCTCGAGTGGTCGGACCAGCTCGCGGGCACCGCCGGCCCGGGGTGCCACCACGGGCACGCCGCTCGCGGCGGCCGCGCGGAGGGCGTGGCAGCAGGTCTGCTCCTCCCCGGGGTGGACCAGCACGTCGAGGCTGGCCATCGCGACGGCGAGGTCCCCTGCGGCGAGCGCCCCGGTGAGCTTCGCGCCGGGCAGTCGGGCGGCGAGCCAGTCCCGCTGCGGGCCGTCGCCGACGAGCACCGGGCGGATGCCGGGGACCTGCCCGAGCGTCGCCAGGCGGCGTACGCCGTCCCGCTTGTGGAGCCCGCCGACGTACCCGACCACGACCAGCGGGCCGTCGGCCGAGCGCGCCCGCGCCCACCGGTCGTGCAGCCACGGGTCGCGCAGCGCGGGGGTGAAGGCGGCCGTGTCGACGCCGGGCAGCCAGGTCTCCGCCGGGACCCCTGTCTCGGCGAGCCGGTCGGCGTGCCAGCGGGCGGTCACCACGACGCGGTCGGCCCGCGCGCCGACCCGCAGGCGCCACCGGTCGAGCGAGCCCGCGGGGACGGCCTGCTGCTGCACCACGACGGTCGGGATGCCGCTCCGACGGGCGTGGGCGAGGGCTCGGCGGCCGAGCGGACCCGGGTCGGTCACGTGCACGACGTTCGGTCGGTGGGCGTCGATCGCCGCCCGCACCTGGGCGCTCCGACGCTCCAGCGGCGTCACGCGGTCGACCCGGCACCTCCGGTAGTCCGTCATCCCGGGCGCGGGCGCCACCAGGCGCACGTCGTGCCCGAGGTCGACGAGCCGGTCCGTCGTCGCCTTGAGCGTCGGCTCGCCCGCCGGCCGGCAGGTCTCGGTCACCAGCGTGATCCGCATGCCCCCACCGTCGCCGCCGCAGGTGGCGGTGCGGCTGCGGGCGCGTGCACGACACGTGAACACCCGGTCCCGGGGTACGCCGGGGTGGGGTCGGGGCCTGCGGCGTCCGCCTGCGGTCCGGGGCCTCCGGCGGCCGCCTCCGGCTCCGACCTGCGCGGCGTACCCGGGGCCCGTGGCTCGGCCTCCGGCGCGGCGGCGGCCGAGGGGGCTGTGTCGGGACTCGATGATTGTGGTTGCGGCCCTGCGTCCCTGCTCAACCAGCGGGAGTCGGCGCTGGGGCCGCCTCCCTGCCCGACCGGTGGGGGATCGGCGCCGGGGCGCCTCCTGGTCCGCCGCCACGGCACCCGCCGGCGGCTGATCCGCCACGTCTGGCCCCAGGGATCCTCGACCTTCAGCAGCGGCACCGGGGCGGCGGGTGAGGTGGGGTCGAAAACGTCACACTCGGTGGCCACCGTCACGTGGCGTCCTTATCGTTCGCACCATGACGCAACCCCAAGGCGCGGTGGAGGGCGGCCTCGACGAGCCGACCGAGCTGGAGCCGGAGCAGGGCACGCTCGACCTGGCCGGTGAGGGCGACCGGTGGACGGTCCAGGACTGGGAGCAGGCCGCCGCTGCGGTGCTCCGCAAGTCCCGCCGGCTCAAGGACGACGACCCCGACGACGCGGTGTGGACGAAGCTCACCCGCACCACGCTCGACGGCATCGAGGTCACGCCGCTCGGCACGCCCGCGCTGCTGGAGGGGCTGAGCACCACCGGCCGTCCGACGCGCGTTGGGCCGTGGGACGTGCGGGCGCACCTGGGTGCGACCGGCGTGCCGGCGAAGCAGGCCAACGAGGAGGCGCTCGTCGACCTCGACGGCGGCGTCGCGTCGCTGTGGGTCACCGCCGACGCCGAGACGGACCTGCCGGCGTTGCTCGAGGGCGTGCTGCTCGACCTGGCGCCCGTCGTCCTCGACGCTCCGACCGCCCCGGTCGCGGTGGCGGAGGCGTTCCTCGCCCACCTCGGGAGCACCACGCCGGCCGACGGCACCAACCTCGGTGTCGACGGCCGCGCCTCCGACGAGGACCTCGTCGCCGTCGCGCGCCTCGCGCTCGACAGGGGCGTGCTGGGCGTCGTCGTCGACGCCACGGTCGCCCACGACCTCGGTGCCTCCGACGCCCAGGAGCTCGGCTACTCGATGTGGGTGGCCGCCCGCGTGCTGCGCGTGCTGACCGAGGCAGGGTTCGGGCTCGACGAGGCGGTCGGGCTGGTCGAGTTCCGGTACGCCGCGACCGACGAGCAGTTCCCGACGATCGCCAAGCTCCGTGCCGCCCGCCGCCTGTGGGCGCGCGTGCTCGAGCTGAGCGAGGCGGCCCCGGCCGAGCAGCGCCAGCACGTGGTGACCAGCCGGCCGATGATGAGCAAGTACGACCCCTACGTGAACATGCTGCGCACGACCGTCGCCTCGTTCGCGGCCGGCGTGGGCGGTGCGGACGCCGTGACGGTGCTGCCGTTCGACAGCCCGCTGGGTCGGCCGGACGCCTTCGGCCGCCGGATCGCCCGCAACACCTCCCACCTGCTGGTCGACGAGGCGCACGTCGCCAAGGTCGCCGACCCCGCCGGCGGTGCGTACGCCGTGGAGAAGCTGACCGACGACCTCGCCGTCGCCGGGTGGGACGTGCTCGGCCGGCTCGACGCGGGCCCGGAGTCGGCGCAGTCCCTCGACGACGCGATCGCCGAGACGGTGGCCCGCCGCGAGCGCGAGGTCGCGACCCGCAAGCGCCCGATCACGGGACTCACCGAGTTCCCGAACCTCGCCGAGCAGCTTCCCGAGCGCGCCCCGGACGCCGCCGCCGACGCGGTCCGCCGCTACGGCGCGGCGTTCGAGGAGCTGCGCGACGCCCCGGCGGCCCGCCCGGTGTTCCTGGCGACGATGGGCACGGTCGCCGCGCACACCGCCCGGGCCACCTTCGCCACCAACCTGCTGGCCGCCGGCGGGATCGCCGTCGAGGTGGCGGGACCGACCGGCGGCGTGGACGACGTCGTGGCGGCGTACACCGCCGGGGGCGCGAGCCCGGTCGTCTGCCTCGCGGGCTCCGATGCGGCGTACGACGAGTGGGCCGACCAGCTGGTGCCCGCCCTGCGCGAGGCCGGCGCGCGCCACGTCATCGTCGCGGGCAAGCCGCGCGACGGTGTCGACGACTCCTGCGCGATGGGCGTCGACGCCCTCGCGTTCCTGACCCGCACGAGGGAGCAGCTCCAGTGACCGTCCCGAAGAGCTTCGCCGGCCTGCCGCTGACCGGTGGCGCGGGCGCGCCGTCCACGCCGGCCCCGGCCGAGGCGTGGACCTCGCCCGAGGGCATCGAGATCAAGCCGGTCTACACCGAGGGCGACATCGCGGGCCTGGACGCGCTCGACACGCTCCCCGGCCTGAGCCCGTTCCTGCGCGGGCCCTACCCGACGATGTACACCACCCAGCCGTGGACGATCCGGCAGTACGCCGGCTTCTCCACCGCGGAGGAGTCCAACGCCTTCTACCGCCGCAACCTCGCGGCCGGGCAGAAGGGCCTCTCGGTCGCCTTCGACCTCGCGACCCACCGCGGCTACGACTCCGACCACCCGCGCGTGCGCGGCGACGTCGGCATGGCCGGCGTGGCGATCGACTCGATCTACGACACCCGGACCCTCTTCGACGGCATCCCGCTCGACGAGATGTCGGTGTCGATGACCATGAACGGCGCGGTCCTGCCCGTGCTGGCGCTCTACATCGCGGCGGCCGAGGAGCAGGGGGTGAAGCCGGAGCAGCTCGCGGGGACGATCCAGAACGACATCCTCAAGGAGTTCATGGTCCGCAACACCTACATCTACCCGCCGGCGCCGTCGATGCGGATCATCTCCGACATCTTCGCCTTCACCAGCCAGCGGATGCCCCGGTTCAACTCGATCTCGATCTCCGGCTACCACATGCAGGAGGCCGGGGCGACCGCGGACCTGGAGCTGGCGTACACCCTGGCCGACGGCGTGGAGTACATCCGCGCCGGCCTCGAGAGCGGCCTGACCATCGACCAGTTCGCGCCCCGCCTGAGCTTCTTCTGGGCGATCGGCATGAACTTCTACATGGAGGTCGCCAAGATGCGCGCCGCCCGCGCGCTGTGGTCGCGCCTGGTGCGCCAGTTCGACCCGCAGAACCCCAAGTCGCTCAGTCTGCGCACGCACAGCCAGACCTCCGGCTGGTCGTTGACGGCTCAGGACGTCTTCAACAACGTCCAGCGCACCGCGATCGAGGCGATGGCCGCGACCCAGGGCCACACGCAGTCGCTGCACACCAACGCGCTGGACGAGGCGATCGCGCTGCCGACCGACTTCTCCGCGCGCATCGCCCGCAACACCCAGCTGCTGCTCCAGCAGGAGAGCGGCACGACCGGGACGATCGACCCGTGGGCCGGCTCCTACTACGTCGAGCGGCTGACCCACGACATCGCCGAGCGCGCGTGGGCCCACATCCAGGAGGCCGAGCAGGCCGGCGGCATGGCCAAGGCCATCGAGCAGGGCATCCCGAAGATGCGCATCGAGGAGGCCGCGGCCCGCACCCAGGCGCGGATCGACTCCGGCGCGCAGAAGGTCATCGGCGTCAACACCTACCGGCTGGCCGCCGAGGACAGGCTCGACGTCCTCAAGGTCGACAACGACGACGTCTACCGCCAGCAGGTCGCCAAGCTCGAGCGGCTGCGCGCCGAGCGCGACGACGACGCCGTGCGCGGTGCGCTCGAGGCGCTGACGAACAGCGCGGAGCGGGGCGCGGGGCAGGGCCTCGACGGCAACCTGCTCGGGCTCGCCGTCGACGCGGCCCGCGCCAAGGCGACCGTCGGGGAGATCTCCGAGGCGCTGGAGAAGGTCTACGGCCGGCACCAGGCGGTCATCCGTACGATCAGCGGCGTGTACCGCGACACCGCCGGCGAGGGCGACGGAACCCTGGTCCAGCAGGTCCTCGACGCCACCGCCGAGTTCGAGGAGAACGAGGGCCGCCGGCCCCGCATCCTCGTCGCGAAGATGGGCCAGGACGGCCACGACCGCGGCCAGAAGGTCATCGTGTCCGCCTTCGCCGACATGGGCTTCGACGTCGACGTGGGGCCGCTGTTCTCCACGCCCGAGGAGGTCGCGCAGCAGGCGGTCGACGCCGACGTCCACATCGTCGGGGTCAGCTCGCTCGCCGCGGGCCACCTCACCCTCCTGCCGGCGCTGCGCGACGCGCTCGCCGAGCAGGGCCGGTCCGACATCATGGTCGTGATCGGCGGCGTGATCCCGCCCGACGACGTGCCGACGCTGACCGAGATGGGGGCGGCCGCGGTGTTCCTGCCCGGCACCGTCATCGCCGAGTCCGCGCTCGACCTGCTGGCCCGGTTGCGCGAGCAGCTCGGTCACTGATGCCGCCGGACGTCCCGACGCTCGTCGAGGGGATCCGGTCCGGCAAGCGGGCCGCGGTCTCCCAGGCGATCACCCTGGTGGAGTCCTCGCGCCCGCAGCACCGGGCGCTCGCCCGGGAGCTGCTGACCGAGCTCTCGGACGAGTCGGGCGGCGGCGACGTCGTCCGGGTCGGGATCTCGGGCGTGCCCGGGGTCGGGAAGTCCACGTTCATCGAGTCGCTCGGGAGCCGGCTCACCGCGGCCGGCCACCGGGTCGGCGTGCTGGCCGTCGACCCGTCGTCGGTGCGCACCGGCGGGTCGGTGCTCGGCGACAAGACCCGGATGGGCCGTCTCGCCTCCGACCCGAACGCGTTCATCCGGCCCTCGCCCAGCGCGGGCACCCTCGGCGGCGTCGCTCGCGCGACGGTGCAGGCGATGGCGGTGCTCGAGGCGGCGTCGTACGACGTGGTGCTGGTGGAGACCGTCGGCGTGGGGCAGTCGGAGGTCACCGTCGCGGGGATGGTCGACACGTTCCTGTTCCTGACGCTGGCGCGCACCGGTGACCAGCTCCAGGGCATCAAGAAGGGCATCCTCGAGATCGCCGACGTGATCGCGGTCAACAAGGCCGACGGTGACCGCGAGGGCGAGGCCCGGGTGGCCGCGCGCGACCTGGCCGGCGCGCTGCGGATGGTGCGCGGGATGGCGGAGTGGGCGCCGCCGGTGGTGACCTGCTCGGGCCTGACCGACGTCGGCGTCGACGACCTGTGGGACCGCGTGCTGGCCCACCGCGAGCACCTCGGCACCGACGGGCTGGCCCGCAAGCGTGCCGAGCAGCAGCTCGACTTCACCTGGGCGATGGTCCGCGAGGAGCTCGACCAGCGGCTGCGGCACTCGCCCGCGGTGCGGGCCGTCCGGGAGGAGATCCGGGCCGCCGTGCTGGCGGGGGACCTGCCCGCCACGGTGGCCGCCGACCGGATCCTCGCGGCCTACGACTCGGTTCCGTCCGGGGGATCCCCCACCCCCGAGGACTGACCCGGACGGGTCCCTCGAAGATGGGACATCTGACTCATGCGGCCGGGACGGCGGGCCGCCCAGGATCGGGGCTCCAGCCACCCCTCCTGGAGGAACCCCATGAAGCGCACCACCCTCGCCGCTGCCTCGGTCGCCACCCTCGCGCTCGCCGTGCCGACCGCCGGCGCGTCCGCCGCCTCCGCCCCGGCCGCCGCCGGTGACAAGCAGGTCGTCGCCAGCAAGCTGCTCAGCCCCCTCAGCCTCGCCGTGAAGTCGAACGGCGCGGCGTACGTGTCCCAGAACTTCGCCGGCCAGCTGATGAAGGTCAAGAAGGGCAAGAAGCCGGTCGTCGTCGCCAAGGCGATGAAGGGCCGCGAGATCGGCGCCGTCGACGTCACGGACAACGTCATCACCTACGCCGTGTCGTGGGGCGAGAACGAGGGCGGCATCGTCCGCCAGGTCCGGAAGGGCAAGACGCGCACCATCGGCGACATCGGTGCCGCCGAGCGCGCGCTGAACCCCGACGGTGACACCGTCTACGGCCTGCAGGACCTCGACGAGGGCTGCGAGGTGCCGCCGTTCCTCCAGGAGTACGAGGGCATCGTCGAGACGCACCCCTATGCCACCGCGGTCGCGGGCAGCACGGTGTACGTCGCCGACGCCGGCGCCAACGCGATCTTCAAGATCGCTGGCGGCGAGGTGACCCCGGTGGCCGCGCTGCCGCCGGTCGAGGTCGTCGTCCCGGCCGAGGCCGCCGAGGCGCTCGAGCTGCCCGACTGCGTCGCGGGCAAGACCATGGCCCTCGAGGGCGTGCCCACCGACATCGAGGTGGGCCCCGACGGCGACCTGTACGTCACCAGCCTCCCCGGCGGCCCGGAGGACGGCAGCCTGGGCGCCAACGGCTCGGTGCTCCGCATCGACCCGGCGACCGGGGACGTCACCAAGGTCGCGGGCGGCTTCGTCAGCACCACCGGCCTGGCCGTGGCCCGCAACGGTGACCTCTACGTGAGCGAGATCTTCACCGGTCGCATCCTCAAGGTCGCCGCCGGCACCGACACCCCGCAGCTCTTCCGCAAGGCGGCCATGCCGGCCGGGCTGGAGATCAAGGGCGGCTCGCTGTGGGCGACCACCAACGCGATGACCGGCATGTCCGGCGAGCCGGGCGACGCCCCCAACGGCAAGGTCATGCGCTTCGGCCTCTGAGCCGGGACTGCTGCGCCCCCTCCTCCCGCCTCGTGATGCCCACCGTGCGCCCCGGCGCACGCGTGGCAGCACGAGGCGGGAGTGTGTCTGCCCCAGGGTGGTCGGGCGGGGCGTGCGAGCCGGGGGACTAACCTGGGGAGCCTGATGACCAGGGACCCCCGCGTGCACGAGCTGATCCGCGAGGTCGTCGAGAAGCACGAGGCGGAGCTCGTCGACCTGCGTCGTGACCTGCACGCCCACCCGGAGCTGTCCTGGCACGAGGAGCGCACCTCCACCCTGGTCGCGGAGCGGGTGCAGGAGGTCGGCTGGCGGGTCCGGCGGATGCCACGGTCCGGCGTCGTCGCCGAGATCGGCGAGGGCGGCCCGGTCGCCGCGCTGCGGGCCGACATGGACGCGCTGCCGGTGCACGACGTCACCGAGGACCCGTGGCGCAGCACCGTGCCGGACGTCGCGCACGCCTGCGGCCACGACGTGCACACCACGGCCGCCGTCGGCGCCGCGCTGGCGCTGGCGCGGGTGCACGAGGAGGGGCTGCTCGGGGGCCGGGTGCGGCTGCTGTTCCAGCCCGCCGAGGAGGTCATGCCCGGCGGGGCGGTGCACCTGATGAGCCTGGGCGTCCTCGACGACGTCGACCGGATCTTCGCCCTGCACTGCGACCCCGGCGTCGACGTGGGCCAGGTCGGGCTGCGGCTCGGGCCGCTGACCAGCGCGGCCGACCGGGTCGAGGTCCGCCTGGAGGGCCGGGGCGGCCACACCAGCCGACCGCACCTGACCGGGGACCTGACCTTCGCGCTCGCCAAGGTGACCACCGAGCTCCCCGCGGTGCTGAGCCGCCGGATGGATCCCCGGGCCGGCGTCTCGGTCGTGTGGGGCATGGTCCGCGCGGGCGCCGCACCCAACGTCATCCCCGACGTCGGGGCGCTCGCGGGCACGGTGCGCATCCTCGACGCGGTCGCCTGGGCCGACTGCGAGCGGATCGTGCGTGAGGTCGTGCACGAGATCGTGGCGCCGTACGGCGTGACGGCGGTCGTGGACTACCAGCGCGGCGTGCCGCCGGTGGTCAACGAGCCGGTCTCCAACCGGATCCTCGCCCGCACCGTCCACGACGTGCTCGGCGACGGCGGCCAGGTGGTCGCGCCGCAGAGCCTGGGCGGCGAGGACTTCGGGTGGTACCTCGACCAGGTGCCCGGCGCGATGATGCGGCTCGGCACGCGCACGCCGGGCGGCCCGACGTACGACCTGCACCAGGGCGACCTGCGCGTCGACGAGCGGGCGATCGGCATCGGCGCCCGCGTCCTCGCCGGTGCGGCGGCCGCCGCCGTCGTCACCGACCGCTAGCCGTTGCTCCAGGCGCCCGGGTCACGGCTCGGCACGGCCCAGGTAACAACCGGGACACGACGGCACCGATCCCGTCGTCGGCGCCGTCACCGGGACTTAGGGTGTGCCGGTGCCCCGTCCGGGGCGAGCGACAGATCAACATCTCCAGGAGGTGCCGTGAAGAAGACGGCTCGTATGGCAATGGTGGCCGGGCTGGTGGCCCTCTCCCTGACTGCGTGCGGTGAGCGCGACAGCGACGACAGCGCGAGTGAGCCGAGCTCGTCCGCCCCGACCAGCGAGGCGACCTCCGAGGCGCCGAGCGAGCAGTTCCCGAACCACAAGGCCTGCATCGTCTCCGACTCCGGCGGCTTCGACGACAAGTCCTTCAACCAGACCTCCTACGCCGGCCTGACCAAGGCCGCCGAGGACTACGGTGTGCAGACCGCCGAGGTGGAGTCCAACGCTCCCTCGGAGTTCGGCGACAACATCAACGAGATGGTCCAGCAGGGCTGCTACACCATCGCCACCGTCGGCTTCCTGCTCGGCGACGCGACCGAGGCCGCGGCGAAGAAGAACAAGGACGTCGACTTCGCGATCGTCGACTTCGCCTACGAGAAGCCGCTGCCGAACGTCAAGGGCCTGACCTTCAACACCGCCGAGCCGTCCTTCCTCGCGGGCTACCTCGCCGCGGCGAAGTCCGAGACCGGCACCGTCGGCACCTTCGGTGGCGTCAACATCCCGACCGTCACCATCTTCATGAACGGCTTCTACCAGGGCGTCCAGAAGTACAACGAGGACGAGGGCGCCGACGTCCAGGTCATCGGGTGGAACCCGGAGACCCAGGAGGGCTCGTTCACGAACGACTTCGAGAACAAGACCCTCGGCCAGTCCACCGCCGAGGAGATGATCACCCAGGGTGCCGACGTGATCTTCCCGGTCGCCGGTCCTGCCGGCCTCGGTGGCCTGCAGGCCGCCCAGGACAACGACGTCAAGGCCATCTGGGTCGACACCGACGGCTGCGAGTCGGCCGCCGAGTACTGCGACGTGCTGCTGACCTCGGTCGTCAAGGCCATGGACGTCGCCGTCGAGCAGGCGATCCTCGAGTCCGCCCAGGACACCTTCTCCAACGAGGTCTACGAGGGCACGCTGGAGAACGAGGGCGTCGGCCTGGCGCCGTACGGCCCGGAGGCTGACATCGACGACGAGCTCTCGAGCAAGATCGACGAGCTCAAGCAGCAGATCATCGACGGCGAGATCACCGTCGAGTGACCTCGGTCCACCGACCCCGTCGCACGGCGGGGGCCCGGTGGGCCACGGGGCAGGCCGGGGCGGGGAGACCCGTCCCCGGCCTGCCCCTTATCGTCTTCTGGTCGCCGTGAGGCCCCGCGCCCGGTGACCAGGGGCGCAACGACGCGTCACGCGGCACATCGAGGAGACCATGAAGCTGGAGATCAAGGGGCTGACCAAGCGGTTCGGCTCCTTCACGGCCAACGACCACATCGACCTCACGGTCGAGCCCGGCGAGATCCACTGCCTCCTCGGCGAGAACGGTGCCGGCAAGTCCACCCTGATGAACATGCTCTACGGCCTGCTCGAGCCGACCGAGGGCGAGATCGTGGTCGACGGCGAGCCGGTCACCTTCACCACCCCGGGTGAGGCGATCGAGGCCGGCATCGGCATGGTCCACCAGCACTTCATGCTGGTCCCCGTCTTCACCGTCGCCGAGAACGTCATGCTCGGCCGCGAGCAGACCCGCCGCGGCGTGCTCGACCGCAAGGCGGCCTCGCGCCTGGTCCGGGACCTCTCGGACCGCTACGGCCTCAAGGTCGACCCCGACGCGCTGGTCGAGGACCTCCCGGTCGGCGTCCAGCAGCGCGTGGAGATCCTCAAGGCGCTCGCGAACGACGCGAAGGTGCTGATCCTCGACGAGCCCACCGCGGTCCTGACGCCGCAGGAGATCGACGAGCTGATGGCGATCATGCGCGGGCTCAAGGAGCAGGGCACCTCGATCATCTTCATCACCCACAAGCTGCGCGAGGTCAAGGCGATCGGTGACCGGATCAGCGTCATCCGCCGCGGCAAGGTCGTCGGCACGGCGCAGCCGTCGGCCAGCGAGGCCGAGCTGGCCGAGCTGATGGTCGGTCGCTCGGTGCAGCTGACCGTGGACAAGGCGCCGGCGACGGGCGGCGCCGCGGTGCTCGAGGCGCGGGGGATCAGCGTCGTCGACCCGCGCGGCCACCTCGTGGTCAAGGACGTCAGCTTCGAGGCGCGCGCCGGCGAGGTGCTCGGCATCGCGGGCGTCCAGGGCAACGGCCAGACCGAGCTGATCAAGTCGCTGCTCGGCCTGGTGCGCCCCGACGCCGGCCAGGTCTGGATCGAGGGCCGCGACATCAGCAGGCACGGCCCGCGCGAGAGCCTGGAGGAGGGGATCGGCTACGTCCCCGAGGACCGCTCGCACGACGGCTTCGTGGGCTCGTTCAGCGTCCGGGAGAACCTCGTGCTCGACCTGTTCCGCAACGAGGAGTTCTCCCGCGGCCCGGTGCTCAAGCGCGACGCGATCGAGGCGAACGCGCGCCACCGGATCGAGGAGTTCGACATCCGCACCGAGACGATGGAGACCCCGGTGGCGTCCCTCTCGGGCGGCAACCAGCAGAAGGTCGTCGTGGCGCGGGAGTTCTCCCGCCCGCTGAAGGTGCTCATCGCCTCGCAGCCGACCCGCGGCGTGGACGTCGGCTCGATCGAGTTCATCCACAAGCGGATCATCGCCGAGCGCGACCGTGGCACCGCCGTGATCATCGTGTCGACCGAGCTCGACGAGATCTACGCGCTCTCCGACCGCATCGCGGTCATGTACGACGGCCGCATCGTCGGCACCGTCGACCCCAGCATCCCTCGTGAGGAGATCGGACTGATGATGGCCGGGGCCACCACCCCCGCTGCCGCGAACGGCGGTGCGGCATGAGCGAGACCCCGAAGGACCCGCTCGGTCCGGGCGCCCCGGACAGCGGCGTCCAGGGCCAGGGCACGACCACCCAGGGCGCCGTGCCGGCGGGCAAGAAGGACGCCGGCAGGAACGGGGCCGGGCGCGACCGCGACCTGACCTCCTGGCTGCCCACCGTCGTCGACAGCATCGCCGCGGTGGTGCTGGCGCTGCTCGTCGGCGCCCTCCTCATCATGTTCTCGACCCCGCGCGTCGTGGAGTCGCTGAGCTACTTCTTCAGCTACCCGTGGGACTTCTTCAAGTTCTCGGGAGAAGCGGTCTGGGACGGCTACCGCGCGCTGATCTCCGGCTCGGTCGGGTCCGGCACCGCCTGGACCCGCACCCTCGAGCGGGCCGCGCCGCTGATCTGCGCCGGCCTCGGCGTGAGCCTGGCGTTCCGCGCCGGCATGTTCAACATCGGCGCGCAGGGCCAGATCCTGCTCGGCGCACTGGTCGGCGGTTTCATCGGCTTCCACTACGACCTGCCGCCGGGCATCCACCTGCTGGCTGCGCTGCTCGGCGCACTGGTCGCCGGGGCGGCGTGGGGCGCGATCGCGGGCATCCTCAAGGCGCGGACCGGCGCCCACGAGGTGATCACCACGATCATGCTCAACTACGTCGGCCGGTTCACGATGCTCTACTTCCTCGGCAAGGAGGCGCTCCAGCGCCCCGACAGCGACAACCTGCTCTCGCCGCCGGTCGACGACAGCGCCGCGTTCCCGACGATCGCCGGCGTGCACGTCGGCGTCCTGCTCGCCGTCGTCGCCGCGCTGTTCGTGTGGTGGCTGCTCGAGCGCAGCACGCTCGGCTTCGAGATGCGCGCGGTGGGCGCCAACCCCGACGCGGCCCGCACCGCGGGCATGAGCGTGGCCCGGGTCTACGTCTCGGCGATGGCGCTGGCCGGCATGCTCGCCGGCCTGGCGGCCACGATGACCGTGCTGGGCCGTCAGGACTCGCTGACCGACCAGGTCGCGGGCACGGTCGGCTTCGACGCGATCACGGTCGCGCTGCTCGGTCGGACCACGCCGCTCGGCACCGTGCTCGCCGGCCTGCTCTTCGGCGCGCTCTCCGCGGGCGGCCTGAGCATGCAGGGCGCGGCCGGCGTGCCGCCGGAGCTCACGCAGGTGCTGCAGGCGCTGATCGTGCTCTTCGTGGCGGCACCCGCGCTGGTGCGCGGGATCTTCCGGCTGCGCGGCCAGGGCCGCAAGGCCGACGTGATGGCGACGGGTTGGTGAGGGACGAGATGACGACGACCACGACCGGGCCGGCCGCGGCCAGCCCGAGCCCCGAGGCTCCCGTCCGCGACCGTGCCGACGTACGCCGCCAGGTGCGCCTGGTCATCACCTTCGGGCTGGTGCTGGCGGCGCTGGTGGTCTTCGCGCTGCTCATCGAGGACCCGAAGTTCACCTACCTGCTGGGGGAGAAGCGGACCGCCGAGTTCACCCCGAAGGACGCCAACGCGACCGTCATCTCGTGGGGGGCGGTCGTCGTCGCGGCCATCGCGCTCGTGCTCGCGGTGCTCGACCGGTTCCCGCGCGGTTGGAAGGGCGCGCTGCTCGGCATCCTGGTCGGGCTGGCGTTCTACGCCGGGTTCCTCATGTGGGCCTACACCGACCAGGGCGAGGGCGGCTTCCAGGCCTTCATCGCCAACCCGATCCCGGGCACCATCCGGATCGCGACGCCGCTGGTGCTGGGCGCCCTGGCCGGCTGCCTGTGCGAGCGGGCCGGCGTCATCAACATCGCCATCGAGGCGCAGTTCCTCTCCGGCGCGTTCTTCGCCTCGGTGTTCTCCAGCATCGCCTACAGCTCGCTGGTCTTCATCCCGGTCGCCCTGTGCGCGGTCTTCGGCCTGCTCGGCGGCGTCCTCGCCGGTGTCCTCATCGCTGCGATGCTCGGCTGGTTCGCGCTGCGCTACCGGGTCAACCAGGTCGTCCTCGGCGTCGTGCTCGTCGCCTTCGCGACCGGCCTGACCAGCTTCCTGCTCGGCCAGATCCCGAGCGACCACAAGGAGACGCTCAACGACCCGCAGGTGCTGGAGAAGATCGAGATCCCGGTCCTCGCCGACATCCCGGTCGTCGGTGACGCCCTGTTCAACCAGACGCTGCTGGTCTACCTGATGTACGCCTCGGTCGCGCTCGTCACCTTCCTGCTCTTCCAGACCCGGTGGGGCCTGCGGGTCCGCGCGGTCGGCGAGCACCCGAAGGCCGCCGACACCGTCGGCATCCAGGTCAACCGGGTCCGCTGGCAGGCGGTGCTCCTCGGCGGCGTCTTCGCGGGCCTCGGCGGGGCGTACTACACCGTCGGCTCCACCGGCGCGTTCGACCGCGAGGTCTCGGCCGGCACCGGCTTCATCGCGCTCGCCGCGGTGATCATGGGCCGTTGGCACCCGGTCGGCGCGACGTTCGCCGCGGTGTTCTTCGGCTTCATGTGGAACCTGCAGAACCAGCTGTCGTTCGTGCAGCCGGTCCCCGGCGAGCTGCTGGGCGCGGCGCCGTACCTCGCCACCATCATCGCCGTGGCCGGCTTCGTCGGCCGGGTCCGCCCGCCGGCGGCCGACGGCGAGCCGTACGTGAAGGGGTGACGGCGATGAGCCAGGGCACGAGCGAGGAGTTCGACTGGGAGGGCCTGCGCGAGCAGGCCGTCGCGGCGATGCGGCGCGCGTACGCGCCGTACTCCGGCTACCCCGTCGGCGCCGCCGCGGTCGTCCAGGACGGGCGCACCGTGGCGGGGTGCAACGTGGAGAACGCCGGGTACGGCGTGACGTTGTGCGCCGAGTGCGGGCTGGTGAGCCAGCTCCACATGACCGGCGGCGGGCTGCTGACGCACTTCGTGTGCGTCGACAGCGAGGGCACGGTGATCATGCCGTGCGGCCGCTGCCGCCAGCTGCTGTGGGAGAACGGCGGCGCGGACCTGCAGGTGATGACCCCCCTCGGCGTGCGACCCATGACCGAGGTGCTGCCCCAGGCGTTCGGACCGGACGACCTGGCGAGAGGAGAACAGTCTTGAGCACCCACGACGCCGTCGAGGTGATCACCGCCAAGCGGGACCGGCAGTCCCTGAGCGACT
This sequence comes from Nocardioides sp. IC4_145, assembly GCF_011250565.1. Classification (GTDB taxonomy): domain Bacteria; phylum Actinomycetota; class Actinomycetes; order Propionibacteriales; family Nocardioidaceae; genus Nocardioides. The sequence goes on from NZ_JAANMS010000016.1 coordinate 45,539, forward strand.
CCCAGATCGACTGGGTCGTCGACGCCTACACCCGCGGCGACGTCGCCGACGAGCAGATGGCCTCGCTGGCCATGGCGATCCTGCTCAACGGCATGGACCAGCACGAGATCGCCCGGTGGACCGCCGCGATGATCGCGTCGGGGGAGCGGATGGAATTCTCCTCCCTCTCCCGCCCGACCGCCGACAAGCACTCCACCGGCGGCGTCGGCGACAAGATCACCCTGCCGCTCGCTCCGTTGGTCGCGGCCTGCGGCGTGGCGGTGCCGCAGCTCTCCGGCCGCGGGCTCGGGCACACCGGCGGCACGCTCGACAAGCTCGAGGCGATCCCGGGCTGGCGCGCCTCGCTGACCAACGCCGAGATGATGGAGCAGCTGGAGTCGGTCGGCGCGGTCATCTGTGCCGCAGGCGAGGGCCTGGCCCCCGCGGACAAGAAGCTCTACGCCCTGCGCGACGTCACGGGCACCGTCGAGGCGATCCCGCTCATCGCGTCGTCGATCATGAGCAAGAAGATCGCCGAGGGCACGGGCGCGCTCGTCCTCGACGTCAAGGTCGGCTCCGGCGCCTTCATGAAGGACGTCGACCGCGCGCGCGAGCTCGCCGAGACGATGGTCGCGCTCGGCACCGACGCCGGCGTGCGGACCACCGCGCTGCTCACCGACATGTCGGTCCCGCTCGGCCGCACCGCCGGCAACGCGATCGAGGTCGCGGAGTCCGTGGAGGTGCTCGCCGGCGGTGGTCCTGCCGACGTCGTCGAGCTCACCGTCGCGCTGGCCCGCGAGATGCTCGCCGGTGCGGGCGTCACCGACGTCGACCCGGCCGACAAGCTGGCCGACGGCTCGGCGATGGACGTCTGGAAGGCGATGATCCGCGCCCAGGACGGCGACCCCGACGCGGCGCTGCCCACCGCGCGCGAGCAGCACGTCGTCACCGCCCCCTCGACCGGTGTGCTGACCCGCCTCGACGCGATGTCGGTCGGCCTGGCCGCGTGGCGCCTCGGCGCCGGCCGGGCCCGCAAGGAGGACCCGGTGCAGGCCGGTGCGGGCGTCGTCTGGCACGCGCGCCCCGGCGACCGGGTCACCGAGGGCGAGCCGCTCTTCACGCTGCTGACCGACGACGAGCACCGCTTCGAGCGGGCCCTGGCCTCGCTCGAGGGCGGCTACGAGGTCGCGGACGGTGACACCGACTTCACGCCCGGGCCGCTCGTCATCGACCGGATCGGCTGACCGGTGCGCGGCGGGCGCGGCCCGGTCCCCGGACCCCGGGAGTCCGCCGCGCTCGTCTTCGGCTCGTCGGCGGCGGTGCTCGTCGTCGAGCTGGTCGCCCTCCGGCTGCTCGCGCCGTACCTCGGCCTGACGCTGGAGACCAACACCCTGGTCATCGGCCTGGCGCTGGCGGCGATCGCGGTCGGCTCGTGGGCCGGGGGACGGGCGGCGGACGTCGTCGACCCGCGGGCAGCCCTCGCGCCGCTGCTCGGGGTGTCGGGGGTGGTGGTCGCCAGCACACCGTTCCTGGTCCGGGGCGCGGCCGAGACCGGTGACGGCTCGCTGCTGCTGCCCGCCACCGCGCTCGCGATCGGCGTGCCGGGGGCGCTGCTCTCCGCGGTCACGCCGATGGTCACCAAGCTGGCGCTCACCTCGCTGGCGGAGACCGGGACGGTCGTCGGCCGGCTCTCCGGCATCGGCACCGCCGGGTCGATCGTCGGCACCGTGCTCACCGGGTTCGTGCTGGTCTCGGCCTTGCCGGTCAGCGGCATCCTCGTCGGGCTCGGCGTCCTGCTCGTGCTGGTGGCGGTCGTGGTCGGGGTGCGGGTGCGGGGCTGGCGGGCGGCCGCCCCGGCGCTGGCGCTCCTGGTCGGCGGCGCCGGCATCGGCGGCCTCGCGACGGTCCTCGCGTCGGGCGGCTGCGACGTCGAGACGCGCTACCACTGCGCCCGGGTCGAGACCGAGCCGCCGGGCGGATCCGGGCGGGTGCTGGTGCTCGACGGCCTGCGCCACTCCTACGTCGACCTCGACGATGCCACCCACCTGGAGTTCGAGTACGTCCAGGCGATCGCGTCCGTCGTCGACGCGGCCTTCCCGGCGGGCGAGCCGCTGGCGGCGTACCACCTGGGCGGCGGCGGGCTCACCTTCCCCCGCTACCTCGCCGAGGTGCGTCCAGGCACGAAGAGCCTGGTCTCGGAGATCGACCCGGGCGTGCTCGCCCTCGACCGGGACCTGCTGGGGCTCGAGACCGGCCCAGCGCTGCAGGTGCGCGTCGAGGACGGGCGGCTCGGCCTCGGGCGCCTTCCCGCCGACAGCCGCGACCTGGTGGTCGGCGACGCGTTCGGTGGCGTGAGCGTGCCGTGGCACCTGACGACCCGCGAGGCCATGGAGCAGGTGTCGCGCGTGCTCCACGACGACGGGGTGTACGTCGCCAACCTCATCGACCACGGACCGCTCGCTTTCGCCCGCGCCCAGGTGGCGACCCTGCGCGAGGTGTTCGCCCATGTCGGCCTCGTCGCGCGGCCCGGTGCCTTCAGCCGGGTCGACGGCGGCAACCTCGTCGTCGTCGCCTCGGACCGTCCGCTGGACCTCGGCGCGGTGACCCGGTCGCTGGCCGCGCGGGACCTCGCGTGGGAGGCCCGGGCCGGCCTCGACCTCGACGGCTGGGTCGGCGGCGCCGAGGTGCTGACCGACGACCACGCGCCGGTCGACCAGCTCCTCAGCCACGCCACGGGCTGAGCGGCCCCGGGGGTTGTGACCGGAGCCCGTTGCGGGCACAGGCCCTCCAACGTGTGTCCGGGTCGAACCAGGAGGAGTGTCGTGACCACAGCGCCGCCGGAGCAGGACCAGCGAAGGGGAGCGTTCTCCTCCCGCCGGGTCTTCATCCTCGCCGCCATCGGTTCCGCCGTGGGGCTGGGCAACATCTGGCGCTTCCCCTACGTCGCCTACGAGAACGGCGGCGGCGCGTTCGTCATCCCCTACCTCGTCGCCCTGCTCACCGCGGGCCTGCCGTTCCTCTTCCTCGACTACGCGCTGGGGCACCGCCACCGCGGCTCCGCGCCGCTGTCCTTCGCACGGCAGTCCCGCCGCACCGAGGGGCTGGGGTGGTGGCAGGTCGGCATCTGCTTCATGATCGCCATCTACTACGCCGCGGTCATCGCCTACGCCCTGCGCTACACGTTCTTCTCCGTCGGCCAGTCGTGGGGCGACGACCCCGAGGGCTACTTCTTCGAGGACTTCCTCCAGGTCGACGGCTCCGGGATCACCACCGACGTCGTCGTCGGCGTGCTGGTGCCGTTGCTCGTCGTCTGGGCGGCAGTGCTGCTGATCATGGGCCTGGGCGTGCAGAAGGGCATCGGCGCGAGCTCGGTGGTCTTCATCCCGCTGCTGGTCGTCGCCTTCGTGGTCCTGGTGGTCCGGTCGCTGTTCCTCCCCGGCGCGGCAGCGGGCCTCGACGAGCTCTTCACCCCCGACTGGGGCGCCCTGGCCAACGCGTCGGTGTGGGCGGCGGCCTTCGGCCAGATCTTCTTCTCGCTGTCGATCGGCTTCGGCATCATGATCACCTACGCCTCCTACGTCGGCCGGCGCACGGACATGACCGGCTCCGGCTTCGTGGTCGGCTTCGCCAACTCCGGCTTCGAGCTCCTGGCTGGCATCGGCGTCTTCGCCGCGCTCGGGTTCATGGCCCAGGCCAACGGGGTCGCGGTCGACGAGGTGGTCGCCGACGGCATCGGGCTGGCGTTCGTGGCGTTCCCCGCGATCATCAGCGAAGCCCCCGGCGGTGCGCTCATCGGCGTGCTGTTCTTCGGCTCGCTCGTCATCGCCGGCCTGACCTCGCTCGTCAGCGTGCTTGAGGTCGTCGTCTCCGCGGTGCGCGACAAGCTCGCGCTCACGCGCCTCACCGCCGTCGCGGTCGTCGGCGGCCCGGCCGCTCTCATCAGCCTCGCGCTCTTCTCGACCACGAGCGGCCTGTCGGTGCTCGACATCGTCGACTACTTCATCAACCGCTTCGGCATCCTGCTCGTCGCGGTCGTCTCGATGGTGGTGCTGGCCTGGTTCGTCCGGGCGCTGCCCGGCCTCGCCGGCCACCTCAACCGGCACGGGTCGATCCGGTTGGGCCGGGTCTGGATGGCTCTGGTGGCGATCGTCGCGCCCGCCGCGCTGGCCTTCGTGCTGGTCCGCGACTTCCTCGACACGCTCGAGGAGCCGTACGGCGGCTACCCGGGCTGGATGCTCGGCGTCTTCGGCTGGGGAGCCGCCGGCCTGGTGCTGGTGCTCGGCTTCGTGCTGGCCGCGCTGCCGTGGCACCGCTCGGTCGACCTCAGGCCGGGGGAGACGGCCGGGACCGACCGGGAGGAGGTGGACCGATGAGCACCGACGCGATCGTGATGATGGTGGTGGCGATGCTCGTGCTGTGGGGCGGCCTGGCGCTGGCGGTGCTGAACATCAGCCGCAGCGGTGGGACCGCTGCCGGGGACGGCGGTGCCGAGCCGCCGACGCACGAGACGTACGGCGGTCGGCGGGACCTCTAGCCGCTGGGCCGGGACGACCGGTTAGGGCTTGCGGCCCCAGTCGGCCTGCTCGCCGAGGGCCAGCCGCTTGCGATCGGTCCCGTCGGCCCGCGCGCGGACGACGTAGGCGGTCCCGGACGCATCGTTCGTCAGCGCCACGAACCGCCCCGAGGGGGAGGGCGCACCCCCGGCGTCGCCGCCGCGGGAGGCGAAGCCCTTCAGGACGATGCGCGACGGCGCCGAGTCCTCGCCGTACGGTCCGCGGTCGACCTCGGTGTAACCAAGCTTCCCGGTGGGGGAGAAGAAGAGGTCGGTCCAGTCGGCGTAGCCGCAGCAGTCCCCGCCCGTGGCCATGACCTGGCGCATCTCGCCGGTCGCGGGGTCGTACACGCCGATCGCCTGGTCGAGCCGGCAGTCGGGCGTCCGGACGGCGAGCCGGGAACCACCGGCGACCCGCGGCGACCACGCCAGGTGGCGGTCGGTCGCGAAACGGGCGACGGGCGCCTCGGGTCCCTCGCCGCACTGGCTGCCGGTCTCGTAGCCGCCGACCACCCGCAGCGGGCCGTCCGTGCGGCCGGCAGGGGTCATGAGCAGGGCCTCCTGCTGGTTGCCCTGGGCGTCGACCGCGACCGGTCCGGTGAAGGCGAGCCTCCGTCCGTCCGGGGACCAGGCGACGCCCGCGGAGGCGACCGCGCCGGTGGTCGTAACGGCACGCTGGTCCGTGCCGTCGGCGTCCATCACCCAGGCGTCCCGGCGGCCCCGGATCTCGTGCACGTACGCGATCCGCCGGCCGTTCGGCGACCAGGCCGGCTCGTGGTTCGTGCCGCGGGAGGTCAGCCTCCTGACGTTGCCGCCGGCGAGGCCCATCGTGTGGACCTGGCCGTCCCTGACGAAGGCAATCCGGCCGTCCTCACCGGCGTACGCCGCGTGGGCGGCCGGCGTCGTCGACGCCAGCCCGGCGAGGACGAGCGCGAGGGCGGCGCCGGGTGCGAGCAGCTGTCGGAGGAGACGAGCAGGGACGGACGAGCGAGCGCGGGCACGAGGCATGGGCCAGCCTTCTGGACGGGTCCGGTCAACCTAGGCAGGCCCGTGGGCGGCCGTCATGACCAACATCGGGGACGGCACACGGCACCTGACCGCCCGCCCACTCCATCCCTGTGGGCGGGCGGGGACGGGCCCGCGGTCCGTCAGCCGGCGGCGCGGCGGTACTGCGCCGGCCACAGCTCGGTGCCTTGCACGCCGAGCTCGGCGGCGGCGCGCAGCGGCCAGTGCGGGTCGCGGAGCAGCTCGCGGGCCAGCAGCACCACGTCGGCGGAGCCGTCGGCCAGGACGTCCTCAGCCTGCTTCGGCTCGGTGATCAGGCCGACCGCTCCCGAGGGGATGCCGGCCTGGGTGCGGATGCGCCGGGCGAAGGGCACCTGGTAGCCCGGTCCGACCGGGAGGTCCGCGGGCGCGTTGCCGCCGGTCGACGTGTCGACGAGGTCGACGCCCTCCTCGCGGAGCAGCGCGGCGAGGCGGACCGTCTCGTCGGCGGTCCAGCCGCCCTCGAGCCAGTCGGTCGCGGAGACCCGCACGAGCAGCGGAACGCCGGCGGCGACCCGCCCGCGGACCTCGCGGACGACCTCCAGGACCAGCCGGACGCGGTCGTCGAACCCGCCGCCGTACTCGTCGGTGCGGTGGTTCGACAGCGGCGAGAGGAACTCGTGGAGCAGGTAGCCGTGCGCGGCGTGGATCTCCAGCACGTCGAACCCGGCAGCGACCGCGCGCTCCGCGGCGTCGCCGAACGCGGTCACGACACGGCGGATGCCGGCGGCGTCGATCTCGTCGACGTCCTCGCGCAGGCCCGGGTACGCCGCCGCCGACGGCCCGACCGGCTGCCAGCCGCCGTCGGTGTCCGCGACGCCGCCGCGCCGGCCGTCGAAGCCGGAGTGCGTCGACGCCTTGCGGCCGGCGTGCGCGAGCTGGATGCCGGCGGCGGCGCCCTGGCCCTTGACGAACGCGACGATCCGGGCCCAGGCGGCCTGCTGCTCGTCGTTCCAGAGCCCCGTGTCGTCGGGGGAAATGCGCCCCTCGGGCACGACCGCCGTGGCCTCGCTGATCACCAGCCCGGCGCCGCCGCGGGCGAACGAGCCGAGGTGCACGAGGTGCCAGTCGTTCGGCACGCCGTCGACCGCGGAGTACTGGCACATCGGCGCCACCCACACCCGGTTGCGGACGGTGACGTCGCGGAGGGTGATCGGGGTGAAGAGCTGGCTCACGGGGTGCTGCCTCCTGCACGGGGTCGCGGATGGTCCGGATGCCCCAACCGCGGGCGCCGCCGTGGGATTCCTCGGGTAGTCCTCGCGGGCGCTCAGCCGCCGCCGGCCGGGAGCGCCTCGAGCAGGACGTCGGGGTGGTCGCGGGCAGTGACCTTGGCGCGCCACTGGTCGACGAAGAGCGCGAGGTGGGTGCCGTCGCTGCGCTGCAGGATCTCCACGCCGCGCATGCCGGCCAGTGCCTCGGCGCCGGCGGCGTCGGTGCGGCGGGCGAGCTGGTAGTCGAGGCGGCTGAACCGGATGGGAGCGTTGAACTCGTTGGTCATCCGGTCCTCGACGACCTCGAACTGCATCGGCCCGACCGCCGCGAGGACCGGGTTCTGGTCGCCGCGCAGGTCGGAGCGGAGCACCTGGACGACGCCCTCCTGGTCCAGCTGCTCGATGCCGCGGCGGAACTGCTTGTAGCGGCCGATGTCGCCGGCGCTGGCGGTCACGAAGTGCTCGGGGGCGAAGGTCGGGACGGGCGGGTACTCGATCGGCTCGCCGACGTAGATGGTGTCGCCCACGCGCAGCGAGGTGGCGTTGACCAGGCCGATGATGTCGCCCGGCTCCGCGGTCTCCACCGACGTCGTCTCGCGCCCGAAGACCGCCTGGGCGAACTTGGTCGCGAACGGCCGGCCGGTGGCGGCGTGGGTGACGACCATGCCGCGCTCGAAGGTGCCGGACACGACCCGCGCGTAGGCCAGCCGGTCGCGGTGGGCGGCGTTCATGCCGGACTGCACCTTGAACACGAACGCGCTGAAGTCGTCCGCCACGCGACGTACCGACCCGTCGACGCCCTCGGCCGGGCCGGGGGCCGGGGCCAGGTCGAGCAGCAGGTCGAGGAGCTGGGCGACGCCGAAGTTCTGCAGGGCGGAGGCGAACATGACCGGTGTCGTGCGGCCGGCGAGGAACGCGTCCTGGTCGTGGTCGGCCTCGTCGAGGCCGAGCAGCTCGTGCTCCTCGACGGCGTCGGCCCACACGTGCGCGTCGTCCGCGCCTACCTCGTCGGGCGAGAGCCGGACCTCAGGGGCGCGGGTGGCGCCACCGGCCGTGCGGGTGTACTTCACGAACTCACCGGTCCGACGGTCCAGCACGCCGCGGAAGTCGCCCGCCTCGCCGACCGGCCAGGTCAGCGGCGTGGGGCGGAGGCCGATCTTCTCCTGGATGAGGTCCATCAGGCCCAGCGCGGAGAGGCCGGGGCGGTCCCACTTGTTGATGACGGTGATGACCGGGATGCCGCGCAGCGCGCAGACCCGGAACAGCTTGAGCGTCTGCGGCTCGAGCCCCTTGCCCGCGTCGACGAGCATCACGGCCGAGTCGACCGCGGACAGCACCCGGTAGGTGTCCTCGGAGAAGTCGCTGTGGCCGGGGGTGTCGACCAGGTTCACCACGTGGTCGCGGTAGACGAACTGCAGCGCCGCCGAGGTGATCGAGATGCCGCGGGCCTTCTCCATCGCCATCCAGTCCGACACCGTCGCGCGCCGGTCGCCCTTGCCGTGCACGGCGCCGGCCTCGTTGATCGCCCGGGCGTGCAGCGCGAGCGCCTCGGTCAGCGTCGACTTGCCCGCGTCCGGGTGGCTGATGACGGCGAAGGTACGGCGGGGGCGAGCGTCGGGCACCCCGGGAATCTACGCGCTGAGGCCCGTCGGGCGTGCTTCCTCGGCGTCACCGCGCGCGAGCGACGAGGTCGTCCAGGACCTCACGCGCCGCGGGCCCGGGCGACCACGAGCGGGGCCACCCCGAGGTGCTCCACGGGTCCGGCACGGACAGCTGCCAGGTCCCGCAGACCGAGGGCAGTGCGACGCGCTCGCCCAGGGCGGTCAGGCCGACCAGGGACAGCTGCGGCGCCTCTGGGCAGCTGCGGAACGGCACGCGGGGGAGCTCCCCGCGCAGGTCGGCACGGAGCACTGCCAGCTCGACCGCCGCGACCTCCGCCCGTCGCATCCCGTCCGCTGTCCGCACGCACAGCACGGCCAGCTCGAGCTCGTCCGGGCGGGCGACGGCTGCGGCGCGGGCCCCTTCTCCGCAGTCGACGGTCGTCCGGTCGGGTGGGAGCGCGGGCGGCTCCGCGCCGGCGCGCTGCTCACGCAGCAGGGCGGCGTACTCCCGCAGCAGCTCGTCGGCGCCCTGGCGCTGGGCGGCCCCGACGACGACGAGCCCGCAGCCGTACAGCGCGCCGGAGACGTGGTAGCGGCTGCCGTCGGGGTAGCCGAAGACGATGCGGTAGCCGTAGCCCAGTTCCTCGGTGCACGCGAGGCCGTCCTCGGGCCGCGGGAGCTCGTTGACGGCGTCGACGAGACGGTCGACCCCGACGGTCAGGACCTCGGGCGGCACCTCGAGCCGGTGACCGTTGCCGGGGCACAGGCGGGCCGAGGTCGCGCCCTGCGGGACGACGTCGGGAGCGCCGTCGCGGGCCTCGTCGAAGAAGCCCGGGTCGCGCCCTCCGGCTGGCGCCGGAGGGCAGTCCTTGGCCGCGACGGGGGCGTCGACCGCCGACCGGTCCGTGGGGTCGTGAACCGCAGGGCCACCGGTCAGGGACGTGGTCGCGACGGCGACGGCCACGGCGGCGCCCGCCGCTCCGCCCACCAGAGCCGTGGTGCGGAGCCGGGCGGCCGCGCGTGCCCTGCGCATCGCGCCGGTGGCCCGATCGGGTGCTGGCTGCGGTTCGGGGACCACCTCGTGGAGACCCTCGCGGAGCCACTTCTCGTCATCCACCTGCGAGCTCCTCTCGGGCGACGTGGGGCGAGGAGCGCAGGGACCGCAGCGCTCGGGAGGCCTGGCTCTTGACCGTGCCGACACCGATGCCGAGCGCCTCGGCGGTCTCGCGCTCGCTGAGGTCCTCGAAGTAGCGCAGCACGACCACTGCCCGCTGACCGCGGGGCAGCGTCGCCAGCGCGGTGACCAGGTCCAGCCGCGCGCTGCTGTCCGACCCTGGCGCGGGTCCCTCGGGGAGGTCGGCGGTGGGGCGCTCGCCGCGCCACTTCCGCCGCCACCACGAGGCGTACGTCGTGAACATCGTGCGGCGGACGTAGGCCTCGAACGCCTCCGGACCCACGCGCTCCCAAGCCCGCCAGCTCCTGGCCAGCGCCGTCTGGACCAGGTCCTCCGCCAGCTGGTGGTCGCCGGTCAACAACCAGGCGGCGCGCCACAACGCGTCGCCGCGCGCCGCCACGAACCCCTCGAACGTGACGGCGCGCTGATTGCGCCGTGCTGCCGCCGGCTCGTCCACCGTGCTCCGCTCCATCCGTCACGCTCCTCAGCCACCTGAACCGCCGGGACCGTGCGAAAGGTTGTCACGCCGGTCCCCGGTCCGCGGGGCCGCTCAGGAGGCTCAGGAGGGCTCGGGGGGTTGGGGGGCCGCCGGGGAGCGCGCCGACGGGTCGGCCCCGAGGGCGGCTGCTCGGCGGGTCACCACCTGATGCCCCCGCAGCCACCACAGTGCCAGCAGGCGGTCGGCTCCGGCGTACGGCGGGAGGTGCGGGCAGTCGGAGAGCGGACGGCCGGCCCGGGCGGCGAGCACGCCCTCGTGCCACGCCTCCACGAGGAACCGGCGGGTGGCCCGCGGCGGGGCGTGGTCCGCGCTGGTCACGCCGCGGGGTCCGGCCCGGCCACCCGCTCAGCCCGCCCGACCGCCGGCGGACGCCAGTGCGTCCTTGTCGGTCTCGGCCGTCTTCTTGGGACGCTCAGGCACGTGGCGCGGACCCATCGGCGCGTGCGGGCGCGCACCGGGCCGGTCGAGCCAGCGGTCGACCACCAGGTAGTTCAGCGCCAGGCCGACAGCGCCCCAGATCGCGATCACCAGGAGGTCGCCGCCCACGCCGGTCCCGTCGAGGTAGACGATCGAGCGGGCCAGGTCGACCGCGGCGGGCAGCGGCAGCACGTCGGCGAGCGGACGGAAGAAGTCCGGCACCATGTAGATCGACAGCCCGCCGCCGGAGGCCGGCACGCCGGCCAGCATCACGACGATCATCACCGGGACCAGCGCACCCAGGCCGCCGACCCGGATCAGGGTCGCGCTCGCCCAGGCGACCGCGAAGACGGTCAGCGTGCCGTAGCCGATGAGCTCGAGCGCGTGCCCGTTGACCGCGCCGATGAGCACGTCGTAGAGGAACCACAACCAGACCGAGATGCCGAGCGACCACCCCGCGACGAGCGGCATCAGCTGGCGGGTGCGGGTGAGGTCGGGCGCCCCGCCGCGCATGACGGCGAAGAACAGGAACCCGGCCATGATCCAGCCCATCCCGACGTACATGCTGTTGCTGCCGGCGGTGTCGTCGTCGGTCAGCGGCGCGATGTCCTCGGTGGCGATCTCGCTCCCGCCCTCGGCCGCCACGGCGGAGAACATCTGGACCACGGTCGACTGCTGGCTGGCGCCCGCGCCGGCGGCGGTGACCAGGGTCGGGCTCCCGCCCTGCGTGGTCGGCAGGACGTACGCCGCCACGAGGTCCTGGCTGCGGATGAGGTCGGCGGCCTCGTCCTCGGAGTCGACCACCTCGAGGTCGAGGTAGTCGCCGAGGCCGGGCTCGAGCTGGTCGACCACCTGCCCGGCGGCGTCGGCCGGGCCGACGACCGCGACCGGCATGTCGTGGATGTCGGGTTGGTGCATCGACAGGCTCATCACGGTGACGACGGTGACGAGGATGCTCAGGGGGAACAGCGCCACGGCGACCAGGCGGCGGCGGTACGGCGCGACCGGTCCGCCGGACAGCGCCGGGAGCGGGGCGTCCGGCTCGGTGTAGAGCGGGCCGCCGACGATCATCGTCCCCGAGCGGCGCTCCTTGAGGAACGCCAGGCCAGCGCCGGCGACCAGCCAGACGGCGAGCGTCAGCACGTGGCCCCAGAAGCCGACGCCGTCGAAGTAGATCGCCGACCGGAGGGCCTCGCCGGCGGCCGGCAGCGGGAGCAGCTCGTGCAGCCACTGGAGGAACCCTGGCATCGTGTGGATCGAGAGGGCGAGGTTGGACGCCGGCACGCCGAAGACGACCAGCAGGAGCATCCCGAGGAGCACGGCGAACGGCCCGAGGACCTTGGTGAACAGCAGCTGCGCCGCGGCGACCGCGGTGACCGCGAGCGTGCCGACGCCCAGGAACAGCGGGTAGTGCCCGTCGACGGCGCCGACGATCGGCCCGAGGATCAGCCAGATCAGCGAGCTGGTCAGCGCGCCCCAGCCGACCGCGATCGGCAGGAAGCGGCGCACGCGGAGCAGGTTGGGCGTCCCGAGCAGCATGGCGCTCAGCGGGACGTAGCCGGCGAGCATCATGCCCATCGCGGCGAACAGGACCATGGTGCCCGAACCGTCCCCGTCGGGCAGCGGCGCGAGGTCGACGGTCTCCACCTGCCAGGACTCCGCGACCGCCGCGGCGCCGAGCGTGCGGTCGACGAGCGTGGCCTGGGAGGCGCCGCCGGCCATGGCGCGGTGGATCGTCGCCGTCCCGCCCTGGGCGGGGACCGAGATCGCGCCGGCGATCTCCTCGTCCGCGACGAGGTCCTCGACGTCGGAGACGTCGTCCACACGGCGTACGTCGAGGGCGCCGTCGGACTCCGCCTCGAGCCGGTCCGCGAACCGGTCGGCGGCCGCGCCCTCGCCGACGGCGGCCACCGGCAGGTCGCGCGGCTGCGGGTCGTGCATCGTGCCCATGTACGTCGCGTACATCATCGTCACGATCAGGAACGGCATCACGAACAGGGCGGCCATCCGGCCCTTGCGCTCGGCCGGGGTCTCCGGCGGGGGCGGCGGGTACTTCGCGTCCGTCGCGGCCGGGTCGCCCGGCCCGCTCAGGTCTTGTCGGTCGGTCATCGTCGGCGGGTCCTGTGCCTCTCGCGCGGCCGCAGTGTTGGCGTGCCGCTGGTCGTCCTCGCGCCCGGACGGGCTCGCCGTCGATAGTAAGCCAAGTGGCGTAATACGGGGAAAGCGCTAGGGTCGGGGCTTCTCCTGCCGCCGATCGAGAGGGAGACATGCCGCGTCCGGACGCCCGGGTGCCCCTGCTCGACGCCGCCGAGCGGCTCTTCGCGGAGCGGGGCATCGCCACGGTCTCGGACCGCCAGGTCGCCGAGGCCGCGGGCAACAGCAACCACTCGGCGGTGCGCTACTACTTCGCCGGCCGCACCGGCCTGGTCGAGGCGCTGCTCGAGCGTCACCGCGCGGCGGTCGAGCCCGCCCAGCAGCGGATGTTCGCGCAGTCCGACTCCCTCCTGGGAGACGTCCGCGCGCTCGTCATCCCCTTGACGGACTCCTTCGCGGAGCTCCCGACGCCGTCGTGGCGTGCGCGGTTCCTGCAGCAGGCGCTGAGCGACCCGACCACCACCGAGCTGATGCGTGCGGGCACGGGCCGGTTCCCCACCTCCGGGCGCATCGTCGTCTCGGCCGCCGAGCGGCTCGCCCACCTCGATCGCGGCGTCGTCGAGGCGCGCGCCCGGCTGACCGTGCACGTCGTCATCACCGCCTGCGCCGAGATCGAGGAGCGGGCCCGGGTCTCGGGCGAGCCCCCGCCGTGGCGTGCGGCCGGCGCGTTCCTGTGCGACGCGGTCGGCGGGCTGCTGCAGGCGCCGGTCACGGCGGCGTTCCACGCCTGAGCCGTCGTGCCACCACCCGCGGGGTGCGCGACGAGCACCCCGCCCCGGACGACGACGTGCCCGACCTCATCTGGCAGCGGGCGATGGACGCGCCCCTGGCCGCGCCGGGCGACGGGCCCGGGGACGTCGCGCTCGCGGACGTGCTGCTCGTCCACGGCACGGTGATGAACGGCGGGCTGCTGCACGCGGCCACGGAGTCGTTCAGCCCCGAGGAGCTCGACGCGGCGTACGACGCGGCGGTGCCCGACGCGACGCGACGCTGGAGCAGGCGATGCGGGCGCGGTACGCCGCGTCGCCGGGGTCGTTCGCTCCCGTCGACGACGTCCACGACCCAGCCGCCCCCGACCGCCCCGGGCGTCCGCGCGACCTCTTCCGGCGGCGGCGCTAGCGGGCCGGACGGACCGGAGGGCTCAGTCGGCGAGGAGCAGGACGACGGTCTCGGCGACGCAGGCGGGCTTGGCCTCGCCCTCGATCTCGACCGTGTACCTGATGACCAGCTGCTTGCCGGCGGGGATGTCGGTGACCTCGCCGAAGGCGACGTGACCGCGGATGCGCTTCCCGACGAGCACCGGGTTCGGGAAGCGGACCTTGTTGACGCCGTAGTTCAGCTTCGCGCCGGGGGTGTCGAGCTGGAAGACCTGGCTGCCGAGCCACGGCACCAGCGACAGGGTGAGGTAGCCGTGGGCGATGGTGCCGCCGAAGGGGCCGGTCCTGGCGCGCTCGACGTCGACGTGGATCCACTGGTGGTCGCCGGTGGCCTCCGCGAACCGGTCCACCCGCTGCTGGTCAACCTCCACCCAGTCGGTCGACCCGATGTCGGTCCCGGCCGCCTCGGCGACCTCCTCGAAGCTGGCGAACGTGCGCATGGGGTGCTCCTTGCAGCGATGTTGACGACGAGCAGCGGGGTGCTTGGATGGTCCGCATGCAAGATAGTGCCCCCGCCCCGCTGACCAAGGAGCAGGTGCACCGGGCACCGAAGGTCCTCCTGCACGACCACCTCGACGGTGGGCTCCGCCCGCAGACGATCGTCGAGCTCGCCGCCGGCTGCGGCCACGAGCTGCCCGTGAGCGGCGGTGCCGAGGAGCTCGGCCGCTGGTTCACCGAGTCGGCCGACTCGGGGTCGCTGGAGCGCTACCTGGAGACCTTCGACCACACCGTCGGCGTCATGCAGACCGCGGACGCGCTGACCCGCGTCGCCCGCGAGTGCGTGGAGGACCTGGCGGCGGACGGCGTGGTGTACGCCGAGGTCCGCTACGCCCCCGAGCAGCACGTCCGCGGCGGGCTCAGCCTCGACGAGGTCGTCGCGGCGGTGCAGCGCGGGTTCGACGAGGGCTGCTCGGCCGCCGGCGACCGGATCGTCGTGCGTCAGCTGCTCACCGCGATGCGGCACCAGGCCCGCTCGATGGAGATCGCCGAGCTCGCCGTCGCCTGGCGCGACCGCGGCGTCGCCGGCTTCGACATCGCCGGCGCGGAGGCGGGCTACCCGCCCACCCGGCACCTCGACGCGTTCGAGTACCTCCAGCGCGAGAACTCCCACTTCACCATCCACGCCGGCGAGGCGTTCGGGCTGCCGTCGATCTGGCAGGCCATCCAGTGGTGCGGCGCCGACCGGCTCGGCCACGGCGTGCGGATCATCGACGACATCACCGTCGGCGAGGACGGCCGCGTCGAGCTCGGCCGGCTCGCGGCGTACGTCCGCGACACCCGCATCCCGCTGGAGATGTGCCCGAAGTCCAACCTCCAGACCGGCGCTGCCGCCTCGATCGCCGAGCACCCCATCGGGCTGCTCAAGGAGCTGAGGTTCCGCGTCACGGTCAACACCGACAACCGGCTGATGAGCGGCACCTCGATGACCGAGGAGATGTGGTCGCTCGTCGAGGCGTTCGGCTACGGCGCGCGCGACCTCGAGTGGTTCACCATCAACGCGATGAAGTCGGCGTTCCTGCCCTTCGACCAGCGGCTGGAGATCATCTCCGCCGTCATCAAGCCGGGGTACGCCGCCCTGGCCGGCTGATCGCGCTGGGTTGAAGCCCCTCGCGGACGTCATGCGGACGGAGCACCCGCTCCCACGCTCCGCATGACGTCCGCGGTGCGTTCTGAGGCCACCTCCGGTGCACAGGACGCGGCGCGGCGCGGCCGTCCACAGCCGGGTCGCCGGCCGAGCGCCACCGGTGCCTGCGACGGCGAGCGTGGCCGCATGCCTGCGCAGCCGCCCCACGACCTCGACGCCTTCCGCTCCGCCCGCGCGCTGGCAGCCGCCCAGGGCGGGGTGGTGTCCCGACGCCAGCTCTACGCGGTCGGGGTCACCCGGTGGCAGGTCCGCGGCCAGGTCAGGGCCCGACGGTGGCAGCTGGTCGGCGCCCAGTCGGTGTGCCTGCACAACGCGACCATCAGCGACGCCGGCCACCACTGGGCCGCGGTCTTCCAGGGCGGGCCGCGCGCGTGCCTCGACGGCGCGTCGGCGCTGCTGGCGAGTGGCTTGCAGCGGTACGACGTGGACCGGATCCGGGTGTCGGTGCCTCGAGGAGCCCGGGTGCGACGGGACCGGCGCTACGACATCCGGCAGACGCGGCGTTGGGACGCCGCGGACGTCGTGCCGACCGGGGTGCCTCGGACCCGGCCGGCCACGGCGGCCGTCCGCGCGGCACTCTGGGCACGGACCGACCGGCAGGCGGCGTACCTCCTGACCCTGACGGTGCAGCAGGGTCTCGCGACCGCGGAGGAGGTGGGGACCGAGGCGCTGCGGGTGCGGCGGGACCGCCGCCGGGTTCTGGTGCAGCAGGTGGTGCACGAGCTGCTGGAGGGGGCGCGGACGCTGGACGAGGCGGCGATCGTGCGGGAGCTGGTACGCCGCGGCCTGCCGGCGCCGGCCCGGCAGGTCGTCCGGCGGGGGCGCCACGGCCGGTACGTCCTCGACCTCCACTGGCCCGCGCACCGGGTGGTCGTCGAGGTCGACGGCATCCAGCACGCCTGGGCCGACCACGTCGTGGGCGACGCCGTCCGGCAGAACGACCTCGTCCTGGCCGGTGACCGGGTCCTGCGTGTCCCGATGCTGGGCCTGCGGCTCGAGCCGGACACGTTCTACGGCCAGATCGAGCAGGTGCTCGCCGCGGGGCCGGTCCAGGACCGGGACGTCATGCGGACGGAGCACCCGCCTGCTCGCTCCGGATGACGTCAGCGGCAGACCGGAACCACGACGACCCACGGGCGGTCCCAGCCGGCCACGCGGAGCCGGCCGGTCTCGAACGCCTCCCGGGTGACGGTCACCGGGCCGCCGTGGGAGGGGTCGTAGAGGCGCAGGCGCCGCTCGTCGATGTCGAGCACGAGCACCACGTGGCGGGGGAGCCAGCGGTTGCCGACGTAGAGGGCGGACGGGCCGGCCGCGGCGTGGAGCGTGGACCACCGGGCGCGGCGGACGCGGTGGCGGACGCCGGTGACCAGCGCGAGCTCGCGGGCCACCGCCCACGGGGGCGTGCCGAGGGAGCGTGGCCAGGGCAGCTGCAGACGGCCGTCCCGGGAGCGGGGACCGGTCACCCGGCGGTGCAGCGCGAGCACCTCGGCGGCGAAGGACCGCCCGGCCGTCGCGGCGTACTCCTCGTCGGCGAGCATGCGCACCGCCACCAGCACCGATGCCCCGCACGAGAGCCGGTCGGGCTGGCGCAGCGCCGCGCCCCAGGGGAGGGTCACGGCTCGGCGGTGAGCCGGCGCACGTCGGCGCAGGCCTCGTCGGGGGTCATCGGCACGCATCCCTTGGCGACCGCGTCGGCGACGACCTCACGCTGGGCGCGCATGAGGGCGATGCCGCGGCGGACCAGCACCAGCGGCGGCTTGCGATGCTCGCGCAGGTCGCGCTGGAGCCGGAGCCAGAAGGTGCGCAGGGGGGAGCGGCGGATGCAGTAGGCCGCGGCGAGCAGCCCCGCCTCGCGCGCCGGCCGGACGACGTCAGGGGCGAAGATGCCCTCGGCGACGAAGAACCGCGACCCCTCGAGGTCGAGCGTCTGCCACCCGCAGCGGCCGTCGTGCGCGATGTCGTAGACCGGCACCTCGGCGCGGCCCTCCTCGCACAGCACGCGCATCGTGGCGAGGGCGTCGTCGGGCAGCCAGGAGTCGGGGTGGTCCCAGTCGACCATGCCGGCGTTCGCGCCGTGCTCGATGCGGGGGAGCGTCGGGTCGCCGCCGGACTTGTAGAAGTCGTCGAGGCGCAGCACCGGCAGCCCCATCCGCTCCGCCAGGCGGGACTTGCCCGACCCCGAGGGGCCGGCGAGGACGATCACCCGGGCGCGCACCGGGGCATTCTGCCGTGGCCCGCCCCGATCCCCTCAGCCGGCGCCTCAGTCGACCTCGACCCGGTCCGCGACGACGCGGGCACGGCCACGTCGGAGCTTGAGGACCTTGGAGTACGCCGCCACGAACTGGCGGTAGCCCCGCGCCGGCCCGTGGTAGGTCAGGAACCCCTTCGGGCCGTCGACCATCTTCCCAGTGCTGACGTCGTACCTGCTCTGGTGCCAGGGGCAGACCAGGCAGCCGTCGGCGTCGATGTGCCCCTTGCTGAGGTCGGCGAGCTGGTGCCGGCAACGCCGCGAGACCGCGAACGGCTCGCCCGTGCGCTCCGTGGGGTCCTGGGTGTCGGTCGTGCGGCGGAGGCCGACCACCCACTGCCCGACGAGGCGGACCTTGCCGCCAGCGAGCTCGGCCAGGGGGACGCTGGGGCGCTTGTCGTCGCTCATGCCCGGCCGGTACCCACCCCGACCGACTCGACTGACCCGGAGTGACGACTCGGTGGGGAGGGGGTCAGTAGCCGGCGGAGCCGGTGGGCCGGTCGCCGTCGGAGGAGAGGAGCGCGCGGCTGCCGGAGACGCCGAGGCGGGTGGCGCCGGCGGCGATCATGGCGCGGGCCTGGTCGAGGGTGCGCACGCCGCCGGAAGCCTTGACCTGCAGGTCGGGGACCGTCTGGGCCATCAGTCGCACGGCGTGCTCGGAGGCGCCGCCGGAGGGGTGGAACCCGGTCGAGGTCTTCACGAAGTCGGCACCGGCCGCGGCGGCCGCCCGGCAGACGCCGACGATCTCGTCGTCGGTCAGTGCGGCGGACTCGATGATGACCTTCAGCACGGTGGGCGCGGGCGCCGCGGCGCGGACGGCGGCGATGTCGGCTTCGACGGCGTCGTACCGGCCCTCCTTCGCGGCGCCGACGTCGATGACCATGTCGATCTCGTCGGCGCCGAGAGCGACCGACTCAGCGGCCTCGGCGGCCTTGACCGCGGAGGTGTGCTTGCCGCTGGGGAAGCCGCAGACGACGGCCACCTTCAGGTCGCTGCCCTCGGGGACGGCGACGGGGAGCATCGAGGGGGAGACGCAGACGGAGTACGTCCCGAGCTCGACGGCCTCGGCCACCAGCGCCTCGACGTCGGCGTGGGTGGCCTCCGGCTTCAGCAGCGTGTGGTCGATGGCCCGGGCGACCTGGGTGATGGAGGGTTCGCTCACCGCCTCAGCATAGGCTCGACGTCGTGCTCGCCAGGACGGCGGGCGGAGCGGATCAAGGAGGAGCAACCGGTGGTCGAGGCAGCACCCGACGAGGTCGCCGAGCGCTTCCGACCCACCAACGGACGCGGCGTCGGCATCCTCGCGCTCGTCGCCGCCGTCGGCACGTTGGTCCTCGGCATCGTCGACGACTTCCCGGCACCGGTGGTCGCCGGCGCGTTCCTCGTCGCGGTGCTCGCCTGGGCCGCGCTGCTCAAGCCCCGGGTCAGGGTCGCCGACCGGCGGCTCGTGCTGGTCAACATGCTGGAGACCGTCTCCATCCCGCTCGCCGCCGTCGAGGAGGTCGTCGTGCGGCAGGTGCTGGCCGTGCGCGTGGGGGACAAGCGGTACGTCTCGCCCGCCATCGGCCACACCCTGCGCGCCACGCTCGCCTCGACCCGGCCGCCCAAGCGCGACCCCCGCCGCGGTGACGTCCTCGCGACGCCCCAGGCGCCGTCGTACCCCGACCTCGTCGAGAACCGGATCGACCAGCTCGTCACGGAGGAGCGCAAGCGGCTCGACGTCCGCCGCGGATCGCCGGAGGTCGCCGCGCTCAGCGCAGAGGTGCGGCGCACGCCGGCCTGGGTCGAGATCGGCCTGCTCGTCGTGGGCGTCGTCGCCCTCGTCGTGACCGTGCTCCTCTGAGCGCGTAGGTCGATTTCCCTCAGCGCATCGACTCGCGGAACGTCCGAAGCAGTGCGACGAGCGCCGTCGGGTCCAGCAGCCGGTGGCAGAACTGACGTCGGTCAACGAGAGAACCGAGCACGACGCAACCCGGCGGCCCCGGACGGTCGGGGCCCTCGGTCACCAGTCCCGGTCGACCGGTCCGCTCTCCGTCACGGGGGTCGCTGCGGCCTGCCGGCCGGCCAGGTCGAGCACCGCGGTCGACGGCGTCCACACCATGCTGGTCGCGGTGCTGCTGGTCCGCACCGACGCGCCGCTTGTCTGTGACCCCAGGACGATCGTCACCCGGGTCACCGGGACCCCGTCGACGGTGACCGTGGCAGCCGTCATCGTGGCCGCGAACTGCACGGTGCGGGACGACTTGACGTAGTCCTCCCTGAGGTCGACGGAGCCGAGCTCCACGGGGCTGCCGTTGCGCAGGACGTCGAGCGTGTCGCCCCGGTTGCCGCGGCCGAGGAGGTTGCCGTCCCGCACGCGGACGGTCACGCCGATCGCCGAACCCGTCCAGCCCGGGGTGATCGTCGCGGTCCGCACGTCGCCGCTGTAGGTGAGCAGCAGGCTGTCGCCCCGCTCGATCCGGCCCAGCGTCTGGCCACCCTGGAGGGTCTGCACGTCGAGGGCGCGCAGGGGGCTGTTGTCGACCCGGCGGGCGGCGACGGTCGCTGACGTCGTGGTGCGTCCGGCACGGTCGAGGAGCACGGCGCGCAGGTCGTAGGAGCCGCTGGGCACGGTGGTCGTGTCCCACGAGCAGGAGTACGGCGCCGTCGTGTCGGTGCAGAGGTCGGTCCAGGTCGTCGTCCCGGCCACGGCTCGTTGGATGCGCACCGAGACCACGCCCGAGGGGGAGTACGCCGCGGCGCTGACCTGGACGGTGCCGCCGAGGTAGGCGCCGGGGTCGGCCACCGAGACGGAGGCGACACGGTTGTCGACGGTGCGGTTGGCCATGACGGAGGACGTGGTCGTGCCGCCGGCGACGTCGGTCGCGACGGCGCGGAAGGAGTAGCTGCCGTCGAGCAGCGAGGTGGTGTCGAACCGGCAGGCGTACGGCGCGTCGGTGACCGTGCAGGCGTCGCGCCAGGCCGTCGTGCCGGCGACGGCGTGCTGGACCACGACCCGGTCGATGCCCGAGTGCGCGTCGGCGGCGCTGGCGGAGAGGGTCACGACACCGCGGAGCGGCGACCCGGGGTCCTGCATGACGACGGACGGAGCGACGTTGTCGACGTACACCGCCTCCACCACCGGGGAGGTCATCGTCGCGGAGCCGGACACGAGCACGGCGCGGAGGTCGTACTCCTGGTTGGTGAGGCCGGTGGTCGACCAGCTGCAGGTGTACGGCGCAGCGGTGGTCGTGCAGATGGTGCGCCACGTCGTGGTGTCGGCCGGCGCGTAGTCGATGCGGACCGTCGTGCCCGGGGCGGGCGTGCCGGTGACGGTCGCGGTCAGCGCGACGGTCCCGCGGACCGCCTCGGACGGGTCGTCCAGCGTGACGGACGTGACGATCGTCGAGGCGACGGTCCACGTGCTGCCCGTCGTCGACGTGGTCGAGGTGAACGAGGCGTTCGCGCTCCCCGACCACACGAGGGCCGGAAGGAGCGCCACGGCGAGGACGGGGAGCAGCGAGCGGGCCAGGGCCGGTGCCTCCGGGACCAGCCGGGGGCGGTGCGGGGCGCGGCGGGCACGCGGTGTCCGCGGCGGCCGCGGCGGCCGGCGTCGCCGGGCAGTGGGCGCAGCGGGGTCGCGCGTGGGCCTGCGCCGCGCCAGGGCGAACGCCGCGCAGGTCAGCAGCGCCCAGCCGGCGAGCGGCACGAAGTCGCGGTCGGCCGACCAGACGAACGGCTTGCCGACGAACGGCACGAGCAGCATCGCCCGCGACTGCAGGTGCTCGCGCCGGACCGGGGTGGTGTCGATGTCGCGGTTGGCGTCCCCGGCCGTGGCCCATTCGCCGCCGTCGAGGTCGGAGACCACCCGGTGGACGAGCAGCTGCTCGTGGTCGGTCACGGCCGGGTTCGCAAAGACCATGACTCGGCCGAGGGGCACGTCCTCGAGGTCGGTGAACGGCCGGGCGACGACGACGTCACCGACGGTGATGCCGGGCTCCATCGAGCCCGTTCGGATGACGTGGGAGCTCCAGCTCCACAGGAGCGGGAGGGTGGCGATCACGGCCAGGGTGAGCAGCACGGCGCGGTAGGCGCGGGCGGCGAAGAGCACGGCGAGACCGCCCCAAGCCGTCGTGAGGCCCGCGGCGCTCGTGCGGTCGTCGGTGCTCCCGTCCGGGGGGTCGTCGGGGGAGTCGCCCGGGGGTCCGGCGGGGGTGCCGCTGGGGTCGGGGGAGGAGGGTCCGTGGACGTCGGCCGTGGTGGTGTCGGCCACGGTCCCTCCTTCCGAGTGTGCGCGGAGGCGCGGTGGATCGGTCGTGCTGGTGGTCAGCCGGTTCAGCTGTCGTTGCTGCGCAGCTCCCACTGGAAGTCGATACCGGTCTTCGCGCCCTGGAGCTGGTCGACCTGCGCCTGCGTCAGCGTGGCGGTGTCGAACTTCCAGGTGATCTGGTAGGTCCGCGAGTGCGTGCCGGCCGGGACGTCCCAGCCGCCCAGGGCGTCGTCGTACGCGCTGAACTGCGCGAGCTGGGCGAGGCTGGTGCCGGCCGGGATCACGGACTGCGCCGCGACGAAGCCGTCGCACGAGCCGAAGCCGCCGCCGTCGCCGGAGGTCACCTCGACCTTGATGTGGTTCTCCAGGCCCTGCGCCGAGACCACGGGGTTCACCGCGTAGCCCTGGACGGTGCCGGGCACGGTGGCGTTCGCCGTGACCTTGATGCACTTGGTATCGGTCTGCATGGGGACCATGCCGGCGACCTGGAAGCGCGCGCTGCCGTTGTCGTCGTCGGTCAGCGCGACCGCGCCGGTCGACCACTCGTTGCCGGAGTTGCGGGTCGTGCCGCTGAACGCGGCGTACGACGACTGCCAGACCAGACCCGCGGCGGCCAGCACGGCGAGCGGGGTGGCGGCCGCGGCGACGATCTTGCCGGTGCGGGGAGTGGGGGTGCGCATGAGGAGCTGCTCCTGAGGCTGTGGGGGTTGTCCAGACCACCCTGCGGCTCCGGCAGCAGCCCTGTCCTGGGCTCCGGCCGCGGATGACCCCTCCGAGCGACAGGTGCGACCGACCGGCGCTCCCCCTGGCCCAGGTGGGCCATGTGGCCTGGCCCACCTGGGCCGGTGCGGCACTGGGGCGAACGGCGGAGGTGGCCGGGGGAGCGCGTCAGATGCCCGCCGCGGCCTTGATGCCGCTGCGCAGGGCGTCGAGCCGGCCGACGGCGTGGATGCGGGCGGCGTCGACACCGTCCTCGGGGGCGACGGGCACGACCACCTCGAGGTAGCACTTCAGCTTCGGCTCCGTCCCGCTGGGGCGTACGACGACGCGCGCGCCACCGGCGAGGGAGTAGCGCAGTCCCTCGGTCGGGGGAAGGTCGGCCGAGCCGGTGGCGAGGTCGTCGACCCGCTCGACGGCGAGCCCGCCCAGCTCGGCCGGCGGGGTGGTGCGCAGCCGCTCCATCGCGGCGCCGATCTCGGCGAGGTCGGTGACCCGGACCGACAGCTGGTCGGTCGCGTGCAGCCCGTGCTCGAGCGCGATGTCGTCGAGCAGGTCGACGAGGCCGCGGCCCTCGGCCTTCGCGCGAGCGGCGAGCTCGCAGAGCAGCAGCAGCGCGGAGACACCGTCCTTGTCCTTGACGTGCTCGGGGTCGACGCAGTAGCCGAGCGCCTCCTCGTAGCCGAACGCGAGTCCCTCGACCCGGCCGATCCACTTGAAGCCGGTGAGCGTCTCGGCGTAGGGCTGGCCGTGCGCCGCCGCCATCTTGCCGAGCAGCGAGGAGGAGACGATCGAGGTGGCGTACGTGCCCTGCTTGCCGGCCGTCAGCAGCGCGTGGGCCAGCAGCGCGCCGACCTCGTCGCCGCGCAGCATCCGCCAGCCGTGCGGCCCGGGGACGGCCGCGGCGCAGCGGTCGGCGTCGGGGTCGTTGGCGACGACGAGGTCGGCGCCGTGCTGCTCGGCGAGCGCCATCGCGAGGTCCATCGCCCCGGGCTCCTCGGGGTTGGGGAAGGCGACGGTCGGGAAGTCCGGGTCGGGGTGCTCCTGCTCGGCGACGACCCGCGGCTCGGAGAAGCCGGCCGACTCCAGCACCTGCGCGACCGCGGTGCCGCCGACGCCGTGCAGCGGCGTGTAGACGATGTCGAGGTCGCGGGGGCCGTCGGCAGCGAGGCCCGCGATGGTGTCGAGGTACCGGTCGAGGATGCTCTCGTCGAGCACGGTGCCTCCGCCGCCGCGCGGCACGTCGGCGACCGGGCCGACGGCCGCGATCCGGGCGGCGATCTCCTCGTCGGCGGGCGGCACGATCTGGCTGCCGTCGCCGAGGTAGACCTTGTAGCCGTTGTCCTGGGGCGGGTTGTGGCTGGCGGTCACCATCACGCCGGCCGAGCAGCCGAGCTCGCGGATCGCGTACGCGAGGAGCGGGGTCGGCAGCGGCCGCGGCAGCACGTGCGCGACCAGGCCGGCGCCGGTCACGACCTCCGCGGTGTCGCGGGCGTAGACGTCGCTGTCGTGCCGGGCGTCGTACCCGATGACGACGGGGCCGGTGGCGCCGGTGTCCTTGAGGTACGCCACGAGGCCGGCCGCCGCGCGGGTGACGACGACCCGGTTCATCCGGTTCGGGCCGGCGCCGATCGCGCCGCGCAGGCCGGCCGTGCCGAACTCCAGCGTCCCGGCGAACCGGTCGGCCAGGTCGGCCTCCGCCGCCGCGTCGCCGGCCTCGACCCGGGCCAGGACCTGCTCGAGCTCCTTGCGCGTGCGCGGGTCGGGGTCCTCGGCGATCCAGGCGCGGGCGGCGTCGAGCAGGGCGGGAACGGCGGTGTTCGTCACCGGGCCACCCTACGAGCCGCCGACGCCGCCAC
>NZ_JAANMS010000017.1 GCF_011250565.1 Nocardioides sp. IC4_145
GGCGTGAGCACGACGCCGGGCAGGGGGACGGCGGCCGCGGGCTCGGCGGAGGGCGAGGCAGGGGAGGGCGTCGGGGCACGGTCGCCCCGGACCTCGGGCTCGGAGGAGGCGTTGCGGTCGCGGCCGAGGAACGGTACGACGTCGGCGAGCGGCCCGGTGCCGACCTGGACGGCGAGCACGGCGACGAGACCGGCAGCGACGATCGCGACGGCGCCGACGGGCTCCGTCACCCGCTGGCGCCAGCTGGTCGGTGCGGGTGCCACGCGCACCAGCTCCGGCTCGGTGTCCGTCACGACGACGACGGGCGCGGGGGTGGGGGCCTCGGCCAGTGCGACGCGGGCCGACTCGAGCAGCCGTGTCTCGAGGTCGGTCCGTCGGTACGCCGGGTGGACGAGCAGCCGCCCCGGGCCGGAGGCGGCGGAGACGGCGACGTACCCGACGACCGACCGCACGCCGTCCGCGTCGAGGACTGCGACGCCCTGCCAGTCGGTGGGGATCCGCTGCAGCCACTGGGCGGCGCGCAACGCCCCGGAGGCGACCTCGGGCGCGACCGACGGGTCCTCCGCGACGACCGCCTCGAGCAGGCGGGCGACGAGCCCGCGGTCGGCCGGGCGCGCGCGCTCGACCCGCGGCTCGGGCCGCGGGCGCTCGGCGGGTGCTCGGTCGTCCATGTCGCTCCATGATGGCTGCGGGCGGCGGTTCCTGACGGCAGGACAACGAGATGAGGGGGCGTGAGGTGCGCCTCGACTAGTCCGGCTGCAGCGCGGCGAGGTCGCGGACGGCGTACCGATGGTGCTCCCACTCCTCGTGGAGGACGACGTGCAGGCAGTGGAGCGTCGACACCGTGGAGACGGGGTCCCAGGGGTGGCGGCACGGCACGGTGAGCCGCTCGGGGGTGAGGTCGGCGAGGAAGTCACGGACCATCGCGACCCGCTCGGCCCGCGCCTGCAGCACGTCGCCCCAGGAGGGCGTGCGGGTGGCGAAGACGGACATGTCGTGGCCGTCGGCGGCGTACTCCGCGTTCGGCACGCCCAGCGGGTGGGTCGCCTCCTGGAGCGAGAGCCCGAGCACCCCGCGGCCGAGCCAGGTGTCGGTGGCCATGACGAGGTGGCGAAGCGTCTGCGCGAAGGA
Source organism: Nocardioides sp. IC4_145 (assembly GCF_011250565.1). Taxonomy (GTDB): domain Bacteria; phylum Actinomycetota; class Actinomycetes; order Propionibacteriales; family Nocardioidaceae; genus Nocardioides. The sequence continues at coordinate 1,132 of NZ_JAANMS010000017.1, forward strand.
CCACTCGCCCTCGACCTCCACGTCGACGCTGCCCTGCGGCAGCGCCTCGGCCCGCGCGACGGTGGCGGTCCAGGTCCGCTCGACCGCGGCCCACGCCGAGCGGAGCCCCTCGGGCGTCGTGGCGCGGCGCTCGGAACGCCCGGGGAAGCGTCGGTCCAGCTCGGCCTCGACCAACGGCGCCACGTCGACGCCGTTGACGAGCAGCGAGCCGCCGTCCTCCGAGAGCCACGGCGCGTCGAGGTCCATGCCCTGCACGTCCACGCCCCGCAGCACCGCCCCGGACAGGTCGGCGCGCACGAAGCGGGCGCCGCGCAGGTCGACGTCGACGAACGCCGTGGGGGCCTGCTCCTGGCCGGTCACGGGTCGAGCGTGCCACGGCCTACGCTCCTCCGGTGAGCGCCACCCTCGTCGCCAAGGACCTGACCGGCGGGCACGGCCACCGCGTGCTGTTCGAGGGGCTCGACCTGACGGTCGCTCCCGGTGACGTGGTCGGCGTCGTGGGGGCGAACGGCGCCGGCAAGTCCACGCTGCTGCGCCTGCTGGCCGGCGCGGACGCGCCGATGGGCGGCACGGTGAGCACGGCGCCGAGCGACGCGTTCGTCGGCTGGCTGCCGCAGGAGCACGAGCGGGTGCCGGGCGAGACCGTGGCGGCGTACGTCGCCCGTCGCACCGGCGCCGCCGCCGCGACCGCGGCCATGGAGGAGACGGCCGCGGCGCTCGGAAGTGGCGAGCCGGGCGCGGACGACGCGTACGCCGTCGCGTTCGACCACTGGATGGCCAGCGGCGCCGCCGACCTCGACGACCGCCTCGGCCCGGTCCTCGCCGACCTCGCGCCCGAGGTGGGCCCGGACGCGCTGATGGCCTCGCTGTCCGGCGGACAGGCGGCCCGGGTGGCGCTGGCCGCGCTGCTGCTCAGCCGGTTCGACGTCGTGCTGCTCGACGAGCCGACCAACGACCTCGACCTGGACGGGCTGGCCCGGCTGGAGTCCTTCGTGCAGGGGCTGCGCGCTGGCGTCGTGCTGGTCTCCCACGACCGCGAGTTCCTGGCCCGGTGCGTCACGCGGATCGTCGAGCTCGATCTCGCGCAGCACCAGGTGACGGTCTACGACGGCGGCTACGACGCGTTCCTGGAGGAGCGGGCGGTCCAGCGGCGGCACGCGCGCGAGGCCTACGAGCAGTACGCCGACACCAAGGCCGACCTGGTCAGCCGCGCGCGCACGCAGCGCGAGTGGAGCTCCCAGGGCGTCCGGAACGCGATGCGCAAGAGCCCCGACAACGACAAGATCCGCCGCAAGGCGGCCACCGAGTCCTCGGAGAAGCAGGCGCAGAAGGTGCGCCAGATGGAATCGCGGATCGCCCGGCTGGAGGAGGTCGAGGAGCCGCGCAAGGAGTGGGTGCTCCAGTTCGACATCGCCGCCGCACCCCGCTCGAGCTCGGTCGTGGCGGTGCTGAACGAGGCGACCCGCGAGCTCGGCGACTTCCGGCTCGGCCCGGTCTCCCTCCAGGTCGACGCCGGGGAGCGGATCGGCATCACCGGGCCCAACGGCGCGGGGAAGACGACCCTGCTCGACCTCCTGCTCGGCCGCACCGCGCCCGACGGCGGGTCGGCCTCCCTCGGGGCATCGGTCGCGGTCGGCGTCATCGACCAGGCGCGCACCGGCCTCGACGAGGAGCGGCCTCTGGGCGCGGCGTTCGAGGCCGTCGTGCCGGAGATGACGCAGGCCGAGGTGCGCACGCTGCTGGCGAAGTTCGGGCTCAAGGCCGACCAGGTCGCGAGCCTCGTCGGCCGACTCTCCCCGGGCGAGCGCACCCGCGCGGCGATGGCGCTGCTCCAGGCCCGCGGCGTCAACCTGCTCGTGCTCGACGAGCCCACCAACCACCTCGACCTGCCGGCGATCGAGCAGCTCGAGCAGGCGCTGGAGTCGTACGACGGCGCGCTGCTGCTCGTCTCCCACGACCGTCGTCTGCTGGCGAACGTCCGGCTCGACCAGCGGTGGGAGGTCACCGCGGGGCAGGTGCTGGTCCGGGAGGCCTGACGGGAAGCGTGATCCCGCCGGGAGCGTTGGACCCGGACATGAGGCTCTCGCTGCTCGACCGCTCGCGCACGCGCACCGGCCCGGACGTCTCCGAGGGTGACGCGCTGGGCCACTCGGTCGAGCGGGGGGTGGCGGCCGAGCGGCTCGGCTACGGACGCTTCTGGGTCGCCGAGCACCACGGCGTGCCGGGCGTGGCCTCCGGCGCGCCGGCGGTCCTGCTCGCGGCGGTCGGTGCGGCCACCTCGACGATCCGGATCGGGTCGGGCGGGGTGATGCTGCCCAACCACCAGCCGTTCGTGGTCGCCGAGCAGTTCCGGATGCTCGCCGCGCTGCACCCCGGCCGTGTCGACCTCGGCGTCGGCCGCTCGGTCGGGTTCACCGCGCCGGTGCGCAAGGTGCTGCGTCGCGGGACGGAGGAGCCGGACACGTTCGCCGAGGACGTCGTGGAGCTGCGCGACCTCCTCGAGGACGCCGGCGCGGTCACCGTGCGACCCGCCGGGGTCGGGCCGGTCCCGGTCTCCGTGCTCGCGACCGGCCGCGGGCTCGAGGTCGCCGCGCGGCTCGGGCTGCCGGTGGTGGCCGGCGGGCCGGTGCTGGCTGAGCCCGACGCCGGCGAGCGGCTGGCGGCGTACCGCCGCTCGTTCGTGCCGCACCGCGGCAGCACGTCGCACCTGACCGTCTCCCTCGACGTGCTGGTCGCCGACACCGATGCCGAGGCACGCGAGCTCGCGCTGCCGGAGGTGTGGGCGATGGTCCGCTCGCGACGCACCGGCGTCTTCGGCCCGCTCGAGCCGGTCGCCGACATCCGCGCGCAGGACTGGGACGCCCAGGACACCGCCCGCGTCGAGCGCGGCCTGGACGCCGTCGTGGCCGGCAACGCGCGGACGGTGCGCCGCCGGCTCGACGAGCTCGTCGAGCGCACCGGCGCCGACGAGCTGCTGGTCAGCGGCTCGACCCACGACCGGGACGCCCTTGCGGCCTCCGACGCCGAGGTGGCCGCGCTCCTGCGCTGACCTGCGTCCGCCAGGTCCGCATTTCGGCGACGGCACCGCGTCCTGGGATGATCGGCGGCTGCTGGGGCGTCGAGGGGGTCGGATGAGCGGGATCGCGAGCGAGCTCGCGGGGGTCCGGCGCGCCTTCGCGCAGCCGACCCTGACGCTGCTGCACCAGCGGCAGGCGTCGGTGGTGATCACGATCTTCCGCGAGGCGTTCGGCCGCAACAACGTGCCGATCCCGACCGCCCGGCTGCACACGCAGGTCGAGGAACACCTCGCCCAGGCCCGCGCGGCCGGCGAGACCGACCTGCCGGCCGGCAGCGGGCGCGAGATCTGCCAGCGCTGGATGCGCGGGCAGTGGCTGGTGCGCTCGCTCGACGACGACGGGCGCGAGGTCTACACGCTGACCTCGCACGCGCAGCAGGCGCTCGAGCTCGTCAAGAACCTCGCCCGCGACCGCGCCACGCTCAGCGAGCACCGGATCGCGACGATCCTGGGCACGGTGCGCCGCTTCAACGCCGAGGCCAATCCCGACCGCTCGGCGCGGGTCGGCATCCTCAACGCCGAGATCGCGCGGCTCCAGGCCGAGCGCGACCGGCTCGTCGACGGCGGCGACCTCGAGGGCGCGACCGAGGACTACATGCTCGAGGGCTTCACCGAGCTGCTCTCGCTGGTCTCGGCGCTGCCCAGCGACTTCGCGCGGGTGGAGGAGCGCTTCGCGACGATCCGCGGCGAGATCCTCGCGGCGTTCCGCGCCGAGGACCGCCCCGCCGGGCAGGTCATCGACGACTACCTGGCCCGCGCCGACGCCCTGATGACCGCCACCCAGGAGGGGCGCGCCTTCGAGGGCGCGTTCGCGCTGCTGCGCGACGACGGCCTGGTGACCCAGCTGCGCGAGGACCTCACCGCACTGCTGGAGCACCCGCTCTCCGACGGAATGATCAGCGACGCCGAGCGGGCCGAGCTGCGGGGGACCGTGCGGCTGGTGCGCGACGGCCTGGACCGGGTGCTGGTGCAGCGCTCGCGGGTCACCGCCACGCTCAAGGACTACATCGTCTCGCGCGACGCCGCCCGCGACCGCGAGCTGGAGCAGGTGCTCCGGCAGGTCGAGTCGGAGCTGGTGACCTGGATGGCGACCACCGGACCGCGCGCGACCCACGGCGTACCCCTCCTCCCCGCGCGCGCCGACGTCGGCCACCTCCGCGAGCGGTTCCACGACCCCGCCGACGACGTGCTGCCCGACCGGATCGAGGTCGCCGACCCCGACGACGCGCCGCCGCTGTCGCTCTCCGAGCTGGTCGCCCAAGGCGGGCCGCGGCTGGTCGAGCTGCGCGACCGGGTGGACGCCGCGCTGTCCTCCCTGCTCCCGCCCGCGACGCTCGGCGAGCTCTTCGCTGGCCTCGACGCCGACCTGCGCCGCCCGGTCGAGGTGTTCGGCCTGCTCCACCTCGCCGCGGACCGGGGGTGGACCGGCGAGGACGACGTCACCGAGGACTTCGCCGCCGTCCGGCCCGACGGCAGCGGCCGGACCTTCGCCGTGCCCCGCACGCCGCTGCCCGACCCCGACCACCCCACCGACGCCAGCACCGACGCCAGCACCGACGCCAGCACCGGAAGCGAGACCCGCCCATGAGCCTCGACCTCGACACGGTCACCGACCAGCCGGTCTCGGTCTCGCTCTGGGAGGGCGACGAGGGCGGGCTCGAGCAGGCGCAGCGGCAGGCGCTGGTGACCCTGCTCAAGCAGCGGTTCGTCAGCGCGCGCACCCACCCTCGCGACTGGCAGGTGCTCGTCGAGCACGAGCGGGTGCTGCGCTCGCGGCTCAACGACCTCTTCCTCGACCTCGCGATCGACCGCGACCGCGAGGTCGCCTGGAAGCGCCAGGCCGTCTCCGAGACCGGCAGCCGCTTCCCGACCCTGTTGTACGACGCCGCGTGGTCGCGCGAGGAGACGATCCTGCTCGTGCACCTCCGCGACCGCCTGCGCGCCGGCGCGGCCGCGGGGGAGACGCGGGTCTTCGTCGACCGCGAGGACCTGCTCGAGCACGTGGCCGGCTTCCGGCCCCCGCACGCCACCGACGAGTCCGGTGACGAGAAGCGCGCCCGCAACGCCGTCAGCGGCCTGGTCAAGTCCGGGCTGCTGATCACCGGCGAGCACGAGGACCGGTTCGAGGTCAGCGAGGCCATCGAGCCGTTGCTGCCGCTCGAGCTGCTGCAGGAGCTGCTGGAGTCGCTGCGCCGCGCCAACGCCGAGCCGCAGGCCGCCGATGAGGGGGACGAGGCGGACGAGCCGCTCGGCGTCGGGACGGGTGAGGCGCTGTTCGAGGAGCCGGAGGAGCAGGCATGAGCATCGACGAGATCGAGCAGCTCGAGGACGACCGCTCCGAGGGCCTCTTCGACCGGAAGGTCGTCGAGACGCCGTCCGACGACGGGATGCAGTGGCGCGCGGCGCTCATGCAGCTGGTCAACTGGGGCGGCTTCGGCGGCCTGACGACCATCCCGCTGCGCGGCGACGCGACGATGATCTCCGGCGCGTCGGGTGTCGGGAAGAGCACCGTGCTCGACGCCTACACCGCGCTGATGATGCCCTCGGACACCAAGTTCAACGGCGCTTCCAACGACGCTGTCGCCGGCCGGGCTCGGGGCGTCGGGCAGCGCAACCTGTTGTCGTACCTCCGTGGCGCGGTCGACGTCGTCGACGACCCCCGCACCGGCAAGCCGGTCGAGCGGCTGCTGCGCGGGCAGGGCGTCGACACGTGGGGCGCGGTCGCGATGACCTTCGTCAACGACCAGGGCGGGCGGTTCACCGCGCTGCGCACCTACTACGTCCCCCGCCGCGCCACCCGCTCGGCGGACGTGCAGATGCAGCTCGCGACCCACGAGGGCGCGCTGCCGCTCGGGACGCTCGAGGTTGCGGTCGGCGAGCGGTTCCACGCGACCACGCTCAAGAAGCTGTTCCCCGGCATCCGGGTGCACCGCACCTACGCGGAGTTCGCCGCGGTCCTGCACGCGCGGCTCGGCATCGGCGCGAACGGCGACGGCGCCACGGCGCTGCGCCTGCTGGCGCGGATCCAGGCCGGCAACCAGGTCCGCAGTGTCGACGAGCTCTACAAGGAGATGGTGCTCGAGCGGCCCTCGACGTACGCCGCCGCCGACCGCGCCGTCGAGCACTTCGACGACCTCGAGCGGGCCTACGCGGCCATGCGCACCGAGGAGGAGAAGCTCGCGCTCCTCGAGCCGATCACCGGGCTGCACGAGCGCGGGACCGCCGCGGCGGAGCGGCTCGCGGCCCTCGACGCGTACGGCGTCACGCTGCCCGGCGACACCCCGCTGCGGCTGTGGCTGCTGCGCACGCACCTGCGCCTGATCGAGACGGCCGTCGCGGAGAACCGCGACGCCCGCGCCACCACCGCCGACGCGCTCGCCTCGGCGATCTCCGCCGAGCAGACGCTGCTCGGCGACCTCGAGGCCGCCAAGGAGCAGCACCGCGCCGCCGGCGGCTCGACCGTGCAGTCGCTGGGGCTCGCGCTCCAGCAGGAGGAGGTGGTCCGCGAGGACCGCCTCGCGCGGCGCACCGCCCTCCAGGAGCGCCTGCTCCCGCTCGTCGCGGCCACCGCCGCCGACGGCGACGACACCGCCGGGCTCGACCTCGACGGCGCGCTGATGTCGGCCGAGGCGTTCGCCGTCCTCCAGCAGCACGCGCGGCAGTGGCTGTCCGGGTGCCGCTCGGCGCTGGAGACGATCAAGCGCGACCGCGACGGCACCCGCGACCGGCGCTACCCGCTGCAGCAGCGCCAGGGCGAGCTGCGCCGCGAGCGCGCCTCGCTGGAGAGCCGCGCCGGCCGCGTGCCGGCCGGCATGCACGACTTGCGTGCCGAGGTGGCGCGCGCCAGCGGGCTGTCGGCCGAGGAGCTGCCGTACGTCGCCGAGCTGGTCGACGTCGCCCCGGAGGAGTCCCGCTGGCGCACGGCGGTGGAGACCGTGCTCGGCGGCAGCGCCCGGCTGATGCTCGTGCCGCTCGACCGGCTGGAGCACTTCTCGGCCGCGATCGACGGACTGCGGCTGCGCGGCCGGCTCACCTTCGAGGGCGTCGAGCTCGACCTGCCCGACCTCGGCCCGGCCGACCCCGAGCGGGTCGCCGGCAAGCTGCTGCACCAGGCCTCGCGGTTCTCCGGATGGGTCCAGGCGCACGTCGCCCACCCCTCGCGCAACGCGCTGTGCGTCAAGGACGCCGCGGGGCTCGCCGGCGACGGGTTCCGGGTCACGCCGACCGGCCAGACCCGCAACGGGCGCCGCGGCACGCACGGTCGCAACGACGCCCGGAGCATCATCGGGTTCTCCAACGCCGAAGCGATCGCCGAGATCGACGCCGAGCTGGCCTCGGTGGAGGAGCAGCTGCTGGCGCTCGACGCCGAGGTGGCGACCCTCGACCACCGCGCGGCCGTCCTCGAGCAGCGCCGCACGGCGTACGACGCCGTCGCGAGCGCGCGCTTCGACGACCTCGACGTCTCCGCAAGCGAGCGGCGCACCGCCGAGCTCGAGCAGCGCCGGCAGGACGTGCTCGGCGCCGACGACAAGCTCCAGGTGCTCCAGGCGCAGGTCGAGGAGCTCGCGGAGCGGCTGGAGGCGACGCGGCGCGAGCGGTTCGCGCTGGAGCAGCAGGCCCGGGCGCTGACCGGGGCGCACGGCGCGCTCGTCGACGACGAGGACGCGGTCAAGGACCGGCTCGAGGCGGTCGAGGCCGCCGGTGACGTGGTGCTGACGCCGCAGCAGGACGCCGCGCTTGCGGAGGAGCTCGCCGCTGCGGCCGCGCCGGCCGACCCGGAGGACCTCGCCCGCTTCCCCGAGTCCTCGCACCGGCTCGCCGAGGGCCTGCGCGCCGCCGTCGCGGACGCCGAGGCCGAGACCCGCCGGGTCGCCGACGAGCTGGCGGCGATCTTCCGGCTCTACCAGGCGCGCTGGGAGTCGCCGAACCTCGGCACGACCGCCGCGTCGTACGCCGACTACGCCGCGATCCTCGAGCAGGTGCGCGGCACGGGGCTGGCCGAGCGGCGCTCGGAGTGGCGGCGGCGGCTCACCGAGTGGAGCGGGCAGGACCTGGTGCCGCTCGTCGGGGCGATGGCCGCCTCGATCGAGGAGATCGAGGACCGGCTCGAGCCGATCAACGCGATCCTGCGGCGGCTGGAGTTCGGGGCGACCCGGGACCGGCTGCGGATCCGGCTGCGGCGGCTCTCGCCCGCGCACGTCCAGGTCTTCGCGAAGGACCTCCGCGAGCTCGCCGCGGGCTCGACCGGCGACCTGGACGAGGCGGCCCTGGAGGAGCGGTTCACCCGGCTGAGCCGGTTCATGACCCAGCTGCGTCCGGCCGCCCCCGGCGCGGACGGGGTCGTCACCTCCGACCGCGACCGGCTGCTCGACGTACGCCGGCACGTCGAGGTGAGCGCCGAGCGCTACGACCACCTCACCGGCGAGCTGCGCGCGACGTACCGCACCCTCGGCGAGAAGAGCGGCGGGGAGACCCAGGAGCTCGTGGCGTTCATCGTCGGCTCCGCGCTGCGCTTCCGACTCGGCGACGAGCTGCGGTCGCGGCCGCGCTTCGCGCCGGTCTTCCTCGACGAGGGGTTCGTCAAGGCCGACTCGGAGTTCGCCGGCCGCGCCGTCCAGGCGTGGCGGGGGCTCGGCTTCCAGCTGGTCGTCGGCGTGCCGCTCGACAAGGTCACCGGCCTCGAGCCGCACATGGACGAGCTGCTCGCGATCACCAAGAACAGCGCCACCCACCAGGCCTGGATCACGCCGATCCGGGACGCGGCGGGCGCCTAGCCGGAGAAGCGCGCGGTGACCGAGCCGAGGCCGGAGATCTCGGCGACGACGGTGGCGCCGGGGTGCACGTCGCGCATGGGGCCGAGGGCGCCGGAGAGGACGACCTGGCCGGCGCGGAGCGGCTCGCCGTACGCGCGGGCGGCGCGGGCGAGCCAGGCCAGGGCGTTGAGCGGGTCGCCGAGGCAGGCGGCGCCGGTGCCGGTGGAGACCTCCTCGCCGTCGATGGTCATCCGCATGGTGACGTCGACCGGCTCGACCTCGTCGAGCGTGCGGCGCTCGGTGCCGAGGACGTAGAGGCCGCTGGAGGCGTTGTCGGCGACGGTGTCGCCGAAGGAGATGTCCCAGCCGGCGATCCGGCTGTCGACGATCTCGAGCGCGGCGACGGCGTGGTCGACGGCGCCGCGCACCTGGGCGGCGTCGAGCGGGCCCTCGTCGAGGTCGGCGCCGAGCACGAACGCGACCTCCGCCTCGGCCTTCGGCTGGAGCAGCCCCGACATCGGCACCTCGTCGGCGCCGGAGAGGTCCATGTCGTCGAAGAGCCAGCCGAAGTCCGGCTGGTCCACGCCCAGCTGCTGCTGCACCGCGAGCGAGGTCGCCCCGATCTTGCGGCCCACGACCGTGGCGCCGGCGGCGCGGCGGGCGGCGACGAGGTGGGACTGCACGGCGTACGCCGCGGCGAGGTCGTTCGAGCCGATCAGGTCGCGGACCGGCGCGCACGGGCGCACGTCGCGGGAGGCCGCCACCAGGCGGTCGGCCGCCTCGCTGATCGCGGCCTCCGGGACGTCCGTGCGGCCGGCGTTGTCGGGGGAGTAGGGGTCGCTCACGGGACCAGCGTGTCGTCCGGTGGCGGCGGGGCGGGGGCCGGTCTCGCTGGTCGGTACGCCGTCCGGCCGCCGCGGGCCGCGCGGGCCCTACGGTGCGGCCGTGGAGACCTTCGCGCAGATCGTGGCCTCGCGGTCGGGCGACCCGGCCGTCGGACTGCGCTTCGAGGACCGGGAGTGGAGCTGGGACGAGGTGGTCCGCGAGGGCGCCGCCCGGGCCGCGCTGCTCACCGCGCTGGTGCCCGAGGCACCGACCGGGCGGCAGCGGCACGTCGGTCTGCTGCTCGAGAACGTCCCCGACCACGTCTTCTGGATCGCCGGCGCGGCGCTGGCCGGTGCGGTGACGGTCGGCCTCAACTCCAGCCGCAGCGGGGCCGAGCTCGCCCGCGACCTGCAGCACGCCGACGTCGACGTGCTGGTGACCGAGGAGCGCCTGGCCCGCCTGCTCGCCGGCGCCGACCACGGACTGCCCGCCGGCCGCGTGCTCGACGTCGACGCCCCGGCGTACGCCGCCGCGCTGGTGCCCCACCGCGGCGCACCGGTCCCCGGCCCGGACGCGCTGCCGCCGGCGGACGCGGTCGCGATGCTGCTGTTCAGCTCCGGCTCGACGGGCGCGCCGAAGGCGGTCGTCGTCGGGCAGGGCCGGCTGGGCCGGCTGGCGGAGGCGCTCGTCGGGCGGGTGCGGCTGCGGCGCGAGTCGGTGACGTACCTGTGCATGCCGCTCTTCCACGGCAACGCGGTGATGCTCAACCTGGCGACGGCGATGCGGGTCGGCGCGACGGTGGCGATGGTGCGGCGCTTCTCGGCCGGGTCGTTCAGCGCCGACGTGCACCGCCACGGCGTCACGTTCGTCAACTACGTGGGCCGGGCGCTGTCGTACGTGCTGAGCCGGCCCGAGGACCCGCGCGACCGCACCTCGACGCTCGAGCTGGCCTTCGGCACCGAGGCGTCGGCGGTGGACGTGGCGCGGTTCGCGGAGCGGTTCGGCTGCGAGGTGGTCGAGGGCTACGGCATGAGCGAGGGCGTGTTCCGGGTCGCGCGCACGCCCGGCACCCCACCCGGTGCGCTCGGCGTGCCGGCCGGCGACGCCGACGTGCGGGTGCTCGACGAGGCGACCGGGCAGGAGTGCCCGCCGGCGGTGCTCGACGAGGCGGGCCGGCTGCTCAACCCGGAGGCGGTGGGGCAGATGGTGGCGATCGGCGGGGCGGCAGCGTTCGAGGGCTACTGGCGCAACCCGGAGGCGACGGCCGACCGGGTGCGCGGGGCGGACTTCTGGTCCGGGGACCTGGCCTACCGCGACGCCGACGGGTTCCTGTGGTTCGCCGGGCGCACGTCGGACTGGCTGCGTGTGGACGGCGAGAACGTCGGGACCGCGCCGGTCGAGCGGGTGCTGGCCCGGGCGCCGGGCGTGCTCGCCGCCGTCGTGCACGCCGTGCCCGACCCGGTGACCGGCGACCAGGTGATGTGCGCGCTGGAGATGACGCCGGGGAACCCCTTCGACGCCGAGGCGTTCGGGGCGTTCCTTACCGCGCAGCCCGACCTCGGCGCGAAGGAGTGGCCGCGCTTCGTGCGCGTCACCGCGGCCGTCCCGCTCACCGCGAGCGGCAAGGTCGACAAGGCGCCGCTGCGCGCGGCCGGATGGCTGACCGACGACCCGGTCTGGGTGCGCGTCGGTCGCACGGCGTCGTACGAGCCGCTGGGCGGGGCCGGTCGGCAGGCACTGGCGGAGGACTTCGCCGCCCACGGCCGGAGCGCGCTGCTGCCGGCGCCTCAGCGGTAGCGGTAGGAGCGGCCCTCGCGGACCAGCACGCCGTCGAGGCCCGCGTCGATGTCGCGCTTGACGACCTTGCTGGTGGCGGTGCGGGGGAGCGCGTCGACCAGGCGCAGGTAGCGCGGCACCCAGGTCGTGCCGAGGTCGGGCTGTGCGGCGAGGAAGTCGGCGAAGGCGTCGGCGTCGAACGACGCCCTCGGCTCGAGCTCCGCGACCGCCAGCACCGCGTCACCCACGGCCTCGTCCGGCACGGCGAGCACGGCGACCGACGAGAACGCCGGGAACCGGCCGAGGAGCCGCTCGACGGGCGCGGTGGCGACGTTCTCCCCGTCGACGCGGAGCCAGTCGCCGGCGCGGCCGGCGAAGTAGAAGAAGCCGTCGGCGTCGCGGTAGGCGAGGTCGCCGGACCACACCCACCCGTGCCGGAGCCGGGAGGCGTCGGCCTCGGGGTTGTCCCAGTAGCCCTCGAACAGCGCGGCGCCGGTCTTGTTGACGATCTCGCCTACCGCCTCGTCGGCATTGACCAGCACCCCGGCGTCGTCGAACCGCGCCGGCGGGCACTCCTCGAGCGTCTCGGGGTCCACCACGACCGTCCCCTCGGGTGCGCGGCCTAGCGAACCGGGCGGCGTGTCGGAGGTCCGCATGATGCGGATCTCGCCCTCGCTCGACCCGAACGAGTCGACCACCTGGCAGTCGAAGCGCCGCGAGAACTCCGCGATGTCGCGCTCCGAGGCCTCGTTGCCGAAGGCGACCCGCAGCGGGTTGTCCGCGTCGTCGGGCCGCTCGGGCGTCGCGAGGACGTAGTGCAGCGGCTTGCCGACGTAGTTGAAGAACGTGACGCCGTGCCGCCGCACGTCCGGCAGCCACCCCGACGCGGAGAACCGTCGTCGGAGCACGACCGTCCCGCCGGTCCGCACCGCCGGCGCGATCCCGGCCATGATCGCGTTGGAGTGGAACATCGGCATCACGACGTAGAACACGTCGTCGCTCGTCAGCGCCCGCCGCTCGACCTGCTGCACCGCGATCCGCGCGAGCCGGCCCTGGGTGCAGATGACCGCCTTCGGCGCGGAGGTGGTGCCGGAGGTGAACACGAGCGAGTACGCCGTGCCCGCCGCAACGTCGTCGGCGCGCGCGAGGGGGAGCGGCAGGTCACCGGGCACCGCCGCGGCGAGCCGCTCGGCGTGGGTCGGGTCGTCGACGTGCAGGGTGCGCTCGGGCGGGACGCCGGTCGCGAGCCCGGCGAGCAGCGGGCGGCGGCTGTCGTCGACGACGAGCGCCTGGCAGCGGGTGAAGGTGATGTCGCGCTCGAGCTCGGGCCCGCGGCGGGTGGGGTTGATGCCCACGACGGTCGCGCCGGCGAGCGCGGCGGCGCACCACCAGAAGAGGTGCTCGGCGGTGTTCTCCATCGCCAGGCCGACGTGCCACGGCCCGTCCACCCGCAGCTGCTCGAGCAGGCCGGCGCGCACGCGTGCCTCGACGACGACCTCGCGCCAGGTCCACGAGCGCTCCTCGAACCACAGCGCCGTCGCGTCGTCCTCGGCGCGGTCGGCGACGAGGCGGGCGAACGTCAGGTCGGGCGCCGGCGCGGTCACGGCAGGTCAGGCTGCCACGCGACCCCGTTGATGTGCGCCCCACCGTCCACGAACAGCGTGTTGCCGGTGAGGTAGCGGCAGTCGTCGCCGGCGAGGAACACCGCGACCGGTGCGATGTCGGCCAGGGGGTCGCCGATCCGGCCCATCGGGTTGCCGGCGTCCGCGGCGGCCTCGAGCTCGGGGTGCTCCGACATCGCCCGGCGGAAGGCGGAGCTCTTCGCGCCGGGGCACACCGCGTTGACGACCACGCCGGTCGGGGCCCACTCGCGGGCCGCGGTGCGCGTGAGGGTGCGCAGCGCCTCCTTGGCGGTGTTGTACTCCATGCTGCCGATGTGGGCGTTGACGCCGTTGAGGCTGCACATGTTGACGACCCGGCCCCAGCCGCGCGCCTTCATGTGCGGGAACGCCGCCTGCATCGCCCACAGCGGCCCCCGGAAGCCGACCGCGAAGGCCCGGTCGACGGTGTCGTCGGTCTTGTCCTCGACGCGGCTGTAGGGGATGTGGCCCCAGGCGTTGTTGACCAGCACGTCGATGGAGCCGTAGGTGCTGACGGCGGCGTCGACCATCGCGTGCACCTGAGCCTTGTCGCTGACGTCGGTGCGCACGTAGAGGCCGTCGACCTCCGCCGCGACGGCCCGGCCGTGCTCCTCCGACAGGTCGGCGACCACGACGCGGGCGCCTTCGGCCGCGTATGCCCGGGCCACCGCCGCGCCGATGCCGTCGCCGGCACCGGTGACCACGGCGACGCGCCCGGCGAGGCGGCCCTGCCCCCGGCCGCTCACGGGCGCTCGCCCCGCGCGCCGGCCCCGAGGAGCGCCGGCGACTCCGGCCGGCCGTCGAGGACGCGGCTGGTGCGCACGGTGACGCGCCAGCCCGCCGGCGTACGTCGCAGCTGGACGTGGTTGGCGGTGGCGCGGCGCACGCGGAAGCCCTGCTCGCCGTGGACGACCATGAGGGAGTGGCAGACCGCGACGGCCTCGTCGCCGTCGAGGGTCACGTGCGCGGGGCCGAGGACGTGCGCGCAGCCGCGCTCGATCCACTTCTGGTGGCCCGTCGACGTCACCATGGCGCGGACCGCGTCGCCGCCGTCGAGGAAGGCCTCGTCGACGTCGTACACCCCGTCCTCGGTCCACAGCGCCGCCACCTCGTCGGCGGCGCCGGCGTCGACCAGGGGGCCGTAGGCGGTGACCAGGCGGGTGATCTCCCGCTCGTCCTCCAGCGCCTGCAGGCGACGCTCGAGCGCCGCGAGCCGGTCGGTCGTGGTGTCCGCGTCCGTGCTCATCCGATCTCCTCGCCGACGGCGGCGAGCGCCGCCAGCTGCTCGCAGTAGTGGTCCGCCGAGGTCGCGTGGACCGCGGTGCTGATCATCGTCGCGCCCGCGTCGAGCACCTTCCGCAGCCGCGCCGCCGTGGCGTCGCGGTCGCCGAGCGGGTCCACCGGGCGGCCGGGGGAGAGGACCACCTCGAAGCCCTCCGGGAGCTCGGCGTCCGCCAGCATCGCGGTGAGCGCCGACAGTCCCAGCCCGAACGGCACCCAGCCGTCGCCCAGGGCCAGTGCCCGGCGCAGGGAGCGCGGCGTACGCCCGCCGATCCACAGCGGCACCCGGTCCTGGACGGCGTGCGGCTCGACGACGACGTCGTCGAAGGAGTAGTGGGTGCCGGCATAGCTGGGTGTGCGCCGGCCCAGGGAGGCGCGTAGAGCGGCGAGCGCGTCGTCCGCGATCGCGCCGCGACCCTCGAAGGTCGCGCCGAGCAGCGCGAACTCCTTCTCCAGCGAGCCCACCCCCAGGCCGAGCACGACCCGGCCGCCGCTGACGACGTCGAGGGTGCCGTAGCGCTTCGCGATCTCCAGCGGGTGGTGGTAGCCGAGCACCAGCACCTGGGTGGCCAGCCGGATCCGCTCGGTGCGGGCGGCGAGGTAGCCGAGGGTGGCGAGCGGGTCCCAGTACGTCGCGCCGCGCTCGGCGGCGACGGCCGTCGGCACCGCGACGTGCTCGCTGCAGGTCAGGTGGTCGAAGCCGAGCTGGTCGGCGAGCGTGGCGATGCGCGCCAGCTCGGCGATCCCGGCCCCGGCCTCCCAGTCGTCGTGCGCGCCGGGGTTGGCGGTGACGACCGGGCTGACCAGACCGATCCGGAGGCTCACGCGGGCTTCGAGGCCGGCGGGAGCACCCGCTTGGCGGCCTCGTGAGCACCGAGCACGAGCCGGGCCCGGTCGGTGCGGCTGCGCACCTCGACGGCCTTCTCGTTGCCCTCGGCGACCTGGACCGGGCCGTCGCCGAGAAGGGCGAGCGCCTGGCGGGCGACGTCGTCGGGCTCGGAGACGTGCAGGCCGGGGATGTCCATCGCCAGGCCGGCGCGGGCCATCGCGGGGGTGCGGGTGACGCCGAGGACGAACTCGAGCACGTCGACGTCGTGCTCCCGCATCTCCAGCCACAGGCCCTCAGCGAAGACGCGGCAGAAGGCCTTCACCGCGGCGTACACCGAGATCTGGGCGGAGCCCATGAAGCCGGCCAGCGACCCGACGAGCAGCAGGCCGCCGCGGCGGCGCTGCTTCATCTTCTCGCCGAAGTGACGCACGAGGGCGAGCTGGGCGGTGATGTTGAGGTCGATGACCTGCTGGAACCGCTCGAGGTCACCGGTCACGAACTCGTGGCCGTAGGTGTTGGCGCCCGCGTTGTAGACCAGCAGGCCGACCTCGAGGTCGTCGGTGACCGCCGCGATCCGCTCCATCGCGTCGGCGTCGGTCAGGTCGACGGCCAGGGTGCGGACCTCGGCGCCGAGCGCGCGGGCCGCCTCGGCGGTCTCCTCCAGCGGGCCGGGCTTGCGCGCGAGCAGCACGAGGTCGAGCCCCGCCTCGGCGAGCCGGGTGGCGAAGGACGCGCCGACGCCCTCCGAGCCGCCGGCGATGACGGCCCAGGGGCCGTGGCGGTCGACGTCGATCATGCGTGGGTCACCTCGTGGTCGGGGCCGTCAGGACGGGGGCTGGCGGGGTGCGGGTGCTCGGGGTTGGTGGGCAGCGGCGCGCCGTCCTGCACGGCGAGGTCACCGCGGACGGCCGCCTCCCGGATGCTGGCCCGCAGCGCCTCGCAGCCGGGGAACGCCGTGCCGTTGGGACCCGAGCGCGTGCTGCTCGCCCGCCGCTCGAGGCAGCGCTCGACGGCGTCGGCGTGCCACTGGACGGTGGTCTGCTCCCAGCTGCTCTTGCGGGCCTCGACCCGGGCCCCGCACGTCGTGCAGGACACGGGCGCCATCGGCCCGTCGGCGAGCCGGTTGTCCGGCCGGACCGACATCAGGCGGGCTGCCCGCTGGTGGCGTCGCGACGGGCGAGGTTCTCCTCCACCTCGCGGCGCCAGGCCTCGTTCGGGCGGGTCGTGTCGATCTCGAACTCGAAGCGCTCGGTCATCTCTGGCGTCACGTCCGCGACGTCGACGTAGAACTGCTCGTACCAGCGGCGCAGCTGGTAGACCGGCCCGTCCTCCTCGCACAGCAGCGGGTTGTCGATCCGGGCCTTGGACTTCCAGATCGCGACGTCCTGCTCGAAGCCGAGGCGGATGAAGTTGCCCATCTTCTCGGCCATCTTCGTCGCGGCGGCGTCGTCGAGCCCGGGAAGCTTCTTGACCGTGACGCCGTACTGCAGGACGAAGGTGTTGGCGTCGACCGGGTAGTGGCAGTTGATGAGCACCGCGGGGACGTCGAAGTCCTCGTAGTGGTAGACGAGGTCGTCGATCATGAACGACGGCCCGTGGTAGCTGGCCACCGAGGTCTGCGCCTTGACGGCCGGCGGACGGCCCTCCTTCGGCGGGGGCAGGATGTCCTCGCGGCTCTCGCCGTTCATGAACTGCGTGGCGATGTGGCCCTCGAAGACGTTCTTGAAGTACGTCGGGAACGAGTAGTGCACGTAGAAGAAGTGCGCCATGTCCACGACGTTGTCGACGATCTCGCGGCAGTTCGCGCCCTCGATGGTCGTGGTGTACCAGACCCAGTCGGTGTGCTCGGGGTCGTCGTACGCCTCGATGCGGGGGATCGTCACGTCGGCCGGCGGCGGGTTGCCCTCGGGGTCGTTCCAGACGAAGAGCATCCCGTCCTGCACCAGCGTCGGCCAGGCCTGGGTGCGGGCGCGCAGCGGCACGCGGCGGGCGTAGGGGATCTGCTTGCAGCGGCCGTCGCCGCCCCAGCGCCAGTCGTGGAAGGGGCAGGCGACCTGGTCGCCCTTGACCTGGCCCTGGGACAGGTCGCCCCCCATGTGGCGGCAGTAGGAGTCGAGCACCTTGACGTCGCCGGCGCTGTCGGCGAAGACGACGAGCTTGCCGCCGAAGGCCTCGACGCCGTGCGGCTTGCCGTCGCGGAAGTCGCGCTCGAGCCCGAGGCAGTGCCAGCCCCGCGCGTAGCGGGTCGGTGCGGCCTCCGCCTCGATGTGGCGGACCTCGTCCGGGGCGGCGCTCATCTGTCCTCCAGCTGGTGCTTGGGCGGGGGTGGTGACGGTCGGTCGAGTGTGGGTCGGTGGCGGCGCTGACGTGGGTCGCCGGTCCCACTGACCGGAAGGGCGGGACCTTCTCGGCAAAAACTAGAACGAATTCTGGTTTAGGGCTACCGTCCAGCGCTCCGAGGCGTAGTGTGACGCCCGTCGCCGGACCTAGAATGAATTTCAGTTTTGCGGAGGAGAGCCATGACCGTCGCCCATGCCGAAGCCCCCGAGCGCCGTGAGCTGCCCCCCTCGATGGTCGAGCGGATGACGCTCATCCTCGACGCGTTCCCGTGCCGCACGGCGCGCCTGACGCTCGAGGACGTCGCCCGCATCACCCATCTGCCGCGCTCGACCGCGCACCGGATCCTCGACCAGCTGCTCAAGCTGCAGTGGCTCGAGCACTCCTCGTCCGGCTACAGCCTGGGGCAGCGCGCGCTCCAGCTCGGGGGAGCCATCGACGACACCTCCGACCTGCGCGCCGCGGCCGCCACGCACCTGCACTCGCTGATGGTCCGCACCGGCCTCACCGTGCACCTCGCGGTGCTCGACGAGGGTCGGGTGCGCTACCTGGACAAGATCGGCGCACGCCCCGCGACCGCCGTGCCCTCCCGCGTCGGGGGCTACGCCCCGGCGTACTGCACCGCCCTGGGGCGCGCGATGCTCGCCTACCTCCCCGCCGAGGAGGTCGACGAGCGGGTGGGCCCCCACATGCGGGCGATGACCGGTCGCACGGTCGCCCACCTCGAGGCGCTGCACCACGAGCTCACCCGCGTCCGGGGCCGCCACGGGCTGGCCTTCGAGCGCGGCGAGTGCTTCGAGGAGGTCGCCTGCGTCGCCGCCTGCATCCGCGGGCCCGAGGGTCCGGTCGGCGCCATCTCCCTGGTCGGCGACGCCTCGACGCCGCTGGAGCGGGTCGCGCCCCTGGTCCTCGACGCCGCGCGCCGGGTCACCGCCGAGCTCCACCCCGACTGGCAGCCCGGGCGGGGGCCGCGCCGGCTGCGGACCGTGACCGCGTGAGCGTCGCCGAGGTGAGCACTGCCGAGGTGAGCACTGCCGAGGTGCGGGAGCTCCCCACGGACCAGGGGGTGCTGCGCTACCACGAGGCCGGCGACTCCAGCGCGCGTCCGCTGCTGATGCTCCACGGCTCCGGCCCGGGCGTCACCGGCTGGCGCAACTTCGGCGAGAACCTCCCGACCTTTGCCCCGCACTTCCGCTGCCTGGTCCTCGAGCTGCCCGGCTTCGGCGTCAGCGACCCCACCGACCAGCACCCGATGGTCGCCGCGCTGCCCGCGGTGGGCCGGTTCCTCGACGGGCTCGGTCTCGACCGGGTCGACGTCGTCGGCAACTCGATGGGCGGCCTGGTCGGCACCCGCTTCGCGGTCGCCGAGCCCGAGCGCGTACGCCGCCTGGTCACCGTCGGCGGCATCGGTCGCAACCTCTTCAGCCCGGCTCCTGGCGAGGGGCTCAACCTGCTGATGGAGTTCACGGAGTCGCCGAGCCGCGAACGGCTCGTCGCGTGGCTGCACTCGATGGTCTTCGACCGCTCGATCGTGACCGAGCAGATGATTGAAGAGCGCTGGGCCCAGGCGACCGAGCCGAGCACCCTCGAGGCAGCACGCCGGATGTACAGCCGGGCCGCGCTCGAGGGCATGACCCGCGCGGCCGAGCGGTCCCCGGAGCCGCCGTACTGGGCGATGCTGCACCGCGTCCGTGCGCGCACCCTGCTCACCTGGGGCCGCGACGACCGCGTCAGCCCGCTCGACATGGCGCTGGTGCCGATGCGCACCATCCCCGACGCCGAGCTGCACGTCCTGCCCAGCTGCGGCCACTGGGCGATGATCGAGCAGAAGGCGGCCTGGGAGGCCGTCGTGCTCGCGTTCCTCACCCGCGCCGACTGACCTGCGGCCAGCCAGCCCTTCCACCCGCCTCCAGGAGGAACCGTGCCCCACCCCGTGCTCGACGCCGTCGAGGAGCGCGCCGAGGAGATCGCCGCGCTCGCCGAGACCAACGAGAAGCTCGGCCGGCTCGACGACGCGGCCGCGAAGCTGCTGCGGGACACCGGCGTCATGCGAATGCTGCAGCCGGCGACGTACGGCGGCATGGAAGCGCACCCGCGCGACTTCGCCGAGACCGTCATGCGGCTCGCGTCGGTCGACGGCTCCACCGGCTGGGTCGCGGGCATCGTCGGGGTGCACCCGTGGGAGATGGCCATGTGCGACCCGGAGGTCCAGCAGGCCGTGTGGGGCGAGGACCAGGACACCTGGATCGCCTCGCCGTACGCCCCGATGGGGATCCTGCGTCCCGTCGACGGCGGCTACGTCTTCAACGGCCGCTGGCAGTTCTCCTCCGGCACCGACCACTGCGACTGGATCTTCCTCGGTGCGTTCCTCGGCGACGCCGACGGCAACCGGGTGATGCCGCCGCGCAACTACCACGTGATCCTGCCGCGGTCGGACTACGAGATCGTCGAGGACAGCTGGGACGTCGTCGGGCTGCGGGGGACCGGGTCGAAGGACGTCGTCGTCCGCGACGCGTTCGTCCCCGAGAACCGGGTCATGGACTTCATGGGCTTCCTCGACGGTTCCCACCCGCGCAACGCCGGGCTGACCAGCCCGACCTACCACATCCCGTTCACCACGGCGTTCCCCATGGGCATCACCAGCGCCGTCATCGGCATCGCCGAGGGCGCCCTCGCCGCCCACCTCGCCTACCAGCGCACCCGCGTGCAGGTGACCGGCACGAAGGTCACCGACGACCCGTACGTCCTCTCGACCATCGGCGCCGCCGCCGAGGAGATCAAGGCGTCCCGGACCGCCATGCTCGACAACGTCTCGCGGTTCTACGACGCCGCCGAGGCCGGCCGCGAGATCACCTTCGCCGAGCGCGCCGCCTCCCGCCGCACCCAGGTGGCCGCCGCCTGGCGCGCCGTCCGCGCCATGGACGAGGTCGTCGCCCGGTCCGGCGGCAACGGCCTGCGGATGGACAACCCCATCCAGCGGTTCTGGCGCGACGGCCACATGGGCCTCGCGCACGCCATCCACGTCCCCGGCCCCGTCAACCACGTCGGCGCCCTCACCGACATCGGCGTCACCCCGCCGCCGGGCCCGCTGCTCTCGATGATCTGAGCCCCGGCCGGCCGTGAGGTCCATCGGCTACCCGATGAACCTCACGGTGCACCGATGACATCTTGCCGGGGGACCGTCAGGTTCGTCGGCGCCCCCATGAACCTGGCGGCCGCCCGCCCGGCCTCCGACCGGTCGGGACCCGGGGACGCCGGGCGGGCGAGGACCCCTGGCCTGCGAGCGCCGTACGTCGACAGGAGCACACCCGTGACCGAGCGACCGACACTGACCGCGACGCCCAGCAACGCGGGGGTGGACGCCGCCGTGGCAGCCGCCCGGCGGGTGGTGGCGGCGCTGCTGCACGCCGGCGGCCAGTCGGCGGCGGAGATGGCCGAGGTGGCCGCGCGGCTGACCGAGGTCGCGGAGCACCTCGAGTCCCACGCGCCGACGCGCGAGCAGCGGCTCGTGGACATGTGGGGCGGCGAGGGCGTGACCCGCCACGACCCGGTGACCGGGCCCGAGAACGCGGTCGCGCCGCCGCTGGCGCTGGGCGGCCTGCCGGACGGGTCGATCGAGGGGCGGGTGACGCTCGGCCTGCCCTACCAGGGCCCGCCCGGCTGCGTGCACGGCGGTGTCTCGGCGCTGCTGCTCGACCACACCCTCGGCGTCGCGAACCACTGGGCGGGGCTGTCGGGGATGACCGGGACGCTGACGCTGCGGTACCACCGGACGACGCCGCTGTTCGAGGAGCTCCTGGTCCGGGCGCGGCAGGTGTCGGTCGACGGCCGCAAGATCCGTACGACCGGCGAGATCGTCGCGGGCGGCGAGGTGTGCGTGTCCGCGGAGGGGTTGTTCATCGACAAGCACCTGCCCCGGCCGGGCCGCGGCGCGGCGCGGGGTTGAGTCACGCGTCTCACTCATCGGTAGCGTGACCCACGCCACCTCGGCCGAGGCCGGAGGATGGACCCACCGTCCACCGAGGGAGTGCCGTGCCACGAGTCGCCGAGGACCGGCCGCCGGCCGAGCCGACGTCCCGGGAGCAGAAGGAGCGGTACGCCCGCATCCTCCGCGCCGCCGCCCGCCACGGGGCGGCCAAGGGCCTCGAGCGCGTGCAGATGCACGACATCGCCAAGGACGCCGGGGTCGCGATCGCCACGCTCTACCGCTACTTCCCTTCGAAGACCCACCTCTTCACCGCCCTCATGCGCTCGCAGGTCGACCAGCTGGCCGCGATGACGGTCGAGCGGGTGCCCGACGAGTCCCCGGCGGACGGGATCGCCCGGATGCTCGTGCGTGCCGGGCGTGAGCTGCTCCGGCGTCCGCTGCTGGCCCACGCGATGATGCAGTCCAACAACGCGACCGTCGCCCAGACGCCCTCGGCCGGCGTGACCGAGGTCTTCATCGACGTCATGCTCGACGCCGGCGGGATCGCCGACCCGACCCCGCACGACCTGCGGCTCCTCGGGATCCTCGAGCAGGCGTGGTACGGCATGATCATCTCCGCGCTCAACCGCGGCACCGACCCGCAGGAGCTCGAGGAGGACACCGCACTCGTCGTCTCGCTGGTCGTCGGCGCCCGCGACGCGGGCAGCCGGACCGGCGACGCCGCCTGACGGCGCACCGACAGCAACAAGGGCCGCCCCCACCTGGGGGCGGCCCTTCGTCGTACCGGTCCTGCCGTCAGCGTTCGAGCGCGACCTCGCGGCGCACGACCTTGCCGGTGGCGTTGCGGGGGAGCGGGTGGGTGGTGAGCTTCCAGCGGGTCGGCACCTTGAAGTAGGCCAGCTGCTCGGCGGCGTACGCTGCCAGCCGCTCCTCCAGGCCGTCGACCTCCGCGCCCGGCGCCGGGACGACGACCGCCCCGACCTCCTGGCCCAGGTCCGGGTGGCTGACGCCCATGACGATGCACTCGGCGACGTCGGGGTGGTCGGTGAGGACGCCCTCCACCTCGGCGGGGTAGACGTTCTCGCCGCCGCGGATGATCAGGTCCGAGCGCCGGCTGCTGAGGCTGACCCGGCCCTGCTCGTCGAGGGTGCCGAGGTCGCCGGTGTGCAGCCAGCGGCCCTCGCGCAGCGAGCTCGCGGTGGCGACGTCGTCCTTCCAGTAGCCGAGCATGTTGTAGGCGCTGCGCACGCAGATCTCGCCCTCGACGCCCGCCGGCACGGGCTGCCCGTCGGCACCGCGCACCTCGAGCTCCACCCCGACGATCGGGCGGCCGAGCGTGCCAGGCGCGTCCGCGAGGTCCATCGGCGTGGCGACGGCGACGGCCGTGCACGACTCGGTGAGGCCGTAGCTGTCGACCAGCGCCGAGGCGAACGGCAGCCCGGTGCGCAGCCGCTCCTTCAGCTGGGGCGAGGACGGCGCTGAGGCGAGGGAGAAGGCGCGCAGCGACGAGGTGTCGTACGCCGACAGGTCGGCCTCGAGCAGGCGGCCTGCCATCGTCGGCACGGCGCCCCAGTTGGTGACCCGGGCCTTCTCGACGAGCCGCATCACGGGGTCGACCTGGAACGAGCCGAGGTGCAGGGCGACCTTGCTGCCGGTCGCGAGCCGCGGGGCCACGAGGTTGTGCAGGCTGCCGATGTGGAAGAGCGGCATGACCAGCAGGTAGGACCGGTCGCGCGCGTCGGTCGGGTCGCCGAAGGCGGCCATCAGCGCGTCGCTCATCCGGTGGTACTCGATGACCGAGCACAGGTTCCGGTGCGAGTGGGTCGCGCCCTTGGGCCGCCCGGACGTGCCGGAGGTGTAGAGGATGACCGCGGGGTCGTCCTCCGCGACGTCGGCCGACGGCAGCGGCGCTTCGGGGTGCGCGGCCGCCAGGCGGCGTACGTCGTCGAGGCCGAGCACCGGGACGGGGGAGCCCGCCAGGAGGGCCCGCCGCTTGTCGTCGGCGACCACGAGGACCGGCTCGGCGTGCTGGAGCCCGTAGGCGAGCTCGCGCGCCGACCACCAGGCGTTGAAGCCGACGGCGATCGCGCCCAGCGAGGTGACCGCCCAGAAGGTGAGGATCCACTCGGTGGTGTTGGCGGCGGCGATGGCGACGCGGTCGCCCCGGCCCACGCCGTGCTCCTCGCGGAGCGCCTGGGCGAGCGAGGAGACCCGGGCCGCGTGCTCGGCGAAGGAGAGCTCCTCCTCGAGCGAGACGATGTAGGGGCGGTCGCCGTGCTGGACCGAGTCGGCGAGGACCTCGTGCAGCGCGCGACGACGGTTCGCGAACAGCGTCACCGGCGCGCCCAGCACCTCCTCGCGGACCAGCTCGAAGGGCGCGCCCGGCCCCGTGAGGCCGGCGACGACCTGCTGCGCGGCGAGGCGGGGATCGGTCTGCGTGGTCATGCGCTCTCCTGGCGAGGACTCGTCGTGCGGGTGGCCCGCCCAGTCTCGTCCACCTCGTGACGCGGACCACAGCGTCCTACCGATGAGCGGGACGACGACGGTCCGCGGTCGACGACGACGGTCACGCTGGCGCGCGTCCGCCCACCTCACCCCGGAGACGCCGTGCCCGACGACCACCCGCCCCTCGCCGGGCAGCCCGACCAGCCGTACGACCTCGCCGTGGTCGGCGCGGGTCCGCTGGGCTCCGCGACCGCCCGGCACGCCGCCGAGTCCGGCGTCCGCGTGCTCGTGGTCGGCCCGGACGAGCCGGACGACCCGGCGACCCACGAGGGGACGTGGGCCGGCTACTACGACCAGGGGCGGCTCTGCCACGTGCTCGAGGTGCCGCTGGTGACCTCGATGCTGGCGATGCGCAGCCGGCGGCGCTTCGCGGACCTCACCGCCCGCACCGGGATCGACTTCCTCACCCCGACCCACTCGGTCACGGTGCTGCCCGGCGGCGCCGGCGCGGGTCCCTCGCTGTGGTTCGACCGTGAGCTGCTGGCGCGCAACGCGGTCGACCTCGGCGTGGAGGTCGACCACCTCGACGAGGAGCAGCTGGCCGCGGCGTACCCCTCGCTGACCTTCGAACCCGGCCACGTCGCCCTGCGCGAGCGCGGCGCGGCGATCCTGAACCCGCGCGCGCTGGTGCAGGCGGAGCTGGCCGCGGCGGTGGCGGCCGGTGCGGAGCTGGTGCGCGACGAGGTCGTCGGGACCGAGCGGGTGGGGGACGCCGTCCGCCTGAGCACCCGCGGCGGCCGGACCGCGCTGGCCGATCGGGTCGTCCTTGCCACCGGCGCCGCGACGAACGCGACCGGGCTGCTCGACCGGCCGCTGGTCACCCCGACCTACGGGGCGACGGTCGTCCTCACCGAGGTCGCCGGCCCGGACGCCGTCGACATGCCGACGATGATGATGATGAAGGTCCGCGACGGCGAGCGGTTGTACGGCGGCATCGTGATGGCCCCGGTGCCGTACCCGGATCGCCGGTGGTACCTCAAGACCTCCGGTGACAGCCTGCTCCGCCACCCGCTGCACAGCCGCGAGGAGATCGCCGCGTGGACCCGCACCGGCGGTGACCAGGCGGACCTGGAGGAGACCCGAGCGCTCCTCGACGAGCTCCTGCCGGACCTCGAGGTGCTGTCGATGCGGACCCGGCCGTGCCTGGTCTGCGCGACCCCCTCGGACCGTCCCTACATCGACTGGGCCGACGACCGCACCGTCGTGGTCGTCGAGGGCGAGCGGGGTGCGATGGCGGCCGACGAGATCGGTCGACTGGCTGCGGGACTCGCGCTCACCGGCCGGTGGAGCGACCCCCTGCCGCACGGGGTCTTCGCGGCCGCGTGGGCCGAGCCGGTGCCGGCATGAGCCGCGAGCGCATCGCGATGTACGTGCCGCCCGGCTAGTCCCGGTCGCCGGCCCCGTCGCCGCTGTCGTCCGGTGCGGCGACGAGAGCGACCAGCATGTCGACGACGTCGGCGAGCACCCGCGCGGTGGTGCCCGCGACCAGGCCGTCGTCGTCCTGCACCAGGGTCAGCTCGTGGTCGGCCAGCAGCCGCAGGCTGACGCGGGAGACCCAGCGCACCCGCCGGTCGAACGTCGCCTCGGGGACCCCTGGGAGGGTGGCGCGGAGCCGCTGGACGACGAGCTGGTAGGTCGGCGGGTGGAACTCCCCGACCTGCCAGGAGCCTCGCAGCGAGTAGTGGTCGGTGGCGTTCGCGAGGAACCGCAGGTAGTGGGTACGCCGTGGCTCGCCGGCCGCGCTCTCGACGAGCGGGTGCACCAGCACCCGCACCAGCGCGCGCACGTCCGCGGGCCGGCCGCCGAGCTCCTCGTCCAGCGCGGTCAACAGCTCTGCGCGACGAGCGTCGATCTGCGCGGAGCGAAGCTGCACGATCGCGTCGACGAGCCCTTGCCGGGACCCGAAGTGGTACTGCGCGGCGGAGTTGTTGCGCTGCCCCGCCTCCTGCCCGACCCGGCGCAGCGACACCGAGCCGAGACCCTCCTCGGCCACGAGCCGTTCGGCGACCTCGATCATCCGTCGCCGAGCGTCGCGGTTCTCGTCCTCCACGGGGCCATCGTCGCGCGTCCGGGCGAGGGCCCCGGAGCCGGCCCGCGAGCCGCCCGCCTGCGGTGGAGCAGACAGTTGTCTTAGATCCGCCCGTTGAGTGGGACTGGCCCCGAAGTGACCCAGCGCACAGCCCCTAGCGTCCGGCGCAGCACGGTGCACGGGCGGTCCGAGCACCTCCCGCACCACCCCGATCCGGAGGAACGACATGAAGTTGCACCAGGGTGTCCTGGCCCGTCTCGCCGTCACCGCTGTCACCGGCGCCCTGCTGTTCTCGGGGTGCGCGTCCGACGACGGCGGAAGCAAGGACTCCAACAGCGGGAGCACCGAGGTCGACCGCGGCCGCTACCAGTTCGGCGTCATCGGCGACCAGCCCGACGCCGGCGAGCCGGTCAAGGGCGGCACCCTCGACTTCGCCGACTACGGCGAGATCCGCAGCCTGAGCCCGGCGGTCAGCTACGCCACCGGCGCCTCCGGCGGCGGCGCGATGCTCGCGGTCTACGACACGCTGATGACCCTCGACACCGAGACCCAGCAGTTCGAGCCCAAGCTCGCCGAGTCCCTCGAGAGCAGCGACGACCTCAAGACCTGGACGCTCACCCTGCGCGAGGGCGTCAGCTTCTCCGACGGCACGCCGCTGGACGCGGAGGCCGTGGTCGGCAGCATCAACTGGTACATGCAGAACCAGGGCGTCGACACCGCCATCCTCGGCCCGAACCTGAAGAACATGGAGGTCGCCGACGAGCGCACCGTCGTGTTCACGATGAACGAGGCGTGGGCGAAGTTCCCGGCGATGCTGTCGCAGGCCGTTGGCATGATCGTCGCCCCGGCGGCGTACGCCGGCGAGGAGTTCACGCCGATCGGCGCGGGCGCCTTCGTCTTCGACTCCTACAAGCCCGCCGAGGAGCTCATCCTCAAGGCGAACAAGGACTACTGGGACGGCGCCCCGAACCTCGACGCCATCCGCTTCTTCTGGCCGCTCGCCGACGAGTCCAAGCTCGACGCGCTCGAGGACGGCAGCGCCGACGTGGCCTTCATGCGTGACCCGAAGGTCGTCGACGAGGTCGTCGAGGCCGGCATCGCGGGCAACCTGACGCTCACCAGCTTCGGCAACACCATCTCGATCAACAACCGCGAGGGCTACCCGGGCGCCGACCCGCGCGTGCGCCGCGCGATCGCGCTGGCCTACGACCCGGAGCTGGACTACCAGCGGTCGTACGACGGCAAGGGCCTGCCGGGCAAGGAGATGTTCCCCCCGGAGTCGAAGTGGGACACCAGCGAGGCTGCCCTGCCGGTGGACCTCGAGGAGGCCAAGCGTCTCGTCGAGGAGGCCAAGGCCGACGGGTTCGACGGCGAGATCACCTACCTCGACGGCTCCGACCCGACCTCGCGCACCCAGGCCGTCGCGATGAAGGCGATGCTCGAGCGCGTGGGCTTCAAGGTGAAGACCGACCTGGTCGCCTCGATCGCCGACCAGACCTCCCGCGTCTACGTCGACCACGACTTCGACCTGGCCCGCGGCGCGCTGTCGGCAGCCGAGTCCGACCCGTACCACCGCATGAACAGCGAGTTCAACTCCGCCAGCTTCGGCAACGCCACCGGCTACGCCTCGGAGGAGATGGACGGCCTGCTGGCCGACCTGCGCGCCGCTGACAGCGACGAGGAGATGAAGGAGGTCCTCGACAAGATGCAGGCGCTGCACAACGAGGACATCCCGAACGTCGTCTCCGGCGCCAACGCCGCCGTCCACGCGTGGAACGAGAACGTCTACGGCGTCGAGCTGGGCGCGGAGTACATGCCCGACTTCTCCGACGCCTGGCTGGTGCAGTGACCCGCAAGCTGGCCCTCCGGGTCGGTGAGCTGGTCCTCGTCCTCCTGATCGTCTCCCTCGGGGTCTTCTCCCTGATGGCGCTGCTGCCGGGCGACCCGGCGGTGGCGATCCTCGGAGCCGGTCAGCCGCCCGAGGCGTACGCCGACCTGCGCGAGCAGCTCGGTCTGGACGAGCCGACGTTCAGCCGGTACCTCGACTGGCTGGTGTCGGCGGCGCAGGGGGACCTCGGCCGGTCCGTGGTCCCCCCGCAGTCCGAGGTGGTCGACCGGATCGTCTCGGCGCTACCGGTGAGCCTCCAGATCGCGGTGATGGGGCTGGTGATGGCCATGCTCATCGCCGTCCCCGTCGCGATGTGGTCGGCCTACCACGAGGGCGGCATGGTCGACCGGCTCATCAGCGCCGGCACCTTCGCGCTGCTGTCGGTGCCGAGCTTCCTGGCCGGTCTGCTGCTCATCATGCTGGTCGTCGACGGGACCGGGTGGTTCCCCCGGTCGGAGTGGGTCCGGCTGGGGGAGGGTGACCTGCTCGGCAACCTGCACCACGCGTTCCTGCCGGCGCTCACCGTGGCCCTCGCGGAGCTGGCGATGTTCGCCCGGGTGCTCCGCGGGGACCTGATCACGACGCTGCGCGAGGACTTCATCCTGGCCGCGCGGGCGAAGGGCATGCCGCCGCTGCGGGTGCTGTTCTCCGACGCGCTGCGACCCTCGTCGTTCTCGTTGGTGACGCTGATGGGCCTCAGCCTCGGCCGGCTCATCGGCAGCACCGTGATCGTCGAGTACCTCTTCTCCCTGCCCGGCATGGGATCGCTGGTCGTCAACGCCGCCAACCAGGGCGACTTCCCGATGGTCCAGGGTGCGGTGCTGGTGATCGCGGTGCTCTACGTGCTCATCAACGCCGGCATCGACCTCTCCTACGGCTACCTCGACCCCAGGACGCGACGTGCCCATGTCTGAGCTCACCCAGCCGGAGCCCCCGCTGCTCGAGGCCGAGCCGCCGGAGGCCGCGGCGCTGGCCCCCGCGGCCGGCGCCGACGCGCCGGCAGCACGCCCACGGCGTACGGCGGTCCTCCTCGGCGCCGGCCTGACCGGCGCCGGCCTGGCGCTGCTCGTGGTCGGTCTCCTCGCCCCGCTCGTCACGGTCGCCACGCTGGTCCTCGTGCTGGTCGGGCTGGTGCTGGCTGGTGCCGGCGGGTCGCGCCTCGGCCGGGCCGTCGCGGGACCCGGCTTCGACCTGACGTACTGGTTGGCGATGGCGTGGCTGGTGCTGCTGGTCGGGGTGGCGCTGCTCGCACCGGTGCTGCCCTTCGCCGAGCACGAGGACGTCGCCAGCACCCTGCTGGAGGAGCCCTTCGCCCGGCCCGACCTGGCCTCCGAGCACCCGCTCGGCACCAACGGCTTCGGCCTGGACCTGCTCGCCCGCTCCGTCTACGGCGCCCGCTCGTCGTTGCTGATCGCGCTGAGCGCCGTGGTCATCGGCACGATCATCGGTGGTGCGGTCGGCCTGCTGGCCGGCTACTTCCAGAAGAGCGTGGACCGCGTGGTCGGCGTGCTGACCAACTCGCTGCTGGCCGTGCCGCCGCTCATCCTGCTCATCGCCCTCGCGACGGTGCTGGAGCCGAAGCTGCGCAACATCGCCTTCTCGCTCGCGCTGCTGACGATCCCCAGCATGGTGCGGCTCGCCCGCGCCACCACGATGGCGTACGCGAACCGCGAGTTCGTGGTCGCGGCCCGCGCCCTCGGGGCCACGCGGGGCCGGATCATGCTGCGCGAGCTGCTGCCGAACGTGCTGCTGCCGATCGTGTCGCTGGCGATCGTGATGATCTCGATCCTCATCGTCGCCGAGGCGTCGCTGAGCTTCCTCGGCCTCGGCATCCAGCCGCCGGCACCCACCTGGGGGAACATGATCGCCGAGGGCGAGGGCGACGTGTTCCAAGAGCACCCGCAGGTCGTCCTGGTGCCCGGCGCCTTCCTCTTCCTGACCGTGTTCGCCTTCAACCTCGTGGGTGAGAAGGCCCGCGCGCGTTGGGACTCCCGGAGCGTGAAGCTGTGACCGCACCCCTGCTCGAGGTCGACGACCTCCACACCACCTTCCGGACCCCGCGCGGGGCGATGCGTGCCGTCGACGGGGTGTCGCTGAGCCTCGCGGCCGGCGAGACGCTCGGCATCGTGGGGGAGTCCGGGTCGGGCAAGTCCGTGCTGGGCCGCACGATCATGGGGCTCATCACCAACGGCCCGACCACCGAGGTCACCGGGTCGGTGCGGCTGGCCGGCGTCGACGTCCACGGTGTCAAGCCGGCCGGGCGGCGCGAGCTGTGGGGCACCACGGTCGCGATGGTCTTCCAGGACCCGATGACCTCGCTGAACCCGGTGAAGCGGGTCGGGCTGCACCTGACCGAGAGCCTCCGCCTCCACAAGGGGCTCAGCAAGGGTGCCGCCCGCGAGCGTGCGGTCGAGCTGCTGCGGCAGGTCGGCATCCCGGAGCCGGCGCGCCGGGCGGGCCAGTACCCCCACGAGCTCTCCGGCGGCATGCGCCAGCGCGTCGTCATCGCGATGGCGCTCGCCTGCGACCCGCAGCTGCTGATCGCCGACGAGCCCACCACCGCCCTCGACGTGACCGTGCAGAAGCAGATCCTCGACCTGCTCCAGTCGCTGGCCGAGCGGCTTCACATGGCCACGATCCTCGTCAGCCACGACCTCGGCACCGTCGCGGGTCGCACGGACCGGGTGGCGGTGATGTACGCCGGCCGCGTGGCCGAGTCCGCGGGCACCGACGCCGTCTTCGGCACGCCGCGGCACCCCTACAGCCAGGCGCTCATCGAGTCGATCCCGAGCATCGAGAGCCGGCCGCACAGCCTGCTCGCCACCATCGAGGGCTCGCCGCCGAACATGCTCGCGCCGCCGGCCGGTTGCCGCTTCGCGGCGCGCTGCCGGTACGCCGTGGACCGCTGCCGCGTCGAGGCGCCGGCCCTGGAGCCGCGCGGCGCGGCGGCCGGCTCGGTCGTCGCCTGCCACTTCCCGTTGACCGCACCGCTGCACCACCAGCACCAGGAGGTCGGAGCATGACCGTCACCGAGCAGGCCGCTCCAGCCCGCACCCACGCCTCGACGCTGAAGGCGACCGACGTGGTCGTGGAGTTCCCGGTCGGCCGCGGGCAGAAGGTCCACGCCGTCTCCGGCGTGAGCCTGGAGGTCCCGCCCGGCACGACGCTGGGCATCCTGGGCGAGTCCGGCTGCGGCAAGTCCACGATCGGGCGGGCCCTCATCCAGCTGCCGCCGCCCGACTCCGGCAGCGTGCGGCTGGGCGACCTGGAGCTGACCGAGCTCGGCTCCCGCGACCTGCGCCGGGCCCGCGCCCGGATGCAGATCATCATGCAGGACCCCGTCTCGGCGCTGAACCCGCGGCGCAAGGTCAAGGACCTGGTCTGGGAGGGCCGCTCGATCTGGGGCCACGACGGGGAGACGCCGAAGGAGGTGCTCGTCGACGACATGCTCCGCTCGGTCGGCCTGGACCCCGAGGCGGTCCGCGACAAGCACCCGCACGAGCTCTCGGGCGGGCAGTGCCAGCGGGTCTGCATCGCCCGCGCGCTGATGATGGACCCCGAGGTGCTCATCTGCGACGAGCCGGTCTCGTCCCTCGACGTCTCGGTGCAGGCCCAGATCCTCAACCTGCTGGAGACCAGCGCCCGCTCGTTCGGCCTGAGCATGGTCTTCATCGCCCACGACGTGTCGGTGGTGAAGAACATCAGCGACCAGGTGATGGTGATGTACCTCGGCAAGGCCTGCGAGGTCGTGCCCTCCGACGAGATGCACCGCACCTCGGTGCACCCCTACACCCGGCTGCTGCTCGCCTCGATCCCCGGCGAGCCGCAGGACCACCCGCACGCCCAGCAGGTCTCGGTCGAGCTGCCCTCGCCGCTCGACCCGCCGTCGGGCTGCCGCTTCCGCACCCGCTGCCCGATCGCAACCGACCGGTGCGCGGCCGAGGAGCCGCGGATGCGTGAGATCGCGCCGGGCCACACCGTCGCGTGCCACCACGTGGCCGTCGGGGCCGGCAAGTGAGCCACATGGCCGACCTCGCAGACCTCGACGCCACCGGTCTCGCGGCGGCGGTCGCGGCCGGCGAGGTGTCGGCTCGCGAGGTCGCCGAGGCGGCGATCGCCCGCCTCGAGGAGGGCGACGGCCGGCTCAACGTCATGGTGAGCACCCGCTACGAGGAGGCGCTCGCCGAGGTCGACGCCGGGCTGCCCGACGGCCCACTGCGCGGCGTACCCCTCCTGGTCAAGGACCTCGGCACGTACGTCGCCGGGCTGCCCGCCACGGGAGGGTCGCGGCTGTTCGCCGACGCCGTGGCCGATCGGGACTCCGAGGTCGTCACGCGCTACCGGCAGGCGGGGATGGTGGTGCTCGGGACGACCAACACCCCTGAGCTCGGCCTCAACGCCAGCACGGAGCCGCAGTGGGGCGGGCCGACCCGCAACCCGTGGGCGCCGGACCGGTCCCCGGGCGGCTCGAGCGGCGGGTCGGCGGCGGCCGTCGCGGCCGGCCTGGTGCCGGTGGCGCACGCCAGTGACGGCGGCGGCTCCATCCGCATCCCCGCCTCGGCGTGCGGCCTCCTGGGGCTCAAGCCTAGCCGCGGCCGGGTCACCACCGCCCCGTCGACCGGCTCGCTGTCGAACCTCGTCTCGGTGCACCACGCCGTCACCACGACCGTCCGCGACAGCGCCCTGCTGCTCGACCTGACCGCCGGGCCGCTGCCCGGCGACGCCTACGTCGCCCCGACCCCGACCGGGTCCTACGTGGAGGCCGCGCGGACGGACCCGGGGCGGCTGCGGATCGGGATGTACACCGTTCTCGCCGGCCGCGAGACCCACCCCGAGTGCGTCGCGGCCACGCTCGCCACCGCGCGGCTGCTCGAGGAGCTCGGCCACGAGGTGGTGCCGATCGAGGCGCCGTACGACGCCGCCGAGGTCGCCGCCCGGTCGGGCCTGGTCATGGGCGCCAACCTGGTCGTCACCGTGCAGGACCGCCTGGCCGAGCTCGGCCGCGACCTGCGCGAGGACGACCTCGAGCCGTTCACCCGGCTGCTCCACGACCACTACAGCTCGCTGTCGGCCGCCGACCTCAACCGCGCGCTGCGCTACCTCCAGGAGGTCGGCTGGCAGGTCGGCGCGGCCTTCCGCGACCACGACCTGCTGCTCACCCCGACGCTCGCGCAGCCGGCGCCGCCGCTCGGCCTGCTCGACACGACCCGGCCCGAGGCGATCTACGAGCACGCGTCGACGTACTCGGGCTTCACCAGCGTCTTCAACGTGACCGGCATGCCCGCGGTGTCGGTGCCCACGGGCACGGACACCACCGGCGTCCCCATCGGCGTCCAGCTCGCCGCCGACCTCGGCAGCGAGGGGTTGCTCCTCGCCGTGGCCGGCCAGCTCGAGCAGGCACGGCCCTGGTCACGTCACGCTCCCGCCCCACCTGCTGGTCGCGGATGACGTGACCCGGTGGGACGCGCCGGGCGAGCACGGCCGGTCTACCCGAATTGGGGGATGCGCCGGCAGCGGTGACCGGCGCACGCTGGCGGCAGAGACCTGCCCGCCGGCTGTAGTGGGGTCCCACGGCGACGCACGCCGACGCCCGCCCCTACACCTGCTCCCGCTGCTGGCCCGCACGGAGACGGGACTGCGGTCGGCGGGCCGGTCCCGTCACGACGCGCCGTCCGCCGCCCGCTCGAGGGCACCGACGTCGATCTTGCCCATCTGCATCATCGCGTCCATCGCGCGGCGGGCGCGCTCGGGATCGGCGTCGTCGAGCAGCTCGTTCAGGCGCCTGGGGACGACCTGCCACGAGAGCCCGTACCGGTCCTTGAGCCACCCGCACGGGCCGGGCTCGCCGCCGTCGGCGAGCAGGTCGGCCCAGAGCCGGTCGACCTCCTCCTGGCCGTCGCACTCGAGCACGAACGAGATCGCCTCGGAGAACCGGAACTCCGGCCCGCCGTTGAGCCCCTGCACCCGCTGCCCGGCGATGGTGAAGTCGACGACCAGCACCATGCCGGCGGGGCCCGAGGGCGTCTCCGACGGACTCAGCCAGACCTTGTCGACGTGGCTGTCGGGCAGGCGAGCGGCGTAGAACTCCGCCGCCTCCTGGGCGTTGCCGTCGAACCAGAGGCACGGGTACATGTCGAGCCTCGTCCCCGACGTGGTCGGCGCGGTCGTGGCCTGCTGGTCCGTGAGCTGCTGTGCCATGGTCCCTCCCGGGGATCGAGGTGGGTGGGCGGTCGAGCGACCGTCCCCCACCTACGACCCGGGAGGGTGGTGCGAGTCATCGGTCAGGCGGGCGTCGGCGCGTGGTCGCGAGCGACCTCCTTGGCCCAGCGGTAGTCGGCCTTGCCGGCAGGGGTGCGCTTGACCTCGGGCACCACGACCAGGTCGCGGGGGACCTTGTAGCCGGCGAGCGACTCGCGGGCGTGGCGCTGGACGTCCTCGAGCTGCGGCTCGCGGCCCTCGCGCGGGGAGACGACGGCGGCGACCCGCTCGCCGAGCCGGTCGTCGGGAACGGCGACGACGAGGACGTCGGCGATGTCGGGGTGCCCGTGGAGGACGTTCTCGACCTCCTCGACGTAGACCTTCTCCCCACCGGTGTTGATGCACTGCGAGCCGCGGCCGAGGAAGACGATCGAGCCGTCGTGGTCGCGGTAGCCCATGTCGCCGAGCACCGAGCAGCGGCGGCCGTCGGGCAGCGTGCGGAAGGTGCGGGCGGTCTTCTCCTCGTCCTTGTAGTAGCCCTGCGGGACCGGGCCGAGACGGGCGATGAGGCCGACGTTCTCGGGGCCGGCGGGCACCTCGGCGAGGGTGTCGTCGACGACGAGCATCTTGTCGGTGGCGGGCACGCGCAGGTTGCCGTTGTCGTCGAGGGTGATCTCGCCGTCGTTGCCGGACTCCGAGGCGCCGAAGTTGTCGCGCTGCATGGCGTTGGGCGCGAGCGCCTTGAACCGGTCGCGGCAGGCCTGGGACCAGATCGCCCCGCCGGAGGTGACCATGAACAGCGGCGAGTAGTCGACCTCGTCCTTGCGCCGCTCCATCTCGTCGGCCAGCGGCATGCCCATCGCGTCGCCTACGATCAGCAGGCTCTGCAGCCCGTCGTTCGCGATGCCGTCGACGATCTTGGCCGGGTCGAAGTCGCGGAGCATGACCAGGCGACCGCCGAAGATGAAGTAGAAGAACATCGCGTACGACGCCGCGCCGTGCATCAGCGGCGCCGCGATGAGGAACGAGATCGGCGGCATCGCCTGGGCGGCCGTCGCGATCGCCGCCAGGTCCGGGTGCGCGTCGCCGTAGGGGTTGCCACCGGAGAGCGGCTTGTGGAAGAGGTCGTCGTGGGTCCAGACGACGCCCTTCGGGTAGCCCGTGGTGCCGCCGGTGTAGAGGATGTAGTGCTCGTCCCCGGTGCGCTCGGCGAAGTCGCGCTCGGTCGGCTGGTCGCGCCAGCCCGCGAAGTCCACCAGGTCCACGCCGCGCTCGCCGGCCGCGGCCACGAGCGCCGCGTCGGGCTGCCCGACGACGTACACGGCGCGGACGTGGGGGAGGCGGTCGAGGATCGAGGCCAGCACCTGCTGGTGGGCCGCCTCCTCGACGACGACCGCGACGCTGTCGGAGTTGGTGAAGAGGTACTCCAGCTCCGCGGCGGTGTAGCGGTAGTTGACGTTGATCGGCACCGCGCGGACCTTCAGCAGGCCGACCATCGCGGTGACGTGCTCGACGCAGTTCTTGAGGAAGATCGCGACGTGCTCGCCGGGCGCGATCCCGGAGGTGGCGAACAGGTGGCCGACCTGCGTCGCCTCCCGGTCGAACTCGGCGTACGTCAGCGAGCGGCCCTCGTAGGTGAGGGCGACCCGCTCGGGCACGGCATCGGCGACGGTCTCGAACACGGAGGCGAGGTTGAACTTCATGCCTGGGCACCGTAGTCAGATTTCGCCGCCGATGTGAGCCTTATCACCCAAAGAATGGAACGTGTTCTCGTTCCGCTTCCCTGTGCGGCTCGTCGACCCGCCGGCCGGCGGGTCGACGAGCCGCGGCCCCTAGGGTCCTGCCCATGGCACGCACGAAGAAGAAGTGGTCCGACCTCAGCCCCACCCAGCAGCGCCTCGTCGTCGCGGCGGCGGTCGTCGAGGGCCTCGCCACCCTGTCGGTCTGGCGCGACCTGCGGAGGCGGCCCGCCTCCGCCGTCCGCGGGCCGAAGCCGGTCTGGGCCCTCGTCGCGCTGGTCCAGCCGGTCGGTCCGGTCGTCTACCGACGGCTCGGGCGGCGCTGAGGCCGATCAGGCCAGGGTGCGGGCGGTCATCACGCCGAAGCCGGCGATGTACTCCCGGATCGGGCGGTAGTAGGACGACGCGACGGCGTACGGACCGGCCGTGCCCAGTGCCGCGAACGCCGCCACCCAGGTGCGCACCTCGTGAGCGGAGTTGCCGGCGTCCTCGGCCATCTGCCGCGGGGTCATGGCGTCGATGGGGGAGAGGTCGCCCGAGGCGAGGACGCGCATGACCTCCTGGTCCCACTCCGGGTTGAGGTCCTGGATCGTGGCGGTCCCGGCAGCGAAGGCGCGGCCGGTGTCGATGACCCGCTGCTGGCGGGCGTCGCGAGCGGCCGCGGTGGGGTGGCGGCCGTCGAGCAGCATCGCGCGCTGGGCCTCGTCGGCCGTGGCCCAGCGCGGCACCGGCGGGTCGTGGGAGAGGCCGCCGGAGCCGAGGACGAGCACGCGCTCGTCCTCGAGCGTGGTGAGGAACGAGCCGATCGCCTCGCCCAGTTTGCGCACCCGGGCCATCCGGGTGAACGGCTCAGCGACGCCGTTGACGAAGACCGGGATCGTCGGGACCGCGTCGATGCCGTCCAGCAGGATCTCCAGCGGCTGCACGGCCCCGTGGTCGACCTCCATCCGCCGCGAGATGGCCACGTCCAGGTCGCGCTCGGCGACCCACGCGGCGAGCTGCTCGGCGAGCTCGGTGGGGACCGACAGCGGACCCTCGCTCGTGCCGTAGTCGCCGACCCCGAGCGCCTCGAAGCCGATGCAGAACGGCGGCATCAGGTCGTGGAAGAAGCCGTTGTAGTGGTCCGGCGCGAACGACACGACGAGGGTCGGGTCGTAGTCGGCGACGAAGGCGCGGGCGGTCTCGAAGGCCGCGTCGACCTCGGCCTTGACCTCGGCCGGCGGGTCGTTGAACTCCAGCAGCGGGCTGTGCGACATGCAGACCAGGGCCATGCTCATGCGAGGGCTCCCATCTCGTCAGGCTTCTCGGAGGTCGCGGAGGTCGCGGAGGTCGCGGAGGTCGCGGGGGTCGCGGGGGTCGCGGAGGTGTCGGTGCGCAGCGACCCCGCGGCCACGACGGCGCCCAGCGCCTGCGAGGCCTGCTGGTTGAGGGCCGCAGCGGCGACGAAGTGGTCGGGGCGCAGGACGACGAGGCCGCAGGCGCGGACGTCGAACCAGCGCTTGAGCGCCCCGGAGGTGTCGCCGACGACGGTGACCGGGACCGGCGCGTCGGCGTACTGCTTCTCGGCCCAGGCCCGCTGGGTCTCGGGGACGAAGGCGAGCAGGCGTACGCCGAGTCGGCGCGCCAGTGCGCGGTCGTCGGCGGTGAGGAACGTCGTCGGGTCGGTGCCCCAGGTCGCCAGCGCCCACCAGTCACCGGTGACGTCGTCGAGCAGGACGTCCTGGGCGTCGGCCGTGTTGACCCGCGGCTGGATGAACTGGAGGCCGACCGGGGACGCCTCGCCGGCGGAGTCGACGAGCGGGGCGAGCCGACCCCCGCGGAGACCGGCCCGGGCCCGGCCCGGCTCCAGGCTCACCTGGTCGACGACGACGCCCTCGGCGTACCGCGGCATCGGCTTGAAGCGGAGCTCGGTGAAGTACGACTTCCACGTCGGCACGACGTTGAGCGCGGAGGCGGCACGGTCGCGGAGCCAGCCACCCAGCGGCTTCATCTTCATGATCGATCCGGCTGCCATGTTGACGTCGATCATGTCGGCGGCGTGCTGGTGGCGCTCGGTGGTGTAGGTGTCCAGCAGCGCGTCGTCGGCGTCACCGCGCAGGACGGCGGTCAGCTTCCAGGCGACGTTGGTCGCGTCGCGGATGCCGGAGTTCCAGCCCTGGCCCAGCCAGACGGGCATGAGGTGCGCGGCGTCGCCGGCGATGAGGACGTTGCCCTTCCGGAACGACGTCGCGATCCGGCCGTGGTGGGTGAAGGTGCGCTGGTTGATGACCTGGAGCGCGTCGGGATCGGGCACGAACCGCTCGAGCAGCCGGTTCATGAACGCGCGGTCCTCGACCAGCTCGGTGGGCTCGTCGTCGTGGAGCATGAACTCCCAGCGGCGGATGCCCTGCGGCAGGCCGATGGTGACGTAGGGCCGCTTCGGGTCCGCACCGAGGTAGACGTTGGGGGCACCGATCGGGTCGTTCTCGACGTCGACGACCACCCAGCGGGTCGAGGGCGACCTGCCCTCGAACTCGACGCCCATCCACTTGCGCGTGAAGGAGCCGCCGCCCTCGCAGCCGACCGCGTACCGGCCGACGACCTCGACCGTGCCGGCGACGGTGCCGTCGACGCCGACCTGCTCGGCGGTGACCCGCACGTGGTCGCCGCGGTCGTCGATCCCGACCACCCGGTGGCGGAAGTGCAGCTCGGTGCCGGGGAACCGGTCGAGCCCGGCCGCGAGCTCGCGGTCGACGACCGGCTGGTTGAACCCGTGCTTGCGGGGGAAGCCGAACTCCTGGGTCTGCGGGTCGTTCGTGGCGAGCACCTGCCCGCGCCCGTTGACCAGGCGTACGACGTGGTGGGGCACGGTGTACTGCTCGACCTGCTCCCACAGCCCGGCGGTGCGCAGGGTGCGGATCGACTCGTCGTCGAGACCGACGCCGCGGGGGTAGTCGATGAGCTCCTCGCGTGCCTCCAGCACGACGGCGCGCTGGCCGCGCACGCCGAGCAGGTTGGCGAGCGTCAGGCCGACCGGGCCGGCGCCGATGATCACGACGTCGGTCTCGAGCGTCGGTGCGGTGGTCATCGCGTCGCCCCCGGTCACTGGTGGGCGAGGAAGTCGACGACGAGGCGGTTGAACTCCTCGGCGTGCTCGATCATCGCCCAGTGGCCGCAGCGGTTGAGCAGCACCGCCCGGGAGTTCGGGATGTTCGCGAGCAGCCACAGGGTGGTCTCGTAGTGGAGCACCCGGTCGTCCTTGCCGTGGATGAGCAGCGTCGGCACGGCGATGTCCGGGATCCGGTCGCGGTCGACGCGGATCGGGATCGGCGCCCCGTGGGCCAGCCCCTCGACGTAGTTCTGCAGGTGGTCCGGCCGGGCGAGCGCGGCCTCGGAGCGGGCCCGGGTGAGCTCGGGCGTCGCGAAGCGCGCCTTGTCGTAGGTCATGATCTCGACCAGCGCCTTCATGTTCTCCGGGCTGGCGTCGCGGTAGGCGCGGACGATCACCTTGAGGCCCTCGCTGGGGCCGTCCCCGGCGCCGAAGAGCGAAGCCGGGCCGCGGCCGAGCGAGGCGCCCATCGTCACCAGGTGTGTGATCCGCTCGGGGTGCAGCGTCGCGAACCGGATCGCGGTGTGCGCGCCCATGGAGTTGCCGACCAGCGCGGCGCGGGGGATGTCCAGGGTGTCGAGCAGCTCGACGAGGTCGCGGTCGTGGTCCATGTCCTTCGTGGCCACGGCGTCCGAGCCGCCCCAGCCGGGCATGTCCGGGGCGATCACGTGGAAGCCGGCCGCCGCGATCGCAGGGATGTTGCCCGAGAAGTTCGACCACCCGGTCGCCCCGGGGCCGGACCCGTGGAGGAGCACGACCGGCGGCGCGCCGGGGTCGCCGGCCTCGTAGTAGCGGACGTGCGTGCCCGAGGGCAGCGTGGTGTCCCGGACGGCGGACTCCTGGGTCAACGTCATCTGACGACAGCTCCTGTATGCGTTATCTGCACGGCGGTAAGCGATAGTTACACGACTGCTTCCATGGGAACATCGCCCGGATGCGGGTGTCAAGGGCCTGCGGCGGGTCCGCGAGGCGCGGCCGAGCGGCCGGGGGCCGGGCTCGCTAGCGCAGGGCGGCGGAGATCCGCTCGGCGGCGGCGAGGAGCACGGGGGCAGCCGACTCGGCGACCTCCGGCCGGTAGGTGATGAGGTTCAGGCAGGCGGTCGGGACGCCCTCGGCGCTGGCCAGCGGTGCGGCGACGCCGTACGCCCCGGGCTCGACCTCGCCGTACGTCGCCGCGTAGCCCCGCTCGCGGGCCGCGGTGACGTCGTCCGCCTCGCCGGGGGACGGCGGCCGGGCTGCCAGCAGGGCGATGCCGGCCGAGCCTCGTCCGAGCGGGTGCCGGCTGCCGCTGCGGAAGGACAGCACGTAGCCGGAGGCGGGCGGCTCGATGACCGCGAGCGCGACGGCCTCGCTGCCCTCGTCGACGAGCAGCGACACGGTGGCGCCCAGCTCGGCGGCCAGCTCGCGCATCACCGGCTCGGCGGCTGCGCGGAGGGTGGCATGGATGCCCGTCGCAAGGGCGGCCAGGCCGGCGCCCGTGCGGTAGCGCCCGTCGGCCCCTCGGATGACCAGCCGCGCCTCGGCCAGGGTGGCGAGCAGGCGGGAGGCGATCGAGCGGTGCACGTCCAGCTGCGCGGAGACCTCCTGGATGGTCGCGCCGTCCCGGCCCTGGGCCACGAGCTCGAGCGCTCGCAGGCCGCGGGCGAGCGTCTGGGTCCCCTGTGCGGGTCGTGGCTCGCTCATCGCGGCACAGCGTAGAGGTCGCGAGTCTTTGCCGGGGGGAGGCTTGACAGGCCGCTGTGACTGCAAC
Source organism: Nocardioides sp. IC4_145 (assembly GCF_011250565.1). Classification (GTDB taxonomy): domain Bacteria; phylum Actinomycetota; class Actinomycetes; order Propionibacteriales; family Nocardioidaceae; genus Nocardioides. The sequence goes on from NZ_JAANMS010000017.1 coordinate 41,774, forward strand.
CACTCTTGCGTCGTATCTGCACGTTCATGTGCATTATCTACACATACCGGGAGATCCCGTGGAACTCACCGACGCCATCCGGCGCAACCCGATGACCCGTTTCCAGTGGGTCATCGTCGCGATCTGCATCCTGCTGACGATGGTCGACGGCTACGAGATCCTGGTGACGTCGTTCACCCTCCCCGCGCTGACCGAGCACTTCGGCCTCGACCGCGGGCAGCAGGGTCTGGTCGCCTCGTTCGGCACGCTGGGCATGGGCATCGGCGCCATCTTCCTCAGCCCGCTCGCCGACCGGATCGGGCGCCGCAAGCACATCCTCGGCTCCCTGGTGATGATCATCGTCGCGATGACCCTCACGGGCCTGGCCACCTCGTTCGAGACCTTCCTCGCCGCCCGTTTCTTCGGCGGGCTGTTCCTCGGCTCGATCGTCCCGAGCATCAACGTCCTCGTCGCGGAGTACGCCAACCAGGCGCGGCGTGGCGTCGTCATGGGCGTGTACGGCGTCGGACTGCCGCTCGGCGCCGCGATCGGCGGCTTCCTCTCGGTCGGTCTCATCGACGCCTTCACCTGGCGCGGCCCCTACTTCTTCTCGGCCATCGTGACCGCTGTGCTCCTGCTGGTGGCCGCCGCCGCCCTGCCGGAGTCGGTGGACTACCTCGTCCAGAAGCGCCCGGCCGGCGCCCTGCGCGCCTACAACCGCATCGCGGCGAAGATCGGGGCGGTGCAGGTCTCGAGCCTCCCCGTGCCGACGCGACCGGCCCCGGTCAGGGGCGCCTTCGTGAGCGGCGTCCTGCGCGGCATCATGCTGCGCCGCACGGTCCTGCTCTGGATCGCCTACGGGCTTGTGATCGCCGCCTTCTACTTCGCCAACAGCCTCACGGCGAAGCTCGTGACGGAGACGACCGGCGATGCGGACTTCGGCATCAAGGCCCAGGCGCTGGTGGCTGCCGGCGGCGTGGTCGGCGCGCTGCTCTTCTCCCTCGCCGCGCGCCGGATCCACCCGCGCCTGGTGACCGCGGGCATCGGGGTCGTCGGCTTCGTCGTCTTCCTCGTGTTCGCCGCCTTCTTCGAACACCAGACGATGGTGCTGGTCCTCGCTGTCATGGTCGGCCTCGCGGTCAACGGCGGCGTGGCCGCGTACTACGCGATCAGCCCGTCGATCTACCCCGTCGCGGTCCGGGCCGCCGCGGTCGGCCTGATGATGGGCCTGGGGCGCGCCGTCGCCTTCTTCGCCCCGAACATCGCGACGTTCCTGCAGGAGCGTGGCCTGAGCCCCGCCGACCTCTACCGCCTGTACGGCGTCGTGCTGGCCCTGTCCGCGGTGACCGTCGCGCTGCTGCACGCGACCTACCGCGGCGCACACCGCCAGGACGCCATGGACGAGGAGGACACCGCCGCGAACGCCGCGGCCGACGCGGCGGAGGCCCGGCTCGCGACGAGCGGCGCCTGACCGGGCGGCGGTTCAGCGCCGACGTCGGGAGAGGGTCGACCCGAGCGCTGCCGCTGCCGCCCGCACGGCGGTCGCGTGCGGCTCGGGCCGGAACCGCCCGACCGGTCCGGTGACGCTGACCGCAGCCAGCACGGTGTGGCCGTCGGGGTCGAGCACCGGCGCGGCGACGCACAGCAGCCCGGGTGTGGACTCCTCGCGCTCGTAGGCGACGCCGGTCTCGAGCACCTTCGACAGCTGGCGGCGCAGCAGCCCGGGCGCGACCACGGTGTGGGGTGTCCGCCGCTCGAGCTCGCCGCCGAGCACTCCGTCGCGCACCTCCTCGTCCGCGTGCGCGAGCAGCACCTTGCCGATGGCCGTGCAGTGCATGGGCATCCGGCCGCCGGTCCGGGAGGGGGAGCGGGCCTGCCGGTGGCCGCCGATCTTGGCGACGTAGACGACCTCGGTGCCGTCCTGGATCCCCAGGTGGACCGTCTCGTGGGTGCGCTCGTAGAGGTCTTGGAGGAACGGCATCGCCAGCTCCAGCAAGGTGCGCTCGGCCGCCGCGCGCATGCCGAGCTCGAACAGGCCGCCGGAGAGCCGGTAGCCGTGCGGCGTCTTGTCCAGCAGCCGGTGCTCCACCAGGTCCCCGGCGATCCGGTGCACCGTGCCCTTCGACAGCCCCGTGCGGCGTACCAGCTCCGCCAGCGGGAGCACCGTGTCGTCGACGCGGAACGCGCGGAGCAGGGCGACGGCCTTGCCCAGCACGGTGTCGAGGGCGGCGTCGGTCACCCGCGACAGCGTACCGGTGAGTGGAACGCGAGCGTGGGTCGCGGACGGCGCCCGAGGAGAGGGTGGAGCCATGAGCCAGACCACCACCGGCGTGAGCGCCGAGGACCTCGACGCGGCCGCGGAGCGGCTGCGCACTGCCGACCGCGCCGGCGTGCCCGGGGCCCCCGTGCGCGACCTGATCGGCCGTGACGACGTCGCCGCGGCGTACGCCGTCCAGCAGCGGGTGGTCGCCGCCCGGGTCGCCGACGGCGCCCGCGTCGTCGGCCGCAAGATCGGGCTGACCTCCGCGGCCGTGCAGGCGCAGCTCGGCGTCGACCAGCCGGACTTCGGCGTCCTCCTCGACGACATGGCGTACGCCGACGGCGACACCGTGCCGACCGCGAGCGTCCTGCAGCCGCGCGTCGAGGCGGAGGTCGCCTTCGTGCTCGCCGCCGACCTCGCCGACGGCCCGCTCGACCGCGAGCAGGTGCGCGGCGCGATCGGGTCCGCCGTCGCGGCGCTCGAGGTCTGCGGCAGCCGCGTGGCCGACTGGGACATCAGCTTCGGCGACACCGTCGCGGACAACGCCTCGGCCGGTGCCTACGTGCTCGGCACCGAGCAGTCGAGCCTCGAGCAGGTCGAGCCGCGCGAGGTGACCATGAGCATGACCATCAACGACGAGGTCGTCTCCACCGGCGCCGGCGAGGCCTGCCTCGGCGACCCGCTCGAGGCGGTCGTGTGGCTGGCGCGGCAGGCGCGCGACTTCGGCGAGCCGCTGCGCGCCGGCCAGGTCGTGCTCTCCGGCGCCCTCGGCCCGATGCGGCCCGTCGGCCCCGGCGACCGCGTCACCGCCACCATCACCGGCCTCGGCGCCGTCAGCGCCGTCTTCAGCGAGTAAGGACTCCCTCCATGACCAGGACCAAGGTCGCCGTCATCGGGTCGGGCAACATCGGCACCGACCTGATGATCAAGGTGATGCGCACCAGCAAGCACCTCGAGATGGGGGCGATGGTCGGCATCGACCCCGACTCCGACGGGCTCGCCCGCGCGAGGCGCTTCGGCTTCGCCACCACGCACGAGGGCGTCCAGGGCCTCATCGACCTGCCCGGGTTCGACGAGATCGAGATCGTCTTCGACGCCACCTCGGCCAAGGCCCACCGGCACAACGCCGCGCTGCTCCGGCCGCTCGGCAAGCGGATGATCGACCTGACGCCCGCGGCCATCGGGCCCTACGTCGTCCCCGCCGTCAACATCGACGACCACCTCGACGCCCCGAACGTCAACATGGTGACCTGCGGCGGGCAGGCGACGATCCCGATCGTCGCCGCCGTCTCCCGCGTCGTGCCGGTGGCGTACGCCGAGATCGTGGCGTCCATCGCCTCGAAGTCGGCCGGCCCGGGCACGCGCGCGAACATCGACGAGTTCACCGAGACCACCTCCGCGGCGATCGTCGAGGTCGGCGGTGCGGCCGCCGGCAAGGCGATCATCATCCTCAACCCGGCCGAGCCGCCGCTCATCATGCGCGACACCGTTCTCGCGCTCGTCGAGGCACCCGACCCCGCGGTGCACGAGGAGATCCGCGGCTCGGTGGAGAAGATGGTGGCCGACGTCGCGGCGTACGTGCCCGGCTACCGCCTCAAGCAGCAGGTGCAGATCACCGAGCTGCCGGCCGACCAGCCGGTGCACACCCTGGTCGGCGACGCCGGTAGGGGTGCGGCCCGCCCGACCCACCAGGTGTCGGTGTTCCTCGAGGTCGAGGGCGCCGCCCACTACCTCCCGGCGTACGCCGGCAACCTCGACATCATGACGTCCGCGGCGCTGCAGATGGCGGAGCGGATCGCGGCGTCGAAGACCGCCACGAAGGCAGGGAACTGACCATGAGCACCTCGATCTTCGTCCAGGACGTCACGCTGCGCGACGGCATGCACGCCGTGCGCCACCGGATCACCCCCGACGACGTCCAGCGCATCGTCTCCGCCCTCGACGCCGCCGGCGTCGACGCCATCGAGGTCGCTCACGGCGACGGCCTCGCGGGCTCCTCGCTCAACTACGGCCCCGGCTCCCACACCGACTGGGAGTGGATCGAGGCCGCCGCCTCGGTGCTGAAGAAGGCGCGGCTGACCACCCTGTTGCTGCCCGGCGTCGGCACCATCCACGAGCTGGAGCGAGCCTACGACCTGGGCGTCCGCTCGGTGCGCGTGGCCATCCACTGCACCGAGGCCGACGTCTCCGCCCAGCACATCGCGGCCGCGCGCGAGCTCGGCATGGACGTCTCCGGCTTCCTCATGCTCTCCCACATGTCGCCGCCTGAGGAGCTGGCGAAGCAGGCGAAGCTGATGGAGTCCTACGGCGCGCACTGCGTCTACGTCACCGACTCCGGCGGGCGGCTCACGATGAACGACGTCGCCGCCCGCGTCCGCGCCTACCGCGACGTCCTCGACGCCGACACCGAGGTCGGCATCCACGCCCACGAGAATCTCTCGCTGTCGGTGGCCAACTCCGTCGTGGCGGTGGAGAGCGGCGTACGCCGCGTGGACGCCTCGCTCGCCGGCCACGGCGCCGGCGCCGGCAACTGTCCGCTCGAGGCGTTCATCGCCGTCGCCGACCTGTCCGGCTTCGAGCACGGCTGCGACCTCTTCGCGCTCCAGGACGCCGCCGACGACATCGTCCGCCCGCTCCAGGACCGGCCGGTCCGCGTCGACCGCGAGACCCTCACGCTCGGGTACGCCGGCGTCTACTCCAGCTTCCTGCGGCACGCCGAGGCCGCCGCGGAGCGGTACGGCGTCGACGTGCGGCAGATCCTCATGGAGTGCGGCCGGCGCCGGCTCGTCGGCGGCCAGGAGGACATGATCGTCGACATCGCGCTGGGCCTCGCGGAGGCGCCGGGCGCGGCCTGACCGAGACCCACGGGGCCCGAGGACACCTCCAGCGCGGAGGTGGTCCCGGCCGCCGACTTACGGGGACCGGCCGTCGAGATCGGCTGCCCGCACTCATCTGGCGCGATCGGCAGCGCGCGGTCGATCGCGGGGCCTAGGTTGTGTGCCGGCTGCTCGGTCCCTGCTGAGCGTCCGTCCCCGTCACCGCACTCTGGGCGCTGACCCTTCACAGAAGTGAGTGCCGTGCGCAAGAGAACGTCCATCGTGGGACTCAGCGCTGTTCTTGCCGGTGGGTTGCTGATCTCGGGCACCTACCTGGTCAACGCAGCCGCTCCTCAACGGAGCGGGACGATCACCGCCTGCGCCAGCAAGAAGACCGGCCAGGTGCGGTTCGTCACCGACGCGGACCGGTGTGTCCGCGGCAAGGAGAGAGTCCTCACCTGGAACGTCAAGGGCCGTGCCGGGAAGAACGGGCCGCCGGGCGCAGCGGGCGCGGACGGACTCGACGGCGCGGATGGTGCTCCGGGCGCGGACGGTGCCCCGGGCAAGGATGGGCTCGACGGTGCTCCCGGCGAGGACGGTGCGCCGGGCACGGACGGTGCCCCCGGCAAGGACGGCGCTCCCGGTACGGGCGCGGGCGTGGTCACCGGACCGAAGCAGCCCGTCCTCGACGACGTGACGTACCGGATGACGATCGAGGCCGAGGGGCGGGACCCCGTCGTCACGCCGATCACCCGCTTCCACACGGAGTTCAGCGTCCCGGTGTCCGGGCGTGGTGGGGACGGTCGACCCCAAGTGGGGGCCATGGAGATGTCGGACCTGTGGGTCTACCTTCCGCACTCTGCGCGAGCGACCGAGGCGTTCAACATCGTCGCCGGTCGCGCACCGCTCGCCGAGGTCAGTGTCGACATGTGCCGGGCCGACCGGCTGACGACGGACGGAGAGAACTGTGCACTGAACGTGAACGTCGAGATGCGCGACGTCGTCCTGCGCAGCGTCGAGACCAGCGAGACCGTCGAGAGCTCTCTGGAGGCCACTGCGTTGCGGTTCGACCCGCACAATGCGGTCATCACCTACACCCGGCGCTTCGAGCGCGGCCCGGGTGGCCAGGGTGGCCGCCCCGACGTCATCCGCTACGAGCAGGGCGAGCCGTCAGACGTGACGCTGGCGTCGTCGGAAGAGGTGGTCCCCGGGTCGGGGATGCAGGCGGTGTTCGGCGAGCGGGTGTTCACCCTGGATGACTGGGCCCTCGGCGTCGACAACTCCGGACGGTCCTCCGGTGGGGGAATCGGCAGCCCTGCGCACTCGAGCATGAGGATGACGATGCACGGCCCCCGGTCGGCCGTGCATGCCATCGGACGGATGGCTCGGGGTGGCTTCCTCTCGGTCGTCGAGGTGACCGGGTGTCGGGTCGGGCCCTGTACCCAGTCGTTCCTGCTGGAGGAGGCCTTCTTCGAGCGGGTGACGCTCGGTTCCCCGACCCTCACCACTGCCGCGACGCTGAACTTCGGCAAGATCCGCTGGAACCGTGTCGACGCGTCCGGGACAAGCGATCACAGCTGGGACGTGGTCGGGGGCTCCGGGCTGCGCTGAGCGGCCGAACCGGCTCGTCAGACCGTGCTTCGTGCGCAGGTGTCGCAGCAGTCGACCCATGGGCACCGACGCAGGTCCAGCAGCGCGAGGATCCGGCCGCAGGCCACGCACTCGCCGTACGTGCCGGCATCCATGCGGTCGAGGGCCTCGTGCACCTGGTCGAGTATCCGCCGGACGCTGGCGCGGTGAGCGGCCTGCACCGGGTCCTCGTCGAGGCCCGCCGGCGACAACGACGTCAGCTGCTGCGTGCGCTGGTACGCCGCGCGGAGCAGCTCCGATCGCAGCTCGTCGAGGTACTCCCGCTGGGCGCCCGTGGGCCTGAGCGTCATGCCTCGCACCTGCCCGGCTGAGTGGTCCGGGTCCGCGAGGACGGGGTCGGGTGGGTGGACATCGGAGTGGTCATGACGGTGCTCCTGGGTAGCCGAGGTGGCGCACCGGCGACACCGGTGCGCTGGGGCGTGGACGCCTGGAGGCGTCGGAGCTAGGCGGGAGGAGCGCGGTCGACGCTGCGGCGCAGGACGTCGAGGCCGCGGATCCCGCGGGCGACCTCGCTCAGCGCGATCGCGAGCAGCGCGGCGCCGGAGGGCACGTGCGACGGCCCCGCCGTCGCCACCTGCGCCCGCATCGACCGCCCGATCATCCCCGCACCATAGGCCGCGGCACGGGGGAAGGCCATTCGCTCGGCCCGAGACGGGTCGTCACCGCGAGGATCCTGACCCGACGACGCAGAACACCCCCGCACGTCCGAGGACGTCCGGGGGTGTTCGCGCTGGCGGAGGGCCGGCGACCTGCTGATGCGCAGGTCAGCCGGCTGCCGACTCAGATGTCGTAGTAGTGACTGACTGACCCATGCTGACCTGCGCAAACTCTAGGAGATCTTGGTTACTTGTACCACGCTTGTAACGGAGGGCGGTTCCTTCTCGGGCGGCGCCGGGTTGGCGTCGTCATCGATGGTTGCACCCCGAGGCGCGAATCTAGTTCGAACAGGGTGTCCGCCATCAGAAGGCGGCACCTACGTAGCGTTCGATCAGTTCTCGCTCGGTGGTGGGGTCGTCCACGGGCCAAGTGATCATGCTGAGTACGACTCGAATGAGCCATTCGGCGCCGAGATCGTGTTCTTCGCCGAGGTCCATCAGAGACGCAGCGAGACGGTTCAGCATTTCGGAGTGGGTGAAGTAGGTGTCGTCGAAAGCCGGGGGTGACTTGACGAACTCAGCCAGGGTGCGGTCGCTGCGAATCGCTTGGACTCCGGCAAGGATCGACTCGATGACCAGTTGTTTGCCCTGCATCCCGCGAGTCTGCGTTCGCACCTGTTCGACCACGGTAGTCGCGGCTAGGCCTACCAGTGTGTCCACAAGGCTGCGCTTGTTGCCCACGAACCGGTAGACGGTCGCGCGTGAGCACCCTGCTCTGCGGGCGACCTCTTCCAAGCTGAACGTCTTGGGACCGCGCTCGCGCAGGACGTCGCTGCCGGCTGCGTAGATGCGTTCCAGGGCGGCTTCCCTTCGACTGCCAGGAATGAGCCATGCGTCGGAATCTGGCATTTTGTACCCTGACGTTACTGAGCGATTTAGTCTCACGGTGAGACGATTGTAAGGCTAGCGAAGACCCCGGTCCCGGGCGGCCTGGTGGCCTCCAAGAGGCGGCGCGCTTGGTCTGAGACGGCCTCCCGATGACTCGTCCCCGCCAGGCGTCTCAGTCATTCAAGAGGCCTTGTGGGTGCACGTCTCCGCGGTTGAGGATTGCTCCTGAGACGGAGGATCGTGATGACAACCCGCACACGCACAGACGGTGCCCCTGACCTGTTCAAGGTGGTCGGGACTGCAGCATGGCTGAACTTCGAGGGTGCCGCGCGCACCGTGATCCGCGGCCGTCGCGGCTGGGTGGGGGCGGTCAATACCGACTACGATCCCTTGGATCCACGGACGGCGGCCCAGCCGCATGCGGCGTATCGACGCCTTCATGAGACGGGGCGGGTGCACTACAACCCGCGTCGGGCCATGTGGGTCCTCTCGCGCCTCGACGACGTCCGCGCCACACTGAGAGCCACCGACAAGGTGACCAGCAGTCAGGGGGTCACCCGGTTACGGATCCAGGCGCCGCTCGTCGTCCTCACTGACGGCGAGGAGCACGCCCGGCTACGCAAGCAGATACAGCCCATGTTCACCACAGGTGCGATGGCCTCCTGGCGCGCGATGGCGGAGAAGCTGGCCTCCGAGATGGTCGACGAACTCGTGCGTGCTCCCGGCTCGGACGTGATGACGACACTGGCCACTCCGCTACCGATGAGCCTGATCGCTCACATCATGGGTGTCTCCGATGGCGACTTCGACGACTTCCGCCGATGGTCGGAGACGACGGTGCGCATCATGGACGCGAATGCGACGCCGCTGGGCATCCGGCACGCACGAGATGCCGCGACAGGCCTGGCGTCCCTGCGGCGGTACTTCACCGAGCAGTTCGACGCTGGGAGGATTCGGGAGTCTGACTCGGCTCTCGGTCGACTCATGAACCACAGTGAGAACGGTGCTCTCACCGGCAACGACCTGTTCATGATCGCGATGCTGCTCCTCGTGGCTGGTAACGAGACCACGACGAACCTGCTGGGCGGGATGTTCGAGACGTTTGCTCGCAATCCGGAGGAGTACGACCGCGTTCGACAGGATCCTGGTCTGGTCCCGATGGCGATCGAGGAACACCTGCGGTTCTCCAGCCCCATCCAGAATCTGTACCGCTACACGCGCGCTGACTACGACATCGCCGGTGTCACCATCCCGCGAGGGTCCAGGGTGTTGCTGTCCTTCGGTGCTGCGAATCGGGACCCCGAGGCGTTCGAGGAGCCCGACACCTATCGGGCTGACCGCAACCCCAGGATGCACGTCGGGTTCGGGCACGGCGCACACCTGTGCGTCGGAGCACCGCTCGCTCGGATGGAGGCCCATGTCGTGCTCACCGAGCTCCTCGGTCGCGTCTCGAGGATCGAGCTGTCCGGTGACCCGACATGGTCGACCAACAGCTCGTTGCGCGGGCCCACCAGACTCCCCGTTCGACTGGTCACCACGTGATGCGCCTCGCCTGTCGCCGCTTCGCGGATAGCCCGCTCCGGTCGTAGACGTGGCGCCGAGTGCGCCGAGCTAAGGGCGGCCGCTCCCGCTCAGGACGGCCGACCCCCCTGGTCCGAGGCGCCCCACGTTGCGGAACTCGCTCGGCGACTGCCCGGTCCAGCGCTTGAAGGCGTGGGAGAAGTTCCCAGGATCGCCATAGCCGAGATCGACCGCGATCTGACTGATCGTCAGGGAGTGGTCGAGAAGCAGCACGATGGCTCTCTCGCGCAGCAGGGACTGTCGGACCTGACGGAATGTCGTGCCCTCGTCCTCGAGCCGTCTCTTCATGGTGCTGGTGGAGACGTCGAGGAGTGCGGCGATGTCCCGGCTGCTCGACCGTCCTGGGTCCTGCTCGAGCAGTCGTCGCACCCGCTCCGTCACGCTGGTGGCACTGGTACTGCGGTCGAGCATGCGGCGCAGCTCGGCGATGGCCAAGCCGTAGGCGACCGGGTCCGGGAACCGGCAGCGGACACGAAGGGCCTCGGCCGGCACGTCGATGAAGGACGTGTGCGCGTCGAAGTCCAACCGTTCGCTCATCAGGTCGGTGCGAGTCTCCACAACTCCGGGGGCAGGCCATGCCAGCTGCAACGTCACCCCTGGTAGCGGGCCGGCCAGCAGGTCGAGTAGTCGAAGCAGCGCCGCACCACCGTAGGTGATGACCAGGCAGTCGAGATCGGGATCGCCGGTCTGACCGCTCAGCCCCACTGTCAAGCCGTGCTCGCCCGGGTGGAAGTGAGGGCGAAGAGCGCCGGAGATCACGGGCAGATACCCCAGCAACTGGAAGATCTCGTCCACCGAGCCAGCGCTGACCAAGGGCAGGCTCAGCGGGCCGAACGAGGTCAGCTGGGCCTTCTCGGCGAAAGCGAGCCCGAGGTAGGTAGCACCGTCGGGGTCGAGGTCCGGGTAGACCTCGCGGAACCATCGGATGGGCACTTGCCGGTCGCGCTGTACCAGCTCGACCTCCGAAGTGCCCTGGAGTTCGATGATCCGACGGAAGTGCGCGACGGCGCTGGGCTCAAGCGCGTCGCTGTTGAGGAGCTGGACGAACGCCAGCGGAGGCACGCCGGGTTCGGGAACTCTCACTGCACCTCCTGAGCCGAAATCACAATATGTTGACGTAGGTGACCATAGCCACAGCCTGACGGGGAGACACAGGATTGAGGGCCGGTCTACCAAGGAGTTTCTTCATGTCCGTTGTCACCTTCATCTCCCACGACGGGGAGAAGCACGAGACACCACTGGAAGAGGGTGTCTCGCTGATGCAGGTCGCCGTCGACAACATGGTTCCTGGAATCGACGGGGACTGCGGCGGCGAAGCCGCCTGCGGTACGTGCCACGTGGTCGTCGAGGACGGATGGATCGACCAGGTCGGCCGTTCGGGTCCCGTGGAGGAAGAGATGCTCGCCATGAACCCCGAGCGCGAGGCGAATTCCCGGCTGTCGTGCCAGATGCGGTTGAGCGACAGCCTGGACGGCCTCGTCGTCCGGCTCCCCGAGTTCCAGCTGTGACTGTCGAGAGGAACACCGCACCATGACGACCCTGACCACCGTGACCGACGCCATGACCGAGCGAGCTCAGTCCATCGTCCCCATGAGCATGCAGATCCGCGGGGCGCACCTGTACGACCGGGCGCGTCGCTTCGTGACCCGGACCAACGGGCAGAAGATCTTCGTCGAGAAGCCGATCCCCCCCGTGGAGCAGGTTGCCCTGGTCGACATCGACCTGAGCAACCCGTTCCTCTACCGGCAGGGCAAGTGGCAGTCGTACTTCGAGCGGGTGCGCAACGAGGCTCCCGTCCACTTCCAGGCCAACAGCCCGTTCGGTCCCTTCTGGTCGGTCACCCGCCACGCTGACATCATCGCGGTCGACAAGGACCATGAGACGTTCTCGGCTGAGCCGTTCATCATCATCGGCGAGCCGCCGCGGTTCATGGATGTCGCCATGTTCATCGCCATGGACCCGCCCAAGCACGACCGGCAGCGCGCCGCCGTCCAGGGCGTCGTGGCTCCGAAGAACCTGCGCGAGATGGAGAGCCTGATCCGCTCGCGGGTCCAAGAGGTGCTGGACGACCTCCCGATCGGTGAGCCCTTCAACTGGGTCGACCGCGTCTCCATCGAGCTGACTGCGCGGATGTTGGCGACACTGCTGGACTTCCCCTACGAGCAGCGCCGCAAGCTCGTCGAGTGGTCGGACCTGGCCAGCTCCATGGAGCAGGCCAACGGCGGCCCCTCGGACAACGACGAGGTGTTCCGCGGATTCGTCGACGCAGCGCAGGGGCTGAGTGCTCTGTGGCGCGACAAGGAGGCGCGGCTGGCGGGGGGAGAAGAGCCTGGCTTCGACCTGATCACGATGCTGCAGCGCAACGAGGACACCAAGGACCTCATCGATCGTCCCATGGAGTTCCTGGGCAACCTCGTCCTGCTCATCGTGGGTGGCAACGACACGACGCGGAACTCCATGAGCGGTGGGATCCTCGCCATGAACCGGTTCCCGGACCAGTTCGAGAAGCTCAAGGCCAACCCGGACCTCATCCCCAATGCGGTCTCGGAGATCATCCGGTGGCAGACACCTCTGGCCTACATGCGGCGGGTCGCCAAGAAGGACACGGTGCTCAACGGACAGTTCATCCGCAAGGGCGACAAGGTGGTCATGTGGTACGCCTCGGGCAACCGTGACGAGCGAGTCTTCGACCGGCCCGACGACCTGATCATCGACCGCAGCAACGCACGCAACCACATCTCCTTCGGCTTCGGAGTCCACCGCTGCATGGGCAACCGGCTGGCGGAGATGCAGCTCAAGATCCTCTGGGAGGAGCTGCTGCCGCGCTTCGAGAAGATCGAGGTCGTCGAAGAGCCTGAGTACGTCCAGTCCAACTTCGTGCGCGGCATCAGCAGGCTGATGGTCACCCTGACGCCGAAGACCCAGGCGTGACCGAGGGGAGGGCGCTGGTCGTCGGCGCCAGCCACGCCGGTGTCCAGGTGGCGGCCGGCCTGCGGCAGCAGGGCTGGTCAGGAGAGGTCGTCGTGGTCGGCGACGAGCCAGCGCTGCCCTATCACCGTCCTCCCCTCTCCAAGGCCTACCTCGCCGGCACGAGCAGCCTGCAAGACCTCGCTCTGCGCAAGGCGGAGTTCTACGCCAAGCACGACATCCGCCTGGTGCAGTCGACGGTCACGCAGGTCGATCGTGCCGCGCAGGAGGTGGGGCTGAACGACGGCACCACGATGGGCTACACCCATCTCGCCCTGTGCACGGGTGGCCGGGTGCGCACCCTGGACGTGTCCGGTATCGACATGCCCGGGGTGTTCTACCTTCGGACCTTCGCAGACGTCGAGTCGATCCGGGCCTCGGCGGCTTCCGGCAGCCACGCCGTCATCGTGGGCGGCGGGTACGTCGGCTTGGAGACAGCCGCGTCCCTGCGCGCTCTCGGCCTGGACGTGACAGTCCTGGAGGCCGCCGAGCGCGTGCTGGAGCGGGTCACAGCACCCGAGGTCTCGGCGTTCTACGAGCGGGTCCACCGCGACGCCGGCGTCGTGATCCGGACGGGCGCCCAGGTCAGCGCCATGGCCGGCGACGAACGCGTGCGTGAGGTGGTCCTGCGGGGTGGTGAGCGGATCCCGGCCGATCTCGTCGTCGTCGGAGTGGGCTTGGTTCCCAACACCGAGCTGGCAGCCGAGGCTGGCCTGCACGTCGAGAACGGGATCGTGATCGACGACCTGGCTCGCACCAGCGACCCCCGCATCGTCGCAGCCGGCGACTGTGCCAGCCACCGGATGGCTCGCTACGACCGCCTCGTGAGGTTGGAGTCCGTGCCCAGCGCCGGGGAGCAGGCGAAGACGGCCGCCGCGACACTGTGCGGCAAGGAGAGGCCGATCGCAGCGCTGCCTTGGTTCTGGTCCGACCAGTACGACCTCAAGCTGCAGATCGCGGGGTTGAATGTCGGCTACGACGAGCTCGTGGTGAGGGGCGACCCCTCTCGAGATCGCGACTTCACCTGCTACTACCTCCAGCAGGGACGGCTGCTGGCCGCGGACTGCGTGAACCGACCGCGGGACTTCCTGAAGGCCAAGCTGCTGATCAGTCAGGGCGAGAGAGTCGATCGAGCAGAGCTCGAGGCCGCCGTCGCTTCCTGAGGGCCGGCATCGTCGTGGGCCCTGCCCGTCCCGCTGGCTTGCCGCCGCGTCCCGGCCTCTGGTGTCTACGATCACCGAGGTGCGGCCGACCTTGACTCTGCGGCGTGGATCGACGCACCAGGACCGACGTGGACTGGCTGGCAGTGGCGGTCTGCAAAGCGGCCCTGGTGGTGCTGCGACGCCTGACTGGCGCGGGTCATAGGGCATTCCCGGGGTCGGTGGCGTCGTGCTGGCTGCCAACCACGTCTCGCACCTTGACCCGTTGCTGGTCGCGGAGATGGTGCTGGCCGAGGTGGCGGGTGCCACGGTTTCGGCCAAGGACAGCCTCTTCAACAAGCCGGTCGTGGGCAGGTGGTTCCGTGCCGCGGGGCACGTCGAGGTCGACCGCGCCGCCGGCCGCGCCGGGTGCGGCGAGGCGGTGAGCGCGGCGCGCAACGGGAGACTCCTCCAGTGAGATGGGCGTTCACGACCGGAAGCGGGGATCCTGGGGGCGCGGGGTGTCGGAGCCGCGCACCATGGCGGAACCGTAGGTCTCCAGCAGCGTTGCCATGAGGCCGTCGAACGGCAGGTCCACGAACATGCCCCGTTCGCGGACGTACTCCATGTGACGTCGGCCGGCGCCGTCGGCTGCATGGAGCAACGCGTCCTGCGACCCGTCGAACTCCAACGGGGGTACTCCGAAGCGACGGCACAGCTCGGAGTTGAAGGCCGGCGACCCCTTGCGCCACTGGCCGTCGACGTACACCGCGCTCCACCCGTGGAACACGAACAGATCCGTGCCCATCAGCTCCAGCAGCGCGGCGCTGTTGAGGTGGTTGCGCACGTCGGAGAATCCGAGCACTGCCGGGATCCCCGCAGCGCGCAGACTCGCGGTGAGCAGTACCGCCTTGGGCACGCACCACGTGGGGCCACCGTCGAGGATCGCGCTGGCCTGGTAGTCAGGGGGTTCGGTGGTGACGCTGTAGGGGTCGTAGCGGAGCCGGTCCCGGACCGCGGTGAACAGCAGTCCCGTCCGTTCTCGAGGATCCCGGATGCCACCCACGACGGACTCGGTGAAGTCCCGGACGTCAGGGTGGTCGCTGTCGACGAACCGGCTCGGGGCCAGGGCCTGCCGAGGATCGAGCTTGCCCCTCATCAGGTGGCGGTCCCGAGGTTCTGGCGCGCCCCCGCGATCTCGAGGGCGGTGACGAGGTCCCGCTCGAGCGAGGGGAGTACGGCGGCCGAGCGAGCTGCCTGCTCCACGCGCTCTCGTGCTGGGCCGTCCTGACGGGCCAGCGACGCGATGAGGGACCATGTTTCCGCGCACAGGTGCGCAGCGGCGGCGACCTCGCTCGCCCGCGCGTCCCCGGTCAGGCGCGCGATGTCGGCGGCGCCGCTGGAGAGCAGTCGGCGGAACAGCCCGCCGCCGGTGCCGGCCTTCTCGACGAAGGCGCTGAGTCCTTGGAGGACCAGGTCCAGGATGTCGTCGGGGAAGACCTCTGGCCATCGAGCGAGGTCCTCGGCGAAGAGGTCGACGGCGGCCAGTCCGGTGGCCCCGACCGCCGCATCCCTTCCGGTGACGATAGAGCTGCCGGTGGAGCTAGTCATCGCAGCCGCCGCCTGGGCGAACGCCGCCTGCGCGATCTCTGACAGGTCGGGCAGCCGGTCGGGCCAGGCGATGTCGAAGTAGGTGTGACGCGTCGGGACCGGGAACCCCTGCGAGGACCGGGCTCGGGCCAGTGCCGGGTAGGGCACGAGCTGCACCTCTTCCCGGTCGTTGTCGACGACGTGCGCGACCTGCTGCTCGTCGTCATAACCGATGACGACGATGTCGTGGCGACTCATCTGCAGGCGTACGCGGAGGTAGGGAAGTTCCGCGATGTCGGCCCACACCAAGGCGGGACGGCCCTCGCGCACGGCGTCGCGCACCCACGCCCAGCCCTCCTGTGGGTCGTCCGTCGCATGCACGGAGACCTCGGCGCCCAGTCGCGTCGGGAGGTCCGTCTCCAGGTCGCCTCCCCGCCCGACGAGGTATACCGGTGGCATGAGTGCCGCGTCCCTGACGTAGGAGAGATCCAAGGCGCCGCTCAGGGCAAAGACAAGGCCTTCGTCAGGGGGGCCCTCCCAACCGAGTCCGGCCCACTCCAGGAGGTCCCGCATGGCTCCGGAGCCGCAGTGGCCGCCGCGTCGGTGCGGGTACTCGACCACTTCGGTGTCGCTCGAGTTGACCATGAGGCTTCCTTCTGGAGACAACTAGTGGCTTTTGTTCCAACCTAAGGCACCGCCCTGAGAATGTCATCACGCGGCCCAGTTGACGCGTGTCCGCAGTCGGACATTGTCGATACTCTGTCCACCATGTCGTCCCCCTCCATGCGAGAACGCTATCGCGAGCACGTTCGTGCAGCGGTGCTGGAGACTGCCCATGACCTGATCGCTGAGCGGGGCTGGGAGCGGGTGCGCATGGGCGAGATCGCCGAGGCGGTCGGCGTCTCGCGCGCACTGCTGTACAAGGAGTTCGGCGACAAGCCCGGTTTGGGGGAAGCCGTCGTCCTGAGGGAGGCGGCGCGCTTCATCGAGGGCATCGAGAACGTGCTCGCGCATCACGGCTCCGACGCTTCAAGCGGCCTCGCGGCGTCGGTGGGCTTCGTGCTGGAGGAGGCCGAGAACAGTCCCTTGCTTAGAGCGGTCCTGATCTCCAACCGCGATTCCCCACCACCCGCCACGGGCATCCTCCCCCTCCTCACCACGTCTGCGCAGCTGTTGGAGCTCGCGTCCGGCTCCCTGGCCCGGTGGCTCACCTCCCACGTGGCCGGTTTGCGGGCGGATGAGGTGTCCGACGCCGCCGAAGCCCTGGTGCGGCTCACCGTGAGCCACCTCGCCCTACCGACCAGGTCCCGGGCGGACACCGCCCGGAAGATCACTGAGGTGGGACTCAGGTGCCTCGGGCTTCCCATCACGCCGAAGCAGGGAATCGCGACGTGACGGTTGCTCAGGTTGCGGGATCGCCGGCGACCCCGAGGACCAGTAGTTGGTCAATGGCACGGTCGCGCCCAGGGGTGGCCCGGGGACTCGCTGCTGCCGCGGTTTCGCCGAGTGCGCGGCTGAGGCTGTTCTCCGGTGGTGCGGTGGCCCGCCAGCAGTCCCTCGGGGATCAGCTCTGCAAGTGAATCGCCTGGGTCTGGTAGAGGTTCTGGGGTGCCCCTCGGATCTGTCGTGATTGAGAGCCATGGCAGCGCCCAGGCGCACCACGACAAGCCTCGGGAAGCGCGCTACCGGGATGGCGGTCGATGCGCGGATGAGCCCGGTTATCAGGCTCTTATTACCTGAGGTGGGGGCTGGCGAGTCCGCCCCCGATCAGCAGCATCCGAAGGCGGTAGCTCTCGCGGTTGCGGAACCCGCGGGCGACGCGGTGGAGCTCGATGAGGCCGTTCATGGCTTCGGTGCCGCCGTTGTTCGAGCGGGCGGTGTCGAAGTAGGCCAGGAACGCCTGCCGCCAGCGCTTCAACGTGCGGCCCAGGCGGGCGATCTCGGGGATCGGGCAGGACGCGAACGTGGCGAGGACCTTCTCGGCGATCTTGCGGCCCTCGGCGGTGTTGGGGTGGCGGTAGGCCGAGCGGAGCTGCTGGGCGCACGACGCAACGTAGACGACCAGGTGCTCCTCGAGGCGGGCGGCGATCGCGTTCTCGAACCTGGTCCATTGCTTGTCGGTGAGCTTCTCCGCACCGGCGCGTAGGAGCTTCTGGATGCCGTAGAGCGGGTCGCCCTTGCGGCCACGGTGGCCGAGGGTCTCCTGCTGGATCCGGCGGCGGCACTCATCGACCGCGGCGGTGCCGAGCTTGACGACATGGAAGGCGTCGAGGACTGCGACGGCGTCCTCGAGCTGGTCATCGATCGCGCTCTTGTAGCCCTGGAACGGGTCCAGGGCCGCGATCTTCACACCGGCGCGGAACCCCTGACCGCGCTCAGCGAGCCAGTCGGCGTAAGCCTTCCCGGATCGTCCCGGGACGAGGCGAGGAGCCGGGCGCGGACGCGTCCGTGCTGGTCACGGCTCAGGTCGACCATCCCGGTCAGCTCCTTCGGCCCACGTCCACCCTGGTCGACGGGCTTGGTCGAGACGTGGTGCCAGATGTGCTCATCGACGCCCAAGACCTCGACGTTGTCGAACCTGGTCGGGTCGGCGGCCATCTGTTCGAGCAGGGGCTTGATCGAGCGCCACACCGTGCGCCACGAGGTGCCCAACTGGCGGGCGAGAACAGCCACCGAGGCGTGCTCGCGACGGATCTGAGCGATCGGCCACCAGCACGCCCGCACCGTGAGCAGCGCCCGCGGCCGGGCCAACCCGTCGTGCTGCTCGCTCCACCCGCCGGCCCTGCACTTCGGCTCAACGCAGCGCCAGGTCCGCTTGCGCCACACAAGTCGCACCGGGCGGCCGAAGGAGGGCACGTCGACCAGGCGGACCTCGCGCCGGCCATGGCTCGCGGCGATCACACCGCACGCGTGGCAGCCCGCCGGTGCGGGGTCGGACTCGACCACCACGCGTAGATGACGCAGCTGCTCGGTG
Source organism: Nocardioides sp. IC4_145 (assembly GCF_011250565.1). GTDB lineage: Bacteria > Actinomycetota > Actinomycetes > Propionibacteriales > Nocardioidaceae > Nocardioides. Next base: position 60,214 of record NZ_JAANMS010000017.1, read on the forward strand.
ACCTCGATGACGTGGAACCCCTCCAGGCCCACGAGGAGATCGCAGCGCTGTGAAGTGCCCCCGGTTCCCCGGACTACTGGGGTTGGGTGGATCTGATCATGCAGCGGTCTCGCTTGGGGGTCCAGCAGGCGTCCTCAATGCGTGCTGGGTCTCGTAGTCGGCGGGGCTGAGGTAGCCGAGCGTCGAGTGACGCCGGCGCGGGTTGTAGAAGCCGTGACGAAGCTGAAGATCGCGTTCGCCAGGACTTCACGGGTCGGCCAGGTCGAGCGGTCGAGCAGCTCGGTCTGCAGGGTCGCGAAGAAGCTCTCGGCCACGGAGTTGTCGAAACATTATCCGGCTAATCGGCCTGCTGCTGGGCCATTGGCCGGTTAAACAGCGTCAGCTGCGGAGTCTGCGGAGTTGTTCTTCGTGGCTGCGGACTCGTTCGGCGAGGCTGCTTACTGCCGTGCGTAGTGTGGCGATCTCGTCGGTGATCGCGGTCATCGGTCCGTCGGGGCGGTGCTGGTGGTGTTCGACGAGGGCGCGTAGCGCGGTGTTGCGGTAGAGCGTGGAACGGCTGAGCCCGGTGGCCGTGGCGATGGCGGTGAAGGTGACCGGTCGGCCATCGCGGACCAGGTCGGTGCAGGCGCGCTCGACCGCGTTCAGCGTGTGGCTGGTGTTCATCCGGCGGTGGCCTCCGTGTCGGCGATCAGAGCGTCAAGCCGTGCGATGAGCTTGCGATGGCGTTCGGCCTCATCGATCCATCCGCGTTCCTCTGCGTCTCGGGCCAGCGCCTCGGCGTCGACGCGCTGGGCGGCGAGGATCGGCAGGGACGAGGGGTCGGCTCGGTAGCTGGGGCAGTGCTCGCAGATGTTGGCGTAGCTGCAGGCGCCCTGGGCCGGCGCGCGCAGGCAGAACCCACCGGCCATGCGTGACTTCAGCAGTGGCGTGGTGCGCCAGTCCTTTCCGCCGGTGATGTCGGCCAGCGGCAGCTGCGCTCTTCCGGCCGGGCTGTTGCCCACCGGTGACTGAAGCGCGGTTTGCTGTTTGGCCAGTTCCAGCGCGCGTTCGTACTCGGCCCGGACGGTGGCGTCGAACAGTCGCCCGTAGCGCAGACTCATCTCGGCGCTGACGTGTCCGAGCAACGCCATCAGGGCTTGTAGGGAGACTCCGGCGTTGACCAGCGCGGTGGCGTAGGTGTGCCGCAGCTGGTGGGAGGTAACGTGCCCCAGCCCGGCAACATCAGCAGCGTGGTCGAGTTCGCGGCGAACGCCCTGCTGGGTGAGTCGGCGTCCGAGGTAGGTGAACAGGAACTGCGCGGGACGCCGGTAGCGCGGGTGCGGCATCGGTCGACCCTGGGACCGGATCTGGATGATCCGGTCGATCAGATCGAGGGTCTCGGTGTCGAGTGGCACCATCCGCTCGGTTGCCATCTTCCCCAGCGGCACCTTCAGCCAGGCGCCGTTGCCGTCGATCTCGTGCACGCAGTCCAGTTCCAGGTCGAGCAGCTCACCGATCCGCAGCCCGCAGGCGCGTTGCAGGCGCAGCGCCAGCGCGGCGAGCTCGTTGTCGGGATGGTCGGTCAGTGCTGCGCTCAGGCGTCGGTCGGCGTCGACGGGTAGGTAGCGCGGTAGGACCTGCGGGAGTTTGGGGATGTCGTCACGGAAGATGACCTTCCGTGCCGGGGCGGCGTCCCAGCCCCACTCCGTGATGTCGGTCAGGAACGTCGCGACCGCGACCACGCGCCGGTTCCGGTCGCCGGTGCTGATCGGGTGTCCGTCCTTCTCGCTGACGGTGTCGAGCAGCGAGGCGAGCCAGGGTTCAATGTGTCGCCGCCGGTCCAGGTTCCTGACCGTGGTCAGGTCGGGGTCGAGGGTGGTCAGGAAGATGCCGAAGTGCTTGAGCCGGGTCGCCATCGCCGAGACCGTCTTGGCGTGGCAGGTGGCCTTCTTGCGTTCCAGGTAGGCGATCATCTCCGCCCGGATCGGCGCGGTCACCTGCGCGAGCCGCTCCGCCAGCGGGACCGGGCCACCCGAACGCGGCAGCGCGTCGAGGATGCCGAGGTGGAACAGGACAGTCTGGGTGTTGCTAATCGCCGAGAGGTAGTGGCGGTGGCTGGTGCCGGTGCGCCGGGCGCGCTCGTGACAGGCTTCGGCGAACTCCTCCAGGTCGTCGTGGACGAGTTGGTCGATCCGTCGACCGGTCTGGATCAGCAACCGTGCCGGGACCTGCGAACCGGTGGCCAGGCGGGTGCGCATCGTGAACCCGAGGGTCTCGGCGGCATTCAGGAACCGGTCGACCTCGGCCTGCAGCGGACTGCCTTGGATCTCCCGCCAGAGCGGGGAGAGCTTGCGTTCCAGCAGGTAGTCGTATCCCGGCTGCAGGCCCTGGTGCAGCATCAGGAACGTGACGACCGGCCGGGTTGCCTTGTCCTCAGCGAGCCGATCGGCAAGTGGCTGGGCGGCCCACGCCTGTGGGTCTGGCCAGGCGCGGAAGAACCTCCGGGCGGCGCGCTCATACGAGACGTTGCCGCGGCCGGTGGCATGGAGGCGATCAAGGTAGGCGGCCAGCAGATCCTCGCCGTCCAGGCGCAGGTCGGTGTCAGCGGTTCTGGGTGCGGAGGCGTTCGCGTGCTGCATCGAACTCGGCTTTCACGTGGGCCGGAGCCAGATGAACATACCGTGCGGTGGTGTCGACGTGCGCGTGCCCGAGCAGCGCCTGCATCACCGCGAGATCGACGCCGGCCTCTGCCAGCACGGTGCCGAACGTGTGCCGAAACGCGTGCGGGTTTCCGCCCCTCACGCCGGTCAGTTCCCGGTGGTAGCGGAAGATCGTGCGCAGCCCGGCCGGAGTCAGGCCCTGTCCGCGGTGCGGGCCCTTGGCCACCAAGAACAGCCGCTCGGACGTCGACTCGGGGCGTTCGGCGAGCAGATACACGTCGATCACCGAGGCTACGTCCGGATCCAGCGGGACGCGTCGCTGCTTGGCGCCCTTGCCGGTGACGGTGACCCATCGGCCGCCGATGTCGACATCCTTCACGTCCAGGGCGAGGACCTCACACGACCGAAGGCCGCACCACAGCATCAGCCCGGCGATCGCGCGGTCGCGCCACGTGCGCAAGCTTCCGACCAGCGTGGCGGCGTCCGAGGCCGACAACGCCACCGGCAGCTTCTTCGGCTCCCGCAGCCGCAACGCCGAACGCGGCTTGCGCCGGCGGGTCGTGTGCGCGAGCATCCCGGACCGCTCCCCAGCCACCATCCAGCGTGCTTCGCGTCCCCGCGGCACCGGGTTCTTCGCATCCGGGGACCGCAGCCCGGCGAACGTGAACAGTCCGGAGATCGCCGCCAGCCGGCGGTTGATCGTCGTGGCCGCGTACCGGTCCACCCGTTGCCCGTCCATCGTCACCACGTTCGGCCCCGGCCGGCCCGGGACGCTCGCTTCCCGGCACGCCTTCAGATAGTCGAGCAAGACGTTGGTGGTGACCGCTTCCGGATTGAGGTCTTGCTCGGTCAGCCAGCGGCAGAACGCAAGCAGGTCATACCCGTAGGCACGAACCGTCGCCGGCGAGTAGTTCCGGTCCAGCAGATGGCTCAGGTACTCGTTGACCAGCTCGAACCGCGCAGCCGCCTCGCCAGCGAGCACCCATCCCTCGCCGTGTTCCTCGAGCCGCAGCGCGGCCCTCTCGTCCATGAGCAACAGATGTAGCACCACCGACCCGCCGCACCACGGCAGCCACTAAACCCCGGCGTGTCGCTGACCTGCATAAACACGCCGATTGGCCGGTTAAGAGGGAGTCGCCGATCGTGCCCATCGATCCGAGCAACCCTGCTTCGCGCAGCCGGTGACCGAAGGCCCAGCTGGTGTAGGTCGACCCGTGGTCGCTGTGATGGACCGCCCCGGCCGGTGGGCGACGGTTCCAGATCGCCATCTGCAACGCATCGACCACCAGCTCGGAGCGGATGTGGTCCGCGATCGACCAGCCCACGACGCGGCGGCTGAAGCAGTCGATGACGACCGCGAAGTACAACCACCCCTCACCTGTGCGGTGCTGGGTCACGTCGGCGACGTAGAGCCTGTCTGGGGCATCGGGGCGGAAGTTCCGCTCGACCAGGTCCTCCGATGGTGTCGCGGCCTGATCGCGGCGGGTGCAGCCCCGCAGCCTGCGTCGGTGCACGCCCTGCAGGCCGGTGGAGCGCATCAGTCGCTCGACACGGCCGTGGCTGACCTCCAGACGCCGGCCCATGGTCAGCTCGGCATGGACCCGGCGGTGGCCGTAGGTGCCGTAGGAGGCGGCGTGCACGTCGTGGATCGCGGCCATCAGGTAGGCCTGCTCGAGGTCACGACGGCTCGCTCGGCGCCGCGCCCATTCGTAGTAGCCCGAGGTCGAGACGTTCAGCACCCGGCAGGTCACCGCGACCGGAACACCGTCCGCGGCAAGCTCCTGGACTACCGGGAACACTATTTTGGGAGCACGTTCTCCCGAGCGAAGTAGGCACTGGCCCGCTTCAAGATCTCGATCTCCATCTCGAGCACCCGCTTGTCACGGCGCAGCTGGACCAGCTCGGCCCGCTCATCAGAGGTCAGGCCGTCTTGGACGCCGTCGTCGATGTCGGCCTGCTTCATCCAGCGACGCAGACCGGACTCGGCAATGCCGAGATCCTTCGCGATCTGAGCGATCGGCTTCTCACGCAGCCGCGCCAGCTCGACTGCTCGACGACGGAACTCAGGACTCTTCGGTGCAGGCACAGGGACTCCTCTCGGGCGACCATCGTCGCCTCACTCAAGGTGTCCGGGCTAGCGGGGGCACTTCACTGGCAGTAGGACGGATCTGGACACGAACGCGCGCGATCGCACGCCGTAGGCTGCGACATCGTCGAGGCCTTCCGGTTCGGTTGCTTGGTCGCACCAAACTTTGGAAGGTCTCGACCCATCTCCGGGTCAGCTCAGCGGCGCGTGTCGCCTACCCCCACCGCAAGTACCAAGGGCCCCATTTCCTACACGACCACAGCGACTTCCGAGGGCTAGTCTCCAACACACGCCGAGCAGCTAGGCCTTGCGTCCCTACGTCGTCCCTACGTGCGTCACCATCGATCGGAGGACACTCGGCATGACTTGCAACGGTGCCACGGACTCTGGTCACGACAAGTCGGGGCGTGCTCTCCGGGACCACGGCCACGAACTCGGGCGCGGTCGAGGGCATGGCGCCGGCGCCCCGCTCCTTCGTGATCCGCTTGGCGGAGGTCAGCAGCAGTAGATCGGTGCGCCGCGCCGTTCTCAGGTGAACTGCTGCTCGGCGCCGCCGGGAGTGCAGTGCATCGCGTCTCCGCACGGGCCAAAGGGGAAGGCGGGCGCGAAGGAGACGGCGAGGTCGTCGGCCAAGTGACGGGCCGTTGGCTGGCCCGAGAAAGACGGGGTCCCGTCGGGCCGAACGTGGCCGGGACAAGTAGGCCACCGGGGGAGAGGGCGCGGGTGGCGAGATCGACACATATGCCGCCTGGTTGGCCGGGAGAGCCTGCTGCCAGCGCGCCAGCAGATGGCATTGTCCGCGGTCCGTTACCTAGCAACGGCTTTCGGCACGGTGTCTGGCGCGCTAGGAGTGCGAAGGCGAGCACTGCTCCACCTAGAGCGCATACATGCATGTATGTATGTACAGTGTTCAACATGACCGCTGGCGTGCAGGATCGACAGGTTCGGGCGGTCGCAACCCGCCGGCTGCTGCTGGACACCACGGTGGCTTGCTTGGCGGAGCTGGGGTACGCGGGGACCACTGGCCCTGCCGTGGCCGAGCGAGCTGGCTTGTCGCGAGGCGCTCAGCTCCACCACTTCGGCACGCGAGACCAGATGGTCGTGGCGGCGGTCGAGCATTTGGCTCAGCAACGTCTCACGCATGTTCAAGACAGTCTCGCGATACGGATCGGAGACAGTCTGGACCCCTCGGCTCAACCGACCAGAGCGGCAGCACTGGCGGCCCTGGAGCTCCTCGCTGAGGCGTTGTCCGGGCCGCTGTACGGAGCCACGTTGGAGTTATGGGCCGCGGCACGCACCGACGAGGACCTTCGACGCCAGCTGGTTCCGGCGGAGGAGCGGGTGCACGCCGAGCTTCGGGAGGTATGTCGCGTCTGGATCACCACGGATCCGGTTCTGATCCAGTTGACGCTGGATCTCCTGTTAGGTCGAGGAGTGAGCGGGATGCTCGTCCCGCATCCTTCTAAGTGGCAGCGTGATGTCCTCGAACGCTGGATCGACACTGTCATGGCAGGCGGGGTAGCGGGATGAGTCGATTTGATGACCTGATCGCGACGTTTGCAGAGAAGTTCCGTCCTCCTGACGACGGGGCTCGCCTTGCCTCACACCACGCCAACTGTCTGGGCTGCGGCGAGGACAATCCGCATGGTCACCATCTCGAGGTGCGACGTGCGGGGGACGGCGTGGTCGCTGCGCACGCCTTCGACCGCCGGCACGAGGGCGCGCCGGGGATCGCTCATGGTGGGGCGTTGGCGACGGTCATCGACGACCTCTATGGATTCCTCCAGTACTTAGTTGGCGGCCCGGCGGTGACTCGACGCCTCGAGATCGAGTACCTGCAGCCTGTCCTCTTGGACGTCACCTATCGGTTGGAAGCCCACCTCACCGGTCGCGATGGGCGTCGACTTCAGGTTGAAGCCACCATCACCGACCCGGAGGGGCAGAGGGTGCTCACCTCGACCGCCATGTTCGTGCTCGTTGACGTCGCCCACTTCGCTGCTGCGTACGCACGGAGCCTGGAGAGCGCCATCACCAAGACCGCCGAGGAGACCGGCGGTCCGAGAGGCGTTGAGAGAGAGCCGAGGCCGTGATCGTTCAGCGAGCAGAGGTTGACTGCTACCGATCACCGTCCGACACGCAGGCTCGGATGCGAAAGACGGCTTCATGACTACTAGTCATGCCGCCGCACAGGTGTCGCCCTACCCGCATCGGATCGGTGGGCACTGTGGGTCCGGCGCTCTGCGAGACCTGCTGGAGTGGGCCGGACTCGGATGGGACGGCCCTCCCAGCGAAGGTCTGGTGTTCGCTCTCGGCGGCGCGCTCGGTCTCTCCTATGTGCGCTCGGTAGGCCTTTTCCCACCCCTGTACCTGGTTGGCCGTGGCGGAGAGCTCGAGCTGGATCTGCCTCGTCGGCTTGGCGCAGCGGCCGAGCAGCGGGTTACTGATGATCCCGCCGAGGGATGGAGCTGGGTACGCGCCGAGATCGAGGGCGGTCGTCCAGTCATGCTCTGGGCTGACATTGCCGAGCTGCCATATCTGCGCGTCAAACTTTCGATGAGCCGCCACGACATCGTGGTCATCGGGTTCGATGACCATGCGCTCTGGTGGTCGACAACGATCGCGAAGACGTCCAGGAGGTCCCCTACGAGGCCCTTGCGCGGGCCCGCAGTTCCACGTCGTTCCCGCAACCGACGCGACACACGCTGTATGACATCAGGTGGCCCGCCGAGCTGCCGGATCTGGCGTCCGCGGCGGCTGAGGCATTCGCCCAGTCAGCCCAAGCGGTGAGCAATCCCACCAGCGCCACCAGAGTCTTCGACGAGCTACCCTCAGAACCGGGTGACGCCGCCGGTCTGATGGTCCGCAGCGCAGGAGTCGCCGCAGCGCATGCCTTTGCCACGGACATTGCGGGCTGGGAGCGCCACGACGACGAGGAACTCGAAATCATGTTGTTCAGCCTCGGCGCGTTCATCGAGAAGGCAGGCACAGGCGGCGGCCTCTTCCGCCGGCTGCTGGCCCAGGGGGCTTTCGAGATCGCCCAGATGACCGGGGATGAAGCAACCACCTCATCGGCGCGGTCAGCCAGCCGAGCCGCAGAGGCCTGGACGACGGTGGCCCGTTCGGCCACCGCCCGGGATAAGCCGGCACGCAGTCGAGTTCGCGACGCCGCGCAGTCGGCCTTGGCCCTTCCGGAGCTCGAGGCCATGCTGACCCAAGACCTCCAGGTCAAGTCCCAGGTAGTGGTGTAGCGCTGCGTTCCTCCTGTTTGGTCATGCGGTGAGGGAGGGCAGCTGATCAGCTCCGATCTCGGTTTCGGTGTTGGGGACGACGGTGACGCGGCAGCGGGCGAGGACCTCGAGGCCGAGGTAGCGGCGGCCTTCGGCCCATTCGTCGGTCTGCTCGGCCAGGACCGCGCCGACGAGTCGCACGATGGCCTCGCGGGTGGGGAAGATGCCGACGGCGTCGGTGCGTCGGCGGATCTCGCGATTGAGGCGTTCGGCGGGGTTGTTGGACCAGATCTGGGTCCAGACGTCTTTGGGGAACTCGGTGAAGGCCAGGATGTCGGCGCGGGCGGTGTCGAGGTGGGTGTGGACCTCGGGGAGCTTGCCGTCGACGTAGTCGAGAAGCCGGTCGAACTGGGCGTGCACCGAGGGTCGGTCGGGCTGGTCGTAGACGCTGTGCAGCATCGCCTTGACCGCTGGCCACATGCTCTTGGGTGTCACGCTCATGAGGTTCGCTGAGTAGTGCGTCCGGCATCGTTGCCAGGCGGCGCCGGGCAAGTTCGCCGCGACCGCCTCGACCAGCCCGGCGTGGGCGTCGCTGGTGACCAGCCGGACCCCGGCCAGGCCGCGGGCTGTGAGGTCGGCGAAGAACTCGTTCCACGCAGCTCCGGTCTCACTGGTGGCCACTCGCATGCCGAGGACCTCGCGGTGCCCGTCGCCGTTGACCCCGGTCGCTAGGAGCACCACGGCGTTGATCACCCGTCCGCCTTCGCGGACCTTCATCGTCAATGCGTCGGCGGCCACGAACGTGAACGGTCCGACGGCGTCGAGGGGCCGGTGGCGGAACTGCTCGACGTGCTCATCGAGCTCGGCCGCCATCCGCGAGACCTGAGACTTGGACAGCGAGTCGATGCCGAGGGTCTTGACCAGCTTGTCCATCCGCCGGGTGGACACCCCGGCGAGGTAGCAGTCCGCGACCACGGTGATCAGCGCGGCCTCCGCGCGCTTGCGGCGCTCGAGCAGCCACTCGGGGAAGTAGGTGCCCTTGCGCAGCTTCGGGATCGCGACGTCGATCGAGCCGACCCGGGTGTCCAGGTCGCGATGCCGGTAGCCGTTGCGCTGCGCGGTTCGACCCGGCGAGACCCGGCCGTACTCGGCCCCCACCACAGCATCGGCGTCGCTGAAAGCAGGGCGTTGATCATCGTCTGCAGCAGCGAACGCATCAGATCCGGACTCGCCTCAGCGAGGGCTTCGCTGAGCAGGCGTGCAGGGTCGACAATGTGTGGTGCGGTCATCGTGATGACTCCGTTCGAGGGTTCTGTGAGAGGTTCACTCGAAGGATCACGCGGTGGCCGCGTCTGCCTCTGCCGTACACGCCGGCGACGACCTCAGCGACCGCGCTACACCACTATCGGGGACTCAACTCCTCCACGGCGCTGCGGCGTCACTTCGAACCTGAGGGTGCACGGCATCAGTCGTCCAAACTTCACCTGCTCTATCTGAGGCGTCCCCATTTCTGACTCCCACTTCAGTGGGTAGCGCTCGTTTTGACGTCGAACATCAACCCGGCTCAGGCGCCGCTGCATCTGCGATGTCGAGGAGCGCATGGCCTCGATTCTGCGGGGCCAAATCGATGTTCCCGGTTGTTTGGCGCCGAGACAGCGCACGTTGGTGAGACAGCTCGACTGGGGAGTTCGTGGG